>JBGVIL010000116.1:0-2171 GCA_045123185.1 Bacilli bacterium | reverse complement strand
TGGGAAAGAGAGAGAGCAGTTAAGTCACTAGAGTTTAGTGGGGTTACATTATATAGCAAGAGACAACCAACAAGAATTTATGCTCTAGCGGACAGCTACGTTATACTCCATGAACTAGGACATGCATATGACTATACATATTGGCATAATGGCAATAAAAAATTACTTTCACACTCAAAAGAATGGACAGATACATATGCTACTGAATTTGTTAGTCCATATGGACAAATAAGTGCACAAGAATTTTATGCAGAAACATTTTCTTTATACTTTGAAGACCCAGAGTTATTACAAAAGCTATGTCCAAAGGCATATGAACTTCACGAACAAGAATTTAAAAATATGAAATAGAGGTTTACTTAGCCTCTATTTTTTTGTATAATATAGATGAGGAGGTTTTAATATGATAGAATTAAGCTTTGGGTTGTTGATATGTGTATACATTTATGCTATTTATGAAATGTGCAAAGGAGAAGATAAATAATGGAAAATATGAAACGAGTGGCAGAATTGCTTGAAAAGGTGAGACAGACAAGTTCGTCTAATGCAAAGAAAGATATTCTAGAGAAAGCAAAAGATGATGAAACACTTAAAAAAGTTTTATATTATTGCATGAACCCATATATGATGTATGGTATTAGTAATAAAACAATAGATAAACTTAAACCAGACAGTATGAACTATGTTAAAGCAAATGAACAAGATGTATTCGACTTCTTAGATACTTTGAGTAAAAGTAATATTAATGATGCTTTAAGAAAACAAGCAAAAACATTACTAGAGTCCATAGAAGATGAACAAGTTCGTGACATGGTTCAAAAAATTATGGTGAAAGATTTAAAAATAGGATGTAATGTAACAACAGTAAACAAAGTATTTGGTAAAAACTTTATTCCATCATTTGAAGTGCAGCTTGCAGAAAGTTATGCTAAACAAAAACCAGGATTTCTAAAAGATAAAGAAGTATGGATAACAACAAAATTAGATGGATTTAGAATTGTATATGACCCATATAGAAATGAGTTTTATAGTCGGGCTGGACAGCTATATGAGGGCTTAGACCACTTAAAAGAAAGTTGCCATAAATTAAGTGTTAAGTTATCAGAGGTAGCAAATTTAAGTGAACTAGTAATGCTAGACGGCGAACTAGTACATGAACCAGTTGAAGGACTTAACTCTTTGGAACTTTATTCATTAACTTCTAGTGCAGCTCGTAAAAAAGGATACCACAAAGACAAAGAAAAACTTCAATTTAACGTATTTGATTTCATTCCAGTGAGTGAATTCCAAAGTGGTATCACAAGAATTAAATATAAAGCAAGACGTAACCATATGGACAAAGTATTTAACTTATGGAAATATACAGGAATTGTTCCAGTACATGCTTTATATTCAGGAAAATTTGATGAAGAAGTATTAATGACATTATTGAGACAAGTAGAAGCAGAAGGCGGAGAAGGCTTAATGATTAATACTGATGGAGTGTACGAAACAAAAAGAACGAAAAAATTATTGAAAGTTAAGACGTTCCACTCAGCAGATGTACTGGTACTTGATGTTTATGAAGGAGAGAAGGGTAAAGAGTTTGAAGGAACTCTTGGAGGAGTAACAATCAAATTCTTACACAACGGAGAAGAACGAACTTGCAACTGTGGTAGTGGATTCGATAAAGATGAACGAGAATTATTCTTTAATCATCCAGAGACAATTGTTGGTAAGATTATCGAGATTAATTATTTCGAGGTTTCAAAAGATGGTAAAACAGGAACAGAAAGTCTACGTTTCGGAACTTATCAACATCGTATCAGGGATGATAAAACGGAAAAAGATATTACAGATGTAGCAATTACAGACTAGGAGTGATTATATGAAAGATGTAAAAGATGAAATCATCAAAGACTTAATTATTATAGCAGTTATTGTAGGTTTAGTAGTATTTCCATTTATTCATTAAAAAAAAATAAAATCTAGGTTTACATAAATCTAGATTTTTTGTATAATATAGATGTAACAAATAAAAAGAAAGGATGATTTAGATGACAGTTCAAGATATCATGGATGCTTTAAATGATGGTAAACTTGCAAGCTTGGAACAACAACAAATGGTTGCTTATTTAATTAGTCAACTTTGTGAAGTATTTGACCAGACCATAGATAGAGAATACCAGCAT
>JBGVIL010000115.1:0-2952 GCA_045123185.1 Bacilli bacterium | reverse complement strand
TGGTGACAGTATGGTTACTGAATTATTATCTATTTTAATTATTGCATTAGTTGTGCAACAAGCAGTAGAAGCTATTAAAAAAGCTATTAAAATTAAAAAAGGATATTCTCTTTTTAAAATTATCAATATAAAAGTGCTTATATCTATTATTATTTCTATCACTTTATGTGTAACAAGTGAAATTGGATTGTTAGTTTTATTGGGGGTTAAAGCACTTCCTATATTAGATTATATTTTAACTGGATTAATTGTTAGTGGAGGAGCTAGCAGTATTAGAGAGTTACAAAAACAAATTCAAAACGCAAAACAAGGAGACGAAAAACAACAATGAAAATATTAATTAAATTTTTATCATGTTTTGCATTGGCAACAATAACTTTGATGGCTACAACAGCAACTTACAATACAAATGTATATGCTTCTCAAACTGTAACAGTGAAGCAAGGACAAAGTATTCAATCTGCTATTAATTCTTTAAATAACGGTGGAACAATTATCGTAGAAAGTGGAACATATAATGAATTTATTAAATTTAATAAATCAGGAACAGAGCAAAATCCAATCGTATTAAAAGCACAAGGAGAAGTAATCATTGATGGACAAAATAAAAATGGACACTTATTTGATTTGAATGGACAATCATATATTACTATTGATGGTTTTATTCTCAAGAATTTAAAAGGGAATGAAGTTGCTGGTATCTATTTAGGTGGTGGAGAGCAACATATTCAAATCTTAAATAATGAAATGTTTAACTTTAATAAATCAAAAAGTGGCTCTAATGGTTCTTGTGTAAACGGTATTATCTTATTCGGTGAGTCTAAAACTCCTATTAGCAATGTTTTAATTCAAGGCAATCATTTACACGATATGGATTTAAACTGGTCAGAAGCATTAAGCGTGACTGGTAATAGTGAATATGTAAATGTTATTAATAATAAAGTACATGATATGACTAATATAGGTATTGACTTCTGTGGTAACTTTGGGTATGCTCCAACAACTACATTAGACCAACCTAGACATTGTGTTGCCAAAGGAAATATTATCTATAATTGCAATAGCCCCTATGCAACATCATATGGATTATATTGTGATGGTGCTTACGATATTTTATTTGAGGATAATGTTGTTTATAGTTGTCAAGGTGGAATTGAAGTTGGTGCAGAAGAATATGTTTCATCTAACTATGTTGGAAATATTACTGTACATAATAACTTAATTTATGATTGTAAAGAAAATGGACTTCATGTTGGTGGATATGATAGTGGAAATAAAGCAGAAGTAAAAGATGTAAAAGTTTACAACAATACGTTAGTTAATAACGGTGAGGAATTATTTTTAAGTAAATGCAACAATGTAGAATTATATAATAATATTTTCTACAATAATAAAAATAATGAAATATTATATAATGAGTTTAACTCATCTAAAACAAAAAATGTAAGTTTCCATGATAATATTTATTATACTAAATCAGATGCAGAATTCTATTTACAATCTAAATCATATTCTCAATCATCATGGTCAAAATTTATTGAACCAACTGCTTTATTCCAAGACCCTAAATTAGATAGTAATTATCTTCCAACATCTAATACACCTAGTGGAAAAGGATATCAAACAATTAAAACTGATGTAACTGAACCAGAAACTCCAACAGTACCAGAAGAACCAAAAGAACCAGAAGTAATTGTGCCAAAACCAACAGAACCTACTAAACCAGTAGAACCAGAAACTCCAACAGTACCAGAAGAACAACAAAAAGATGAAGAAAAAGATGATGTTGTGGTTGAAGAACCACAAATTACTGAATCAATTATTTATGCTGGAGCTAAATATTATATGGACAATCCAACTAGAAAATCTGCTAGCTATTTCTCGAAATATGATGTTATTGTATTAAACAATAAATATAACCAACCAACAAATAGTAATTACAAAAAAACACAATTATTAATTAAAGAAATTCAAAAACAAAATCCAGATATTATAATTGTTTTTGCTAACAAACTAAATTAAAAAGGAGATTTTAAAAATGTCATATACATTTAGACAAAATTTAGTACCAAGTTCCAAATATACAATCAAATGCCCATATCCTATGACCCCTTCTTATATTACAATCCATAACACATCAAACTCTGCTAGTGCAGATGCAGAAATTAGATATATGATTAGTAACAATAATCAAACTTCTTATCACGTATGTGTAGATGAAAAAGAAGTTATCCAAGCTATTCCATTTAATCGCAATGCTTGGCACGCAGGAGATGGAGGAAATGGTAATGGTAACCGTAAATCAATTGGTATTGAAATTGCACGTTCAACTGGAGATGCTAATTTATTTGCACAAGCAGAACAAAACTGTGCAGAGTATGTAGCTAAATTATTAAAAGAACGTGGATGGGGAATTGACAGAGTAAAACGTCATAAAGATTGGTCTGGTAAAAACTGTCCTCATAAAACAATGGAATTGGGTTGGGATAGATTTTTAAATATGATTCAAACAGAATTAAATAAATTAAATGGTAAAACATCAACTTCATCTAATGCATCCAATTCAAATTATAAAATCGGAGATTACAATAAAAAAGTTAAAACAACTGATTCTTTAAATATTCGCTCTGCTAGAAATGCAAGCGGTAGCCTTAAAGGAACGCTCCCTAAAGGAGCAGAAGTTGAGGTTGGATATATTTTATATCAAGATAATTCAAGCTCTCCTAAAGGCTCTATGTGGGGTTCAGTATATACTTCATATGGAGATGGTTTTATTAATATGGATTATACTATTCCAGTAACTACATCTAGTTCTAATAATCAAACAGTTGCACCAAAACCAGTTGAGCCAACAGTGATTGCAGGAGAATGGAGAATTTATGTTTTAGTTGATACAAATTTATGGGCTGATACAAATTGGAAAACAGTGAGTGGACAAGTTAAAAAAGGCGA
>JBGVIL010000114.1:0-8906 GCA_045123185.1 Bacilli bacterium | reverse complement strand
CGATTTATGATGATATTAGTAGCAGATACTAGAGCAATATCTTTTAGCAAGTTCATAGCACTATCTGCTTTGAGTCCATTCATATTTATGATAGACAAATCGTTAATGTTTTCGACAAGGAAACCTTTTTCTAATTGCATGGTTTGGACTAGTTGACGAGTGGTAAGGCTATCTTGAGGATTATAAGTTTCATTTAAAGTAAAGTATAGTTGAGGGTACAAAGTTAATTCTCGGTATAAAATGTTTTGTTTTATCTCAAATGGTTCAAAAATACCGTATGGGATTTCTGTACCATCTTCATCAATTAAGAAGATTTTAACTGTTGAATCATAAGCAATATTTACATCATTATGGAGTTTAGTTTTAACGGTGGGAATGAACAAAGACCCTACTGTATAGTCTGCCATCCCCGATTCAGTTGTAAATTCTATTGAGTCTAAAATATATTGATTGTCGACAATCGTGTCGTTAATTGTCATTTTAAAATTAATCATATAGTCATACTCCTCCTTTCTTCTATTATCGTTCAATTAATGTAAATGAGATTTCATCAAATACTGGTACTCCATTCACGTATGAGTACATTTGTGCAGTTCTATCACCTACATAAAAAGTAGAAGTACGCATTGCACCATCATGAATATCAAAATAAGTTACTTGAAAAAATACATCATCTATTGCCTGCAATAATGTAGCCATACTTTGAACATCCATTGCACCTGCATTCCATGTTAGGTCTAGAGCTACTTTAACACAAACACGACTTCTAATAAGCTCTCCAGTGACCGCAGAGCGACCAGAATCGACATCAAAATCTTGTCTTGTATACCCAAATGAACTTGGGCATTTGATTTCTCTACCGTTTATTAAAATTGGACTTGCCATTTATATCATTCCTTTCATTATATACATTTATTTTTATATACATAATAAAAGACCTATGCTACTTCTGTAACTAGGTCTTGAGTTTTATTTTGTTGTTCTTCTTGAATTTTTAAGTATTCGTCATAATACATCCAATGGTATCCACCTGCTGTTTTTTGTCTACCTTTACAACATTGAGTTATTCCACTCTTAATTACATACGAATCTTGTGCTTGTTTAACTGTATCAAATACTTGTTTTGTTTCAAGACAAATTACTTTACGTGCCATATGGTTTTTTGAACCTTTTTGTGCTTCACTTATTTTTTGTTTTGAATCTTCTGAATGTGGGTTACCTAGTTTCCCTTTTTTTGACTCGCTCATCTTACGTTTAGTTTCTTCTGTATGATGTTTACCATAGAAAGGGTTTAATTCTCCAGTTTTACCATACATAGGGTTTGCTTCTCCATAAAAATATTTTTGTTTTGTTTCCTCTGTGTGATGTTTACCTTTAAATGGGTTTACATAATCATCATGTTGAGCTATTTCTTTATGAATTCTACTTTGTCTTTCTCGTTGTTCATCATCCCACGTATTACCATAATTAGGGTTTGCTTCTCCATATCTATCCATTGTTTGTTGTTTATGTAGCCATTGTTTATAAGTTTCTTCATCCATACGTTCTTTTGGACTAACTCCATACATAGGGTTTTTTTCGCCCATTGATGACTCACTCATTCTTTTTTTAACTTCATCAGTCATTTTCCCACCATGTTTATGACTTCTTCCACTTCTTTGTTTGTTGTATCCGTATCTACTATCAATAGTGTTATAAATACACATATACATATCTTCTAAGTCATATAAATCATCTTCTGTGTATGCTATATCAAACTCTTTATTTATTTCAAAATTTTCAATCCCATATTTTTCTATTGAACGTCTTAAATGGTCATTATGTGTATTTTTTGCAATGTTACCATTATATCTATTGTCAAAATCATTTTCAGTTATACCGAAATAAATTTTACCATTGACTAAATTTTTAACCATATAAACGTATCCATAAATCTCTTTCATCATACTTAACATCTCCCTTTCTCTTAACCTCTTCTAATATTATTATACTCTTTTTGGAGCAAAAAGATACCACTTTTGGATAACTTTTTCAATTTATTTTATTTAGTTACTATATCAAAGACTAGGAAACTTTTCCTAGCCTTGTCATATAATAGCTATATAGATTGATTACAACCAAGAAGTATCGAGAACCCCTCTTCGTGACTGGTCTTTAAACTCTTTAATAGTAGATTGCGCCACAACTTTTCCATCAAGAACGACTTGTACTTGAATAGGTTGTTGGTTATTACCTTTAGATAATGCTCTATTTTGTTTATCAAATTGTTTTCCTAACTCGTTATAGAATTTGTCAATTGGCGTTACTAATTCTGGATTATTACCTATTCCATTTTGTGCGTCTCCAACACCCATACCACCTAAGATAGTACGTTTGTTAAAGATTGCACCACTACTCCACCAATTAACACGGAATGAAGGGACTGTTTTCTTTTCAAAGTCCCAATTACCATATACTTGAATATGTGGCATTTTCATGTAAGGTGTTTTGAATGTGAAGTTTGTTGCATTTTCCATATATCTACAATAGTATCTGATAGTAGACAATACTTTGTCCATTCTGCTACCAACTTGTCTATTAAGATTATCTAGACTTGAATTAATGCCAGTCGTGATAGAATTAAATGAATTAACAATACTAGTTTTACTTTCATTAACTTTTTTAACCATGCCATCACAAGCAGATTTCATTTTTGTTTCTGCAACGTTTTTGATTTTATCCATAGAAGAACTAAATGCAGTTTCTAATGATTTTAAACATGAAATAGCTTGGTTTTTCATATTATTTAATACACTAATAATTTTAGTTGAAATATCGCTAAATGCTTTGTTAATAGTATTACTAATGTTTTGGAAAGAATTTTTCATGGTATTACTTAAATCATTAAGTTGTTTCTTAATACTATCACACATTGATTTGAAAGCATTTTGCACATCTTTGGACATTTTACTTGTGCTAGTTTTAGCATTATTAGTCATATCTTTAAATGCATTAGATAGGTTAGCTTTTAATACTTTAGATAAATTTTGAATAGATTTATTCATATCGTTGAAGCATTTAATCGTATCTTGTTTAGCTTTAGTGAATTCATCTGAGATAGTTTTACCAACTCCACTCCATGCTTTAGGAATTTCACTAGCAACTTTGTCAGACTCTTCTTTAAATGAAGATAAATTACCTTTAGTTTCTTCTAATGATGAATCTACTTCTTTTAGAGCATCTTGTTGAGCAGTAGATACTCCATCATATGCTTGTGATTGAGTATCGGCAGATTGTTTAACTGCTTCATCAACAGTGTCAATAGAACCTAATTGATAGTTTTCCATATCTTTAACTAATTGGTCACGTTGTTCATAATATCCTCTTAATGCATTATATTTATCTTCCTCAGACTGCCATTCTGCACTTTCCATTTCTGCAATAGTTAAATTAAGTTGTCTTAATTTTTCGCCTTGTGCATTAACAAAGTTTTGAGTTTCTTCTTCAATACGAGCTTTCTTTTCATCATATGTTAATTTCTCATTATTGTTAATTTGTTCAAGCATTGCACTATGTTTGATTAAACAATCTTCATATGAACCAGTTGTATAATCTAACCATCCATCAGTTACGCCATTAATTTCTCCATATGTAGCATAAAATACTGCTTGTTCTTGTACTGACATATCTTCAAAGGCAGATTTAATTTCTGCTAGATATTTGTCTGAATCTCCACTCATTTGAGATAATACATCTTCATTTCCATCTGCAATAGCTTGTAAGTATTCTCTAGCATTACCACTAATCATGTTAAATTTTTCATTAAACATGGCTTCTGCTTCGTCTAGTTGTGTTGCAATTTTATTAGAATCAATACCAATAGAAGCTAAAGACTCATTGATTTTAGAACATGAAGTACCAAATCTATCAGATGTTTGTTCGGCAGTATCTCCTAAACCTTCCATAGCTAAATCTGTATCTTCAGCCATTTCTTTAGGATTGTTTTCTCCAGACCATCCAAAGAATCCCTTGATTTTATCCCATAGCCAACCTAGTTTTTCTCCAATCCATGAGAATACGTTACCTAATGCTTCAAATATACCTTTTAACCAAGGGCATTTTTCACCTAAGAAGTCCATGAATTTTTGCCATAGTTCAGATATTTTCTTAGTGATTGAACTCCAGTTTTTAATAACTGCAATTAATCCTACAATAGCACCAATAATTAATCCAATACCTAAAGCATCTAAAGCTAGACCTAAAAGCACTGAACTAGCAGTAGCAGTACCTTCCGCAGTGGCTAAACCTAACATACTAATGACACCATTAGCACAAGCAGAGATTAAATTTTTAATCGCATTCCAAGCACCAACTGCCATTTGTTTAATCCAATTTCCTAATGCTTGAATGTTTGTTACAATAGCAGTTTTCATGGCATTGAATGATTTAATTGGATGCAATAAAGCACTACCAAAATTTTTAAGTCCTTCCACACAAGATACAAGAGCTTCCTTACCAAGTGCGTATAATGATTTAAGTAAATTTTGTAAAGCTTTAAATGCTTGTCCACTGAATTTAACAAATGCTTGTATTCCTTCTTTAACAAATTTAACAAAAGCATTTTTGGCAACTACAACATTGGCTTGTAATAAACCTAATTTATTAGCCAATTGTCCTCCTAGAGTTTTCATAGAAGCTAAAGGTACTAGACCAGCTTTAATAGCCACCCAAGTATTAAGGAAGTCATTAGCAACTTTAGCTAGTGTTATTGTAGCAAAAGCAATACCCAATGCTTCTATTAATGGTAATGTTTTTTGAATGATTATTAAGACTGCTTTAATAGCTCCCGCTACTATATTTAATGTGATAGCAACACCACTAATTACTGTATATCCTAACCATGAACTCATAAAGTTAGTGATAAGATTTATACAATCTGCTAATAGTTGAGTAAAGATGCTTCCTAAAAGCATACAAATGTCACCCATGACATTTAGGAAGGCTTGTCCTCCATTATTAAGGAATGTAGCAAACCATCCACCAACTGATAGAGCAAAGTTTTGGCACGCTACTAATAGATTGTTCAATCCATTAAGAAATGCTCTTGTATATGGATTAGTTTCTGGATTTAGATATTGTAGTAAGTTAGCTACTGCTTGAACACATTGAGCAAATACATCAATAACCATACCAGTGATACTACCTGCTAAACGTCCAAAATTGTAAACTAATTCTTCTCCACCATTATTCCATGCACCAATTAAAAAGTCTTTAATTGAAATACCAAGATTAGAGAATGCTTGTTTTAAATTAGCAATAGATTGTGTAATATATCCACCTACGGAATTCCATCCATCTTTAAGAGTATTCCATACAAGTTTCATGGCATTGGCTAGGTCTTTAATCCATCCCTCGATTTCTCCAAAGACTGATTCACCATTCTGTTTGATTTGTTCAGAAGCGTCTCCTATACCACCTAAAAGACCTCCAGAACCTAAACCTCCAGAACCACTACCACTTCCACCTCCAGAACCTCCAGAACCAGAACCTCCACTGCCACCACTTCCACTAGAACTGTCAGTAGATAGGTTATTGATTTGGTCAATTCCAAGAAGGTATTTCTGCATTTCTTTTGCCGACTCTGCTCCTTTTTCCATAGCATCGGCAATTTTTCCACCACTTCCACTTGCTTTATCTAATCCATCTCCTAAAGAAGAACCAATATCACCTGCACTGTCGGCTATATCACCTAAGAATCCTCCGACACCACTAGATGAACTGATTCCACCTCCACCTCCAACAGATACTCCAAATAATGAGAATAGTTTAGAGATGAAGTCTGCAACTGCATTTATTACTGTTGTTAAGGCAGAAATGAATCTATTTAAAATAGGTAATACAACTGTTAAAATAGGCATAAAACAATTACCTAAAGCAACTGACAAGTCCTGTAAATTAGCTCTTAAAATACGTGCTTGGTTAGCGGGAGAGTTGATACTGCGTGCTAAATCGCCATTGGCAGCTCCTAGAGCTTGTTCAATATACAATGTTGTAGCCATAACTCTTTGAGCATTTGTTAATTCGCTACCAACAGTGGCAATTCCATTAGCATATGCAAATTGCTCTACTGTTGATTGACGTAGTACTACGCCATATTTATCCATTGTTTCGTAAGAACCCGAAATAGCTGATTGTAAGTCTTGTTGTACTTGTGTAATATCTGCATTATAGAACGAACTTATATCTCCCGCCATAGTAGCCATTTTTTGTGACATATCCATAGCATCTTGACCAGTTAATCCCATTGCTTTACCCATTTGCATAATGGTAGAAGTATAACGTTTAGTATCAGTAACACCTAATCCCAAAGTTTGGTTCATCTTTTGAACCCATGCATCCATTTGGTTAGCAGAATCTCCAAATACTGTATCAAACATATTATTTGTTTCGATTGATTCCATAGCGTCTGTCACAGAAGTTTTTAAAACATTAAAGATACCTACAATAGATAAAATAGGAGCAATAGAAGAAATTAGTGATTTAAAGCTAGATTGCATCCCCTTAGCAGATTTGCCTACACTAGAACTAGCTTGATTAGCTTCTTTTCTTAGTTTTTTAAACCATTCAACTGCTCTACCTAAATAAGTTTTTGCACTATTACCAATAGTAATTAAACTTTTAGATACTTTATTACTATTTAAAGTATTATAGAATGCTTTAACTACTGGATGTGCTTTTAGATAAGCATTACCTAGTTTTTCTACCTCTCTTTGAGAATCACCTAATGATTTTCTTAATTTATCTTGATTTGATAGATTTTCGAATTGTTTTACTTCTTGTGATAAATCATTAACTTTACCATTTAACAATGTTAATTGTCTATTTGCTTTTGCGACCTCGTTAGCATTAATAGGAGAATCAACTCTACCACTATCTCTACCAAGTTTACTAATTCTTTTAAGATATTGTTTCATTCGTTCTAAGTCCATTATTAATTTATTGTCTGCTCCACCACCACTTAATAAATTAATAACATTATCTAAATTATCTGCAAGTTCTCTCAAACTTGCTTTACTATCTGTTGAAGCATTACGAATGCTATCTTTAAGAGTTATGAATTGTGTTTTTATTGCTTCACCAAAACCATCTATTTCATATCCCGAATCTCTAATGGATTGTGCCATTTCTTCATATGCCTGTTTAGCAGTATCAAATGCTTGTGATTGTCTAGAGAACTTCATAGCATCTTTAATAGTTTCTTTATAACTACTATCCATAACTCCCATAGCTTTGATTAAATCATAAGCACTTTCTTTTGTTCTACTTAAATTCTGTTGAATGGCATTACCCATAGCTCCACCGGCTAATAAACCAGTAGTAACATTGGCATTGTTTTGAGCTTGTTGTTGATTTGAAGCGTCAGTAGTAGTTGTTGCTTTAACTTTGATATTAGCAGTAGTGTTTAAAGCTTTAGAGATAGTTTGTTGAACATCTTTCATGGTTTTAGTTACATTTTGCTTCACTTTATTCATAGCGTTGGTAAAGCCATTAATGTTCATATTGGCAAAAGCATTTTGAGTTTGTTTAGTTATATCTTTTAATTGATTACCTACTTCTTCGTAAGCCTTTTCCATTTTATCTGCATTCTTAGCAACTTTATCACTAGTATTTTTAGCAGTTTTCTCCATGTCTTTCATGGACTTCTCTACGTCTGACGTATCGACTTTGACCTTTATCTCAATGTCTTTATTATTTGCCATTATATTCACATCCTTTCTATATTTGCAAAAAATAAAGAGGATAATAAGCAATAAGTAGTCTAAGCTACTCTACTACTCATTACCCTCTTCGGCTTCTTGTTTCTTACGTTTTTTATTCATTGCTTCTGCCCATTCCATCATTTTCAATCTGTTGAATTCGATTTCACGTTCTTCAGCAGTCATACCATCTGCTCCAATAGTATCGTCTTGTTCAGTAGTTTTAGAAGTTTCTTTAAGGAATGGATATGCTTGAACTAATGATGGATATTCAACACCTTTAGCAAGACAACTAGCTACACTTATTCTAAATAGGCTAGCAAGTGTATAGTCCATCATGGCTTGTTGCTCAAGCTTATTTTTTTCTCTAACTTGATATGATTGTGCATATCTAGTGACTTGTTTCAGTGTACTATTCATAAATTCTTTTTCAGACATTCCTATTTCCATACACTGTTGCAATAATTTATCCATGTATTGTGAAAACGTTGTAGGTTCTTCTAATTTGTCTTTATTAGCTATTTCTTGCTCTTCTAAGACGTTTTGTTCCATGTCTTGACTTATTAGACCTGCTTCCTCATAAAGCTCTAAAATAAGCTGTATTGGGTCTTCTACTAAGTCTAATATATCGTATATTTCATCTTGTCCTAATTGTTCATCTTGTAAACATAGTGATAGGATTAGACATTGATTTTCTAATGATGGCATACCATTAGATATTGGAGTAGTAACATCTCCAAACAAAGAGTCTAGTGTCATACAAGCCTTGATAGTTAGACGTGGATAATACAGTTTGAAGTTTTCTTCGTCATGTATAACTATCATAATTATTCTGCATCTTCAGGAAGATATTTTGCTTGTTTTAACACGTCTACAACAATACCAAGTAAAGACATAACACTGTTTTCTGGTTCTTCTAAGAATGTATCTACAATATCCATAATTTTATCTTGATTGATTCCATGATTTAATTTTTGTGCTGCATGAAATAATACTAATACCATAAATTCTAATGATGGTAATTGCATTTGAGATAAGTCTAATTCTTGCACATCTCCATTACCAACCATTTTAAAGATAAAGTTTAATGGTGATTGTCCACCTAATGCACGTTCTAATTGAATTTTCTCTTTAGTTCCCATTGCTAATTTTAACCCTTGAAATTCTACT
>JBGVIL010000113.1:0-4553 GCA_045123185.1 Bacilli bacterium | reverse complement strand
GATTATTATAGACTATTTTGTTTCTAGTCCACATATATTTTCCATATTCCCAAGTAGGTGGAGTTGTTACCCATGAGCCACCTGTTTGAGTAGTCTTACTAGTTGATAAATAATATTCTTCAGTTATAGATTCTATGCTTGTACCAGTTGCGCCAGTTTCTCCATATACACCTATAACTCTTTTATCAGTAGTTTTAGTAGTATTATCTGTATAAGTTATTACTTCATAGTTCCATAAATATTTATTAATGCTATCCATAGTTGGAATTTTTGTACTAAATTTCGTTGGTGCTGTTGTATTAGATGTTCCTACTGCATAATATTCAGTTATAGAGCTTATTCCTCTACCATTAGTACCATCTGCACTATACATACCTATAACTCTTGCACTTGTTTTAGCAGAACTATTATCCGTATAAGTTATTAATTCATAACTCCATAAATATTTATTAGTGCTATCCATAGTTGGAACTGTTGTACTAAATCCACTAGACGCGTTTGTAAGTCCTTTATCTGATGTATAAGTTCTATAATAATTGACTATACTAGTAACGCCTTTACCGTCTGCCCCATCTTCACCTCTAAATTTAGACCATACATAATCGGTTTTATTTGTAGACTCTGTAGCCGTAGTTTTATTTATAGCTATACCTATATATTTAGTTTGACTATTAGGCGTATCATATAAACCTGTACCATCGGCATTATCAGAATATTTAATCCAAGTATAATAAGTTACACCATCAACACCATTTGTTCCATCGATACCATCTGTACCTTTTATTAAACTCCACATATAATCAGAAGGTACATTTGACTCTGTTGCTGTAGTTTTATTATAAGCAAAACCTATATATTCTTTTCCTGTTGGGTTATTACTAATACCATTACCATTTGAGTCATCTGCGTATTGAATCCAAGTATAAGTTGTAACACCATCTTTACCATTAGTACCAGGAACACCATCTGTACCATCTTCACCTCTAAACTTAGACCATGTATATGCAGTAGGGTCAGTACTTTCAGTTTTAGTAGTTTTATTCGTTGCTATACCTATATACTTAGTACTATCTTTTGGAGTATCATACATATTGGAACCATTTGCATTATCTGAATATTTTATCCATGTATAATAAGTGGTACCATTTACACCATCCTGCCCTTTTATTTTACTCCAAGTATATTTAGTTACGTTAGTAGAATCTGCTTCATAATAATCTGTATAAATACCTAGATAATCTCCTACTTCCTCACCATTGCTTGGTGTAAATGTTTTACCACCATCATTAGAATATTTAATGTGAACATAAGCGTTTAATCCATTTTTACCGTCTTGGCCATCTACTCCATTTTTACCGTCTTCACCTTTAATTTGACCTACATTTATAAATGATTTTCCATCCCATATATACAAGTCTCCATTAACAATATAACCATCCCCATTATTGTTATTGTTAGGATGTGCTTGATTTAATTCTCCTACTGAATTATAACTACCTAATATAGTAACAGATGTACCATCTTTACCATCCTTACCATCCTGTCCATCTGCTCCATCCGCACCTTTAATTAAAGACCATGTATAGTCTGAAGGTGAATTAGATTCTATATTAGTTGTTTTATTATATGCAAATCCAATATAAGATTTATTAGTTGGATTATTACTAATACCGTTACCATTTTCATCATCAGCATATTTAATCCAAGTGTAAGTAGTTTTACCATTAGTACCAGGAACACCATCTTGACCTTTTGCACCTGCTATACAAGTAGGAGAGCTTTCTTTTATAGTACCATCTGATAGAGTTGTAACAGTTTTACTCCACATATATTTGTTGGCTTCCCAAGTTGGTGCAACATCAGTCCAAGTACCTCCGCTTAATTCAGTTGTAGAAGTAGATAAATAATACATAACATTTACACTTTTAACTGTAGTCTTTATTTTATTGTCTACATTTGTTACCTTATTGTCTACTTCTGTTTTAGTATAATAAACATCTTTTACTATGTTACTTATACCATCAGTAGTTATTGTTTGTTCTGCAGTTTTTAATCTCTCTTCTATACCACCTGCACCTGTTATTTTAGATTGCAAATTACCTACTTGTGTTTTTATACCAGTTTCTGGGTCTAATACTATTTCTGCCCATTTTTTATCTACTACATCAGCACTATCATCCGCTTTTTTCTTAGCAATTGCGTCAATGGCTTCTAAGGATGCAACTCTATAATTACCTAAAGCCGTTCTCCAATTCTCAAATGCCGTATCTATATTGGTTTTATCAGTATTATCTATTATTCCTTCTTTATTAATTATATTATTTATTGTAGTAGCTAATGAATTATGTGCATTTATAAAATTATTATAATTTGTTTGTAATTTAGTTTTAGAAGGGTCAGTTAAATCTTCATTATTATATAAAGCCTCATAATCTTTATCTATGTCAATTTTTTCTTTAGCGACTAAATCTAATGAACCACTTAATGTATCTCTTTCAGATTGGTCTAATATACCATCTTGGAAAACGCCCCACATAGTAGTTTCTAGACTATTAACAGCATTATCTACGTCTTTTATTTCTGATTGCAATTCTTTCTTAGTTACGGTTACTTTATTATTCCCTATTGCATCAATAGATTGTTGAGATATTTTATTAAAATTACTATATTCTATTTTATAATTATCTTGCGCTTTAGCAATTAAAGCGTTTTCAATATCATAATCATATTTTAAATCTGATACAACTGATACTATGATATCTCTTAATTGTTGGTAAGCACTGTCATATCTTACTTTTGCCCTTCTTAATAATTCTTTTTTATCAGTAGTATCAGAAAATACTTCTATTGAGAATATATCTGAAGAAATTACATCTATACCATCTGATATACTTATTGTACAATTAGATATTCCTTCTGATAGTCCAGTAATTCTATAGCTATAAAAATTATCAACTTGAGTAGGAGATATAACTGTTTCAGTAGTTCCTATTGTTAATTTGTGTGTTAAAGTTGAGGATTCAATATCTTTAGTTGCATAATATATATAAGCCTCTCCGTTATTAGTTATATCTGTTACTAATACTTTTGACAATATAGGCTTATGATTGGTTATTTCAAATTGAAATGATGAAAAAGTATAATCATCATATCCATCAGACACTTTTAAAATACAAGTATGATTTCCCATTGTAGATGTTTGTTCAATGGTTTTATCTCCACTTATTTGATTTGATAAAACTTCTATATAATCATTAGTATCTAATTTAAGATATATACTATATTTAAAATTAGCATCTCCATTAAATGCAAAGTTTAATATATATTTTCCTGTTGAATCCGAATATGAACATTCTAAATTTTCAATAGAAGGAGCTTCTTTTAATAATACTTGTATGGGCTCTGTTATATACTCAGTAGTAGAATCTGTGGCCTTCAACAATAAATTATTTACTCCTCTTGATATATTTGCTGTATATTCTAAATATCCATTAGTTTTATTAAAAAATATCGCTTTAAATTCTTCATTATTTACCTTTAAATATATGTCTACATTTTCAGTTGCTTCTGATATAGTAAACGATATTTTAACTGTATTGTTTGTAAGGTCTGTACTTACAATTTTTGCATTACTTATTTTCATTATATCACCTCTTGTTAATAAAGCCCTACCATTGTAGGTAAGGCTATTTTAATTATTTAATTATATTTATTTGAATCAAAGGGTTCAATTGGTTCAAACTTAACACTATAGAACTCATCGCCGAAAGGTTGGTGTATTGCATTATCATTAGGCTTACATCCATTGCATTGTAGACAATTGCCTTTGCATTGATTATCTTCATTCTTACAACAATCTTTGCCTAATTGGATTAGTTTTTGAAGTTCTTTTTTACTAGGATATGCACCACAACTATGACGCTCTGGACAATACATTAAGTCTTGACATTGAGGCACTAAAAGTTCTTCATATCTAGGTTCAACTTCAATAACTGCCTCTTTCATTAATTGTGCAACTTTTCTTATAGGTGCATCTGCTCTTACACATAATCTTTTATGCATAAAGTGAATTAATGCCTCTATAGTGAATCCTATTCTAAGTTTACATTTAACTCCAATAGGTAACATAGTTCTCATTAGGTCGTTAGCTTTTTCACCGCTTATTCCGTTCTCTTGCATGTGAACCCTAACGATGCTGTATATTTCTTTGCATTTATCTTCATACTCTTGGTACATTAATTTAGCATACTCATCATTCATAACTTGTGGTGGTACGTATATAGAGAAGTTATCGTCCATATCGACATATCTCTGAGATTGACAGTTTTTAAATACGCCTGCTTCGTGTCTCATTATTTGGTCTGCACAATATCTAGGACACTCTATTTCGAATTTGAAGAAATCTCCTCTACTTCCGCTAGTATGAGATTCTTTTAAACACGATAAACCAACCTTTTCTGCATATTTCTCAGGTGTGTCATAACAGATGCAGGCTATTATACCATGATTTCTAATAAAATTCTTAACATCATCTTTATTTAATAAAGTAACTT
>JBGVIL010000112.1:0-11112 GCA_045123185.1 Bacilli bacterium | reverse complement strand
TATGTTATTTCATGGCATTAAAAAAACTGATCCAGGTATTAGTAGAAATGTTAGACAATTAGTAACAAAAATTGAAAGATTTACTAATTGGTTAAAATCAAATGAACAATTTGATGTTACTTTTTATGATGGAGGAGATGGCCTTGCCATCATTAAAAGAAAATGATAATTGTTGAATTAAATAATATAAATGTATTAAATAGTACTGCTGATGGGTTTTTAATTGGTATTAAAGGTTTTAGTAGTGAATGTTATAAACATTATACCCTTGAAGAAACAATGGAAATTATTGCTAAAATTAAAAAATTAAATAAATTAGCATTTATTGATCTAACAAATATCTTTCATGATCAAGATTTAGGAAATGTCAAAAAACTTATTCATACTTTAAATAATGTTGATGGTTATTTTTATTTTGACCTTGGCGTTATGAATTTAATTGAAAAATCAAAAAGAGTTTATTACGCTCCAACATATTTAACTAATCAATTTGATATTGATATTGTTAAAATTGATAATAATTATGTTTTAGTATCACCTGAACTTTCACTTAAGGAACTTAATAATATTAAATATGATGATAAATCAATGTTATTGGCGTTTGGTCCTTGGGAAATATTTCATTCAAGAAGACCATTAATTAGTAATTATTTTAAATATCGAAATAAAGAATATGATGATCATGCGAAATATCATATTATCGAAGAATTTAGAAGTGATAATTATCCAATTATTGAAAACAATGGGACAAAGATTTATTTAAATGGTTATTACTCTTTAGGTAATGGACTAAAAGATAAAACTACTAATTTATTAATTAAAACATTTGATTTAGAATGTGATACTGTTTTAAAAATAGTTGATTTACATCAACAATACTTAAAACATGATATTGAAGATTTAGATCAAGAGTTAAATAAATTAGGAATTGATTTAAATAAAGGATTACTTTTTGAAGAAAGTATTCTAAGAAAAGGAGGTAACAATGAATAAAGTAGAATTGTTAGCTCCTGCAGGTAATTTAGAAAAAGCCAAGATTGCTTTAATGTATGGGGCAGATGCGGTTTATGTTGGTGGAAAAGCCTTTAGTTTACGAGCTAGAGCATCAAACTTTTCCGTTACTGAAATTGAAGAACTTGTTGAATTTGCACATAACTTAAATAAAAAAGTTTATGTAACAATGAACATTATTCCACATGATACTGATTTTACCGGTTTAGAAGAATATTTAAAAGATTTAGAAAGAGCGAAAGTTGATGCAATAATTGTATCTAGTCTTTATATAATAAAGAAAGCAAGGGAGATTGTTCCAAATTTAGAAGTCCATTTATCAACTCAAAAATCGACTACTAATTTGCCAACAATTGATTATTATAAAAGATTTGGCGTAACTCGGGTTGTTTTAGCAAGAGAAGTTACATTATGTGAAATGGAATACATTAAAAATAACACTGATTTAGAACTTGAAGTATTTATTCATGGCGGAATGTGTGCGAGTTATTCTGGACATTGTGTGCTAAGTAACCACATGACTAATCGAGACGCAAATCGTGGTGGATGTGCTCATAGTTGTAGGTGGAACTATACATTAGTTCAAAATGGTGAAAAACTGCCATTAAACTTTAATTTTGGTTCAAAAGATATGATGGCTGTTCGTTTTATTCCTAAATTAATAGATATGGGCATCGCTTCTTTAAAAATTGAAGGTAGAATGAAATCAATTTATTATTTAGCATGTGTAGTAAGAGCTTACCGTATGTTAATTGATGAATATAATCGAACTAATGGTGCTTTAAGTGAAGAATTTATTGAATTCGTTATTAAAGAAATTGGTAAAGCAGAAAATCGTGAGACTAATGTTGGCTTTTATAAAGGAATTCCTGATGTTAGTGGTCAATTATATGATAATCGTGATGAAATTCCAACTCAAGAATACGTTGGTATGATTCTAGAATATAATGACGAAACTAAACAAGCATTAGTAGAACAACGTAATTACTTAGTCGTTGGCGACAAGGTTGAGTTCTTTGGACCTGAACTTGCAAATACTACATTAGTAATTGATCGCATGATTGACTTTGAAACAAAAGAAGAAATGGAAATTGCAAGACACCCGCTACAAAAGTTTTGGGTTCATGTTCCATTTAAAGTTTCTAAATATGATTTAATTCGAAAAGTTCAATAACTAGATTAAATACTTGCAAATATTATTAAAATTTGATAAAATACTATGAATAAAGGTGGTATAAATAATGAATCAAAAATATACATTAACTCAAGAAGGTTTAAAGAACCTACAAGATGAATTAACTCAGTTAACACAAGTTGCGAGTGTTGAAAACATTCGTGCTTTACAAGAAGCTCGTGCTCAAGGAGACTTATCAGAAAATGCTGACTATGATGCAGCTCGTGATGAACAAGCTAAGATTGCATCTAGAATTTCACAAATCGAAGCAATTCTTAAAAACTATGAATTAATCGGTGAAGAAGCAAACAACCTTGGTAAATGGGTAAAAATTGAATTTATCGGCTTAGATGATGAAGACGATGACGATGACGAAACAGTTCAAATCTACAAAATCGTTGGTACATTAGAAGCTGACCCATTAAAACAATTAATTTCTGATGAATCTCCATTAGGACATGCAATTGTTAATAAAAAAGAAGGCGAAACTGTTTATGTTAAACCAGAAAATGGTGGAGAATTCTACGTTAAAATTTTAAAAATTAGTGCTAAGGAAATCAAAAGATAATGATTGGTATAATTTGTGCCATGGATAAAGAACTAAAATCTTTTGAAAATTCATTGAACAATTGTTGTGTTCATGAAATAATGGGATTTAAGTTTTTTACAGGTAACATCAATCAAAAAGAAGTTGTACTTGTTAAATCAGGTATTGGTAAAGTATCAGCAGGTATTGTTGTACTTTTAATGATTGAACATTTTAAACCAGAATTAGTTATTAATAGTGGTATTGCTGGTGGTTATCATAATTCATTAAAACCATTAGACATTGTTGTAGGTAACAAAATTGGTTGTTATGACATTGATATGGAATTAGATGGAATACCATTTGGTTCAATTACTGGTGATAAACGTTTTATCGAAAACAATTTGAAGATTGAAGATGACTTAGGCTTAAATATTATTTATGGTACTTTAATGAGTGCCGATCAATTTCAAGGTAATCGTAATTATCTTGATACAATCTTTAATAAATATTTTGATCAAGAACTTGTGATGGGTGTTGATATGGAATCTTACAGTATTGCAAGTATCTGTGATAAATACAATATTAAATGGTGTGTTGTAAGAGCAATCTCTGATATCATTGGTTGTGAATCACAAATTGAGTCTTATGCTCAATTTGCAGAACAAGCAGCACATAATGCTTATAAAATTATTATGAAAAATTTTCTATAATGACATTAAATTATTTTAATGTCATTTTTGAATAGAGGAGAAATAAAATGGCAAAGAAATGTTATATTACTACCCCAATTTATTACGCAAGTGGTAACGTTCATATCGGTAATTCATATACTACGATTGCGGCTGATGTATTATCTCGCTATCATCGTTTAGCTGAGTATGATACATACTTTTTAACAGGTATGGATGAACATGGGTTAAAAATCCAAGAAGCTGCAGAAAAACAAGGAATTACACCACAAGCATTAGTAGATAATATTGCGGAAAATACGAAAGAACTTTGGAAACATTTGTTAGCTGAACATGATGGATTTATTCGTACAAGTGATAAATATCATGTTGAACAAGTTGCAGAAATTTTTGAAAAGTTTTTAGCAAGTGATGATATTTATTTAAGTGAATATACTGGTGACTACTGTGTATCATGTGAAGCTTTCTTTACAAAGAGTCAACTTGGTGAAGGTGGAACTTGTCCTGATTGTGGTAAACCTACTAGAAAAGTATCAGAACAAAGTTATTTCTTTAGATTAAAGAAATATCAAAATCAATTATTAGATTTTATTAAATCTCATCCGGATTTTATTCAACCAGAAACAAGAAGAAATGAAGTTGTTTCATTTGTTGAATCTGGTCTAGAAGATTTATGTATTAGCCGTACAACATTTAACTGGGGGATTCCAGTTAAAAGTAATCCAAAACATGTTATTTATGTTTGGTTAGATGCATTATTTAATTATTTAACAGCTTTAAAGTATGGTTCTGATAATGATGAAATGTATCAAAAATATTGGGTTAATAATGATAACATTTATCAACTTATTGGTAAAGACATTTTAAGATTCCATGCTGTATATTGGCCAATCTTCTTAATGGCTGCAGGTATTCCAATCAACTTTAAACTTTATGTTCATGGTTGGGTATTAATGAAAGATGGTAAAATGTCTAAATCAAGAGGAAATGTTGTTTATCCAAAAGACATCACTACAAAATATGGTGTTGATTCTTTAAGATATTATCTAACAAAAGAATTACCACTTGGAAATGATGGTATCTTTACATATGAAAGATTCTTTGAAAGATACAATACTGAACTTGCTAATGACTATGGAAATTTAGTAAGTAGAACAATTTCAATGGTTAATAAATACTTTGGTGGAACTGTATCAAAAGATTATGAAAATACTGCGTTTGATCAAGATTTAGAAGAAGTAATTGCTAAAACAGTTGCTGAAACTAATGAAGAATATAAAGCATTCAAATTACAAAATGCTATTAATAAAGCATGGCAAATTGTTACTCGTGCTAATAAATATATTGATGAAACAACTCCTTGGACACTTGCAAAAGATGAAACAAAACAAAAACAATTAATGAGTGTTATGTATCATTTAGTTGAATCAATTAGAATTGTTTCAGTATTACTTAATCCAGTACTTGTTGAATCAACAACTAAAGTATTAGAATATCTTGGTAATATAGAATTATCAAATATTGAAAAATTAGCATTTGGTTATGAATATACTAACCCTTTAGCATCAAAAATTGAACCATTATTTAAACGTTTAGATGTTAAAGCTGAATTAGAACAAATTGAAAAAGTTGAAGAAGCTCCAAAAATGGACTTCAAAGAAACAATAAGCTTTGAAGATTTTTCAAAAATTGACCTTAGAATTGGGGAAATAATTGCTTGTAAAAAAGTTGAAAAATCAGATAAATTATTACTATTAAATGTTCAAATTGGAACAGAAGTTCGTCAAATTGTTTCTGGAATTGCTGAAAAATATCAACCAGATTCAATTATTGGTAAAAAAGTAGTTGTCGTATCAAACCTTGCACCAACAAAGATTCGTGGAAACTTATCAAGTGGCATGCTTCTTTGTGCAGAAGAAGATGGTAAATTTGAGTTATTAGAAACTCCAAATATGGCATCTGGCTCTAAGATTAGATAATATATTTCGAGGTAATATATGAAAAGCGAACCGAAAAATCAGAAAAATTTACGTGAATTTTTTGATCATAAAACATTGGTCATGTCTTTATATGTAATACTAGGGACATTGATTTATTCTATAGGTGTTGTTTGGTGCTTAAACTTAGGTGAATTTTTTGCCGGTGGAGTAACTGGGATATCACAATTACTATCTTATGCGATCTTTGGTAGAATTACACCTTACTTAGGTATCTTTATTGCGTTAATAAATATTCCATTATTTTTAATAGGATTCAAACATGTAAGTGCAAAATTTGCCGTATTAACTTTAATATCAGTCGGATTACAAACTGTCTTTGTCACTTTATTACAATGGCTTTCTGATTTAGGGTTTAATCCATTTAACCAAATAATTTCTGCAAATATGACTATGGATAATGGAACAAGATTATTACTTGCGATCATCGGTGGATTCGTATCAGGGTTTGGTAACTCTCTATGCTTACGTGCTGGTGGATCAAGTGGTGGTATGGATGTTATATCAAATGCATTATTAGTTAAGAAAAATATTTCATTTACTAAATATTCATTCATTGTTGATTGTTGCATTATTGGTTGTTCAGCATTAATTAGTGTACCAACTGCACTATTTACAGTTGTTAGATTAATTGTGTCAATTTTAACAATTGATAAATTCTATCGAATTTATACGTATGTTAAAATTCAAGTTGTTACTGAACATGCTGAAGAAATTCGTGAAGCTATTCTTGAAAAGTTTTATCACGGTATCACTATTTACACAGTAACTGGTGGATACACTTTAAAAGAAAAGAAAGTACTAGAAATCTTTGCTTCTCAATACGAAATGCAAAGTTATTTACAAGAAATTAGAAAAGTAGACCCATTATCTTTCGTTACTGTTTCGAATTTAACACGTATTGAAGGAAATTATGTTAAAAAAACTATTATCTAGTTTGACAAAATATACAAATTAATGTATAATATATGCGATACATTTGAAAAACAACCCCACAGCCCTCTACTGATTGAATAGAGGACTTATGAAAAACTCTTTTCAATCGCAAAATTAATTAAATTTTAGGAGGAACAAATAAATGCGTACAACATTTATGCAAACAAATGAATCAGTTGAACGTAAGTGGTATGTTGTAGACGCTACTGAGTTAGTACTTGGTAGAATGGCTACAGATGTTGCTGTCGTTTTAAAAGGTAAACATAAACCTACTTTTACACCTCATATTGATGGTGGTGATTATGTAATTATTGTTAATGCTGAAAAAGTAACATTAACAGGTAACAAGTGGGCAGATAAAAAATATTATCGCCACAGTGGTTATGCAGGAGGATTAAAAACTCGTACTGCTACTGAAATGCTTGAAAAACAACCACAAAAGATTGTTGAAAAAGCAGTTCGCGGAATGCTTCCAAAGGGTAAATTAGGAGATGACATGTACCGTCGTTTATATGTATACGTTGGTCCAAATCATCCACATGCTGCTCAAAAACCAGAAAGCCTTCCAAAGGTTAAATAGGAGGAATGAAACATGGAAAAAGTTCAATATCAAGCTACTGGCCGTCGTAAAAGTTCAGTTGCTCGCGTAAGAATGGTTCCTGGTACAGGTAAGTTCATTGTAAATGATCGTAACTTTGCTGAATACATTCCATCTGCAGCAATCCGTTTAGACGTTCTTCAACCATTAAATATTACACAAACTAGCACTCAATATGATATTTATGTAAATGTTTGTGGTGGTGGTATCAGCGGACAAGCTGGTGCAATCCGTTTAGGTATTAGCCGTGCATTATTATTAGTTAGCCCAGATTTCAGAAGTTCATTAAAGAAAGCAGGATTACTTACTCGTGACCCTCGTGCTACTGAACGTAAAAAATATGGTCTTAAAAAAGCACGTCGTGCTCCACAATTCTCAAAACGTTAATACGTATTTGGTTGATTTGTTTAAAAAAATCAAGTTGTTTTTGCAAGGTCAGAATGTCATTCTGACCTTCTTTTAATAAAAAAAGGAGATAGACTTATGGAAATTAAAATCTATAATTCATTAACAAATAAAATTGAAGTATTTAAACCAATAAAAGAAAATGAGTTATCAATTTATGTATGTGGTCCAACCGTATACAATGATATTCACATTGGTAACGCAAGACCGGTTGTATTCTTTGATACAGTGTGTCGTTTCTTTAAAACAATAGGTTATAAAGTTAGATATGTTACTAACTTTACTGATATTGACGATAAAATTATCAAAAAAGCCAAAGAAGAAGGCGTTTCAGAAAAAGAACTTGCGGAAAAGTATATCGAAAGATACTTAAAAGTTTGCCATGATTTTAACTGTGAAAGTGCCAACACATATCCTAGAGTAACTGAATGGATTGAGGAAATCACTGGATTTATTAAAGACTTAATGGATAAAGGTTTTGCATATCAAGTTGGTGATAATGTTTATTTTAGCGTTTCTAAAGCTTGTGAATATGGTGTTTTAAGTAATCAAAGATTAAGTGAATTAGAAGTTGGTTCAAGAATTGAAGTTGAAAGTGATAAAGAAGATCCTAGAGACTTTGTTTTATGGAAACTTACAAGTGATGAAGGTATTAAATGGGATAGCCCATTTGGTATGGGTCGACCTGGTTGGCATACTGAATGTTGTGTAATGATTGATAAAATCTTTGGTGGTAAAATTGATATTCATGGTGGTGGTAACGATTTAAAATTCCCACATCATGAAAATGAAATTGCTCAAACACATGCATTACATGATCACTTTATTGCAAATTATTGGGTTCATAATGGTCGTGTTGATTTTAATAATCAAAAAATGAGTAAATCATTAGGTAATACAGTAGGTGCACAAGATTTATTAAATACTTACAATGCTAACGCATGCCGTTTAATGATGTTATCAAATAACTATCGTCAAAACATTAATTTCACATATGAATTAATGAAACCTGCAGTTAGTGATTTCGAAAAGATTGAAAGAACTTACATTAGCTTATTCCGTTATTTAGAAATTAATGGTAAATTAGACGAAAATAGTACTTATCATCAAGGATTATATGATGAGTTTGTAAATGAAATGGCTCATGACTTTAATACACCTAATGCTATTACAGTATTATATAAACTTTTAAAAGAAATTAACGTAATGTTAAGACAAAAAGAAAAAGATGATCAAATATTAAATCAATACTTAAAAACATTAGAAGTAATGTTCTATGTTTTAGGTTTTGTTGTTGATATTAAAAAGTTATCTTCTGAAGAATTAGAACTTGTTAATAGTTGGTATGCAGCAAGAAATGCAAAAGATTATATACTGGCAGATTCAATTCGTAAAGAAATAACTAATAAAGGGATTGTGCTTTAATGAAAGTTGATTTAAGTAAAAACTATCATTTACTAAATGGTGCAGATTTAGCCTATATTGGTGATGCTTATTATGAATTAGAAATTCGTAAATACTTATTATCTTGTGGCATTACGAAAAATAAAGAATTAAAAGAAAAAAGCGTTGCTTTTGTTAGTGCACATGCTCATCAAGTGATTTATAATGGCTTGATGGAATTGTTTACTGAAGAAGAAAACAATATATTCAAAAGGGGAAGAAATGGTGCTCCTTTAAATCATCGTAAAAATTTAAATATGCAAGAATACTTTGTTTCAAGTGGATTTGAAGCGGTTATTGGATATTTATATTTAAAAAGTGATTTCGAAAGATTAAACTTTTTAATTAAAAAAGCAATTTCAATTATAGAAGGTGAATAGAAATGCTTATAATGGGAAAAAATGCAGTTAGGGAATTATTAAAAGGAACTAGAAAGATTTTTGCGGTTTACGCAGTTGAAGGTTTCCAAGATAAAGAACTAATTAATGAATTTCAAAGAAAAAGAATTAAAGTAACTTACATGAATAAAAAAAGCTTTTCAGCCAAATTTGGCGAAAAAGCTGGTGGTATTGTAAGTGAAGCAGAAGATTATAAATATTTAACAATCGAAGAACTAATCGATAAAAATAGTTCAAAACAAGACTCAGTAGTGTTAATTTTAGACGGTTTAGAAGACCCTCATAATTTAGGTGCTATCTTAAGAAGCGCAGATGCGACTGGATGTGATGGAATAATTATACCTAAAAATCGTAGTGTAGAAGTAAATGACACAGTAGTTAAAGTATCAACAGGTGCATATGAACATGTTGATGTTGTTAAAGTAACAAACCTTAACCAAACAATTGAAAAATTAAAAGAAAATGGTTACTGGGTGATTGGTCTTGAGCTAACTGGCACAATGGATTATAAAGATGCAGACTATTCAGGTAAATGTTGTTTAGTTGTTGGAAGTGAAGGCAAGGGTATTTCACCGCTTGTTCAAAAGAATTGTGATTTACTTGTTAAAATTCCAATGTATGGTAAAGTTAATTCACTTAATGCATCAGTAAGTGCTGGATTAATTCTTTATGAAGCAATTAGAAAACGTGGTGTTAATAATTAATAACAATAAAGAAAATGATTATGAGTTATTATATTTGATTGAAAATGATTCAGAAGAAGCATTAGAAGTAATGTTTGAAAAATATAATAATTTAATTGTTAGTTTGATTGGTAAATATCATTTTGATAAAATGATCGAAGAAGATATTTATCAAGAAGCAAGAATGGTTTTGTTTAAAGCAATTAATACTTTTGATAATCGATTTGGTAAAACTTTTACAATGTATTTTAAGAAGTTGTTAGAAAATAGGTTTAATACATTGATCAAAACTAATAAAAAAGAACAACATTATGAAGTATACAATGATGAACAGATGTTTGTTGAAGAAGAAATATCGTTTCAAATAATAGATGATAAAAAGCTCTCATTGACCGAAAAACAGGTTTATTTTGAGTATTTTTATGGCGGTAATTCGATTGAAGAAGTTTCAAAAAAGCTGAATTTGACAAAAAAACAGACCTATAATGCGGTTTGTCGGATTAAGAAGAAACTAAAGAATTAAGAACTTATAAAGAAAATAATAAGATTAATTGACAAAATTACTAAATTTTGATAAAATATACAAAGCAGGTGGTATAATGAGAGAAAAAGTTATCTTGGTTTGTGAAGAGTGTTTATCACGAAACTATACAACCGAAAAAAATAAATTAAACACAGCTAAAAGGGTAGTTATTAAGAAATATTGTCCTAGATGTAATAAGCATACTACTCATAAGGAAACAAAATAGGAGGTTCACAATGAGTGAAGAAGTAAAAGTTCAACAAACTGCTGAAAAAGAACTTGACAAAAAAGCGGTAAAAGAAGCTCGTAAAGCAGCTAAACAAGCTGAAAGAGAAAGAAAATTAAAAGAAAGTGGAGAAAAACCACATCGTATTTTAAATTTCTTATCAAAAGAATATAAAGGCGAAAATATTATCATGTTAGTACTTGCTTTATTTGCAATTACACTTGGTGTATTAATTGTAACTGAAGTATTAAAAATTGAAAATGTATTCTTACTAGACATTTTCCAAGGTAAATTATTTGCTTGGATCTTAATTGGTCTAGCAACAATTTCATTAGTATTAGTATTTATTCCTTTCTATCGTCCATCTTTTAGTGAAATTAAAAATTTATCTGGTTTATCTAAATCACAATTTTTATTAAATATTGCTCGTACATTTATCTTTATCGCAGTTTTAATTGCGTTTATGGTTGTTTGCGATTTAGCTATTGAACCATTAATGG
>JBGVIL010000111.1:0-24354 GCA_045123185.1 Bacilli bacterium | reverse complement strand
GAAAAGTTGGAACAATATCTCGTGGAATTAGATGCCCAATCATTAGACAAAATGATGATCTTGCAAAAATCGTTGTTGATAGCGTAATTGACGCTGCTAAAAGCGATGGTTTTACATTAAGAGATCGTGACGTTGTTGGTATAACTGAATCGATTGTAGCTCGTTCTCAAGGAAACTATGCTAGTGTTGAAGATATTAAAACTGATATTTTAAACAAAATTGGTAATGATACTATTGGTGTTATTTTCCCAATCTTATCTAGAAACCGCTTTGCTATTTGTTTAAGAGGGATCGCCAAAGCAGCAAAAAAAATTGTTTTAATGTTAAGTTATCCTAGCGATGAAGTAGGTAATGCATTACTAACATATGATCAACTTGATGAAGCTGGTGTTAATCCATATTCTGATGTTTTATCTCTAGAAAAATATCGTGAATTATTCGGTTATGGTAAACATGAATTTACTGGTGTTGATTATGTTGAATATTATTCAGAGTTAATTAAAGAATGTGGCGCTGAAGTTGAAGTTGTATTTGCAAATCAAGCTAAAACAATCTTAAACTATACTAAGAAAGTTATCAATTGTGATATTCATACACGCGTTAGAACAAAACGTATTTTATTAAATGCTGGCGCAGAAATCGTATTAAGCCTTGATGATATACTTAATACTTCAATAAATGGTAGTGGATTTAATGAAAAATATGGTCTACTTGGTTCTAATAAATCTACTGAAGATATCATTAAACTATTCCCTAGGGAATGTAAACCATTTGTTTTAGAAGTACAAAAACAATTCTTAGAAAGAACAAATAAACACATTGAAGTTATGGTTTATGGTGATGGCGCATTCAAAGACCCACAAGGAAAAATTTGGGAACTTGCCGACCCTGTCGTATCTCCAGGTTTTACAGATGGATTAATCGGAAAACCAAACGAACTAAAACTTAAATATCTAGCTGATAATGATTTCAAAGACTTAAAAGGTGAAGCTTTAAAACAAGCAATCTCTGAAAGCATTAAAGCAAAGAGTGGTAGTTTAGTTGGCAACATGGCATCACAAGGAACTACACCAAGACAATTAACTGATCTTATTGGTTCTCTTTGTGATTTAACTAGTGGTTCTGGTGATAAAGGAACACCAATCATTCTAGTTCAAGGTTACTTTGATAATTATACAGACTAAAAAGACAAAAGCTAAATAGATTTCTATTTAGCTTTTTATTTACTTATTTAACATTTAATGGTATAATATATACATGTTAAAAGATATATTATTCAAATCAAAACAAAACTTATTTTTAAAAATTATACAAACAATTTTAGATTCTAAATTTTTAATAGTATTTATCGCAATGATGGCCGCAATATCTAATCTATTTTCACTTGAAATATTATGTTTATACACATACTTATCAATTGTTATCATAGCCGTTTTATTTAGAGATGACTTGCTATGTACAATCCCCATTGCATGTTGTAGTTATTATACCTTTTCTAGAGTAAATAATCCCTTATCAAATGATATGACTTCTATTTTCTTAGAAAAGAAAGCTATTACACATTTAATTATAATACTTGTCACAACAGCTATCTTTGCAATTACTAGATTAATTTATGATCTAATTACCAAAAAACATACAAAGAAATTTCCAAAATTAACTTTCGGTTTTATTACACTTGGTATTACTTACATAATAGGCGGTATATTTTCTGAATTCTATGATTTAAAGACAGCCTTTTTCGGTTTTACACAAATTGCAGCAATTTCATTTTGTTATTTCTACTTTTATTATACTGTAGACTTCAAGAAAGTAAATAAATCTTATTTCGCATTTTTAACTCTAGTAATCGGATTACTTTTATTAAGTGAAGCTATTGGGATGCTTTATTATTGTAACTTCTTTTCTTCTCAACCTTTTAATCGTTATGATTTATACACTGGTTGGGGAATCAATAATAATGTTGCTGCGGCTATTTGTATGGTTTTACCTGCTCCTTTTTATTATGCTTATAAAAAGAATTATGGTTTTATTTTCTTGATACTTGCTAACATAATGATGTTAGTTTTACTTTTTATTCAAAGCCGAAACGGAATATTGATTGGAACAATATTGTTTATAGTTTTATATTTCATTACATTAATAAAATCAAATATTTATCATCGATTACAATTAATAATTACTCAAGTGTTATTATTATTCATTTTTGGAATATTAATTATTGAATTTGATCAAATTATTGCCGCTAAACTTGCTTCGATATTAAGTGTAGGAACAAGTGATAATGGAAGATTCGAAATATATATTGATGGAATAAATCAATTCTTAAATTACCCATTTTTTGGAAATGGCTTTTACCAGTGTAATAATTTTAGGTGGGGAAATAATGAGATAGGTTCATTCTTCCCTGCGCGCTATCACAATACTTTTATCCAATTACTTGCAAGTTGTGGAATAGTATCATTAATTGCATATTTCTACCACCGTTTACAAACTATAAAAATAGTATTTTCTAAAATAAATACTGAAAAACTATACATGTTCTTTATTTTTATCACTTTAGCATTAACTAGCATACTTGATTGTAATTTCTTTAACTTTGGTCCTGGATTTTTATACTCAACGATTTTATTATTAGTAGAAATAAATAATATTAATAGCAAGAACTTAAAATTAAATTAGATTTTTTTGATTTCGTTTTTTGATTTAATTATTTGTCATATCTTAATAATTGTGTTATACTATATTTAATAGGAGGTACTTATAATGGAAAAATGGTTTGAAAAGCAAAGTCGTCTTGTACAAATTATCATTCTACTTATTCCTTTTGTAAACTGGGTAGTAGAAATTTGTGTACGTTGGTCACACGCTTTACGCAAAGGTAGCCTATTTAAATACCTTATCGCAATCCTAGTTACTTTCTTTGGTCTTGCGTTTGGTTGGATTGACCTTCTTTGGTGTTTATTATTTAAACATTTAATTTTCTGTGATTAATACTTAAATGAAAAACTAGTTCTACTTTTGTAGAACTAGTTTTTTTTATTTCTTTTTACCTTTTAAAATATTTAATGGTTTTATAGTAATTAAATATAATTGTGGTATTATTGACGAAATAATACTAATAAAGAATACAAGTGTTAAATCAAAAGTAACAATCTTTGGCATCATAGGTATAATATTTAGTCCGTATACAGTTATTGTTAAGAACTCCTCGAATGCAGAAACTAATAAAATATCACTAAATAACGAACTTAAATAAATTCCAAGAATTGATACGATTGATATCGAGAAACCAATGATACTAATTTGAATTATAAAGATTTTTCCAATATCAAATACTTTAGCACCTAAAGCTTTTAAAACACCAATTTCATATAAGTTTTTCTTAATACTATTGATTCCATACATAACAATATGAGCAAAACTAACTATAAATAATAATACAATTATTAAATAACACAAGCCTTCAAATATACCAAGTATTGTATTGATAACCGGTATTACAGGTGTATCACAAGTTGAAATAAGTAAGTCTTGATCATCACATACAGATTTAACTAATTGATATTGATCAGTGTTATCAAAATATAATCCATAACAGTGATATTTTGCCTTATAAAGTTCTCGGTAAACTTCATTTGATACTGTCGTTGCATCAGAAAGTTTATTTACATGGATTGTATACTCAAATTCTAATCCGTTTGCTGGGTCATTACCATAATATTTTCGGATAGTTACATCAACAGGTTCAAATGGTAAATCCGGTCTTAAACTATACATTGTACCAAATAATGCATCATATAAAGCATATGACATATGTACTTCATTATTTTTTAGTGAACCTGATGGTTTTAAAGTAACAGATTTATCATAAGTACTGCTAATATTTCCATCGCTAAAAGTTAAATGGGATAAAGTCATTTGATAAGGCAAATAGTTACTCATTATATCTTCAAAGAAATCATCGGCAAAACTGTAGTTTACAGCTAGTCTTGTTTGAATTTCTTTTAAGAAATCAACAAATAACGGATTTTCTGCAGATTGTGCTAAAAAGTCTAAATTATTTATATTATTTGACTTAGCTTGTTCCTCTTCCAAGAATAAGTCTTTATATCTTTCTTTGTAACCTGTATATATAACTGCTTTAATCTTATTACTTTTTGAAACAATTTGTTCATGGGAACTATAATTTAAACTAACATGATTAACCATCATATCTGCTATATAATCAGTAATAGCAATATTTTTTTCAATGTTTTCAAGTGATCCAGCAGTTAGGATTAAATTACCATTTTCATCTAAACAATCACTAAACAATTGTTTTAAATAATCTTCATTACAACACAAAGTTCCAAATGTTTCTTTAATCGAAGTATAATCCATTAATGATGTAATTCTAGTATATGTATCTAATACTATTATATTGGCTGAAATCGAAGGACCATAATTATACAACTTATAAATATTACCTTCATAACCTGCATTTTTAAATTCTTCAATTATGCTGTCTTCAATAGTATATTGACTTGATGTAGATAAGCTGCCAACTAACGTTTGTTCAGATAGTTTGATTGCAGAAACAACATTTTCATCTCTAATTTTATTTACTGAATTATTAGGAGTAAATGAAATAAATACTTGGAAAATGTAAAATAAACTTATAAATAGCGAAGTAATCAGAATCGTATAAGGTGCACCATGCTTGTTTTTTCGAAAAAACATTTTTGATAATTTGTAAGAATTTTTTCGTCCTAAAGTAGAAGATTGTAGTTTAAACTCACCCTTTGTTTGATCTACTTCTTTAGTTGGATAAAATCCACCTTTATTCTGCATTAATTTAAATTTACTAGTTTTAACCTTTTCATTTAATAATGATACTTCTTTTTTAGATAAATCTTTATGATGTGGTAAAACTACATAATTTTCTTCAATAATTAAATTATTAGAATATTCTTGATTTTTTGTATAATCTTTTATAATTGACCCATCAGCAAGTTCAATTATTCTATCAGCATAATTTTCTGCATCTTCCGAGTTGTGTGAAACAATAATTACTAGTTTTGTCTTAGATTCTTCTTTTAAGATATCTAATATTTGTTTTGAAGTTTTAAAGTCTAAGTTACCTGTTGGTTCATCACAAAGCAACATTTTAGGTTTTTTAACTAAACTTCTTGCGATTGCAACTCTTTGTCTTTGTCCACCAGATAATTCATTAGGAAATTTATCTAGCTTATCTTCTAATTCAACATGTTTAACAATTTCTTGTAAATATTCTTCATCTTCACTACCAGATAATTTTAATGCTAGTGAAATATTTTCATATACCGTAAACTCATCAAGTAATAGAAAGTCTTGAAATACAAAACCTAAATATGAACTTCGATATTCTTGAAAGTCTTTATGACCAAATTCTTTAAAATTAACACCATCAACAATTATTTCACCTGATGTAATATTGTCAAGTGTACCTATCATATTCAATAATGTACTTTTTCCACTACCACTTTTACCTGTAACAAAGATCATTCCAGTACTTGGGAATTGTAATGATACATTATTAACTGCGACTGTTTTTTCTTTTCTTGATGTTTTATATACTTTAGTTAAGTTCTTAAGTTCTAACATATCATCACCTACTCTCTAGCTCTAATAATCTCAATTGGTTTTATTCTGAATAAGAATATTTGTGGAATTATAAATGATAAAAACGAAACTCCTGCGATGTAAATTAAATCAGTAAATACAATTCGTGGCAAATAGTTTATTAGTCTTAGTTCATTAAACTTCATATCAAGAATTGCTTCAAAAGCAGTAACCAATATATTATTAGCAACAAAAGTACCAACGTATATTCCGATATTTGCAACAATCAAAATTAAGAAACAAACAATAATTGACTGTCTAATAAAGATTCGAACAATGTCAAAACTTAATGTTCCAATTGCCCTTAAAACACCAATTTCGTACTTATTCTTCTTTATACTTGATAATCCGATATTAACTAAGAATATTACTGTAACTAGTAAGAAGAATACTTCAATAAAATAGAAGAATTTTCCAAAAATGTTAAGCACACGATTAATTGTTGAAAGTTTTGTTGCATCAGTTGAACAAATAACATATTTTTGTTTAGTAGCAATATCAATTACATCACCAATATTATCTTGACTATCTAAGTACATTCCATATTTTATAATGTCATATTGTCTTAATTCTTGACAATTATTTAAATTAACATAATGAACATTTCCAGCTCTTGTGCCAATTACTTTAAATGTTTTTTCATAGGTTGTTTTGCCAGTTGAAGATCTTCCTTCTGTAAAAGTCAATTTAATTTCTTTTGATGGTAGTTCATCAAATGTTTGGTAGTTTGTTCCAAACCATTTATTATATGTAGCCAATGAAACAATAATTTCATTATCTTTTAAACCTTCATCATGATAAAAAGTATAAGTATAAGAAAGGAAAGTTTTATTTTCTTCAGTAGACTCTACATAAATTTCATTTAAATTTAACCAATTACGAAAATCATTATTATAAATAGCTTCTTCATAATTTGTAGAGAAATTATATCCATAAGCTAAGAAATTCATACAAAACATTGTAAAGTCAATAAAAATATCACTTTCTTTAATTTCATTATATACTTTACCAGCATTTTCTGGATCTTCCGATACTTCATTAAATTTATCTAATAAGTCTTTATATTTAGTTTCATAATTAGTATCAAATATTCCGTTAATATAATTTGTTTGAAATTTTACATTTCCATTTTTATAAAATGAACCCAATAAATCTTCGTAAGTTGTATCTTTTTTGATACTATGGAAGATAATTGAATCTGCTACATAATCAGGTATATAAATACCATATTCTTTTGGATCATCACTTAGAGCAAGATAATTTATATTACCGTCAATTCCAAAAGACTTTTTAACAAATTCTTCATTGCAGTTAATTACCCCAAATGTTTCTTTTGTGTAAAACATTTTTAAATTACTCGTAACTGCTAAACTATTTTCATTATCAATAGTGGATGTAGACGAAGTTACAGATATTGGCAGTGTACAATTATATTTATAAAAAATATTACCTTTATAACCTGAATCTCTAAATGCTTTTTCATCTTCTTCTTCAACACTTTTAATATAAGACAAAGAAACATTTCCTGCATCGTCTGCGACACCTTTTTGTAATGGCACAGATAAAATATTATGTGATTGTAAACTCTTGGAAAGTTCTTTATTCCCATCAAATTCCAAGAATGATTGGAAAATTGCAAAACAAACCATTAATAGCGATGCTAGTAATATACTAAACACTACGCCTGCTTTTTTGTGTCTAAAAAACATTTTGTAAAGTTTTTTCGAAGTTTTCTTTTTGATTACTTTTGCATGAATATTAAATTTATCACCATTATTTACTATTTTACCGGTTTGAATAAATCTATTATCAATTTGTTTAAACTTTAGTTCACCTTCGTTTGACTGAATCGATTCGTTAACCAAGATTAGTTCATTTGGTGTTAAATCATTATAATGAGGTAAATAAATTGTATTATTTTCTATCTTAAATTCATTATTATAATTTTTTGTTCTTTGACGATCTCTAACAATAGTTCCGTCATATAGTTCAATTATACGATCTGCATACGTATTCGCATCAACCATGTTATGAGATACTACAACAACTAATTTTTCTTGTGAGATCTTTTTTAACATATCAAGTACTTGATTTGATGTTTTTTTATCTAAGTTACCTGTAGGTTCATCACATAAGATTACTTGAGCATCTTTAACTAAAGCACGGGCAATTGATACTCTTTGTTTTTGACCGCCACTTAGTTCAGATGGATAACGATCTGCATAAATACTTAAGTCAACAACTTGAAGTATCTCATTGATTTTATTTTCATCGTTTTTATTAGCAATGTCCATTGCAAGTTCAATATTTTGTCTTACTGTAAAGTTTTCTAAAATATGATAATCTTGGAAAATAAAACCGACATACGAACTACGATACTTAGTTAATTTCGTTTTTGACATTTTTAATATACTATTGCCATCAGCTATGATTTCACCTTTAGTAGCACTATCTAATCCACCAATAATGTTTAATAGTGTACTTTTACCACTTCCACTTTTACCAACAATAAAGACCATTCCTTTATCTGGTAAATCAAATGTTACATCATTCAACGCAACAACATCATTTCTTCTTTTTACTTTATAAACTTTTGTTACATTTTTGATTTCAATCATTTATAAAACCTCTAATTCAAAACTTCTGTTTCTTGCATTTTTTGATAAATAATTCTTTGGATCTTTTCAATCTCTTCTTCATCAGTTGTTGCTTTTAGTTGAAATGGGATTTGGTTTTGGCGAATAGCTTGGATTAAAAACATATTAACAGCAGTAGTCATGTCAAGTCCTAATTTATTAAATAGTTCTTTTGACTTATCTCGGATTTCTTCATCCATTTTAATATTAACACTTACTTTCATAAAATGCCTCCATTATATTCATTATAACCCAAAATACGCCTATTGTCAATACATTAGGCACATTATTTTTTTATAAATAAAAACACTAATAGATAACTCTATTAGTGTTGATTTTTTTGTCAAAATCAAAAATCTCGCAATTTAATTACCATTCAATAAATTGATGTCCGACTTTTGTAGGATCAGCATGTCTTTCAACTTTCTTTCTTTTTTTACTTCAACAGCTTCGATTGGTTTACCTCCTTGTGTATCAAAAGTAACAAGATAGTTTTTACCACATGATGTAAGTGTTAATGTTAAAAGTAGTAATACAAGTATTAAACCTTTTTTCCTCTTATAAAATTTTCTTAATTATCATACATTGTAATCTTTTAGGTAATAGATTTAATAACACTAAACCTAAATTTCGATGTATTTTGTAAGTAAGCTTATTGCTTTTTTTAATTGTTATTTTGTAAATCTTTCTTGCAAGTTTTTCTCTTTTTAAAGGTTTTCCCATAAACTTCTTAGTAATTTTTAAAAACTTCTTTGACTCTTTTTTGTATAAAACAGTCTTATCAGATAAATCTGATGTTGCTTTTAAGGATCCTTCTTGAAGTGGTGTTTCAATCGCTCCAGGCATTATAGTAATTACTTTTTGATTTAATAAATTAAGTTCTTGTCTTAAAGCTTGAGCATAGTTTTCTAACGCAATCTTTGATACACTATATAATCCATTAAATGGTAATGGATCAAGTCCTGCAACTTCACTTGTGATAATAAGAATTTTACCTTTTGGTTTTAAATACTTATGAAGTTTATTGTTAATTAACATTGGACCAAGTAAATTAATATCAATTACTTTCTTTAAATTGTTAAAATCATCTTCAACAAGCGATGACATTTTATGGATACCGGCGATATTAATTACTGCGTCTAATTCAATATTATTTGTTTCTAAGTAATTTGATACGTTCAAAACATCTAATTCGTTTGTAATATTGGTTTTAATAAATTTAAAGTTATTGGTTTCATTTGTTTCTTTAATATCTAATCCAATTACATAATATCCATTAGCTAAAAAGATATCTTTTGTTTTTTCGCCAATTCCACTAGATACTCCAGTTATCAAAACATGTTTCATTGTTTTACCTCTTGGTCTATTTTGTGAATTTTTTTTATTGTTCTAAAAATGAATCTAATTACTAATCCAATTAATAAACCGACGAAGTATCCAAACATATCTAAAGTAACGTCTTCAATTGAACAGCATCTACCAGGTATAAAAAACTGAATAAATTCACTTGTCCATGCAGCTAATAAACCAACTAATAAAATAACTAGCCAGTTTAACCATTTATTTTTACTTTTATAAAAGCTAATCATTAAAATACCAAGGATTGCTTGTAAAACAAAGAAAGACATATGACCAAGTATTTTTGCTAAAAAGTGTGAAAACTCTTGAGATATTTGTGACAAAGAGTTTTCGTTTGGCACAACATGAATTTTATATGTCACTGTAATTGGTGCTTCAATGTCATGATTAACATAAATCGTTAAATTATAAGTACCAATCTTAGTTCCTTCAATATAGATTTTATTTTCTTCATTTAGTTCAACATTGGAAACTACTGGATCTAAAAAGTAAGTATATTCTTTGAATGAAGCATGATCTGGAAAACTAATTGAGACAGCAGTTGACATTTCAAGTTTAACAACAATTTCTCCTTGTTCATTCATCGCAGGGCTTGACACAATTGGTGGAACAACTCTATCTCTTATTTTTACTTGATAAGTTTTACTATAACCATTTTTTAAACTTACAGTAATATTAACAATCCCTCGTTTTAAAAACTGTAGTTGGCCATCATTACTAATTCTTACTAAACTTGCATCACTAGTTGCTATTTCAAATGGTGTTCTTAGTTTTTCACCATTTTCATATAATTCTAAATAGAAGCTTTGATTAACAAAAACATCATTAGTCATTTCCATATGAGTTGATGGATATGAACCAAACATTACTTTATCAAAGCTTTCTGCGTGTAAAATAGGATGAATTGTTATTTCTTTTGAATCAACTATTTTATCATTGACAACTAATTCAATAGTAGTCACAACAGGTTCAAATTCATCACCAATTTGATAACTTTGATATTTAGGTTTTAGTTCAAGTTCACCATAACCATTTTTTAAGACAGTCAAGTACTCAGAATCATAATTAAAAGACAACTTATTTTCTGTAACTCCACCTTGATTTGATTTTACACTTGCGTTCACAAAAAATGGTGTATCAATATAAACATCATTTGTAGATTTTTCAAAGTGTTCAGAATCACTTAAATAAAAGTCAAAGCCTGTTGGATATGTTTTAATAAAGGTAAGTTCAACTTCTTGTTTGTAATCAGGTTCTGTTTTTGAGGTAATTAACAGTTTTCCTACATTACGATCATTGTCAAGTCTTTTCCCTTTAATTTGTGTTCCACTTACTATTTCAAATACATCTGGTGTTAGTGATGTAAAAACAATATCATCTGTTGGATGAGTATCAGGAACTACTTGAAAATTAATTGGATATGTTCTTTCAATTAAGTATTCTTGAGTTTCAATAATTATTTCATCTAGTTTATTTTTTTCTTCATGGATTTTTTCTGAAACTTCACCACTTATTATACTTGCAACTTGTGTACCGAATGTTAGTATTAGAACTAATAATATACTCCATCCAATATACATGATCAGTGATAATCTTTTTAAGAATTTCATAATAATACCTCTTATTATATTTATTATATCATATAAAGTATCTAAATAACTAAAAAAGTGCTAATAATATATTATTAGCACTATAATTAATTAATTTTCTAAAAGATCAAAAAATAATTCTTGGTATTCATTTAAAGATTTATAGGTTTTACCATTATAACTTTTTACACTTGTTGAATATAACATTGAATTTAATACTGCTTCTTCGGTTGCTTCAACAACTGCTTTAAATACTTTGTTAATGTAATTATCAGAAAATCTTTCAATTTGATCAATTGGTGTTTTTGGGTCGTTCATTACCGTATTAACAGTTGAGAATCCTACCATAATGTCACCACTACCATTGCCGGCGTATGAACCAGTTCGTGCAATCCCAAGTTCTGCTCTTTTACAAATTCTTGTTAGTTGACGTGAATCAAGTGGTAAGTCAGTTCCAATAACAACGATAATACTACCTTTATCTTCTTCATGTTCTAAATCATAGTCTTTAATTAATTTACCCATTGGACGACCTTTAAAAATTAAATCACTACCATTAGAAGATCCAAAATTAGAATTTACTAATACACCTATTGTATATTCTTTTTCATTAATCTTAATTATTCTTGAAGATGATCCAATTCCACCTTTAAATCCATGACACTTCATCCCAGTGCCTGCGCCGACATTTCCTTGTTTAAAATCAGTAGAAACTTCTTCTATACTTTGGATTAAGTTATCTTGATTTAGAATTCGGTTTTGAATATCATTAATTGATCCATCATTACATTCTAATACTAAACTATTAACAGTTGATGTTGATCTACCAATTTCTGGATTATCTTTTAACATGTATTCAATTAATCCATCAGTAAGTTTACCAACTGATAAAGTGTTTGTTAAAACAATTGGTGTTTCAATCGTTCCAAGTTCTTCAATTTGGACAAGACCGACTGATTTACCAAAGCCATTAAAGACATAGCTTCCTCCAACAACTTTTTCTTTAAATAAATTTCGGTTGTGTGGTAAGATTGTAGTAATACCAGTTTTATTTTGTTCATTACTTATTGTATAGTGACCAACTAATACACCAGCGACATCACAAATATTATTTAATTTCCCAGTTTGAAGCTCACCTATTTTTACTAATCTTTTCATAATAACTCCTTATTACATCATACATCTATTATACACTAAAACACTTAATTTTTAAACTTTATAAATAATAAAGCAACAATTTAGTTTTATTTTCATTTTAGTGTTATAATATTAAAGAGGTAATTTATATGAATAAAATATTATTAATTTTACTTATACTATTATTTAGTGTTACTTTAACAGCTTGTAAAAAACCAACTGATAACACTAAACCAACTTATCAATTGATAACACCAGAATCTGCGAAAATCATGATGGAAGACTCTTCTGTTATTATTTTAGATGTTAGAACGCCGGAAGAATATAAAGAAGGTCATATTGAGGGTGCTATTCTAATTCCCGATTATGAAATACTAGAAACAGCTGAAAAAATCTTAACTGATAAAAATCAAACTATTCTAGTATATTGTAGAAGTGGAAACCGTAGTAGAAAAGCTGCGAATAATCTACTTTATTTAGGTTATCAAAATGTCTATGACTTTGGTGGAATTATTGATTGGCCATTTGAAATAGTAAAATAAAAAGAAACTTTATAAAAAGTTTCTTTTTTTTATAAACCATAATATTAGTAATTTAACATAGTTTTTTTAAAGTGATTAGATTTATTTTATAATAATGGTGTTTTTGGATATTTGTGTCAATAATTAAATCATAATGTTTTAGTATTCCTAAAAACTCTGACATCATAGTGTTACCATAATTTAATATTGCACAAAGTTCTTTTTTTGTTAAACCAATATTAGAATAAATAGTATTTTGAACTAATATATTTAATAATTGAATAATTTGGTTTTTAGTTTTAAATTGATGTTTATTAGTAAAAACTTGAATACAATCTTCAAATTCTCTTAATGTCTTTAGTTTTTCTTCAAGATCAATCTTGGCAGTTAGGAAAGACTGATAAATAATACTTAAGAAGTCATAAACAAATGTTGATAAATCACCTTTATTTCTTGGATCATTTGTTTCTTCAAAAGCTTTGAGATATTTACTTATATTTTGTTTTATTGATAAACTTAACCGATATCCGATAATATTATTAAAATATCTTGATAAATAATAACTAGTAATAAAACGATTAATTCTACCATTTCCATCATAGAATGGATGAATATAACCAAACAAATAGTGAAATAACGAAATTCTAATTAAAATATCAATAGATGAATCATTTAAAATGTTTAGTGATTTATTAATATAATCAATGATTCTAGTTTCTGGTAAAATACCATTATGAATAATTTTATCATTTGATTTATAAACATGAACTGTTTCTTTTCGAAAAATTAACCCATCTGGTAAATTACTAGAATCTTCTTCTTTAATTTCTTGAAATAACATTTCATCAAATAGTTTACGAATATCTTTTGAATCTAAAAAAACAATATCATTGTTTGATAAATTAACATATTTATAAATAATACCTTCAAAGATAGTTTTTATTTTATTCATTATTTTTAGTTCATAACCAATTGATAGAAAAAAGTCTTGATTCATCTTTACCCCTTCAATCTCATTAGTATATTCAATTTCTTCAATTAATGAATTTTGAATATAAAATGAAACGGCATTGTTTGGTAATTTATCAATTAACTTTGATAATTCAAAATCTAGTTCTCTTATTTTTGATACTAATTTCATAATTTCAGTATCATAAGAAAAGAAAGCCTGATTATTATCAATAGTAAGATCAAACTTTATTGTCGATTGTGAATTAAACTTATCACGGTATAATTTATTAAATGTTGAACTATCATTCATGACATATAGTTTATACAATGACTTAAAACTCATGATATCACCTCTAATATTATTATATCAAATTATTAAAAGATAGTCAATGTTTATCGTTCATTTTTAAACGAAATTGAACGATATAAAATGCATATTTATCTGACAATTATAATATTAAAAAAAGGAATAGTTTAACTATTCTTTTATAAAACGATTATATACAATTACAACTAAAGGTATTAAGATAATTTGAATAACAATACCAGGAAGTGCATTAACGACTGAACCCAACCAGAATGCTTGAAATCCAAAATTATTAGTGTTAAAGCCTAAGAAACTAAACATTGCTATACCCCAAAAAAGTCTTCCAATTATCATTGATATTATTAAAGAAAGATAAATGTTAATCATCTTTTTACCAAGCATTTGATATATGAATCCACTAACAAAACCATATACCCCAAGTTCTATTGCCATTGCTGTTGCAGTTGGAAATAAAGGTGGCATTCCTAACGTTAGAGATCTTAAAATTGGCGAAATAATTCCAACAATTAAACCATACTTCCAACCACATATTAATCCACATAATATTACTGGTATATGCATCGGGCATAACATCGAACCAATCTGTGGTACTTGTCCTGTTAGAAATGGTAAAACATATGCCATTGCTAAAAAAATTGATGATAAAGTAATTTTATATATTTCTTTGTTTTTCATAATTTTCTCCTGATTTGTTATTATATTATAACATATATTTTAAACAATGAAAAGAATTGATATAAAAACATTATTTAATACTGATCAATTTAATTGACATATGAATTTTATATTAACAAAACCATCATCATTGTAGATAAACATTTTAGATATTTTAAGAATATAAATAACTAATAAATATTTTGCTTTTTAAGAAGGGAATTACATCCAATAACAATACGGTTATTATTAAAACTCTTGGATTACTTCATTTTATAAAATGCTTTTTTTAAAACATTACTACTAAAAACAATAATTCACATATCATATAATTAAATAAATACGACAAAGTATATTATCATACTAAAATATTTGAATAATGATTTGTGATTTCCAAAAATGTACATAAGGCTACCACGTAGCAATTTGACCAATTTTAAGTACCCCACTATGCTGCTAATTCAATATATTTGTGTGCTAATATAGTCGCATTTTGAGTATTTTATATATAAAAACTTATAGGCACCCATTAATATGTTACTAATAAGGTTTTTTTTGCTATTATTGGTTAAATGGCATCTTTGGGTATAATTTTAACATTAAATCATCAAGTGTCCAATTCAACTATGACCAAGTGTAAACTTTGCCTATCACAAGTGTAACTTGATATAAAAAAGTGTCCAAATCGTATTTAATTTTTGGACACTTGGATTGATTAAAGTTTAAAACTTTAAAAAAAGTATTTTCTAAAATTATTCACCTATTTCTAGAAAAATTTGATTTAATACCTCAAAAGTTTTTAATGCATCATCGAAATTTTGTTGTTCATCAGTATAAAGTAAATCCTTATGTAGTGTTTCATAGCGAGTTCGAATTTTTAAAGTAAATTGTTCTTTCCAAGAATTAAAATCATATGCTCCTTTGGGATTATACTCTTTTGGGGTTTTACGTTTTTCAAGATAATAACTATCAGTTTCTTTAGTTAAATGTACAATTCTTTTTAGTTCATTTTTATTTAGCAAGAAATCTTGTATACTTGGCAACTTAAACAGTCTTACTACATCATAAATATGACGTACTTTATTTTCTAAATTGCAACATATTGCATGACGTTTTACAGACATTATCTTATCAATAAAAGTACGTTCAATATCAAGTACATTTAAAGTAACGGGAGTTAAATTAAATTTTTCAATATCTTCATATTCTCCACGCTCTTCTAAATATTCATGAATGTAAGATTTGAAAGTCTTTTTAGAAAATGGATCAGGTCGTACACTACTACCAATTTCAAGTTTGACCTTATTATCTTCATTTATAAACCAAACATACATACTTTTACTTCTACTTGAACGCTCTTCAGAAATCTTTTTTATGTATGAACCTTTAGTAATTATGTTTTCTATTTTTTTAATATGTTGTTCACAAACTTTATCAGTTAAATCCATACCCAAAAATGTTAAATCGATATCTTCTGAAAATCTTTCAATTGAACCTGGATAACATTTACTAAGTGATGTTCCACCTTTAAATACACATCTATCAGCATATTCACTTTTTTCAAGATTTTTAAGTAAATAAACTATATAATAGTCACGTTCTACAGCTGCTTCTGGAATATGGAGTATACTTGATACAATTGTTATTAAATTACTAAATTGTTCTTGATGTGTATGTAGATTCATACAATTCCTCCATTTTTGGATATTTATATTCTGATAAACTTGATAAATAATTTTTTAAATTGTTTTTTACACCATAATAATTTAAAATTTCTTGTAAAAAAGCAATTGTCGATTTTTTGTAGTTAATTGTTTGTATAACTTTTTTAAATATTTCTTCATTATACCAATTAGAGATTTTTTTTGTAAATTCTATAAAAGCAATATTATTAATATCTTGAATATTATAATAGTTTTGTAATACTTCTAAACTATGAATCATATTTTTAACGTTATCATTATAACCAAGTTGTACTTGATGCACAGTAATATTACGAATTGTCTTAGTAAATGATTCAATTGAAGAAGACATAACTTCAATTGTTTTAGATACTTGTGTTGTTAAATTTAAACTATTATAAAGAGAATAACCAACAACAGTTCCAGTTTCATTTTTTGTGAATTCAAATACAATCTCTTTTTCTGAAGGAGGCACAACTCCATATTTACTAATTTTAGGTAGATAATACGTACCTTTTGAAATTTTAACAAGTTCTTCAGCTTTACACATTCTTTCAAGAGATTTATAAAAAGCTGTTTCTGTTATTTGATTAGATAATTGTGTTTTATATAAGATACTTGCGAAGATCAATTCATTTTCTTGATATTGTTTCAAAACGTTTTTAATAACAGTACTACTATCCATAATTTTCTCCTCCTTACTCAATAATATTATATTCTTTTTACAGCTGTTTGTCAAGTATTTTTTTATTTTACTTGACAATTAGTTGCTTTATTCAAGCAAACAACTGCTATTTATAGTATGGACTTTAAAAGATTTTTTATTATAAATAGTTTTCTTTTGTGAATTATTAAGATAAAGGGTTATTTTATGTTATTATGATTGTTTGATTTTTGATTTTTGAAAAATGTGCGTAAGCCTTGGCGTTCGCTACTACGTGTCTAATTTTCCTAATATCACGTACCCCCTATGCAATTGAACCATCATTCCCGTGTTTTTCTGTGGCTACTTATATTAGTTTTTTGCACAAAACACTCATAAATTTAGGTTAAGAAGAACACAGAACTATTGGATCAGTAGCAAAATTGTGGAGGCGAGGTCAAATATTCTGGTAAAAATGAACACTGAGCAGGACAGTAGGAGTACTCGAATTATTATCAAAATATCAAATGTATTTTTATAATTTTGCTGAAATCATTTTCTGTACTTTTTTTAGGTGAAGCATGATGGTGGATGATTACTATACTTTATATATAATATATATTTTTATTTTTATATTAGAAGAATATAGTTTGTGTTACACCATCATCCACCTTTAGAGTTCGTAGAGTTATTATTGCGACTAAATATAAACAAAAAAATAACATCACTATATTTGAAAACTCATAATAAAAAAAGCATGCTATATGTTATAACATGCTTATAAACTTAATACTTATTTGGGAAGTTTTCTTTTCCTACAGTTTCTGATTGTAGTGAGTTTTTACTTAAATAAAATATAACACCAATACAAGAATGGCGAACAATAGCCTCATGGGCTGTTTTTTTCCCAGTCTCGACCTGCTGGAAGTCCTCTATAATACCTAATGATAAATTTCAATTTAAAAAGTCATATTACACAGTAATATGACTTTAAATTTACTTATTGATTTTCTTGTTCTTCTAAATCTTTAGAAAGTACTTTTTGACTTTGAGCAAATGCTTCTGCTTCTTTTTTAGATTTATGATTAGATATGTATTCTTTAGATTCTGCGTAATTAATAACAACTTGTTGGTAAGACATATCAATATTGTTTTCAAGTAAAATACGACGATATTCCCTCATTAAATCTCTTTCAACTTGGAAACGATCTTCTTCTTTACATTGAGCAACAATTTTTAGTGTTACATTAGAATCTTTATAATTACAAATACCTTTATAGAATGGTCCATCAATTATTCCTTTGATGTTGGTTTTCATTAATTCAAAATTATTCTTTAAAATATTTTCAATTAAATCAACTGGTACGTCATATGGGAAATCTAAATCGACAACTGCAAGTGATAATTCTCTTGATAAGTTAACGATATCACCAATATTACTATTGTTAATAATCTTAATGTTACCTGCTGCATCAATTACTTTAGTCGATCTAATTCCAATTTCCAGTACTGTTCCTCTAAAACCATCAACACTAATTATTTCACCGGCATTATATTCATTTTCAAAAATAATGAAAATACCAGCAATTATATCAGCAATTAATGATTGTGCACCTAGCCCGACAATTAGTGTTAATACTCCAACAGACGCAACTAATGCTGTTGTATTTACACCACATGCACCTAAGATTAATAAAATAATAATAATTGCACATGCATACTTAGTAAATCCATCAAGTAATGTGAAGATTGTTTTTGCGCGATGGTTCTTCTTCATTTGTGCTTTAAAAATTAATCTAATAATTTTAGAAATAGTATAAACAATTACTATGTACATAATACTTCTAATAATTGTTGGAATATGATTATTAATAACTGCTTGAGTTTTAGATAAATCCCAAACATTACTTGCAACCCATTTACCTAAATTAGATTCTGGTTTTACTAGTTGTACAACAATGCACATGCCAATAAACGCAAGAACTAAGATAATTAATATTAATTGTAGTATTTTAAAAATACTATTCTTATTACTTTGTTTTTTCATTTTTATCTCCTTTTATAAGAAATTAATAGTTATAGTTGTATATTTATTACCTTTTATTGTTAAGTATTCCGAAACAAGATCATAATCATATATTGCTGGGAAACCTAAATAACTTGCAACAACAGTTGTAGGATTGAAATCAATACTATAAGTAAATCTATAACAACCATTTTGTTCATCATGTATTAAATTATTACTATCAACATCATAATCAATACCATCGATGGTAAGCTTAATACTATTTTCGATATATAAATAATCTGAATCAGGTATTTCAAAACTTATTTGATAGTTTATGTCATCTTCTGTAATAATGTTTCCATCTACATTCATATGTTGAGTAAATTCGACACCACCTGAAACATAAATTTCTTCTAAAATATGTTGTACTCCATCTACTTCTTTATAAACGTAGTAAACAATACCATAATTATTACATGATACATTTTCAAATGCAGCACCTGATGTATAGTAATATACTTCAGTTGATTCGGAAGTATCAAAATTGTTATAAACAATTGAATAATAAATGTTTTCTTCTTCCGTTTCGAAGAATGTATTTAAATAGATATTAACTGTTCCATCATCATTAAATGTAACAACTGCATCTCCTGGATTGATGTAATTAAAATTATATACACCTTCTACTTCAGTATAATCAACTGAAATAGTTTGTCCACTTTCTAACATTTCTCCATCAATATTTGATAAATAATATTCATATTCTGCTATATTTGTAGTGCTATCTGGATATACACTAACCTTTGTACTACTCAAATCTAAAACTGTAATTTCATTTGTTGAAGTATCTTTAACAGCAACTGTTGTTGATTCATCAGTAAAATGGTATATAAAATCAAATATAATAGTTGGTGATGATTGATTTAAAACAATCTTTCGATTTAAATAATATTCGTTAGTTAATTCATAAGTTTTAGTTCCAGTTATTACTCTAGGATTATGTCCATTATTTCCTAATAATTCTAATGTATATTCAAGCTTTACACTACTTGAATAACTTGGAACTTTAAGTTTTAAAACATTAAATTCATTAATATTTAAATTATCAACTTTAATTACTTCGTTAGTATTATCACTATATGTAATATTTAAAGTCATTAACTTATATTGTTCTAATTCACTATAAAGTGAATTAATCATAAACGCAAGTTCATATTCATCAATACCAGTTAAGACTAATGAATCAAACTCAATAGTTGGATTGTTAAGTATTAATGTATTTTCCATTACTTTTTTATCATATACTTTTTCTATACCATTAAAGTCTTCGATTAATTCATAAGTAATTGTTAATTCATTAACATCTTTTGGAACATTTATTGTAACTTGTGAATCAATTCCTTGATAAGTATATTCATTACCTGATTTATCAGTTAATATAATACGATATAATTGATTAAGATTATTACTATTATCAAATCCTGTATTAAATTCTACTTGATTATAATCTTCATTATCCCAATAGATTACAATATCACTTTCATCTATTAGATTTATACTACCTAAATATTCTTTCTTTATTTCTTCAAATACTGCTTTATATACAATATCACTTGTAATAGGTAGTAAATCTAGATCCCAACCAACAAACTTATAGATATAATCAATAGTTTCTTCTTTAGTTGGAACAATACCTGTATATGAAGGTATTTGTCCACTTTGGACATTTTCTTCTTTTAATACAGTATCATCTACCATCCATGTTACTTTAAAACTTTCTTTTACTTCTTTTGTGAAAAACTTTGTTTTAAAGTGTTCAGTTTCTGTTTGATTTTCTTCATTTATTCCAATAACTGTTAAATAATAAAGAGTATCACTTGTTAAATCTGATACTTTATTAATATTCTCTCCGACATCTAAATCAAATTTAAAAAATTCATAATTGTTATCAATTAAGACATAGTATTCTGTATTTTCACTAGGATCAGAAAGTGATATATTGTATTCAACATAATCGTAACCTTCAATCAAACTATTCATTTCAATTAATGGTTGATTTAATACAATATTAGAAAATAATACCACGGAAGCAACAACAACCGTTGCGGTTGCGGCTACACCGCTCATTAATGAGCTTGTAGATTCAGTTACTTTTTGAAGTATTTTTTTAATAAAGTTCTTATTATCTTTATTATTTACTTGTTTATTACTAGAACTACTAAACTCTTTAGATTTATATACATCAGTTTGAGGTGATGATATTTCATGATGTTTTGTGTTTACAGGAAGTACATCAATTGACTTATTTTCTTTAAAATGATTTTCTTCTTTAAAGTAATTAAATTCATTATTATTCATATCATCACTCCTTTCATAAAATACAATTATATAAAAATTATAACACTTTTTATTTATAAAATCTATTAAAAAAATAATCTATAAACTAATAGTTTAATTAAAAAATGTCTTATGTTGTAACATAAGACATTTAAACATTAATTTTATTGTTTTAATAAACCATTAATTTCTTCATCTGATTTTTGATTTTTGATTATCATGCGACCCGCCGCGATATCGCGCACCGTCGGAGACTTACGGTTCTCCATAAAATATTCGTCTATAAATTGGCGGTTCGCCTCCGCCCTCTCGGGACTCCACTTATTCATAAATGCCTCCGTTTTATTCAACGTACATTTGTACCGTGTAGCAAATATAGCATACGAAAGAAAGTTTATCAATAGGTTTCACGAAATTTTCACGACGACAAAACGAGGTCGCACATTACGTGCAGCCTCGTCTCATTTTACGCATCACTTTGCTTCAAGTTGTAATTTTTAGAATAACGAACAATCACATAGAATATTACATTTGTTAGTGTTTCGCTACTTCTGTGATACTGGCATTCTTAATAACAAATTCTGATAGACTTTCGCTCCATCTAACCGTACACTCGGTCGCATAATGATGCTCTTTGAAATCAATTTTAGCTTTAACTAATACTTTGGCACCATTCTTGTTTAAACTTATTACTTCAGAAGAAATCCAAGTAAATTTAGCCTTTTCATCAGTTGGCCACACAACATTAGGAGGCGGGGCATGGTTATAGTCTTTCTCAGTTGCATCTTGACTTACTAACGGAAGGTGCTTTAGTTGGTTTAAACGCCAAATATTCTGATCTACAATCTGCTTTAAAACATGATATGCATTTTTGAAAACCACTTGCCACTCGTCGTTTAGTGGGTCGATTATTTCATGAAACAAAGCGTTTCTCAACCTATAAACGAAACCGATAAACCAAATATAGGCTTTTTCTTTATCGGATGCCGTCATCTCTACACCATCCTCAACACTATTCAGAAAATTGGATATTGGCATTTGAGATAGCAGTTTGTGTTCTGCTCCAATTTCTGCGTTTAAACAGCTCGCTTTAATATCATTCAAAGCTCTGGCACCAAACGCCAACATTGCATCAAATATTTTGAGAAAACGCTTGTTGCCTTTTTCTGGTATACTGGATTTGGCACTATTGATTTCTATAAATAAAGCATCAGATATTGCATCAAACAATTTTTCATAAAAATATTCTACCAACCCTGCTTCTGTAAGCAAAAATTGTCTTTCTTCTATTTCTTGCACAATTGTTGAGAGTATGTTCGAATAATCTACTGATACACTTATGGGAACATATTTTTTTGCAATTTTTGTTCTATATACCTTATCCGTACACATAATTGTAACGGTAAATGATTCTGCTGAAGCACACTTTACTGTACATACAAACTTTCCGTTAAATCCACCTTCTAATAAAAACTCTTCGGAAAAATTTTCCTTATAAGATAGGTTTACGGAGTAAAAATCATCAACAACAAACCTTGAGTATCGATCAGCGATAATTTTCATACCATGTTTGTAAACTTCGTAAAAATTGTACTTAATATCGTTATAATTTAGACGAAATGAAACATTTTCTGAGAAATCTTTTTTATATGGTGATATATATCTTGAATCTCCTGTCGCTTGATAATATGGGATTTCTGCAGGGTACATTTCACGTAATGTCGAAACAAAGGCAAACCAAGTTTTGATAAACAAAGTAACGAAATCCGATTCGGTTATTACTTTCCAGTTATTATACGGATATTTATTATTTGCCATTTAGATCACCTATGTTCTCTTTCAACCACACCAAGGCATCTTCTTCGTTTTTTTCAATTGCCACTTCAACAGTTCTTACAGCAAGATCCAATAAGCGTTTAGATTCAGCTCTCAAGCGGAAGGATTCTTGTACCTTACTTGCTATTTCACTCTGAACAGACATATCAAGGATAGGTATTAATACTTTTTCAATATCCGAAGGTTTCCAGTGCTGAATAATCGCTCCATTGCAATCTCGTTCTGCCTGAAGCTGTACAATTGGTGAATTGAGTACAAGCGTAAGATAATCCGGCAATACAACATTTGTATTTCTCACAGTTAAATGTAGTAATGCTCCAGATGTAACCACTTTCATATCTTTTTCAATCTTATACGCGATTCCTATGCTGCCATCTTTAGAGAGAAGAATAGTATCTTTTTTAGGATACAAATCTTCAATATTTGGAACGATATCCTTGGATAGCATTATAGGTGGAGTCGATATTTCATACTTATCAACATCACTCACTCTAATAAATGGAATACCTACATCAAGATAGGCTTCGCTTCCAGGTTCTATTGATTTTTTTATAGACACAAGACCTTGACTTCCACCAAGTGGAGCAGTTTTGTGTTTGTTTAAAAAATCAAAAAGAGCATCATATTTTGGATGATAATACTCTGAATCCAAACGACCACTTGTTTTAAACGTATCTCCAAGTGTTCTTACTGAAAAATTTTGAGTGGACATTTCGATTTCTCTCGCATATAACATTTCAAATGCTACTTGATACAATTTTTGTGCCTTTTCAAGAAAAGCTTGAGACATTGCAAATCGTTCTTCAAGTGCTTTGGTAAAATTTTCACCAAAATGCGGAATTTTCACTTTCCTTAACATCGAAAGATTTAGCCAAGGCTGGACATTACCTGTGGAAGCCCTCACAAATTGTGCTATACCGTATTTTGTATTCAAAAATATCATGGTTAATATGGCCGAATAGTGATCGTCAAACAATCGTATATTAACTACATTTTGATTTGAATTACAACCTATCCAGCTATCTGTTAT
>JBGVIL010000110.1:0-4732 GCA_045123185.1 Bacilli bacterium | reverse complement strand
ATCTACTATGAAATCCTTAGCAAATACAGGTAAGGTTAATGTTGATAAAGATGTTTATACTACTTTAACATTTGTAATAGACCGTAAGAATAAATTCGGAAAAATATTTATTGACGGTATTTGTTCAAGAGCATTTTCCCTATCTGATAGTGGTTCAGGTACAAATACTAAAAGAGAGGACTTTACACATAATCAAAAAATATATCTAAACTCACGTAAAGGTAGTGATATGTTTGGAGCTTGTAAAATAAAAGATTTAAGAATTTACAATAGGGTTCTTTCAGATGATGAAATAGTTAAAAATAATATTGCACAAATAGAAGATTTAGAAGAACAAGAAAGAATTTACAATTTTAACTATGATAATACAACATTACCTACTATTAGAATGTATGGTGATACGACAAATATGACTCTAGAGACTCCTGTTTCTATGAGGATAAAATATACTTCACCTAATGAAGATAAGTACGGACAAAGTTTTGACTTACCTTATTGTCAAGTCAATTGGCAAGGGACTTCTTCACTACAATACGTACTTAAAAACTTCACAGCTAGACTTAAGGATGAGAATATGGCTCCGTACGAATATACACCATATCCAAATGGTATACCTAATGATACATTTTGCTTCAAAGCGGATTAACATATATAGTCCGCTCTAAATTCTCTCTAATTGACTTGGAAGCCTAGAGATAGGTAACAGGGGCGAAGATTAAATATTTAATAAAATATGGAACAAATCAATAATTGAAATCGTATAATATATCAAGGAGGTGATAAAAATGAAAAAGGAATATTATGTTTATGGATATATAAGATTAGATACAAATACTTATTTCTATATAGGCAAAGGAAAAGGTATAAGATATAAGAGAATAGATTTAAGAAATAAACATTTTAAAAATATAATTAATTATACAGATTGTACAGTAGAAATAATAAAAGATAATCTTACTGAAGAAGAAGCTTTTGAATTGGAGCAAGACTTAATAGAACAATTAATATTTGAAGAAGGTTATTCTTTAGAAATAGATAAAGATAGAAATGAGGGATTTAATCATTTAGTTAATTGTACGTATGGAGGAGAGGGAGTAAGTGGATACAAACATACTGAAGATACTATAAAGAAATGTGTTCATTATGGTGAAGATAATGGTATGTATGGCAAAAAAGGTGAATCAAGTCCTCATTATGGTAAGAAGTATGATAAAAAACATAAAGATAAAATTATGTTATCTAATCCTAAACGAAAAAGAGTATATTGTATTGAATTAAATAGAGAGTTTAATTCTTATAGAGAGGCAGAAAGAATTTTATTAGAAGAATATAATATAATTTGTAGCCACGCAAGTATCTCCTCTATTTGTAATGGAAGAAATAAAAAAGGTGGTTATTATAAAGATTCTAAAAAAGATGCTAATTTACATTTTATAAATATTTAATCACGCTGAACGACTAAACGAGAGAACGCTTATTTTATAAGTGATGCGATAGTCTGAACTCACACTATAATCTAAAAATGAAATGTGAGAGTAGGAATCGAAGAATTCCTACCGCCACGCAAGTGGTCAGTAACCTCGATGGTGAAAGTAACAGATTGTATATGGAATCTACTCACTCTAGAAACGTTGGTATAGCTAAGTTTGTTAATGACTGTCTATATGATACTAAGAACCCTAAGCAACTAGAAGATGAGAGAGTAAGAAACTCAATTGTTGGTTTCCCTTGTTTAATGTATATCAATGATGAATTGCAAGGTGTTTATAATTTCAACTTAGACCGTTATTCAACTCTACCATATGGCTATGATGATACTAGCGGTAATGTTTTAGTTTACGAAGTATCTGCCAACTCAGATACAACAGCTGGAGCTTTCTATAAATGGACTGAGGCTAGTGGTAAAAATAAACTAGATTATTATAAATCTGACTTTGAGTGTCTTTATCCACCTTCAAGAGCAGCAGGTAATGATACTATGGATGAATTAATACGTCTAATAGAATGGGTAAATGATTCCTCTGACGAAGATTTTAGAGATAACTTTGAAAGATATTTCAATAAAGAATACGTTTTAAGATACTATTTATTTGTACTAGTATTTGGCGCCGTAGATAGTTTAGGAAAGAACATGAAGTTAACATCATTTGATGGTGGTTTAACTTGGTATCCTCAAGTCTACGATGCGGATAAAAATTGTCCCTCTATATGGTAACATATAGTAGAAAATTCTCTCTAATTAATGGCGAAAGCCTAGAGATAGGTAACGCTCAAGAAGATTATATTTATTTTTTAGTAACAAATCAATAATTAAAATCGTACAATATATTAAGGAGGTGATAATATGATAGGTGAAAAATTTCAAAGCCTAGTTGTTATAGAAAAAGATGAGGCTAAAAATAATCAACTTAAAGAAGAAAGAAAATTGGGTTTAAGAAGTAATGCTCCAGTTTATTATATAGTTAGATGTGAATGTGGTAATGTATTTAGTCTTGCTAAGGCTAAAATAATTAATAGAAAAGTATATGGATGTTCAAAATGCAATCGTATCAATTTTAATTCTTATATAGGTAAAACAATTAATAGTTGGACTATACTAGATTTTTATAAGAAAGATAAGCCTTATTTTAAATGTGAATGTAGTTGTGGTACTATTAAAGATGTTGATGCTTATAATATTATTAATAATAAAAGTAAGGATTGTGGATGTGGAAGAATTCAATATTTACAATCCTTACGAAAAGATTTATCGGGTTTAAAAATAGGCAAACTAAAGGTACTAAAACCTATAAAAAGAATTGACAGAAGAGATGTTTATCTTTGCCAATGCGATTGTGGAAAAACTTGTGAAGTAATATCTTATTCTTTATCAACATATCATACTACATCATGTGGATGTAGTAGGTCTAAATATGAAGGTATTCTTTTTGATATTGTTAAAAATTTAGGGTATGATTGTATAAAAGAATATCAGATAAATTTATCTGATTCTATAATCTCATATATTCGATTTGATTTATTTGTTCCATCTTTATCTTTAGCTATAGAGTTTGATGGGGAATTTCATTTTTCTCCTATACCATGGCTCCCTATTGATGACGCAATAAAATCATTAGAATTAAGACAATACTCAGATAATTTAAAAGATAAATATTGCTTTGATAATAATCTTTATATACTTAGAATTCCTTTTACTGAAAAGAACAACATCAAAGAACATATAATTAATACAATAAATATAATCACTTGCAACGACTGAGTGAGAGAACATCCTATATGGATGATGCAACAGTCTGAACTGCAAATATAATCTGATTATGAAATTGCAGAGGAATGGGCGGTCTGAAATAACGACCTAAAGAAGTTCCATTTCCGCCATATAAAATATATGGTCAGTAGCCTTAATGGTGAAAGTAACAGAATGACAACAATCGGGCTTGATAACACAGGTTTCCTAAAATTCGATATGGACATTGAAATGGGAGACGAAAATGTATTCAATACAACAGGTTCTAAGCTATGGCAAAGGGTTGTACTACAATTTGATGCCGACCTTAAAGCACAATATTCCCTTATGCGACAAGATAGATTTACTGTTGATAATATAATGAAATATCTATACGGAGAACAAATATCTCAAATACCGGCTACCTTCTACAATAAGGATATGCAAACTAAATATTTAGACTTTGGTTCATCTTATTTATACGCTTTACATGGTAGTGGTGAACAACATATCAAAAGATGGATAAGAGAAAGAATAATGTATTGCGATACTTTACTTGGGTACAATGTTTCATCATCTGACTACATCACTCTACGTTCTTCAAAATTAGGTGAAGTTTACTTAGATATACAAACTTATATACCTATGTATGTGTCAGTTAAGTGGAGGGATGAAGCAAATAACACAGGGCTACAAACAAAAAGAGTTGGTCGTGGCGAAACAGTAAGATTCTCTTACAATATGCCAACCGCAACTGACCAAGAGATAATCGTTTACGCAGGGTATTATTTAAAATCTCTTGGAGACGTATCTAACTTGCAACCGACTTCAATGCTTATTGCGAATGCAAGTAGGCTTACGGAGATAACTTGTCATTCACCTAATCTAATAAATACAGACTTATCTGAATGTACGTTATTACAAAAGATAGATTTGAGTAACTCAACCGCATTAGGTACAGGTATAGGGGCTCAACCTATCCTTAATATACAAAATTGTAAATACCTAAGATATTGTAACTGTTATAATACAAAATTAACAGCTATTTATACAATGCAAGCAGGGGGTAACTTAGAGGAGATTTATTATCCTTCTACTACACAAGTTATTCAATTGCAAAACCAAACTTACTTAACTAAAGTTGGTTTACCTTCTCAAAGTTCAATATTATGTGAGAGTTTGGCAGATGTTACAATACAAAACTGTCCAAACATTGAGTATTTATCTTATCCGCTTAATAAAGATAATCCTATAGATTTTAGTGCTATGAAATACGTACAAAACTTAAATCTAAATAACTCACTAATTCCATTGACTGTATTAAATTTTGATGGATTCGATAAAATGGTAAACATAACACTAGCATCTATGCCTAACTTAATTGGATTAGGTTTTGATGATATGCTACCTTCAACAGCATCTTCAACACTTAAGAATATTAATATTTCAAACTGTCCTAAAATTAAAAATATAAGTTTTAACGTATCTAGTGATGATTATAAAGTT
>JBGVIL010000109.1:0-16954 GCA_045123185.1 Bacilli bacterium | reverse complement strand
AATTTTAGCGGAATATGATTATGATGCGTGGGGAAACTCAACAACTAATTACATTCAAAATAATTTATCTGATGATGATAACTATATTATTAATAATAACCCATTCAGATATCGTGGATATTACTATGATGTGGAAACGGGATTATTTTACTGTAAATCTAGATATTATTCTCCTGAATTATGTAGATTTATAAGTCCCGATGATGTAGAATATCTAGATCCTGAAAGTATCAATGGATTGAATCTATATGCGTATTGCAACAACGATCCAGTAAACTACAAACAAAGACCCGTTTCTTCTAGCAGTTCAATTACTATTTCATCTATTTTTTCAGGTGGCTTAGCTGGAAACAAAATAAGTGGTAATGCAGTTAAACAAATGGCAAAAACATTATCATCAAAATCCAGTGGATTTAATTTGTTTGGATATGAATTAAGAACATCTGCCGGATGGGATACTTCTCCATATATTGCCACAAATTTTTTTGGAAGATTTGGTTGTTCTTCGTATACTACGGAAACACAAGGACAATCAGGGATACTATATGCTTTTGCGGGAAGTACATCTGATGTAATGAACTTGTTTAAAACAACATATTATGCAGGTGTTGGAATAAATTTATTTGATATTCTTGGTGTAGAAACATATGTTGAAACTATCGGAATGGGAAACCAAGTTCATATAGGAAGATTTAGTATTGGTACTGATATAAATTTAATAGGAGGAACTTCATTTACTTTTGGCTGGGATACTGACTTAGGAAATGGTATGACTAAGACATGGGGTTTAACTATTGGTTTAAATACTGGATCTTTAGTTGCAGTAATTTACTGGATTTATAAGTTTATAACAACAGGTGATACAAGCCCTGTTCCAAACTTTCAATTAGCTAATTAGAAAGGAAAAAATAATATGAATACAAAAAGAGTTTTAGGAAATATGTTGTTTTGGGCAACTTTAATCTCCCCAATAGTTTCTTTTTCTCTAACTTGTACAATAGGAGAAGTAGATATATTTGGGGTTGCAGGGATAATAAGATATTCTTGGGTGATGTTATTATTTATTCCTATTGGAATTCTATCAATAATAATTGGGTTCAAACTTAAAAATGACAAACAAAAATATAAAAAGAATTTTATTATTTCATTTATTTGCTTGCCATTGCTAATAATTTTTGGTTCTTACAGATTTATATTCAATAGAGTCGTTTCATACGATGTAAAAGAAGTATCAATTATTGAAGAAAAAGTCAATTTTATAATTCCTGATGAAATTAAAGTAGCAACAAATAAGTTTGATTTATACAACATAACCTACTTAAAAATTGTTGATAATGAAAGTAAAGATGTATTTGAACAAGAAATAATAAATAATCAACTGTGGCAAAAAGAATTAAAACTTGAAATTAAAAGTTTGTTACCACTAAACATTCAATATGAATCTGTAGTTTTTGAATATTTCTTATTCTATAATATAACATGTAATGAATATAATATATTACCATCAAGTGGGAAATATGAATGTATATTTATTGCATATGATTGTGATTTGCATAGATTAGTTATTTTAAGTGATTATAAAATTAATATAAAATAAAAACCCGGCAAATGATAGAAATATCATTTCCTAAGTTCATAAATTATATAGACTTGCATTATACTTCAATGATTAGGATTATTTTATTTATATTATTAGATTATATTTTATAAAAATGATATGATTCTTATGAAGTACATCAAACTTTGCTTGGTGAAGATACATTAAGATGATATTTTATATATAGCTTTTGATTACTTTGAATTTACGAATGTATTTTTTGTAATTAACACTATAGTAGAACACAATATTTTCATCTTTATGTTATGATTACATTATATAGAGTATCTGTAATTTGCTTAATTTTATATTTAGTAATCTCTAAGAAAGGAAATAAATAACATGTTTGAAATCATTACAGAATATACTAAAGACGTTTTCTTTAAATGTTATAAAGTTTATTACAGGTTTTTAAACAAGCATAATAAAAATTTGAGAATTTTATTAACTATAATGTGTTTTGTTTTAGTAACAATTGCTATAGTTTTAGGGATAATAAATCCTAAAACAATTGATAATGTGTTTACGTCAGTTTTCTTTTATATAATGGTAATAATTGGTATATTATGTTCATATAAAAAGAGCGATAAAAGAATCAAAATAACTGTTGATAAAATATTTCGAAAAAATTCCAATGTGAATTGGACAGCCAAATACATATTGAACGAAGATAGATTTTTATCTATACATGGTGAAAATAATATAACAAATTTTGAATATGCTGATATTAGATATTTTGAGATTGTGGATGAATACATTATTGTTTTGTTAAAAAATAAAAAATTTCTTGCTTTACATACAAAAGACGAAATGATAATTGGATTTTTAAAAAGTAAAACATCTGAATCATATTTTGGTAAGAATTAGTTATATGATATGTTATTTGGATAATTTATTATATTTGTGATATTGAAAATTATAGTAATTATGTAATAGTAATCATTTAATAATACGATAATATTTTAAAAATAGTAAGTTATTATAATTAATTTGTTTTTGTGAATTGATTTGTGTTTAAATAAATAATGTAAAATAAAAAATGGGTTAGATTTTATCTAACCCATTATTTTATTAAGCTAATTGATTTAATTTAGTAGCAAGACGTGATTTTTGACGTGCAGTATAGTTTTTGTGGTGAATACCTTTAGTTACTGATTTGTCTAATTTTTTGCAAGCGAAATTATAAGCAGCTTGAGCTTTAGCTTTGTCGCCTTCTGCAACTGCAGCATCAAAAGCTTTTAGAGCACTTTTTAAAGATGATTTAAAAGATGCATTTAATAAATTCTTCTTACTATTAGTGATATCACGCTTTTTTTGTTGTTTAATGTTTGCCATTATTACACCTCCGAAGATTTTAACAGCATTATTATAGCACAATTTAGATGTTTTAGCAAGTAATAAAGTATAAAAAATACAATTATGTTATAAAATGCTAATTAATGTTAAAACTATATTGAGGTGATGAAAAATGAAAAATCATTTTAGAACAGATTTAGCAATCGAAGAAATTGGAAGAATTGGCGATCATGAAATTTTAGGTGTAAAATCCAGTATAGAAGAGCATAATCATGTCAAAGTTGAAAAAACAATAATAGATGAAATACATGATGAAAGAATAAGTAAAAAGCCTGGTACATACTATACAATTGATTTAAGAAATCTAAATTATCATGATCATACAATATCTGATAATATTATTAGAGTATTAAGTAATATAATCATCGATTTACTCAAACATAAAAAAGTTTTAAACAAAAAAGGGATGATTATTGGTTTAGGTAATATTAACATTACTCCTGATAGTTTAGGTCCATATACAGTTGATAACATAATTGTGACAAGACATTTATTCCAAAATGGTATGGAAAATGATGGTTATAGTGAAGTGAGTGGATACAGTCCTGGAGTAATGGGAACAACAGGAATTGAAACTAGTGATATCGTTTTTGCAATTAAAAATAAAATTGATGTAGATTATCTTATTGTAGTTGATGCTTTAGCATCTAGTGATTCATCAAAAGTAAACAAAACGATACAAATAACTGATACTGGTATTTCTCCAGGGAGCGGCGTTGGTAATAAACGTAAAGAAATATCTTTTAAGACGTTTGGTATACCGGTTATCGCAATTGGTGTTCCAACAGTAGTAGATGCATCAACTTTAACAACGGATATATTAGAACAATTAGAAGATCATATAAAGAAACAAACAACAAATTTAGAGTTTTTAGGAACACTAGGAGATTTATCTAAACTAGAACGCAAACAATTACTTAATGAAGCATTAGTAAACACACTATATGAAATGATGGTTACACCTAAAGAGATAGATGAAGTAATTGAAGATTTAAGTAAAATCATTGCAAGTTCCATTGATATTGCAATTCACGATAAACTAAGACAAGAGTATTTAAATTAGTATATTATAAAAAATAGTTTCATATAATGTTATATGAAACTATTTTTATTAATTGCAGTTATTTCTTTTATAAATAATTTATTATTAACATATGAAAGTTATACTTTAATGATTAAAAATATATTACAAGTTGACTTTTTATTAATTATTAAACATAGTAATCTTATTGTTTACTTTAAATATATTATTAAAGAAATAATTTATTTAATATTTTTTTATACGTGGTGATAATTTATGAAGAGAAAAAGAATTAGTGTTGTCTTTATTGTAATTTTATTAATATTGTTTGGCGTTATTATTGGAAGTATTGATACAGTTGGACAAAGAGATTATTTTGAAAATGCTAAAAATGATTATGAAGAAAATATAAGTAATCCAAATTATACCAATTTACCAACTGTGCCATATAAAGATCAAACTACAAAAATTGCTCAAAAGATAGATAATACTATTTATAACAGCTTTAAGAAAATACTTAAAAAAATGTTTTCTAGTGATTAATTTGTTCAAATTAATATTTTATGATACAATTGATATGGTGATAAAATGAACGTATTTAAAAAAATATTTATCAGAACATATCAATTAATTATGAAAGTAGGTATAAAACTGCTTAATATTAGAAAACCAATTATAATAAATTGTCTGAAAGATGCTATACCACATCTTTATAATCAAAAAGTATTAGTAATTGTTCCTACTTTTGTCTCTAAGAATAACGTGTTTGTTGAATTCATTAAAGAATTAGATAATAATCATATTTTATATGAAGTAGCTTATTGTGATATCGCAAATCCTACAATAGCTAATGTTGATTATTATTATAACAATTATCAACCAACAATTATAATTTCAATTGGTGGTGGTTCAGTTATTGATTTAGGTAAGTTACTTGCGGTTAAAATGACGAACAAAAAAGATTTGCGTAAAATGCGTGGCCTTTTAAAAGTTAGTAAAAAACCTATTACTCATATTGCCGTTCCTACTACTAGCGGTAGTGGAAGCGAGACAACAGTCGCGGCTGTTGTTACTGATGATTTAAGTCATGAAAAGTATCCAATTAATGATCCAAAGATTGTTCCTAATTTTGTTGTGTTTGAAAGTTCTTTAACTGTAAGTTTACCAAAACACTTGACTTCAACCACAGGTATGGATGCATTAACACATGCTATTGAGTGCTTTATTGGAAAAGCTAATACAAAACAAACAAAAGAAGATGCGATTAATGCAATCAAACTAATCTTTAATTCATTAGAAATTGTATATAATAATCCTAATGATTTAGAACATCGAGCTAATATGCAAAAAGCTGCCTACTTGGCTGGATGTGCTTTTACTAAAGGTTATGTTGGTTATGTTCACGCCATTGCTCATCAATTAGGTGGCTTATATCATACTCCTCATGGACTAGCAAATGCCGTGTTACTTCCATATGTCTTAGAAGAGTTTGGAACAAGTATTGATCGTAAAGTTCAATTAATGGGTAAACTTTTAGATATTGATCATTTTGATTTAATAAGTAAAATAAAAGAATTAAATATGGTTTTAGATATACCAACTTATATTGAAGGTTTAAAAGAAGAAGATTTTGATTTAATCATAAAAAGGGCTAAAAAAGAGGCTCATCCTCTCTATCCAGTACCTAAGTTGTTTAATGACAAAAACTTCCAAAATGTGCTTAAAAAGGCTTTAAAAAGGTAAGATAATTCTTACCTTTTTTTGCGAAAAACATAATGTTTTACAAAGCATTATATTCTATGTTAAAATGACAGTGTTCAGTTCAAATAACTAGATTTTTCAGGTTTTGTATGTTATAATATAGTAGAGGTAAAAGAATATGAATCTTCCAAATAAAATAACAATTTTTAGAGTATTATTAATTCCGATTATTATGGTAATTGCAGAAATCGAAGCATTACAAGTACCTTTCTTATGGACAATAACATTAGGTAACTTTATAATGTTAATGATTTTTATTATTGCGACATTAAGTGATTTTGTTGACGGATACATTGCAAGAAAATACCATTTAGTTACAAACTTTGGTAAGTTTGCCGATCCGCTTGCTGATAAGATTTTAGTGTTAGCTTTAATGATTATTCTTTTAGAACAAAATACATTACTTCCTGGTTGGGCAGTAACAATTATTCTTGCACGTGAGTTTATTGTTACTGGTTTTAGAATTATTGCAGCAGATAAGAATGTTGTAATAGCTGCAGGATGGAGTGGAAAAATTAAAACAAACTTACAATTCTTTATGGTCATTTTATTATTAATTAATGGACCAGTTATGGGAAAATTTGGCATATTTGAATGGATTACACTTGTAGTTGTAATGCTTGCAGTATTTATGACTATTTATAGTGGTGTCGAATATATAGTTAAAAACATTAGTGTTTTTAAAGATGAAAAAGAAGGGGATTAAATATGACAGATTTTGACAAAGAGAAAGCGTTAGCTGATGCGCTGAAAGCCATTGAAAAAGAATATGGCAAAGGCGCAGTAATGAAACTTGGTGAAAAAGTTGACGAAAAGTTTGAAGTAATACCAACTGGTTCAATTTCACTAGATGTTGCTTTAGGCGTTGGTGGATATCCAAAAGGTAGAATTATTGAGATTTTTGGACCTGAAAGTAGTGGTAAAACAACATTCGCATTACATGCAATTGCCGAAGCTCAAAAGAAAGGTGGTTACGCTGCGTTTATTGATGCAGAACATGCTTTAGATCCAACTTATGCTAAAGCATTAGGTGTTGATATTGACAATTTGATTTTATCTCAACCAGATAATGGTGAACAAGCCCTTGAAATTGTTGATGCGTTAGTTCGCAGTAATGCTATTGATATTATTGTAGTTGATAGTGTTGCAGCGCTTGTACCAAAAGCAGAAATTGATGGAGATATGGGAAGTAGTCATGTTGGATTACAAGCAAGACTAATGAGTCAAGCAATGCGTAAACTTGCTGGTGCGATTAATAAAACTAAAACAGTCGCAATTTTTATTAACCAAATTCGTGAAAAAGTTGGTGTATTATTTGGTAATCCAGAAACAACATCTGGAGGACGAGCACTTAAATTCTATGCCACAATTCGTTTAGATATTCGTCGAGTAGATCAAATTAAGACTGGTTCTGATCCAATCGGTAATACAACAAGAATAAGGGTTGTTAAGAATAAAGTAGCTCCACCATTTAAAGTAATTGAAGTTGACTTAATCTTTGGTAAAGGTATTTCTCATGAAGGAGAACTACTTGATATGGCAACTAATTTAGAAGTTGTTCAAAAAAGTGGTGCATGGTTCTCATACAATGGAGAAAGACTTGGACAAGGAAGAGAAAACGTTAAAGAATTATTAGTTAATAACAAAGAACTTGCAATGGAAATTGAAACAAAAGTACGTGAAAAGTTATAAAAAAACATTCAGCAATTGCTGAATGTTTTTTAGTTTAACTTAGATTTATCAAAATTTTCAATCCATTTTTCTAAAGTATTCATTGTTTTTGTTAATGAACCATCTTCAAATGGATTTTCTAAATGAGCTTCTTTTAATAGTTCTAAGAAAGTTTTACTTCCACCTAATGTACAAAGGTGATAATAATCTTTCCATGCAGTTTCGTGGTTTTCAATGTCTTTTACAAAGAATTGATGTGCGCATACTTGAGCAAGTGTATAATCTATATAGTAGAATGGAGATGAGAAAATATGCCCTTGGCGATACCACCAACCACCACGTTCAAGTAAATCATTTTCATATACTTTATATGGTGTATATTTTCTTTCAATCTCACGCCATGCAGCTTTTCTTTCTTCTTTAGTCATTTCTGGTTTACTATAGACAACATGTTGGAATTCATCAACAGTAACACCATATGGTAAAAAAGTAATAGAATCAGTAAGATGAGCATAGATACGTTTATCAACATCATCAAAGAATAAATTCATCCAAGGATATGTAAAAAACTCCATACTCATTGAGTGGATTTCACATGATTCCATTGTTGGCCATATGTAATTAGGTAAAATAGCATCGCGACTACAGTATACTTGGAAAGCATGACCTGCTTCATGTGTTAATACATCAATATCGCCAGCTGTATTATTAAAGTTCGAGAATATAAATGGTGAACGCCATTTAGGCATGTAAGTACAATATCCTCCACCAGCTTTACCTTTTTTGCTATCTAAATCAAACAACTCGTGTTCTACCATAAAATCGAAGAACTCACCTGTTTCTTTACTTAATTCATGATACATAACACGTGCTTTTTCAACTTTTTCATCAGTTGTGCCTTTTGGCATTGGATTTCCTTTTAAATAAGTTAAACTTAAGTCATAACTCTTTAAATCAGAGATATTAGTTCTGTCACTTTGAAGTTTATAAATCTTATTTGCAAGTGGAACGACATGTTTTAAGATTTGGTCACGATAATTTGCTACCATCTTACTATCATAGTCAGTTCGTCCCATACGGTAATATCCAAGTTCAACAAAGTTTTCATATCCAAGTTTTTTTGCAATTCTTGTACGAACTTTGACTAATTCATCATAAATTTCATCAAATTCATCTTCGTGTTCTTTGTAGAAATTACAAACTGCCTCTTCAGCACTCTTACGAACATTACGATCTTTATCTTGTAAATAAATTGATAATCCTGGTAGTGGTAAAACTTTACCATCAAATTCGATTTGTGCAGATGCTTTCAATTTGTCATATTTTGTAGTTAATTTATTTTCAATTTGTAGATCTTCGATAATTTCTGGTTTAAAAGTTTTTAAATCGACTTCGATTTCTCTAAATATTTTTGAACCATATTTTTCAACAAGTTCTGTTCTAAATTTAGAATTATAAATTGCTAAATTTAAATTTTGAAAGTATTCAGCAAGTTCTGGACCGACAGTATCAAAGAATTCTTGTTCTTGTTCATAGAATTCATCTTGTGTATTAATAGAATTTCTGATAGATGCAAGTGTTGCCATTGAGCCAAACTCATTGTCAATTTGAACATATTGTTGAATTGCTTTATCAACTTCTAAAAAAGAAGTTGCAGTATTGATATTATCAGTTAATTGAATAACTGATTTTTTAATTTCTTCAACATTTGGTCTAATGTATTCATAATCTTTAAATTTCATAATTTCACCTCAAACATAGTATATCAAAAGTTATGATATATTTCAAATAAAAAGTCTAGACTTTGACTAATAAAAGTGATATAATATTTTAAAGGAAGTGATAATATGTCAGTAATAGTAAATAACATAAAGAAGACATTTACTCTATCAAAAAAACAAATGAAAATTAATAAAACAGCATCAAAAATCAAAGTTGCCGTTGATGGTGTTTCTTTTGAAGCTATGAAAGGAGAAGTATTTGGTTTGCTTGGACCTAATGGTGCAGGGAAAACAACTACACTACGTTGTATTTCTACTTTAATTAAACAAGATCAAGGAGAAATATTTGTCAATGGAATATCAACTAAAGATGATATTAAGTGTAAAAGACAAATTGGCTTTTTAACTAATGAGATTAAAATTGAAGAACAAATGACACCTAATTATGCAATGCATTATTTTGGTCGTTTTTATAATATGAGTCATGATCAAATTGAACAAAGAAAAGATGAATTATTTAAACGATTTGGTGTAGATAAATTTCAAGAAGTTAAAATTGGCGATTTATCAACTGGAATGAAACAAAAAGTTTCGATTGTAGTATCATTAATTCATGATCCAGAAGTTGTAATTTTTGATGAACCAACAAATGGATTAGATGTTTTAACTGCAAAAGTTGTGACTGACTATTTAGAAGAACTTGCTAGAATTGGTAAGACAGTTATTATAAGTACTCATATTATGTCATTAGCTTCAAAGATTTGTGACCGTATTGGTATTATAATTAATGGTAAGATTATTGTAAATGATACTTTAGATAATATTTATCAAGTATATAATTCCAATGACTTAGAAGATATCTTTTTTGAGTTATATAAAAAAGAAGTTGGTGATGAATTATGTTAGGATTTGTCAACATTGTTAAAAAAGAATTAGATAAGATTTTTAAGAGTCCAAGACTTATCTTTTCGACATTTATTTTACCAGGTTTATTAATATTTTTAATATATAGTGTAATGGGATCTAGTTTTACTAATGTTTCAGAAGTTCAACCATCTATTATTTACGTCAATGAAGAAGTTCAATCTTTTCAAGATGCGATTTCTAATTTGCCTGATTTAAATATTCAAATTGTTAAATATAATAATATAGATAAAGAACAAATTAAAAAGGATATTGATGAAACTAAATATTTCTTATATATTGAATTTGAAGAAAACTTTGATCAAAAGATTAATGATTACATTACTGGTAAAGTAAATACTTCACCTGTTATGGAAGTATATTTTGATGAAACAAGCACTGAATCAAGTACAGCATATAATAAAGTTGTGACAATTTTGGAATCTATGCGTTCGATTATCACATCACAAAATTCAATTCCGGTTAATTTTATTAGTTTTATGCCTATAAATGTTGCAACTGAAGAAGAAATGTCAACACAGTTTTTTGCAATGTTAATGCCGATGATGATCATTATATTCATATTTGCTGGTGGAATTGCCGTAGGTGCAGATACAATAGCTGGTGAAAAAGAAAGAGGAACAATCGCAACCCTTTTAATGGCACCAATTAATAAAAATCAAATAGTGTTAGGTAAAATAATTTCAACAGTAATTATTACTATATTATCCGGTGTTGCATCGTTTATTGGTTTAGCTGCATCAATGCCTAATATGGGCGATATGTATGGTAGTGTTCAAAGTGTAAATTATAGTTTTATTACTTATATACAGTTATTTGTATTAATATTAATGGTTTCTTTAATTGCAAGTAGTGTTTTCTTACTTGCATCAACTTTAGCTAAATCAACAAAAGAAGCAACAACATATGCTATGCCTGCATATATTCTTGCAATGGTAGTTAGTATGATGACAATATTTGATACTTCTATGCCAACTAATATCTTACCTTATTTTATTCCATTATATAATTTATCTATTGGTATAAAAGGGGTCTTATTGAATCAAATAACATCAATTCAAATTTTATCGATAGTATTTTCAACTCTAGCTTTCTTTGGAATTATAATCTATTTGGTAACAAAATTATTTCAAAGTGAAAAATTGATGTTTTCAAAATAAAAAATATCCAGTATTACTTGACTTTTTCAAGTATTACTGGATATTTTCTTTTATATAATTGACTATTTCATTGATAATAGTATTAGGAGTAGAAGTACCACTTGTAATTAACAAGTTTTCTGTATTAGCAAAAGATATCATTTTAACATCATTTACAGTTTCAACAAAATGATAATTAGATGTATACATTTTAGTAAGCTCAGCAAGTTTTTTGGTATTATTACTAAGTTTATCACCAATAATTAACCATTTATCAAACTCATTATGATATTGATTTAAGTGATTTAATAATGCTACTTGTCTTTCTTTTGTTGCAGGACAAATAATAGTATCAATTAAAGTATCGGGATATTTCGCTAAGACAGCGTCAGTACATTGTTCAATGTCTTTGATTGACATTGTTGTTTGATTAGTTAATACGATTAGGGGATTAGCTATCTTTAATTTTTCGATATCTTCAACATTTTCAACTAGTGTAATGTAGTCAATAATACCATCACTTTCTTGATGATTATGTTTACCAATATAAATTACAGTATAACCATTGTTTGCATAATTTATTATTTTGTTGTTATTATTTAAAACAATTGGACATGTTGTTTCAATTAAAGTATTGTTTTTTAGAATTTCTGTTTTCAATTTAGGATTAATTCCATGAGCTGTAGAAATAAATGTTACATTCTTAAAGTTATTTATTTCATCTTTACTATTTAACATTTGGTAACCATCATTTAATAATTCTTGATTAACAATATTATTGTGAACTAAAGGTCCGAGCAATATCCAAGGGCTTGGATACATATTTTTAACTTGTTTTGTGATCGAAATTGATCGGTCAACACCATAACAAAAACCAATTTTTTCCATTACTATTATATTCATATTGACAATCTCCTAGTCTTGTATACATATTATACACTATTTATTAATATTTTGATAAGAAAGTTGCAACATTTCTTGAAATAAAATACAAAATAATGTATAATAAGAATGATTTATAAAATATATGAAAGGAATTTATTAAAAATGATTACTACTGCTGATTTTAAAACTGGTATGACTATTATTTATAATGGTGATCCATGTGTTATTTTAGATTTCCAACACGTAAAACCTGGTAAAGGTGCTGCGTTTGTTAGAACTAAACTTCGTAACTTTAGAACTGGTGCAAACATTGAATATTCTTTCAATGCTGGTGTTAAAGTTGAACAAGCTATGATTGAAAAACGTAAAATGCAATATTCATATAATAGTGGTGATACTTACTGCTTTATGGATATGGAAACTTGGGAACAATTAGACATCCCTGCTGAAAGAATGAAATGGGAAGCTAATTTCTTATTAGAAGGTGCTGAAATTGAAATCGTAATGTATGGTTCAGAAGTTTTAGGAATCAACATTCCAGAAAAAATTGTTTTAGAAGTAACTGAAAGTAGCCCAGCTGTTGCCGGTAATACTGCTACTAACGCATTAAAAGAAGTTACATTAGAAACTGGCTTCAAAGTAAAAGTTCCTATGTTTATCGAACAAGGTGACAAAATTATTGTTACTACATTTGATGGTAAATATTCTTCAAGAGCTTAACAATTAAAAAAGTCAGATTATCTGACTTTTTTTCTTTATAAAAAAGGGAGGAAATTATGAAAAAACTTATTAAATCAATGTTAACTTTAAGTTTAATCTTAGTTTCAGCATTAGTTTGTCTTAAAGTTAATGCATTTGAACCAATTCCAGGAGAAGTTCGAGTTGGTGAATCAGTGTATAATCAAGGCGACGTTGTTGAAACAAATTATTTAGAAGGAAAATTAGTACATAATAAATATATTGGATATAGTAGTTCTGGCTTAACAGGATTTAACGCTGCTGGTTCTGGTGGTGGAGGATTAAATGTTCCAAATCAATTATATCCTCAATCAGTTAATGTTTTATCTATTCCATCAGATACTCCAGCGAAAATTGTTAACTGGACATATCAAACAAATTATGGATGGGCGCTTGCTACTGTTGAACAAATTGCTAAAAATTTTGAAGATCATAATCCAGGTTGGAAAGTAATAGCTGCGATTAATGCTGACTTCTTTGATATTAATTCAAAAAAACCGTTACCATTAACAGCAAGCGGTGTATTTTCATCTAATGGTAAAGTATATAAAACTTCTTCATCTTCATCAACTGCAATTGGTTTTACAAATAATGGAACTAATCAAACTTTAATTGGTAATAAACCAATTGAAATTACAGATTATTATACTTTAAGAATATTTGATTCAAATAATAATCTAATTAATGAATATAAAATTGATGATGTTAATCCAACAACAGTCGGGAATGGATTATCATTATACTATTCTTATCCTGTATTTAGTACAGATGATTTAGGTTTACAAACAAGAGTTACAGTTTCTTCAACTCTTCCTAATGGTGGTTATATTTGTAATTATCCAACTCATTGTATTCCAATGGATCAAAATGGATTCTATGGGGAAGGTGTATTAGAATTAGCGGAAGAAACAGAATTAAATAAAGAACGCTTTGGTGTTTACACAACAAATCAAGCAATTATTGATGTTATCAAATCAGGTGCATATGTTACAATTCAAAGAGATATTATCGGCGAATATGCTAATTGTAATCAAGTAGCTGGTTGTGGTGTTCCACTAGTTCTTGAAGGTAAAGGTGTTGTTTATAATGATACAAATCGTCACCCTAGAACTATGGTTGGAGTTAAAGAAGATGGTACATTATTATTTGTTACTGTTGATGGTAGACAACCAGGCAGTGAAATGTACGGAATGACATATGATGAACAAGCTGCATTAATGGAGTATTATGGTTCATATGAAGCATACAACCTTGATGGCGGTGGTTCAACTACAATGTTAATTCGTGAAGGAAACGAATTTAGAGTTTTAAATAGTCCTTCTGATGGTGAAGCAAGACGTGATGCTAATGCATTATTAGTAGTTATTCCTGATGCTTCATTAACAGTTAAAAATGTAACTGATACTTCAATGACAGTAGAAATGCCTAAACTTGGTAATGACTTTAATGTTAAAGATTATAATGTTAAAGTTAATGGCGAATCTTATGTTATGAACCCAGCTGAAGGCGTTATTACTATTAATAATCTTTCACCAAAAACAACTTATACAATTGAGTATGAATATAAAATTATGTATGATGGTAATGAAAGAAGTGTTAAAGGAACACCTATTACAGTCAAAACTGGTAATAATATTCCATTAGTTAATCAATATCAATATAAGATAGTTAATAATAATTTAGTTATTGTATTTGATATTATTGACACCGATAATACTATTTCATTTGCAACTGTATTTATTAATGGTAAAGATTATGATTTAAAACTAGATACTAAACAATTGGTAGTTCGAAATGTAAGTGAATTCGACCCTGATTCTTTAAGTATTGTTGTTGTATATCAATTAAATTCAACAACATCTGGTACAATATCTGTAACTTATGAAGATGTATTAGCAATAGATTTAGATAAAGTTGTGGAAGAACCAGAACAACCCGAACAACCTGAACAACCAGATGAACCAGAAAAAGAATCTAAATGTAATGCTGGTGCACATTTCATATCAATAATTCTATTGATGTCATTATGTGGTATTTTAATTAATAAAAGAAAATAGTGGAGGAAAATATGTATAAAAACGTTATTTACATGCATAGTATTGCAGTAAAAGATAATCATCCTAATAAAATTGATGCAACAATTGGTGTTTTATTAGATGACGATAAGAAATTAATTTATTCATCAATTTTTGATAAAACCTTTAAAAGCTTTGATGGTGAACTTTACAACTATGCACCTGTAAGTGGCGGAGAAGAGTATCAAAACTCAATTAGAACATATTTTAATATTCCAAAAGAGTATTCTATTGTTGCATCACCTGGTGCTACAGGAGCATTATCAATGCTTATGATTGCAAAAAAACAAGAAAAGAATTTAATGTTAGTTCCAAGCTTAGCTTGGACTAACTACAATTCTATGGCTAATACTTTTGGATACGATGTTGCAAATTATCCTAATCGTCCATTAGTAATTGATCCAAAATCTTTTGAAGGGTATGATAATGTTTTTGTAATTATTAATACTCCTGCATCTAATCCAGTTGGTAGCACATACACGAAAGAAGAACTTGATATATTTATATCAGAATTAGAAAAATATAACAATGTTAAAATTGTTTTTGATTTAGCTTATTTTGATTTTTCTGATAATCAATCTTTCTTATTCGATTATGGAAAAAATAAGAAAACATATTACATGGTTTCCTTATCTAAAACATTAAGTATATACGGATTAAGATTAGGTGCATTAGTTGCTCCTGGTGAAGAAAATTATGTGATGTTTGCAAGAACAATCTGGAGTTCAACAAATAATCACGCAATCATGACTTTCAATGAAATAATGAAAGATCTAAATGCATTAAAACAAGAATCACTTGATAAAAAAGCTGTTCTTGATAAAAGAGCTCATTTATTTATTAAACTATTAAAAGAAAAAAATATTCCATATTATGATTTCCAAGAAGGTTTCTTTGTTACTTTAAAGACAAATAATCCTGATGAAATGATTAGCTATTTGCTAGATAAACACATTTATACAACAAGAACTGGTGATGCAGTTCGAATTGCAATATGTGCTCTTGATGAAAAAGAAATTGAAATTTTAGCAAATGCAATAGAAGCATATCAAATCACTTGCAAAAGCAAGTAGATTGTGCTATAATATTAAAGCATTGAATATTTGATGCTTTATTTGCGGGTGTGGCGGAACTGGTAGACGCGCTAGACTTAGGATCTAGTTCCTCGGAGTGCAGGTTCGATTCCTGTCACCCGCACCATCTTTGGTCCCATGGTGTAGTGGTTAACATGCCAGTCTGTCACACTGGAGATCGCGAGTTCAAGTCTCGTTGGGACCGCCATTTGCGCCCATAGTTCAATTGGATAGAATACTTGACTACGGATCAAGGGGTTAGGGGTTCGAATCCTCTTGGGCGCGCCATTAACAATTTAATCAATAAATGTACGAAAACGGGAAATAGCTCAGCTTGGTAGAGCGCTTGGTTTGGGACCAAGATGTCGCAGGTTCGAATCCTGTTTTCCCGACCATTTAAATGCGGGTGTAGTTCAACGGCAGAACTTCAGCCTTCCAAGCTGACTACGTGGGTTCGATTCCCATCACCCGCTCCATTTATTGAAATCTGTAGGTCTTCTGAAAAGAGGATCTATTTTTTGTTTTTATAAGGTATTTTAGCTAGTTTTAGTTAAAATATCCTCTTTTTTATTCATTTATGAAACATTTAGATTTAAACAATAGGTGAGACTAACCCCACAGAATCGAACCATTAACTTACGGGTGTCGAACCTTTAGTTCTTACGGGACTCAAACTAATAAGAGATAATGGTGGAAATAAACTTGAATTTGGTGTATAATATTAATGAAAAGTAAATTAGAATTTATAGGTGTGCAATGGAACTCAAACTGATAGAATTAACACATAAAAATGATGTTTGCAAAACATACGAGATATACAAACACTGTATGTTTCTGCCAACCGAAGAAAAATTCAATAATAAAATAGATACATTTCTTATTGATAACTCTGTAAAAATCTTTGCTTGTTTTAATCAAGGCGAAATTGTTGGCGTAATTGTCATTTCATTTTCAGAGCAGCGCAAAATTGAAATAATAGGCATTGCTGTAGAA
>JBGVIL010000108.1:0-2217 GCA_045123185.1 Bacilli bacterium | reverse complement strand
GGTTATATGACTATAGGTTATGGAACAACAAAACATGGAGAACCGGACGCTTACAACGAACTATTGAACGGTTGTAACGAACAAAAAGCAAGTGAAATATTAGGTGATAAATTATATAGTAATTATTCTAAACCAACTTATGACGCTCTAAAATCAAGATGTTCTGACTTTAGCAAGATAAATCAACAAAAATTTGACGCTTTAGTTTCGCTTGTATACAACTGTGGTACTGGTATTTTAAATGGTGATTTGTTTACAATGGTTTATCGTGGTGACAGTGACGAAAGTATAGTAAATTTTTGGAAAACTTATTATATAAAATCAAATGGAGTTGTATCACAAGGTTTAAAAAATAGACGTGTAGCTGAGACAAACGTATACTGTACAGGTTCTTATTATTGGAAAGATATTTCAATTAATGGTGGAACAGGAGGAGTTGTTACAGAGAATGAGGGTATGGGTTATATACCACCTGAATATAGAGGTACACAAAGTAATGATATAAGAAGTAAAATAGTAGCAAGTGCTGAAAAGTTGCTTGGTAAACCTTATAGGTACGGTGGCAATTATCCTCCACTTGGTAATTCTGATGGCACAGATTGCTCTGGTTTGTGTCAATGGGCTTATAATGACAATGGTATTAGCATATCTAGAACTACTTTTACACAAATAAAAGAGGGTAAATTAATAACTCAAGCTGAGGCAAGACTAGGAGATTTAGTGTTTACACGTGGATACGGTGACAATGGACATGTAGTAATGTTTTTAAGTAATAACGATGATGGCTCTATTCATGTAATTGAGGCTAAACAAACTGGTACAAATATAATGTATAATGATAGAATGCCTGACAGTCAATACATGTTTAGAAATCTAATAGGAGATTAAGGGGGTAAAATATATGGCTACTTATGTAGGTGATGAACTTGAAAGCAGTACCTTATCAACCATAGCTACTGGATTTTATTATTATCTTATTCCTAGAAAACAAATATTTTCAGCAACTTATCTAGGTTGGGTAGATACTATTCAAAGTTTAACATTTAATCCATTTATAGAAGAGGAAGATATACCACGTGTAATAGATTGTCCATTTAACACAGATAAATACGGCAGACCTAATGGAGAAATACCTAAATGTTATAGGATAGAAACTGATTGTCTAATTACAAAAGAACTAGGAAAGTTTAGTTTATATACTAAAAAATCAGATTATGGAAATTTAGATCCTAAGTTACAAATGTTTCCATATAGATATTTTATGATAACTGATTATATGAATGCTCCTTTATTATTGAAACCACAACTGTTTAGTGATAATACAGTAGAAGTGACTATAAAAGCAACATCTACGTCATTATCAATGGAATCAAAGTATAATATATATGCATTAGGCTATAAAGGTGATGATGTTGGTAATTTAGAGGGTATCAATTCAAGTACTAGTTTAATGTTACCTGTTACATCTTCTATTTATTCTCAATTTATTTCAAGTTCAATGGCAAGTTTTACACAAGGTAATATAAATGCAATGCTTGAAAACGACTTATCATTACATCAAGGTTTACAAAATAATGCACTACAATATAATATAAATAGGGCACAAAATAATTTATCCTTAGTTAATGGTGGCTGGAATGTTATTGGTAATTTATTAAGTGGTAATTTTGGGGGAGCGTTGCAAGGTTCATTCGGAACTGGTGCAAATTATGGACTTAATAATAAAATCAATGACATGCAATCTCAATTAACACAAAAACAACTAAATGAGAATGCAAAGTTAACTGAATATGAAATTAATTCAATGGCCCAAGCAAAAATCACAGACATGATAAATACACCTAACTCAATTAAAACTACTGGTAATGATACGATATTTAATTTAAGGCTTAGTAGACAAAATATAGATGTTATAGAATATAAACCAAAAGATGAAGTAATATATAGACTAGACCAATATTTTAAAAGATATGGTTATAGGTATAACAGATATGGAAAAATAGGAGATTACATTAACAGTAGAAAATTTTATAATTTTGTTAAAACAAATTCTTGTAACATTGCAACGGCTAAAGTTCCATTAATTCATTTAGAAGAAATAAAAGAAATATTTAATAGAGGAACAACAATTTGGCATGTTGACAGAGGAGCAGAACCTTTAAATTATGATGTTGAAAACATGGAGGTTTAAAAATGAAAAATAAGAATATAGAAAGA
>JBGVIL010000107.1:0-2179 GCA_045123185.1 Bacilli bacterium | reverse complement strand
AATATCCACGATATCTGAATGGGTTATTATTAATAATATAGTTATCATCATCAGATAAATTATTTTGAATGTAATTAGTTGTTGAGTTTCCCCACGCATCATAATCATATTCCGCTAAAATTAATCCATCACGAATCACTTTAGATACACTTCCTAATGAGTCTTTTACTAGATTATAAACTTTATTATTGTAAAGAATTGAAGAAATTCCAGTTAAATCATAAAAATATTGGATTTTCTTAATACCTTCACTAGTTTCTTTAAACTCTGCTAAAATCTTATCATTATCTAAATATTTAGCATACATATCATTTGAGATATTTTTAAATGGTGCGATATCATTATTATCAATTAATGTATCTACTCCATCGTTAACTGCGATATATCTTACATTATGTAAAGGAAAGTATTGTTCAGTATAATATCCAGTTTGTAAGTAATCTCTACCTAATCTAGAAAAATCTTTAGTAATAACTAAATTAATCTTTCGACCTTGAATATCTTGAATCATTCTTTTGAATGATGATTTATCAAAATTTAATTCTGAATAACCATCATCAATATATACTTCTTTAATAGTAAAGTTATTATCACGACATTTTTTTCTAACATCATCTTGTGTGTTTGAATACTACCTGATTCACCTAAAGATCCATCATCTAAAGAAAGTCTACAATAAATAGCAGTCTTATAAAAAATAGATTCTATCATATCATCGCCTACTAACCACTACAATTTTAAGCTGGCTTCCCAATTAAAACAGATGACGTGCAAGACTATGTGATGCAGAGTAATGCACGTCTTATCCTGTTGCCGATTATTTAATTATTTGTTCGATTTTATAATCTTTTAATACTTTTTGAAATTCATCTTTATATCTTGTATTAATCAAAATTTTTTTGTCATTTATGAATAAATTGAATTGATAGAATACCGATTTTCTATATCTATTGCATGTATATTTTTTAACATCACATATATTAAGTTCGATTTTTCTAAATAAAGTTTTTAAATAAACTCTTTCATTATCAAACTCAACTCTATATTTAATAGAGTATAACCATCCATATAAGCCAAGCAAAGAAAAGATTGAGTACACCATCAACATTGATAATACAACTTTATCCTGAAAATTCTTCTCATTAACATACATATATAAAAATGTAAGTGCAAATAAGATAGTAGCAGATATAGCAAGTCTAAGAAAACCTTTTCCTTCTTTTTTCATTCCATCAATTATTTTATTATCCATAATTGTCCTCCAAATTAGTTAAATAAATCAATAATAAATATAATGAATGCAGCCGTGGCCGCTACAGCACCAGCACCCGTTATTCCAGCTATTAAAGCACAAGCCGCATACCCTAATAATGCTCCATTACCTATTGAAACAGTAATTTCATGAGTTGTATCACCAATAATTAACCCTCCACTAATTGAAATTCCGTTTTCAAGACTCCATCCAGAACTTCCGGTCAACCAAGGTGTTAGTTGCCAACTAGAACCAAAACCGATATCACTACTAACATATGCACTTCCTCCATACCAATTACCAAAATTAAAACCAAAGCCAGCACTATAACCATCATTACCTGTATTGATAAATGAATAGAAAGTCTCAGCAGAATTTAATTGAACAGTTTTTGTATAAGAAATATTACCAAATATCCAAGAAATAATCGGGTCTTTAATTAAAGAAACCGTATGATGTTTCATTGCAACAGAATTAGATTTAGGCCAGTTAATGCCACCAAGACTTGAGCTACCTAATGTTCCTAAGCGATTAACTTTTAATCCTCCACCTACACTTCCGCTTCCAACAATATTACCGATTGTTCCTCTTGTAGAACCAATCATTCCACCACTAGTCCCAAAAGTAGCACCAAAACTGCTATATGCAACACCTATTGGATTGTTGTTCGCAAAACTATATAGATTTAACCCATTGATAGAGCGTGGGCTTAAGTTTGAAATATCCGCTGGTTGGATGAATCTACAAAGTTCAGGACTGTAGTATCTGAGCCCCATCATGAATAGGCCCGTTTCCACATCATAGTAATATCCACGATATCTGAATGGGTTATTATTAATAATATAGTTATCATCATCAGATAAATTATTTTGAATGTAATTAGTTGTTGAGTTTCCCCACGCATCATAATCATATTCCGCTAAAATT
>JBGVIL010000106.1:0-26322 GCA_045123185.1 Bacilli bacterium | reverse complement strand
AGTCAACATCAACTTTAATACCTGCTTGCATTCCATCTAATACTGCACCGATGGCTGGACCATGACTTTCACCAAACAAAGTTAGTGTAAGATTATCACCAAGAATGTTACGCATTGCATCCTCCTTTTAAGTATTCTTTCATACTTTCTATGTTAATTTTATCTAATATGTAAGAACCAGGTTCAGTAACTTTAACTATTGTTATTAAGTCACCTGTTCTTTTTTTATCTAAATTAATAAATTTAATTAATTCTTTATCATCTATATTAACAGATGTTGGTAGATTATATTTTTTTAATACTTTAAGTAATCTATTTTTTACATTACTTGATGAAAAATATAACATGCCAATTCCTACAGCTTCACCGTGTAATAAATCATTAAACTTACCTGAACTTTCAATAGCATGACCAATAGTATGACCAAAGTTTAAGATTCTTCTAATACCTTGTTCTTTTGGATCAATTTCAACAACATCTTTTTTTATTTTTAATGCTTCTTTGATTATTGTTTCTAAGTCTTCATTTAAGTCATTTGATTTTTCAATAAGTTCAAATAACTCATAATTAGATGTTAAAGCCATTTTGATTGCTTCTACAAGTCCTGAATGTAATTGTCTTTCATCTAAAGTAATTAATGTATTTGGATCAATAATTACCTTCTTTGGTGGATAAAATGCACCAACAATATTTTTAACACCATTATAATCAATGGCAGTTTTTCCGCCAATTGATGAATCAACTTGAGCAAGTAATGTTGTTGGAATATTGTAAAAATCAATTCCTCGCATATAGGTGCTCGCAACAAAGCCAGTTAAATCACCAACTACACCACCACCAACAGCAATAATACAATCACTTCTTGAAAATTCGTTTTGAATTAAGAAATTTAAAATTTTAGTATAGTTTTCGAAGTTTTTTGATTTTTCACCAGATTCAACTATATATAAATATCCTGTTTTAGCTTGTTCTAAAACTTTCTTTGCGTATATTGTTGGAACTAAACTATCAGTTACAACTAATACTTTACGATTTAAGTCTAGATATTCATTTACTTTATCCAAACTACTTTTTTCAATTATAACATCATATTCTAAATTATTATAAGTAACTGTTAGTTTCATAAATTTACCCTCAATTATTAAAATAAGTTCCGACTACTTTTAGTTTATCACAAAATACTTTTAATGCGTTTAACATGTCTTTACCATCTTCTGTTCTTATTGAACCATCAAGTTCAACATAGAAATAGTAATTCCAAATTAAATCTTTCATTGGTCTACTTCTTAGTGTACGCATATTGTATCCGTAAGAACCAATAATATTTAATGTTTTAGCAAGTGCACCTGCTTCATTTTTTACGGTAAATACTAAGATAGTATATACACCCATTTGATTATTTAATAGTTCCTGATTTTGGGCTTTTGTGAATGCTCCAAAACGAGTAGTATTATTATTACTTGAATTAATGTTTGATTCTATTATTTCTAAATCATATAATTCTACAGTATCAGTTGATGCAATTGCTGCTAAAGAGTTATCTTTTGCTTCGCTTACCATTTTAGCTGCAACAGCAGTATTTACAACATCTTCTGTCATAAATCCATGTTTTTGAATATATTCACTACATTGATTTAGGGCTTGTTCATGACTAATAACTTTTTTAATGTTTTCTAGTTTTGAACCTTTGATTCCAACTAAGTTTTGATTAATTGTGATTTCTTTTACTTGATTAACATGAAGAGGTCCTGCAAAGATTAAATCCATAACGCTGCCAACTTCACCGGCATAACTATTTTCGAGTGGTAATACACATGTGTCACATTCACCATTTATTACCGCATTGTATGCACTAACAAAATCTTTATATGGAAGGTAGTTAGCATTTGGAAACATCTTTGTTGATGCGATATACGCAAATGCTCCTTTAACTCCACTATAAGCAACTTTTAATCCGTTCATTACTCTACCTTGATAACGTTTAGAAACATTCATTGTATTTTGTAGAAAATCAACATAATATTCTCTTATTTCATCATCTTGAATAAGTTTAGAATTATTATTAATAACTTCTAATTCTCTAGTAGGATCAAAAATTGGTAAAGCATGTTCAGCTTTGTATTCAGCGATTTTTTTTGCACAAGTCATACGCTCTTCAAAAAGCTTTGCCATTTCCTTATCAATTTCATTTATCTTTTTTCTAATTTCATTCATATTATTAACCTATTTTTTTATAATCATTATATAGTTTTTCAAATGCAGGTATTGCATTTACAATAGTTTCTTTTTTAACACAGTAAGATAATCTAATATATCCAGGATATCCAAATGAATCACTTGGAACAATTAATAACTCATATTTTTTTGCATGTTCAGAAAAGCTTGCAGCATTAGTTTCTAATGCTTTAACAAATAGATAGAAAGCTCCATCAGGCTTAACAACATCATAACCAATTCTTACAAGTTCATTATATAGTAAATCACGGTTTTCTTGATATTCATTAATATTAGATGTATATCCTAAAACACTTGGTATCATATGTTGGAATAAGCTAGGCGCACAAACAAATCCTAAGCTTCTTCCACTACCACAAATAGTTGTGAATACTTCTTCTTTATTTTTACATTTTTCAGAAACTTGAATATAACCAATTCTTTCACCTGGTAACGATAGTGACTTACTAAATGAATAACAAATAATCGTATTATCATAATGTTCCATAATATTAACAGGTTGAGTGTTTCCATAGACAAGTTCGCGATATGGTTCATCTGATAATATATATATGTTATGCTTATATTCTTGTTGTTTTTTATTTAAAATCTGTGATATTTTTTTGATTGTATCTAAAGTGTAAATTACACCTGTTGGATTATTAGGTGAATTAATAATAACAACTTTGGTTAATTCATTAATTGATTTTTCAAATTCATCTAAATCAGGTTGAAATGATGGAATACTTGGATTTACAATTTTTAAATTGCCTTTTGCGCTTTCAGTAAATACTTTATATTCTGGGAAAAATGGTGAAAAAACAATTACTTCATCATTAACATTTAATAAAGCATTTAGACTAATCGTAAGAGATGCTGCTGCGCCCACTGTCATATAAATAAGTGATGCATTAGTATTCATGTTGTATTTTTCATTTAAATACTTTGCAATTGCACTTCGAACAGTTAAATCTCCAGCTGCACTAGTATAGCCATGTAAGAATGTTGAATCATTATTTTCGATAAGTTTAATTAGTGTTTCATTAACAATACTAGGAGCTTTTACACTTGGGTTCCCTAAACTAAAGTCATAGACTTTATCTTCACCAATTTGTTGTTTTCTTAACTTTCCATATTCAAATAGTTCACGAATTGCGGATGATTTAGAACCTAATTCATAGTTTTTTTGATTAATCATACATTCACCTAATTTTTATAACATATTATATATTATAATCGAAAATCGTTGATTTGTCCAATAATTGATATTTATAATAAAAAACAGTTTTTAAATAATATAAAAATGAAATAATTTGCCAACTAATTAGTTCTTTCTTTTAAGTAATTATAAAAATTAAAAAAGTTAATTTCTTTTATAATAGAAATTAACTTTTTTTTAATTTTTGTTATTGATTAATTAGTTATTAATTTTATATACATTATTAAATTCAACATCATTTAGCTTTTTAAATGTATTATATCGTTGCATCAATTTAAAAACATAAGAGAAAACAGAAATTTGTGTTTGACTAAATTCATCTTGAGCACAAAGTTCAAAGAAATCGTAAATTACATTATTTTTGTAGGCATAAATAGTAAAATTAGTATTATGAATAAAGTAATCATCATTTACTTGATAAGTTGATTGATATTTTTCATCATTAACAACAAATAAATAATAGTCGTTAATTTTTCCACAATAAAGTTCATAATTAAATTCACTACCTAATATTGTTTCTATGTCTTGAATACAGCCATTATTTTGAATTGTTAATGTGTATGGTAATGAAATATTATTATCATATAAATCAACTATTCCTGATTTATTATAAATCTTTCCAGTACACTCTATGTTGTAATATCTTTGATAAAACTCTTCTTCAGACTCATAACCATGTATAAATTCACTTTTAACATATTCTGCATGATAATATCCAATATTTCTGATTGTTTCATCAGATACTAAAGACTTTAGATAAGCTTCTTCTATTGAAATAAATTCTTCATCTTTTACAAGTTTAATATCAAATAAATAACTGTAAAAAAATACTACATCTCCTAAAATAAATTTTTCTTCAGCTGTCCATTCTGAAGGAATAAAATAAACAGAATAGCCTTCAAAATCACCATAATAAACTGAACCTTCTAGTTCCTTGTCATTTAACTTAATAGCTTGTGGAATTTCATTACCAAAATAATCTTTTTGTACATCTAAATTATCTTGATTGGTTTTTCCACAATGCATATTATAAATTTGAATTACGTTTTCTTCGTTTATATACTTATTATTAAATGCATCTTTTAGTGAAACAAAAGAATTATCTTTATACAAATAAATATTAAATGATGAATGATATTTAAACTCTAATCCATTTATCTTAAAATTATTATCTGTTTCTTCATCATCTGAAACCATAAACACTTTGAATTCATTGATTTCACCATAATAATAATTGTATTCGAATTCTTTTCCCCAAGCAGAATTCAATTCAGCTGAAGTTACCCCTGGTATATTATTCGTAGGAGTAATATTACAAGCAGTTAAAGATAAAAACATACATATAACTATTAATATAGAAATTATTCTTTTACTATTCATATTCTAACCTCCTATATATATCTTATTGAGAAACCTCATTATTTACTATAAAAACTATTACCTTTTTATAATTTTGATGCATTAATTTCTTTTATGTTTTTTGCAAGATCTCTTTCGAGTTTTGTAAAATCAATTAGTTTTCGATTATTCTCAAGTCTTTGATTCTCACGCATTTTTTTAAAATTTTCTGTTGCAAGTTCTAATGATTCACCATAATTGATTTCACCCGCAATAATATTTACTACATTGTTTTGGTATTCAACGATTGCACCTTCTACCATATAGAAATATTCAGTATTATCAATGACTCTTTTGATAAAACCAAGAGACACTGATATTACAAGTGGAGAGTGATTTTCCATAATTGCTATTTGACCGTTATCACCATCAATTACAACATAGTCAACGACATCATCATAAAACTTACCCTTTGGTGTTACAATTGATAACTTCATCTAAGCCTCTAATTCTTTTGCTTTTTTGATAGCATCTTCAATTGTTCCAACAAATCTAAATGCTTCTTCAGGTAAATTATCATGTTTACCTTCTAAGATTTCTTTAAAACCTCTAACAGTTTCTTTGACTGGAACATATACACCAGGGTTACCAGTAAATTGTTCTGCAGAATAAGTATTTTGTGATAAGAATAATCTAATCTTTCTAGCACGAGCTACAACTAATTTATCTTCTTCTCCAAGTTCATCCATACCAAGAATTGCAATAATGTCTAATAATTCATTATATCTTTGAATTGTTTTTTGAACACCTCTTGCTACTTCATAGTGTTCACGACCTACTACATCTATTGCTAAAGCACGTGATGTTGATGAAAGTGGATCAACCGCTGGATATATACCTTCTTCACTAATCTTTCTTGAAAGGTTAGTTGTTGCATCTAAGTGAATAAATGTTGTTGCCGGAGCAGGGTCAGTATAGTCATCGGCTGGAACATATACGGCTTGAATAGATGTAATTGATCCATCTTTAGTTGAAGTAATGCGTTCTTGTAAGTTACCCATTTCTGTCGATAATGTTGGTTGATAACCTACTGCAGATGGTGTACGACCAAGCATTGCAGATACTTCTGATCCCGCTTGAGTGAAACGGAAAATGTTATCAATAAATAATAATACGTCTTGATGTTCTTGATCTCTAAAGTATTCTGCCATTGTAAGACCAGTTAATGCTACACGCATTCTTGCTCCTGGTGGTTCATTCATTTGACCAAATACCATGGCTGTTTTGTCAATTACACCAGTTTCAGTCATTTCATAATATAAATCATTACCTTCTCTAGTACGTTCTCCAACACCAGCGAATACAGAGATACCACCATGTTCTTGAGCAATATTATGAATTAATTCTTGAATTAGAACTGTTTTACCAACACCAGCACCACCAAATAAACCGATCTTACCACCTTTAATATATGGTGCAAGTAAGTCAATTACTTTAATACCTGTTTCTAAAATTTCAACTTTACCAGATAAATCAGTAAGTTTTGGTGCAGGTCTGTGAATTGGCATTTTGTCTGTATCTTTAACTTCTTCTTTATTATCGATGGTTTCACCTAAAACATTGAATAGTCTTCCAAGTGTTTTTGGTCCAACAGGAACCATGATTGGATTTTCAGTATCAACTACTTCCATTCCACATCTGATACCTTCTGTTGCGTCCATCGCTACACATCTAACTGTATTATCACCAACATGAAGGGCAACTTCTAGCGTTAGATGAATTTCTTCTTGATTTTCTTCTTGGACATCTATTCTTAATGCATCATTGATTTTTGGTAACTTTCCACTATCAAACTTAACATCAACAACAGGTCCTAAAACTTGTACTACGCGACCTTTGTTCATAGCACCCTCCTATTTCTTATTAATTACGCTAGCTCCACCAATAATATCTGTAAGTTCTAAAGTAATGGCTTGTTGTCTTGCACGATTGTACAATAGTTCAAGCTTACCTACAACTTCAGTTGCATTATCAGTAGCTTTTTTCATTGAGTTCATGCGTGAAGCATGTTCGCTAGCTTTAGAATCTAAAACAAATCCATATACTAAATTCTCAACATATGTTGGTAAAATCATATTTAATATATCTTCCATCTTTCCATCATATTCATAATTAGAATTTGTAATTGTTTTATTAATTTCTACAATTGGTAATAATTTTGATACCTTTATATCTTGAATTAAAGTATTTACATAATGATTATAAATAACTCTAACTTCATCAAATTGACCTAAGATGTAACCTACAACAATACTTTTAACAAATTCACGCATTTCATGGAATTCAACATCATCACGAATGAAGATTGGCTGATCATTGAATTTGTTATAGTTATTTTTAATAACATAATTAAATGCTTTTATGCCGATTGCGGCTACAGTATAGTCAATATCTTTTGGTAATTCATCAATATTTTTCTTTAGTTCTTTAAGTACATTGATATTAAATGCACCTGCTAAACCTTTATCTGATGAAATTACGATATAACATATTTTTTTAACTTCTCTTTGTTTTAAGAAAATACTTTGGCAATCACTTAGAGCTTGTTTGTCTTGAACAATGTTTGCAAGTATTTCTTCAATTTTATCAAGAAATGGACGATAATCTTTAATATGACGTTCAGCATTTTTAAGTTTTGATGCTGAGATCATATTCATTGCTTTAGTAATTTGCGATGTCTTTTTTGTCGCATTTATTCTAAGCTTTACAGCTCGCATTGATGTTGCCATACTTTCCTCCTATCTAAAGAAATTATTTAATACATTTTTAATTGATTCTTCATTTGGTAATTGTTTAGTATCTTTTACTTCTTGAAGTAATTTACTTCCTTCTTCATTCATATCTAAATATGTATAAAGTTCTTGTTCTTTACTTAAAATATCACTTACTTCTACTTTATCAAAGTAACCATGAGTTAAAGCATAAATACTAAATACTAATTTTTCTGGAACTACATTTTCATGTAGACCTTGTTTTAAAAGTTCAACTGTACGTTTACCACGTTCTAGTTTTGCTTTAGTTTGAGTATCTAAATCTGAACCAAATTGTGTAAATGCTTCTAGTTCACGATATGCTGCAAGATCTAGTCTTAATGTTCCTGATACTTTCTTAACTGCTTTGATTTGCGCATTACCACCTACACGTGATACTGAAAGTCCTGCATTAATCGCTGGTCTTACACCTGAATGGAATAATTCAGTTTGTAAGAATATTTGTCCATCAGTAATACTAATTACGTTAGTTGGAATATATGCTGAAATATCACCAGCTTGTGTTTCAATAATTGGTAGTGCTGTAATTGAACCAGCTCCAAGTTCATCAGAAAGTTTTGCAGCTCTTTCTAATAATCTTGAATGTAAATAGAATACATCCCCAGGGTATGCTTCACGTCCTGGTGGGCGTTTTAATAATAGTGACAATTCACGATATGCAACGGCATGTTTAGTTAAATCATCATAAATAATCAAAACATCTTTTCCACTATACATAAACTCTTCAGCCATTGTTACACCAGCATATGGTGCTAAATATAAAAGAGGCGCTGGAAGTGATGCTGATGCACTAATTACAGTTGTATAATTCATTGCACCTGTTGCTTTTAATGTTTCAATAACACTTGATACTGTAGATTCTTTTTGACCAATCGCAACATAAATACAAAGAACATTTTGTCCTTTTTGATTTAAGATTGTATCTAACGCAATTGATGTTTTACCAGTTTGTCTGTCACCAATAATAAGTTCTCTTTGACCTCTTCCAATTGGTACTAATGCATCAATTACTTTAATACCAGTTTGTAGTGGAACTTTAACTGATTGTCTTGCCATTACTCCACTAGCTTTCTTTTCAACTGGACGGAACTTATCAGTTTTTAGTGCACCTAGTCCATCAATTGGTTGACCTAAAGCATTTAATACTCTTCCAATAACGGCTTCGCCTACTGGAACTTCTAAAATTCTTTTAGTAAGTTTTACTTGATCTTTTTCTTTTACTTTACTTGAATCATCAAATAAAATTGCACCTACATAATCTTTTTCAAGGTTTAAAACCATTCCGTAAACTTCATTAGGAAATTCTAAAAGTTCACCATACATAGCATTATCTAAACCATGTACAAGCGCAATACCATCACCAACCGATACAACTGTACCAACTTCATCAGTTTTAGTTATTGTTTCATATTTTTTTATTTGTTCTTTGATAAAACTTGAAATTTCTTCAATTCTTAAGGATTTCATAATTAGACCTATCCTTTTATTGTATTTTTTAGATTTGTTAAAGTAGAATCAAATGTATAATCAATTACTTCATTTTGAACAATTACTTTAATTCCACCAATTAACTCATCATTAATTGTTTCTTTTAATTTAATTTCTTTTTGATATTTTTGACTTAAGTATTTTATTAAGTCTTCTTTAATATTTTTATCAAGTGGGTATTTAGAAACTACTTCACAATTTAAAATGTTCTTCTTTTCATTAACTAACATTTTGAATGTGTCATATATATTTTCAAGTTCTAATATTCTTTCATTATCAACTAAAACATATATAAAATATAAAAAATAATCTTCAACTTTACCACTTAATAAGTTTTTAAATAGTTCCTTCTTTTCTTCTTTGGAAATACTTGGATGCATCAAAACTTTTACAAGTTCATTTGAATTACTAATACAACTTTTAAGTACTTCTAAATCATTTAAGTCTTGATCTAAATCTTTGCTTAATTCATATAAGCTTTTAGCATATTGTAAGCTTACTTCATTAATCATTAGCAAGTTCCTCTTTTAAGAATTCTTTTACTAATTCTTGATCTTTAGTTCTGTCAATATGAGATTTAGTAATCTTTTCTGATAATAGATATGCAACTTCAACAATTTCATTCTTAATGTCTTCTTGTAAATCTTGTTTTTCTTGTTCAATGGTTGCTTTAGCATTTTCAAGAAGGATTTGTGCTTCTTGTTTTGCATCTTGAATAATTTTGTCTTTTTCAACATTTGCTAACTTTCTAGCATCTTGAACTAATGAATCAGCAGTTTGTTTAGCATCTTCTAGTAAATGAGCTGACTCAAATTGAAGAGCTTTTACTTCTTTTTCTGCTTCTGTTTTTTCATTTAAAGCAGCCTTAACTGATTCATTTCTTTTTTCTAAAAAGTTTGTAACAATATTCCAACATTTAAATCTAACAATTAAAAATAATACTAATGTTGCACAAATTTGAATAATAAAAGTCGCGCTAGTAATGTCAAGGCCTGCACCCTCACGAATTAAATCGATTCCATTCATGATAGCATTTTTGACAGCTTCAGCGGCTTGATCCATATCTTACTCCTAGAATACGAAGATTAAAAGAATTGCTGTAACGAAACCGTAGATACCAGTTGTTTCTGCAACTGCTTGACCCATGATCATTGTAGAACGAATTGCACCAACTGCTTCAGGTTGACGACCTACTGCTTCAACTGCTTTACCTGCAGCATTTGCTTGTCCTAACCCTGTACCAAGTCCTGTGAATACTGCAAGACCTGCACCAATACCTGCACCTAAATATTTTAATCCTTCACCTGTTGACATAGCTTCTGCTAAAAACATAAATACTTGTGTTAATAAATTAATCATTTTTTAATTCCTCCTAATTTCTATTTTTCCGGCATTTTTCCCGATACAAAAATAATTGTTAATAAGATAAATACATATGTTTGAATTGCTCCAAAGAATATATCAAATATTGCATGAAATACTGGAGCAACAAATACACTTAATATTGCACCAACCGGAATTGATGCAATTTCAATTAGTGCTAAACTTTGATATATCAAAGACATAATAATACTTCCACTTAAGATATTACCAAATAAACGCATTCCAAGTGAGAATGGTGTAACAATCTCCGAAATAATATTAATCGGCAACATAATTGGAAATGGATCTAAGAATCCCTTTAAATAATTTTTAATGCCATTTTCTTTGATTGCTGTTGCTTGAATCATAAAAGCACTAATAAATCCAAGTGCAACAGTTATCGCAATATTAGCAGTTGGATTACTAAACCCAAACATCCCACTAATATTAGATATAAATATAAACAATGCCAGTGTAACTATCATGGGCGCATATTTTTTCCATTTTGGACCAAGATTTTCTTTACACATCCCATTTATCCAATCAATTAAAATCTCAAATACTAAGACTAGTCCTTTTGAAGGTTTACTAGGATCTTGTTTTTTTGCTTTATGACCGACAATCAAAACTAAGACTGCTAATATTATGGTTATTATAATTGATGCTTTAATATTTGGGGACATTCGTTTATAAAAATCGGCAAAAGTCAAAATTAACAACTCACCACCCTCTTTCTATTTGTGAATAATACCTAAAACAATTGTAACTATTGATACAATAAATAAACCACTTAATCCAATTAAATGAAATATATCAATTAATACAACTAACAAAATTACGCCAATATATAGTAATGTACTTGTAATATAATTTACCGTCATCCATAGTGTTACTGGCTCAAGTCTACGATAAAGTACATTTGATGTAATTACTGAATTTTTAATAAATATACTAAGACTTACTAAAAAGCATAAAATAAAACTATAAAAAATATTTACGTTAATAAATAATAAAACAATTGAAACTATTAATGAAACAATACTTGAATACAATATTATTACTTTATCAAAATTTTCATTAAAGTTTTTGTTCTTCATCTTCAGATTTCTTTTGATTAAGTCTTCTAGTTTCTTCTTTTTTAATTACACTAAATAATCCAACAAAAAATATCAATAGACCAACTGCCAGTGCAATTATTAAGCTAAAAACAAAATAGTGGTTATTCTCAGGTCCTCTTCTTTGAAGAACATAACCTATCACTACACCAAATAATAATATTGTAAGAAATTTCCAAATTTCTTGCATTACTTCATTATATAGTTTAAAACCATGTACAAGTTTATCTTTTTTTTGTTTATTCATTCTCAATTTCCAAAATTTTATTTACACGTCTTTCGTGACGTCCATGAGTAAATTCTGCTTTCAAGTAAGCATCAATAATTTCTAAAGTTAAATCTTTATTAGTATTTTTCGCACTTAAACATAAGACATTAGAATCATTGTGTTCTTTAGTAAGAATAGCGTCTTCAACACTACCAACTAAAGATGCGCGAATACCTTTAAATTTATTTGCTGTAATACTCATACCAATTCCAGTATAGCATACTAAAATACCATATGTAGATTCTTTTAAACAACCAAGACATACAGCTTTTGCAAAATCTGGATAATCAACAGAATCTTTAGTGTAAGTACCACAGTCAATTACTTCAATTTGTTTTTCTTTTAAAAATTCAATAATTTCATTTTTACGATCATATCCGGCATGATCTGAACCAATATATATTTTCATAATTATCACCTATTCTATTCTACCATAATTTGTTATTTTTTTCTAGTAAATTATTTAATATTTTTTATTTGGAATATCGATGACATATAGTTTTTTGTATAAAATAAAAACAACAAGAATTCATCTTGTTGTTTTTACAAAAAGTGATTGTGTCGAAATTTAAATTTAGACAAATTATTTACGCTTGTAAGCGTCTGATTATTTAAAACGGTCAACTAACCATTTTGGCATTTTATCTTTAATGTCATCACGTGGTTTATTTAAATCTTCTAGTTTAGTTTCTGTAGGTGTAGTTTGACCACTACCTAAATTAACAAGTTCTGTTTCACGTTTTTCATTTTCTTTTTCTTCAGCTTGTGTTTGTTGAGTTTGGTCAAAACCAGTTGCGATAACTGTAACAATGATTGCTCCATCAAGACCTGTATTGAATCCTGTACCATAGATAACATCAATTTCAGTACTTGATGCATTTTGAATTTCAGAAATAATATCTTGAACTTCTTTCATCTTAATTTCAGTATCACTTGTGATTTGAACAATCGCATCTGTTGCACCATTAATACTAATTTCAAGAAGTGGAGAACTAATAGCAAGACGAGCAGCTTCAACGGCTCTGTTTGGACCAACAGCTCCACCAATACCCATTAATGCTGTACCTCTTCCTTTTAGAACATTTCTTACGTCAGCAAAGTCGACGTTAACCATTGATGGTAATGTAATAATTTCAGCAATACCTTGAACAGCTCTTCTTAACACATTGTCTGCCTCACGAACTGCTTCTAAATATGTTACATCAGCTCCACCAGTTGTCAATAGTTTATCATTTGGAATTATTACTAGTGTATCAACAAAAGGACGCATTTTTTCAATTCCGTATAGAGCCATCTTCATACGTTTTCTACCTTCAAAACCAAATGGTTTTGTGACAACACCGATTACTAAGCTTCCCATTTCTTTAGCAATTCTAGAAACAACATGGGCTGCACCTGTACCTGTTCCACCACCCATACCAGCAGTAACAAATACCATATCAGCATCTTTTAATGCTTCTCTAATTTCATCTTCAGATTCTTCTGCTGCACGTTGACCAATTTCCGGTTCTGCACCTGCTCCCCATCCTTTAGTGATTTGACGACCAATTTGAATCTTCATACCAGCTCTTGATAATCTTAGTGCTTGACAGTCTGTGTTTATCGCAACATAATCAACTCCAGCAACATCATTTAAAATCATACGGTTAACAGCGTTACATCCACCGCCACCAACACCAACAACTTTAATGACTGGACTTGAGCTAAACATATCTTCAGTTGTCATAATGTGCCTCCTTTTACAATTTTTACTAATTTAATGTATTCTTATTATATCATCATCTCTAATTTTTATCAAATAAAAAAATCAACTATTTTTTTTATAATAAAAAAACGGAGTCAAAGACTCCGTAATAAATTAGTCTAATTTATTTTTTGATAATAAAAAATTATTATCCAATTAACTATTTTATTAGTTATTTCTTAATCTTAAAATCAGATCTTCGTATTTTATATATTTATAATATCTTTTATAACCTTCATCATCAATTTCATATTCATTATTCATATCAATCATTAGGTCTTGGAGATCTGAGTACATGAAATTTAATGAATGAAAATCAACTTTAAGTTCATCATTTTCATAATATTCAGTTTTTATAGGGAGTTTTAAATACTTCTTTCCATTTTCTTCTATTATTGGTTTAATATCATTTAGATCATAGTAATTTATTACAAGAGGATATTTATTAAATCCTGCTGACTTTGTGTATTCTTCTATGAATGGAACACTATCTGTGACTAAAAAATATGTATCAATATTTTTTAGAAAAGGATTATCTTTTTTCCATTCGTACATATTTCTTATATAGCACACTGGATAATTTAACTCTACGTCGTTGTACAAATCATATGTAATTGTCCCATCTATTAAGACATATGTAAATACATTCTCTAAACCTCTATATTTATTTAAAATATCTTCTTCATATGTATACTTTTTCCAAACTATGTCTTCTACATCATAATACATTGTATAATTATATTCATTTGAGTATCCACACACATAACTTACATTATCTAAGTTTGGTTCAAAAAGATAAAGTGATAATGTATCATTTAGTATTTTATCCTTTATACTATCATAATCAGTTGGTTGTGGCAAATAATCACCATCTAATGATTGACCAAATATTATTTCTTTTAAACCTTCCTCAATACACTCATTATCAACTACATTTTGATTACAACCAACAGCACATATTAATAAAATTATGTTTAAAAAAGATAACAATAATTTTTTCATTTAATATCACTCCTTGATTATTACTAATATTATTATATAAAATATTTATATATTTTATTATATCAGATAAATTTATCATTTGCAAGTACTTTATATTAAATAGCTATGATATAAAAAAACGGAGTCTATGACTCCGAAAAAATTAATCTAATTTATTTTTTTGATAATGTCTTAATAATTCTTTAAATCTTTGATAGTGAACTATTTCTCTTTGTCTTAAGAATAATAGTGGACCTATTACATCAGGATCATTTGAAAGATCAATTAAGTTTTCATACACTGCACGTGCTTTTTCTTCTGCAGCCATATCTTCAACGATATTCGCAATGTGATCTCCTACTGCTGAAATATAGGCTGTTGTATATGGAACGCCGCTTGCGTTTTGTGGGAATAAGTCAATTCCATGTTCAGTGAAATAATCTTCCATTCCCGCATTTTTAAAGTCTTCTGCTGTTGCACCTTCAGTTAGTTGTTTCATCATTGTACAAAGCATTTCAACATGGGACAATTCTTCCGTACCAATATCTTGTAGAACTGCACGGCCCATATCATCAGGCATTGTATAACTTTGATTTAAGTATCGAAGTGCTGCACCTAATTCTCCTTGTGGTCCGCCATATTGGCTCATAATAACTTTTGCCATTTTTAAATCTTTCTTTTTAATATTGATTGGATATGCCAATCTCTTTTCATACATCCACATTAGTTTCTACCTCCAAATGGCCAATCTTTTAACCATGGCCAAGGAAGCTTTTCTAATGAATCAGATGTTAAGTTAATTGGGCCAAATTTATTTTCATAATTTCTAACAGCCCGTTTGTATTCATTTTGCAGATTAGCAAATTTTGTTAATGCATATTGGTCTTGTGGATTTGTATCTAAATATAATACTAAATCATTCATACCGAATCCATACATTGCAATTTCATACATTAAACGTTCTTTTTCATTACGTGGTTTTATTACTTGTGGTTGATAGTTTTTATATGGATCATATAAGTCTTTAAACATATTACCTTTTAAAAAACCAGTTTCAGTATCTTCAATATTTGAATTAAGATTTTGAACGTAATTCATTTTGTAATCTGAAAAATAATTAATGTGATTCATTTTACCCCTCCCAATTTTATCATATTCTTTTACTAAAAATTAGCGTGGGCAAATATTATCTTTAGTTATTATTTTTATTTCAGGAATTAGTTCAACATTAAACTGTTCTTTGACTTTTCGTTTAACATAAAATATTAAACTATACATTTCATTAAAAGTCGCATGTTTTTCATTAATTAAAAAATTAGTATGAATATTTGATACTTTTGCATCTCCTACTGAATAGTTTCTTAGATTACATTTATCAATAAGTTCCCATGCGCTTATATGTTCTAGATTTCGAAATACACTACCTGCATTATATGATTTAATTGGTTGGGTATTTTTTTTTATGTTTAAAAACTTTTGATACTTTTCTTTTGTTTTAGTACTATATTTATTAAATTTTAATATTACACCAATTATTATATAGTCTTTATTTTGAAAATAGCTTTTACGATAACTAAATTCAAAATCACTACTTTTAGATTTAATATTACCTAGTTTATCCATATAAATTACTTTTTTTACAATATCTTTCATTGAATATTTAAACGCAGATGCGTTCATATAAACTAACCCACCAATCGAACCAGGTATTAAACTTAAGTGAATTGAATCTAAGAAACCAATATCAACCATTCTTTTTCCAAATGGAATACTATTAACACCAGATTCTAAAAAGTAAGTATCGTTTTTTAATTTAATTATTTTATTTAATTTTTTTAAACTAATAAATAAACAATCAAAATATTCATCACTTATTAAAAGATTAGAACCATTTCCGATAATAAAGTATTTTTGTTTAGTTTCATAACAATATTTAATTATTTGTTTTAAACTTTTAATACTATTTACTTCTAAAAAGTATTTTGCTGTTCCACCAATTCTATAAGTTGTTTTTTTCTTTAAACTAATATTTTCATATAAATTACCAATATTATGACTTTTAATAAAGTTTGACAACATTTTCTAATTCCTCGATAAACTTCTGTGTAGAATTGAATTTAAGGTGCGAAATCTCTTCATTTTGGCATTTTTCTAATACATTTGAAATCTTATTCACATCTATTTCATCTTCATTAATAATTGTACATACTCCTTGGTACTTAACAGCATTTTTATATTGATGGTTATTAGTAACATTAGGTGATGGAATAATGATTGGGTAAATATCTAAATAGTATATTTCTGATAAAGTAAGTGATCCTCCTCTTGTGATAATAAAACTTGTGTCAATTAAATAATTAGATAAGTTATCAATAAATGGTACTATTTTAAAATTACTTCGTTCTTTTATTTTTTTTAGGACATCTTCATAATACTTTTTACCGGTAATAAAAGTAATATCAAATTCTTCACTAATCTTACTCTTATACAATTCAACACCAAGTTTTGAAAAAACAAGACTTCCGTTACTACCTGATGTTATTACTAGTTTCTTTTTGTCTTTTTTTAAATCAATGTTTTTATTTTCAATTAGTATTGGATTACCTACTTGTTTATACTTTTTTGATAAAAAATAATTAGTTAAAACTAAGTCACACTTTTTTAATACTAATTTATTACCAAGTCCCATTACCGCATTTTGTTCATGAATGACGGTTTTTATTTTATTCTTTTTACCTACAAGTACTGATAAAGTTCCAAGTATCGAACCAAAACTTACAATACAAATTGGTTTATAAAGTTTAATTATTTTAGTTAACTCTTTGTAGTATTTAACTACATTAACAATTTTATCGAATTTGTTTTTAAAGTTTAGATTAAAGTATATAACTTTATCAATACATGAATCATTTATTAATTTTAAACCCAATTGATTATCACAAGTTATATATATGATTCGAAGCATTGGATACTTTTTATGTAATTCATTTATCACACTAATTCCAGGAGTAACATGTCCTAAAGTTTTACCCCCACATAAAACAATTGTTTTCATACTTCCTCCTTGTGCCTACTAATATTTAACAAGATTCCAAGTCCGACTAATGTAATAACTAAACTAGATCCACCATAACTAACAAGTGGTAAAGTTATACCTGTAATTGGTAGTAATCCAATTACAACACAAATATTAATAGTTGTTTGAATAAAAATACTAATACCAATATTTAATGATAAAAATGAATAATATAAATTATTACTTTTAATAGAAATCTTAATTGATTTTCTTAGTAAACATATATATAACAAAACTAAAACAAGTGATCCAATCAATCCCATTTCTTCACAAATGATTGAGAAAATAAAATCATTTTGTGGTTCTGGTAAAAAGAAATGTTTTTGAATACTTTTATTAAACCCCAGCCCAAATAACCCAGAAGGTGCGACTGCAAGTATTGATTGAATGCCTTGAAAACCAGATCCTAAAGGATCACGCCAAGGATCAATAAAAGATAAGATTCTTTCTAGTCTGTAGGGTGCACTCACAATTAAACCGGTAAGACCAAGCAGTCCAATTATCAGTAGACCCATAAAATATTTAAGCGGTACACCAACAATAAATAACATAATAATACTACTTAAAACAATTACTAGTCCAGTTCCAAAGTCTGGCTGTAACATAATTAAACCAAACACTAAAATTATTATTATTAATAAAAATAAAAAGTTCTTAAACTTTTTTAAATCTTTATAGTATTTTTCAAAATACTTAGACAAAAGTAAAATCATCGCAAGTTTCATAAACTCTGCCGGTTGAATACTGAATGCACCAAAACCAATCCAAGATCTTGCGCCTCCTCTTACACTGCCAATTCCAGGTATTAAAACTAAAATTAATAGTCCTAAACAAATAAAAAATATTATAGTGGTTTTACTTTTTATTTTTTCTAAATCTATTCTACTTACTAAAAACATTAACAATATACCAACAATTGCAAATAATGCTTGTCTTTTAATATAGTAATAGGGATCATGATATTTATAACTTGCTGTAATGTTACTAGCAGAATATACCATTAGTAATCCATATATTACAATTGATAATATGATTATGAGTAAATTATAGTCCATTTTCTTTTTCATAAAAATTCCTCATTAATTTTATGAAAAAAATTATTTAAATATGAAAAAAATGCAAAACATAAGTTTTGCATTTTATTTGATACAAAATACTGCATATAAAGGTACAGATTTTATTTCATTTTCATAACCAAAATTTCTTAAAGAAATTCTGATTGAATATTTTGGTTTATTAATATCTTTATATATAGATAAACTCTTAGATCGAATGTTTTCCGTAGACTTTACTTCAATTGGAATAATATCATTATTTAATCTTACTACAAAATCAACTTCAGCTACTCCATCACTTACCCAATAATATGATATGATATTATTTGATAAAAGTTGATTAAAAACGTAATTTTCAGTTAATCCACCTTTAAATATACTAAGCAACTCATTATTGCTTAATATATCTTCAATATAGATGTTTTGACTAGCTGTACAAAGTCCAACGTCATTCATGTAAAATTTAAAATCTGTTAGAGATTGATATGCATTTAGCGGTAATAAAACCGTTTCTAATTTATAAAGTTGAGCCGCAATCCCAGATAATGTAATCCATTCAATAGCTTCTTGATATTCTTTAGATCGTGCACCATGCTTGATGTTTTTATACTGAAACTTTTTGTTTTCTTTCCCAAGTTGGGTACCAATACTTTTATATACTATTTTTGTTTTTGGAATTTCAGTTTGTTTATTATATTTCCCCATATCATTTAAATATGATTCTAAAATTGATTGTTGAATAATTCTAACAAGTTCTGGATTAGAATTTCGATTATACTCCATTACTGCTTCCGGCATTCCGCCAACATACAAATATTCTTTGTAATAATCGATTGCTCTTTCATGAAAAGCTCTATCTAATGGAGTATTTGTTAAAAAACAATTTTTAATTAAACTAATTAATTCATGTTCATTTTTGGCCATCAAATATTCTTCAAAATCAAGCGGATACATTGTCATAAATTGAACTTTACCTACTGGAAATGAAAAATTACTTCTATTGACAGATACACCAAGTAATGATCCAAGCGAAATGATATGATAGTCATTTGCTTCTTCATTAAAATATTTTAATGATGTAATTGCTTGTGGACAAGCTTGAATTTCATCAAATATGATTAATGTGTTATGTGGCAATATTTCTTTTCTCTTGTAAAAAGATATTTTTTTTATAATAGTCATTGGATCTAAATTATCAAAAAAATCATGTAATTGTGAATCTTTTTCAAAATTACAGTAGACGCTATTTACATATTCTTTACCGGCAAAATAATTAACAATATATGTTTTGCCTACTTGTCGTGCTCCTTGTAATATTAAAGGCTTTCGATCATTATTAAGCTTCCAATTTAATAAATCTTGATATATTTTTCTTTCCATAAAAACACCCCATAAACATTATATCAAAAAAAGTGTAAAATGTCAATGATATTTTACACTTTTTCTAACATAAATTTTGTTGTTTTTTACATTTTTTCTAAGATAAGAATTTATATAGTATTAACAACGATTATATTTAATAGTAAATTTTTTAATTTTGTTTATTAATTTAATTGTTTAAGTTCAAGTCGTCTTGAATTTTGATGATTACTAAATTTGATATTGAAGATAACACAAGCTCAATTAACGGCTTATCGTTATATAATAATTCGACAAAAAAAGGCAAGTTTTACTTGCCTTTTTCATTATACGATAATGATATCAATTTGTTTATCAATGATTGTTACTTTATCAACATCAAGTTTAACTTGAACTTGATCGCCTACTTGGCCATTATATTCAGCTAAAATCATTTGATTTCCTATTTCAATTTCAACAAACTTAGTATAAGTATAGTCATAAACTTTAGTTACAGTGCCTATTAGTTTATTTGTAGACTCATCAAGTTTTGATACTAAGATATCTTTTAGACTAAATTCATAAACTAAATCTGTGTTAAAGATTTTTGCGCCTTTACATGCGAAAAGTTTTTCACAAATTCTATTTGATGGTGTAATATTCATTCCTTCCATATTCATAAAGAAATCATAATTCTTTTCTTTATTCTTAAGTTTAATAAATGATCCATCAAGTCTATTGATTAAATTAACTGCTTTAATGTTACATTCTGGAATGTTAATCTTTGATAAATCAATATCAAATTTTACTGTATCGCCAATTGAATATTTAGGATCGTTATCTTCTAATGCGAATAGTGTAAGTTCGCCAGCTTTTAAGAAGTAAAGTGTTTGATTTTCAATTTTTTCAATCCATTCAATTCTTGCGATTCCAGATCCACTTCCAATTGTTAAAGCTTTAACTGGGAATGATAATTCAACATCTTGAATATCATTTGTTTTAATTGCATCAGGTAATTTAAAACTTTGTCCTTCAAATTTAATTTCAGCATTTTCAATATTACATTTAACAATATTTTCTTCTGGAATTCTTCTTCTGATGCTCTTTTCAGTTACTTTATCAAATACATGGAATTTACGTCTTGTGATTTTAATATCAATGATATCTCCACGTTTTACATCAACGTCTGGATCAGCTTTAATGATGATTGATCCAAATTCAGCATCAGGTGTTTCAAGGTTTAGATTACCATAAATTAATGCTTCACCACCTAATACTTCAACCACACCTACAACAGCTTTAGTGTAGGCCCATGCATCATCGTTTTCTCCTTCTTCTTTGATTCTTACATCATCTGGTCGAACACCAAAGATAATTTTCTTAGAACCATCCATATATTTTAGCGGTACTTTATCTGCTTGAGTATATTTCATTTCAATTAAAGTTCCACAGTCAAGCTTAAATGTTACATTTTCGCCTTGTTTTAAAATTGTTCCATCAAAAAAGTTCATTTGTGGAGTTCCGATAAATCCTGCAACAAAGACATTATCAGGATATTTAAATAGATTTACTGGGGTATCAATTTGTTGAATGTAACCATCTTTCATAACAACAATTCTTGTACCCATTGTCATCGCTTCAACTTGGTCATGTGTTACATAAATAAATGTTGTGCCAAGTCTTTCATGAAGTCTTGAAATTTCAGTACGCATTGCTGTACGAAGTTTAGCATCTAAATTTGATAGTGGTTCATCAAGTAAGAATACTTTAGGATTACGAACAATTGCACGTCCTAACGCAACACGTTGTCTTTGACCACCAGATAGGGCTTTTGGCTTACGTTCCAAGTATTCAGTAATACCAAGAATTTCTGCAGCTTCCATAACTTTTTGATGAATTACATCACTTGGTTCATGATTTGTTCTTAAAGAGAATGCCATATTTTCATATACTGACATATGAGGATATAGTGCATAGTTTTGGAATACCATCGCAATGTTTCTGTCTTTTGGTTCGAAGTCATTTACGATTTCATCATCAATTCTTAGTTCACCAGCTGTAATATCTTCAAGACCAGCAATCATTCTTAGTGTTGTTGATTTACCACATCCAGATGGTCCAACAAACACAATGAACTCGTTATCATCAATATCCATGGAAAAATCATTTACTGCTTTTACACGATTATCATATACTTTAAAAATATGTTTTAGTGATAAACTTGCCATAATTTTTCTCCTTTACTTTAATATTACAATTGATTGAGGTGGCATTGTTAAGTTGCCAGTTCCATCATAAGTTGCTTTGGCAGAATTGTCTACATACAATTCACCAACTATTTCACTGCAGCCAAGTGCTGCATAATCGATTGTTACGTTTTGTTCAAAACTATCCAGATTAAATACAATTGTGATTTTTTCATCAAGATACGTTTTTGTTATTACACATATATAACTGCTTTGACCATCAGAGTGATTTTCAACTGTTCCACGTGCAATTGATGGAAAAGCATTACGAAGACGCATTGCAGCTTTATAATAGTTTAAAATACTATTTTCATCAGCCATTTGTTCTTCAACTGATGGATAGTAGTAATACGTTTCATCAATTGAGATTCCTTCAGGTGTTGTGTAACAAACACCAGGATAAATTGTTTTTTCTTTCCATTTCATCGCAATTCTCTTATGTGGATCAGAACTTGTTCCATTTTTACTAATCATTCCAATTTCTTCACCGTAATATACAAATGTTCCGCCATTCATCATTGATAAGACACCAGCTGACATCTTAACGTTTTCAACTCCTGGCATAAAGCTACCTGGACGCATTGTGTCATGGTTTCCTAAAAATGGTGCAAGAATTCCTTTTGTATAAGTACTTTGTAATGTTGTAAATAATTTACCAAGTGTTGTACCACTTTGAAGTTTTACGAGTGACGCAATTGATCCTGTTGCTTGTGCACCTGTAAATAAGAAGAAACTATCAACGCCACTTTGGTAGTAACGATTAATTTCGTAATCAGATCCGACCCAAGCTTCACCTACGATATATGAATCGGATTTAATTTTTTTAGCCTCAGTATTTAACCAGCTTAAGAATTCAACATTTTTATCAACATTGCCTGTATAGTAGCTAGTTACCGCATCAAGTCTAAATCCATCTACATCATAATCAATTAGCCAGTATTTCATGATGTTTTTGATTTCTTCTTTAACTTTAGCACTATTTAAATTAAGGTCAGGCATTCCGCTCCAGAATCTAGCCTCATAATAATATGGAGCACCACTTACTTGTGAATATCCAGTTCCTTGATTAGAAGAAACAAAGTTATAATATTCACCATATTCTCCACCTGGTTTTCCGTTTTGTCTTATATATTCACAAGCACCTTTAAACCAAGGATTATCTGAACTTGTATGATTTACTACAAGGTCAAGAATAATTTTGATATCTAGTTTATGAGCTTCTTCTACTAAACGTTTGAAATCATCAAGTGTTCCATATGCTTTATCAATTGCATAATAATCGTTAACGTCATATTTGTGATATGTTGGTGATGGATGAATTGGCATTAACCAAATACCATTAAATCCCATTTCTTTGATGTATGAAAGTTTTTCAGTTACGCCGTTTAAATCACCAATACCATCATTATTTGTATCATAAAAACTATATACAAATATTTCATACCAGTTACGGTAATTATCTTCTATTACGTTTAATTCTGGTACGATTAATCCATCATTTTTATTATCATCATCGTCATCATCTTTACAAGATACTAAGACTAATGAAAGCATCACAATTAGAATTAGATAAAACATCTTTTTAAATAAGAACTTATACATTCTTTCTCCTATCCTTTAACTGCTCCACCTGTTACACCTTCAACATAGTATTTTTGTAAGAACATAAATAATAATGTAATAGGTGTTGCGACTATAACGGCAGCAGCACAAAATGTTGTAAAGTATTGTTGAATTTGTTCACGTTCAAGCCACTTATACATTCCAAGTGATACTGTATACATTCCAGTATCTGGAACTCCTGACATAATGTATGATACGAAGATATAGTCACACCAAGGTGAGATAAAGCTAATTAAAATTGTATAAATAATGATTGACTTACTAAGTGGTAAAGTAACTTTTAGGAAGGTTCTGAATCGGCTTGCGCCATCGATTCTTGCTGCCTCATCTAGTGCATAAGGAACAGTATCAAAGAATCCCTTCGCAATATAATAACTAAGCGCAGCACCTGCAGAATATACAATTATTAAACTTGTTAATGATTGATAGTTATCTGGAAGTAAAATTTTTAGTAAGAAATATACCGCAGACATACTCATAAATCCTGGGAACATTCCAAGAATTAACATAACGTTCATCATTGGTTTTCTCATTCTAAATTTCATTCTACTAAATGCATAAGCAACTGCAAGTACAAATAGTGTTGTAATTATACAACTGATTACCGCAATTAGTAATGTATTACCATACCATTGTAAGAATTTTGTTTCTCTAAATAATCTTTTGTAATTATCAAGTGTCCATTCTTGTGGAAAGAACGTTGGACTCCAAGCCCCAGGTTCTTTTCTAAAAGATTGAACTATTAAATAAAATAAAGGGATTACCCAAAGTATCGCAAGGATTGATAAGACGATTTGACCAGTAGTGTTTCCAAAAATACGCCAAAACTTCATACCAACGCGATGTTTCTTTTTCGGAACTTCATGAATTGAACATTCAAGTTCATCAATTTTTTTCCATCTTTGAATATCTTCATCAGTAACTTCTTTTGTTACTTTAATATGTTCGTCATATTGTTTTACATTATTTTCCATAACACATATTAAATTTCACTATTGGAAATTGTCTTCTCCTTTCACTGCTGATGATTTGTTATAAACAATTAAACTAAAGACAGCAGAAATTACAAACACTAAAATACCAATAACTGATGCTAGTTTATAGTTTCTATCAGTTCCTAGTGATAACTTATAAAGCCATGTAATTAAAAGGTCAGTACCTTTTGCACCATTTGTATATTTTAGTAAGTCACCAGGACCACCACCGCTAAGTAGGAATATTACGTTAAAGTTATTAATATTTCCAATAAACTGTGTAATTAGGTAAGGTCCCGTTACGAATAACATATATGGAAGAGTAATCTTGAAGAATCTTCTTGCCGGTTTTGCACCATCGATTCTTGCAGATTCATATAGTTCGTTTGGAATATTCATTAAGATACCTGAACACATTAACATACTATATGGAATACCGATCCACATATTAACAAGTACAATACAAATTCTTGTTGTATTAATATCTAGCCCAAATTGTAAGTGAAAATTAAACATCCGTTCAATTAACTGAGTAATGATACCTCCACCAGAACCCATTCCACCACCACCAGCATCTAACATTTTAGACATAATTAGAAGTGATACAAATTGTGGAACTGCGATAGTCGCAACAAACATTGTACGATATAATTTTTTAAATCGAATTCCTTTTTTATTAATTAACATTGCAAGTAACATTCCGAAGAAGTAACTTGTGAATGTCGCAAGTACAGCCCATATTAAAGTCCAACCAAGTACACGCCAGAAAGTCGCACCAAGTTCAGAGTTTGACATTAATAGATCTTTAAAGTTTTGGAAACCTACCCATTGGAATAAGTGTTCTGGAACTTCATGGTTTGCGTCATAATTAGTAAACGCAATTAAAATCATTGTAATCAGTGGGATTATTGTGAACATAAATAATCCAACCATTGGTAGCGATAATAATGTCATATGGAACTTACTATCTAATAAATCACTTGCTTCATCTTTAAATGTTTTTGGTTTTTTGTTAATTATTTTTTGTTGTTCTAACATGTAACTTTCTTTAACACTACTCATATAAACAACAATAAATAATAAAATTACGAATATTGTTAATATACCATAAAGAATAATATGGAATGAGTTATCACCTAGAATCTTATCATAAATACCAAGTTCATCATTCCAAACTTCATCACTTGTTTCAACACGTCCAATGTTTCCACCACCAAACATGTTTTCTACCATCATTACAAGATAGTTACCACCAAACATAATGATATATAAAACAAATAATATTTGTAATAAGAAATAAATTATTCCTTTAACAATTTGTCCTCTTAAAACATGTCCTGAACCCATTACAAAATATGATGTTTTAGTAAGAAGAGATCCATGAACAAAGTTTAATCCAAAGTTTTTAATTATTAACCATAGACCTTTAAAGAAAGAAGCAATACCTTTA
>JBGVIL010000105.1:0-3685 GCA_045123185.1 Bacilli bacterium | reverse complement strand
CACTAGATTTAATACGATTTTCAATTTGCATATTTACTTGTTTGTCAAATGCTTGTTTCATAGTATTAATTTGAGCTTTTACTGCTTCTGCTTCCATGCTAACAAGAGTGTCACTAACATCAGGCAATCCCGCTTCGTTTAATTGGCGTTGGATTTCTAACTTATATTGAGCCTTGTTAAAGTTATCTCTTTCTGTATAAAATGCTTTTTTCTCTTCTTCAAACGCTTCACGTTCTTTTTGTGCTTGATATTCTGCTTTCTGTTGTTCATCCATAACACTTAATTTTTGTGCTTCTGACATTTCTGATAACTGTTTATTAAATTGTTCGGTAAGTCGTTTTTCTTGTCTTGATAATCTGTCTGCAATTAATTTATCAAATTGTTCTTGTGTCATACTTACCATTTTAGGTTCTTCTTGTACTTGCGGTTGAGTATCCGCTACTACCTCATTTTGTTGTTGTACTTGTTGACCTTGTTGTTGTTCATTCATATAATAACCTCCGATTTAACGTCTCCAGTTTGACGATTTTAATTTACATAATAAAAAACCCTACTTTAAAGTAGTAGGTGACTTATATATTAAATTTATAATAAAACCCATTCATCATTTTCTGCATCATAGATAAAAACTTCTTTAGTGTCCTTAACTAACACAGTAGAACCATGACCTATAATTTGACCATTAAAAGTTCCACCTTTTAATTGTTCTAATTCCTCTACTCTATTCACAAAAAACTCAACATGGTCAATTGTTCTATCAATCTTCATAATTCCAATCATTTTTTATCACCCCTTACTTTAATCCATACTTAGAGTGTCATTGTTTAAATTCATTTTTTAATGCTTTCTTAGCTTTACGTTCTTTAGTTAAACGGTCTTTATATTCTTTTAATTTACGTTTATTCTCTTCTTGTTCTTTTAGCCATTCTTCTTGTTTTTCATTAAAATATTGGTCTGCTTCACCAGATGTTTCAAAACTAGAATGAATTGCTTTACCATTTTCATCTACCATAATTTCTACTAAAACACATCTACAATTAGGATGAACTACAAAATCTGCACCTCTAGCATCAAGTGGAATAATCTTACCTTCCATTGATTTGCATAGTTTACACACCCTATTATCTTTCATTGTAGCAAACTGCAAAGCGTCATATCTTAGCTTCTTAGCATTATGAATGACTGCTTCATTCTCAATGGTAGCAAGTTCTGTACGAACCATAGTGGTAGCATTACGATATGAAATGTTTAGGGTATCTTCTAGTTTACCTACCAAACTACTTAATCCATCACCACGAATAACACTCTTACGTATCTCATCTTTCAGTGTAATACCACATTTCATTAAACGTTCTTCTACACGAACATTGAACCATCTACCTGCAGTTCCATCATATACCCATGCTAATTCAAATTCATCTATCACTTTAGTAAGAATTTGATTTGAGATTTTCTTAGCTATATCTCTTTCTACCATTTCCTTAGCAGATTGTAAAGTGTAATCAGAAATAGTAGTGGTAGGACTATTTAGTAAACCTTCAAGTCTCTGTACTTGTGGTAACTGATTGAATTCTGGATTAGGAGTGTGTAAATCCATATCGAGATACTTCTGATTAAGTTCATTAAAATCAATGTAATCAGTCACGAATAATTTCTTCATACCATTCTCCATGATTTCTGTTTCTGCTTTATTTAAAGCATCTAGGATTAAATCAATTTGTTTGTTTAAATCCTCTAACTGTTTAAGCTTTGAGAATCTAAACTCTGGATTAGTCTTTTTGATTTTATCCATATCTTCATACCATCTACGTATTTCAAGTTCTATATCTTTACTTGTATTACGATATTCTTTTTTTAATTGACTAATCATATCTTTAGCATATTTATCATAATTCTTATCAAGAATACGTTGTTTACCATCTTGAAACTTTTTAAAGTTATCCATATGCTATCACCTATTCTTGCATATCGTCTTGCTCATCATCTGTATTATCTTGCATATCTTCCTCACCATTGTCTTGTGAGTGCATATCATAGTTATCAGAGAAACGTTCCATATTAGCTTCACGTTCTTCATCTAAACGTTGCATTTCTTCATCTACTGATGGAATTAATGATTGTAAGTTTTCGAGTACGGTTTGTTTTGAGACGATAGTAGATAATTGAATAGCTTGTTGAATAATTTCACTTGTATTATCAATAACGTTACGGGTGAATCTAATATCTACATTTTTGATAATATCTTTAGTGTCTCCAACTTTACCTAATAAACCTTGTAGATTACAGATTAACTCAATACGTCTTAATAATGCTTTACGGAAATATGTTTCCTTAACTGCACATTTTAGGTCTAGATTACTTAATTTAAATCTGATACTAACACCACTTAAATTATTACCAAACTCTTTATCAGACATATCTGGAACACCTGCAAATTTATGAATATCAGACACTAATCTATTTTTATAGTTCTCCAATGCTTGGTCTGGAATATCTTTGTATAGATATTCAACTTTAGTATCTACACCATCAGATGATACTAAATTCATTAATCGCATTTGTTTTAATTTACTAAATGTTTCTTCATCCAATTCTACACCTTGAATAACCATAATTGCATTCGTAAACATTTCAAAATCATTAGCAGTATCAGATACAACTTTGTCTAGAGCATCAATTAAATCAATAACTTTCCCAAAATCTGAACACATATCTTTGTTATTCTCAACTATGACAATAGGAACGTCTTGAAAAAAGTGCTCTGTAATTTGTGGAGTGTCAATCACACCATCTTCATTATGTAAGAATTTTGTGATTGTATCTTTTGTATAATATTCAATATAATCTACTTGTTCTTCGTCTACCTCTACTTTCCAATGTCTTATACAAGAGATTAGATTTTCTTCAATAGAACAATCATAGATAGCAATTACTTCCATTGGATTGATAGCTTTAAAACGTGGCATTAAATCTGAATCGACATATAAAAGCTCACAAGAACAACCAAAGATAGATGCATCTGTTGCTAATTGCACATTCTCTGCACTTTCATCATTGTATTTAAAAATATCGTCAAACTGTTCTGCTAATGTATCATCACCAAAAGTATAAGCTACTGGTTTAGTCATAAAGAAAGATACAATACTATCAGTAATATAGCTAGCGTAAGCATGACTAATACGATTATTAGGCTTAGAAGTATCTTCTTGTACTCTATGTTTAATATCATTTTTATTATCATACATATCTTTTAAATGTCTATATTTATGTAGTACCATCTCATGTTTATGCACAAGATTTACAATTTCATTATAATTTAATGTTTCTTTTACACTTTTTACCTTTAACACGTTATCACTCTCTCCTTCCTTGCATATAATGTATTATAAACCATATCCTCTAATATCAAGAACTTTAGCTTTAGGTTTAGCCATATAAATATCACAAATAGAGTAACCTAATGCATCACAACATAAGTGACTAAATTCATGGTCTGTTTTATTTGTGTATTGGCTAGTGTGTCTGTCTTTCAGATATGCAAAGTTATCAAATTCAGCTACTGCATTTGGACATACATCCTCTAGTACATAAATCGTAAGGTTCTGTAAGTAGTTTATTCTTGCTTCAACGCTCCCTGCTCCTTTGATACATGGTTGAGCATTAATACCTTTTGATTTAAGATAAC
>JBGVIL010000104.1:0-4279 GCA_045123185.1 Bacilli bacterium | reverse complement strand
AATAAATTAAATGGAGCATCACAACCAAAACCTCAACCTAGCCAACCACAACCACAACCATCTACAGGTAAATTTAAAGTTGGTAATTATAATAACTATGTTGTTACTACTGACAGTTTAAATGTACGTCAACAACGTAATGGTGGTTCTGCGTTATTAACTACAATTCCAAAAGGAACAAAAGTTTATGTTCGCTATGTAATGTACCAAGATAATAGTGCTACACCTAAAGGAGCATTATGGGGTGGAGTATCTTATAATCAAAAAGATGGATTTATTAACTTAAACTATGTTAAACCATATGTAGCTCCAAGTGGAAATGCAGTTAAATATCGTGTAAGAATCAATACAGCAGTATTAAACGTTCGTAAAGAACCTAACGCTTCATCTCGTATTGCGACACAAGTAAGAAGTGGAGAAGTGTACACAATCGTTGAAGAAAAAGACGGTTGGGGTAAACTTTTAAGTGGAGCTGGATGGATTAAATTAAGCTATACTAAACGTTTATAATATAGGTTAGTATATATTCCATCAGGAATCGGGGTGAAAAGATGGAAGGGATAATTGAATTAGTTTCTACATTTGGCTTATCAGTAGCATTATGCTTGGCTTTTGCTTGGTTCATTTATAAAATTTTTAACTGGATGCGTGAAGATTCTAACAAAAGAGAAGGCGAAATTAGAAGGACTGCACAAGAAAGAGAAGAGCAAGTACGTCAAGCAGCAAAAGAACGTGAAGCATATGCAAGAGAACGTGAGGAACGTGATAGAGAACAAATAAAACACTTTTCACAAATTATTTCAGAAAATAGTAAAGCATTATTAAAAAATGCAGAGGTAATGGAAAAAATTAATGCTAATATAGAAACCATCAGTGATGATATTCATAAATTACAAGACGATGTTACAGAAATTAAATATCGTCAAACAAATAAAGAAAAATAATATGATGTAAGGTTTACTTTTTTATAGTATATTTGTATAATATTAATGTGAACAGCCCAAGATGAAATATTATAGAATAAAAAAATATAAGGCAAGGTGGAGATGTTTAATGGGTAAACGCAAAAGAATGAAACATTTTAAAGTCACAAACTATGGTGTATACGATGAAGTAACTGGGACTAGTGTAATGCTAGAGGTGGATGGCTTAAAAATTTTATTCGATTACGGATTATACCAAAGCAACTTGTTAGATGCGAAACAAATTATTGAGGCAAACTGGAAAGCAAAAAAAGATATTCCACTAGAAGAAATTGATTATGTGATTGTAACGCATGCTCATGCTGACCACTCCGGTGGACTACCAATGCTATTTAGACCAGACAGTCCGTTTAGAGGGAAAGTGTTATGCACAGAGCCATCGGCTCCATTAATCTCTATGATTTGTTGTGACAGTTCATTCGTACAACAAAATCAAATTAAAGCTTACTTGAAAAAACATCCAAAACAAGAACTGTATCCAAACTATACAACGCAAGATGCAGAACAAGTAATATTACATTTACAAGGCTATGGATATAATGAAAAAGTATGGTTAAATGATAGGGTAAGCATAGAGTTTCTTCCAAATGGGCACTTGTTTGGCAGTGCAAGTATTTATTTAGAGTTCATGGTAGATGAATATGAAACTGCTACATTATTATTCACTGGTGACTACAATTACAATCCAAAAATTCCAAGACCATTTACAAAAGAATGGGATAAAGATAGAATTCTAGACGTAGACGTATTAATCACAGAAGCAACATATGGCGACAAACTTCATGAGTGGATTGAACCAGAGTTTGAATTGGAAGACTATGTATTATCAGAAGTAATTGATAAACGTAAAGTATTACTACTTCCAGCATTTGCAGTTTCAAGAAGTACACAGTTGCTTTCAATGGTAAAACACATATACGATAAAAATCCAATTCTAACAAAAAGAAAAATCCCAGTTTACTTGGTTGGACGAATGACACAACAAGCCCATAGAACTTTAGGTAACGAATATTACAAAAAACATTATGTAGATGATAGATGGTTACCAGACTACGATGTATTCAATTGGGGACGAGTTAATAAAATTGAAAAATTCCAAGAAGTAGAAGAAAAATTAATTGATTCCCAACCAAAAATCATTATCGTAAGTGGTGGAATGGGTTGTGGGCATTCATTATTCTTATTACAACAATTATGTGACAAACCATGGTGTAGTATTTTAGGTAGTGGATATGCAGGAATTGGTACACCAATGAGAGCTATAAATGATGCAGCAGCGGAAAATAGAAAACAAGTTAGCCTACAAGGAAAAACAAGAATGCTAAATGCAGATGTATTACCACCGTTAGAGATGAGTGGACATGCAGATTACCAACAAATGTGTCAATTAATAACAAGAGGAATTAATCAAAAAAGATTAAAAAACATTATTATTATCCATGGTGATGAAAACTCAAAAAATAATTTAAAAAATGAAATACTAAAAAGAAAAAGAGAAGAAGACATTACCATCGATATCCCAAAACCAAAACAAAGCTTACAACTTTAGTGGAGTGATTAAATGGATGATTACATCATTGCTGTAAATACTGGACAAATAGAACCTATCGAAGAACTTGATAGGTTCTTATTAGAACATGAAAATCTTTATACTTATGATACTAATGATTTTCAAGACGAACCATATGGTATTGTATACATGATTAAAAACATTATTAATAATAAAGTCTATATTGGATTAACTACTCGTGATTTTGATAAAAGATATAAGGGTGGCTTACACAAAAACGCAAATGACTATCTTAAAAATTCAATAGAAAAATATGGAGAGGATAATTTCGCTGTAGTAAAAGAATATGCAATAGGATATTCAAAAGACCATCTTGACTATTTAGAGGATGAATATATCTTAACATTCAATTCACATAAGCGTTCGCACGGATATAATATTAGACGTGGAGGACATAGAGGTAAAAACTCTGATGAAACAAAAGCAAAGATTTCAAGAAAAGGAGAACTTAATCCATTCTATGGAAAACATCACACCGAAGAAATGTGTAGGTATTTTAGTGAAAGCCAAAAACGCGGTAAGAGCTATTGTGCTAAAAAGGTTATTTGCTTAGAAACGGAAGAGGTATTTGAATGCCTACTTGATGCAGCAGACTGGTTGAAACTTACTAGGACAGATTGCTTAACAAGCCATCTCAAAGGTAAAAACAAAAGTGTTGGGAAGAGAACAACGGGAAGAGAATGGCATTTTATGTATTATAAAGATTGGATTGAATTACAAGAAAACAAAATAGATAAAGAGGATTAGGTAGTGCCATATGGTACTACCTTTTTTATATAAGAAAGGAGTGCCATGATGGCAAGATTCGTTAAAAACATTGACAAAGAAGCTAGACTACGCAGAAAAGCATATTTAGAGGAAAGAATTAGAGCATTGACTGTATTCAGAGACATTCAATTCATTGAAGGAATTAATCCAATGAATAAAAATCTGTTACTTGGATATATGAAATTTCTCGCCTATACGAGTTTATCACTTAAAACTGCTAGCAATGTGAAAACTACGTTGAAAATGTTTATGGCTTGGAATAAAGAATACAATAATGATATATATTTTAAATTAATTACAAAGAAACAGGCAGAGAAATTCTTTGAGTGGGTAAAAATCCAAGGGTATACGGAAACAAGAGCTAATATGATTAAAACTGATATATGTGATTTTGCTGATTATTTACAATATGTTGTTGGTCGTGAAGAATATAGACATGATGGAACAGCAAATAGATGGTATAAATACAATGGACAGTTCTGGAAGCATATTAATGTTGCAGTAGAATTAGATTCAGGTATTATTAGACAACCAAACGTTTATTCATTTGATAGGGAGTATTTAGATAATTTACATGTATATTTAAAACAAAAACAAGACTGGATGGGAGTTGTTGTGTTGGAGTATTCATACCTAGGCATTGATATTTTAAAATTAAATATTGATGATGAAGACTTTAACAGACAACCGGCGTTTATAGAAAGCTTTTTTAAATGGAGAACTAGAGAACAGGTGCCTGAAGATATGAAACAGGTATGTGTTATGAGAAATAATAAGACAAAAGAGATTATGCCTATGGATGTGGAAACGCTGAGAGGGTATGCAAAAATGTTTTCTATATTTTTAGGTAAAGAATTTATTATCTGCTAGAAGGAGAATTTTATTTTATGGCTAAAGAAAAAATGAATCATCGTAGAAAAGCTAAACAAGACAGAGTTTATGAAGAATTAGACATCTC
>JBGVIL010000103.1:0-3244 GCA_045123185.1 Bacilli bacterium | reverse complement strand
CCAAATGCATTAAATACAGCTTTTATAGTATAATCTGATACGTCAACTGATTTACCATTTTCTTTTATATCAATAAATAAATAGTTAATATCATCTTTCTTTATTTTTATTTTTTTATTATCATTAATATCTATGTTTATAGTTTCAAACTTTCTTACCATATTAATCCTCCTTTCTAAGCTCAGTTATTATCTCATCAATTCTTTTTAATTCAGACTTCATATCTTCCAATTGCCATTTATCATACCATATTTTTGCTAAATCATCTTGTAGTTTCATATTGATACCATCATATTTCTTGCATAATTCATCTATCATTAGCTGTTTAAATTCTTTACTTAATCCTTTAAACATTATGCCATCCCCTTATATTGTAATAGTGTAGGATTATCTCCTACACTATATTATACTATTTAAATTATTAATTTGTTCACTTAATTCTAAATTTTTTATTATGATTCCATTTAATATATCTCCATACAAGTTTAGTACCATCAGGAAGTTTACCTGCGTAATGGCATTTTACTTTATTACCTCTTCCATTTATAGCCCATCCTTTACAACAACGTGCTATCGACGAATGACTTACCATATTATAAAATCTTGATGCTTCAACCATAGACAAAAATATTCTTTTAGTAGTTAAACATATAACAGATTTTGAGTTATATGCGTTTTTTCCACTATTCTTCTTTTTGCATTGTTCTATTCTGTGTTTCTTTCCATCATATTTTACTTTGCCTATTTTATTTCCCTCTTTTAAATAGTTAGAAATAGTCGTTGAAGATACATTTAATTTTTGTGATATCTCAATTGTACTCATCCCTTTATTCCATAAATCCCATGTTTCTAATACGTAACTTTTCGTAGATTTATCATTTGCTAAAATCCAATTTATTGAATTTAAATCCAAATAATTATCCAATTGTTTAATTATATTATTTTTAATATAATTAAAACGATTATAAATTTGGTCATAGTTACAATCAATTCTAACAACTTTTAATCCTTGTTCAAATGCTTTATCATCTTTTATCTTATCTACTTCTATTCCCTCTTCTGATTTTTGAAACTTAGTTTCAACTCCATGTCCCATACCTCCATCCATTTCAATTATTAAATTTAAGGATGGTATATAAAAATCATAATATCTATTTTCTATCCAATTAGGATGATATTCTGTGATAAAGTCAATGTCTAATTGCAACAATATATTACACATAAATTTATTTGGATAATAAACACCGTCCGAACAAACTTCACAAGAAAATGGATGATGAGCTAAATTATATATAGACTTTGTTTTTCTTTGAATAGTGCCACATTCAGGACATCTGCATCTTACTCTTATTTCTGAATTAGGTGGTAGAGTCGTTAAATCTATATCATCGATAACCAATTCTTTTATATGAGGAAATTTTATTGCTACTGAATCTAATGGATGCGTTTTCTTATTTACACAATAAGGACACCCACAACTCCATGATTTTAATGCTCTATTCATTTTATTACAACTAGTTAAAAAATCTTCATGATAACTTTTATTTTGGCATTTTATCCATACTTTTTCATCGCATGATTTATATAAATAATATGGATTTAAATCATTTTTTTCACTCCAAATATTTTCAAGATTAATATTGTACACTTCTTGTAATAAGTAGGCAAATGAATTCTCATATTTATTGCAACAGTACATACAGTCGGCACCTGTTTTAAAATTTTCTATTCGTATATCATATTGTTTATGACAATACGGACATTCTATCCTCATAAATTCCGCCCATGTCATAAGTTTTTTCTTATCTATAGTAATATCTCCTTTTTCATAAGTAAATAAATATTTATAGCCACGTTTTTCTACGAATTCCTTTTGATACTCTTTTATTCTCATTTTGTCTCTCCTTTATAAATAGATATAGTAGGGCTATTGCGCCCTACTTATTATCTATTTTAAATTATTTTCTTCAATTGCTTCTTCAAGTTTAACTTTTATAACTTCTAAAGCCTCCACTTGATGAGGTTCTAAATCATTTATTTTCATACCTAAACCTAAAACATTATCTGTAATTTTTCCAACTAAATCCATTCTATCATTTGCATGGAAATAATTCATAACTAAATTGACAACTTCTTCTTTTAACTCATCAAAGTCTACTTCTTTAAATTCTATAGGTTTTACTTCTTCGTCAGTAGTATTTTCTTCAGATTCAACTGCTTTCTTTACTTCTTCTTTAATCACATCTGCATTTAATAATATTTTGTTTGGTAATTTTTTCAAGCGACTTCCAGCTAGAAATTGTTCTGTCTCTCTCGTATAAATGTATCTTGCAGATTTTCCATTTTCCATTTCTTGATTTATATACCATATGTGGTCACAATTTTTTGCTATTAAATTTAATATTCTTTTTGGAATTGATGGCATCATTTTCTCATACTCAACCTCTTTACCATCTTCGTTATATTTTGTCATTGTTTTAGGTGTTGCATGGGAAATAAATACTAAATTATAACCACAACGTTGTAAATCCATTATTATTTTATTACATTCTGCAGTCCAAAGCGACCAGCCACTTCCCCAAGGTATAGCGCTAAGTTCACTCACCCCTTGAAGTTGACATACATATTTCTCCATCATATCTGCCCATATATCAGCAACGTCAAATACTACTGTATCAAATGTTTCTTTATTATCTTTCTTTAATTCTCTTATTACTTTTTGTAAATCTGATACTTTAGTTATTTCGACTCCTATTAAACCACTGATGTAAAGCCAACCACGCTCAAAATTTAAAAATAATGCTTTATCTTTATATAAATTATAAACGGTACTACTTTTTCCTGATTTAGGATTTCCAAAAATTAACACATTACCTTGTAAAGCTGTAGATATTTTATTTGGTTTTAAATCCTTTAAACTAAAATTATTTCCTATAGCCATAATCTAATCACTCCTATATTTTTATATTTGAACTACCTTTCGGTAGCTCATATTATATTATACTATTTAAATTATCTATTTGTTCCTTATTCATTAACTTTTTTAATTTCATTCCAATGTAATATTTGAGTCATACCTGTTCTTTCACCATCTTGTAGCAACTCTACTAGGAAATAACTACCAAATACATATGAGTGAATTATTACACCTTTATCTTTTCCATTTATTTCTACTATATCACCTAATTTATATCCATTAAAGAACATATAATCACCTCTAGTCATATTATCTGCAATTGCTTTA
>JBGVIL010000102.1:0-17929 GCA_045123185.1 Bacilli bacterium | reverse complement strand
TCAAAAGATTATACTCGTACAATGTTTAACATCAAATGTTGATGCGTATTTCTTTGACGAACCATTAAATGGCATAGATGAAGAATCAGAAAAAATTTTTATTGAAGAAATCAAAAGACTTTATTTAAACAAAAAACTCATTGTAATTTCAAGTCATTATTTAGAAAGGTATAATATGTTACAATGTAACGTTATTAAACTTTAATTTGTTAAAATTATTAAAAATAAATTTTGTATATTTTCTATCAAAAAAGAATGTGCTTACCATATTAATATGTTTGTTTATAATTTTATTTATTAATTTATTTGTAGTTTTGTCCAATCAAAATCTATCTTTAAATTATTACGAATTACAAAAATTTAATTGGGAATCATTATTTTCTTTTACAAAAATAATAGTCGTAATCCTGTCATGTTTCTTAATAAATAGTTTTGTATTAAGTATTAATGATAATTATAAAGTATTATTTATAATCAATATTAAGAATCATTCAATATACTATCTTTCAAAAATAATTACAGTTTTTATAGTTTTATTCTGCTTCGTTTTTTTGTCTTTCACAATTTACATTACAGTAAATATTATTTGTAATAATAAGTTTACTATAACAATACAATGTGTTAAGGGATATTTTTTAATATTTTTGCTAGCTAGTGTATATGGTATGATAAGTATGATTTTTACTAAAATTATGGATAACTCTATATGTATAATGATTCCCATTTTTGTCTATATTTGTCGTGAATTTTTTGAAATAGAGAATACATTAGTTAATACCTTCTTTCCTAATTTTGCGTTAAATTTTTTAGATAATGCATTTTTTTCGTGCTCATTTCATTGTATTATTCTTTCGTTTTTTTATGTAATTTCATTTCTAATCTTTGTTAAAGAATGAATATAAAAAATGTAAACGTTATTCTTGCTAAATATTAAAAAAAATGGTAAAATAATAGTAAGTATAATATTATATTAAGGAGAGATATAATGATGAATGCATTATTTACACAAATTTTAAATGTTGCACAACCAGATGCATTAGTAAAATATGATGAAACATTTACTGCTGTGCTACTTATATTAATTATTGCATTAGCTCTTGTAATTCTTGGAGTATTCATTTATCATAGACGTGTAAATTTAATTCAACCTAATTCTGTTTCAATGGCAGACGAAATGGCAAAACCACTTGAAGAAATTTTACAAGATAATGAAGATGAAGTAGTTGAAGAAGAAATCGTAGAAGAACACGTACATGAATTCGTTGATGGAGTTTGTGAATGCGGCGAAAAAGATCCTAACTACGTTCCACCACACTTACATGAATTTGTTGATGGTGTTTGCGAATGTGGCGAAAAAGATCCTAACTACGTTCCACCACACGTACATGAATTTGTTGATGGTGTTTGTGAATGTGGTGAAAAAGATCCTAACTACGTTCCACCACACGTACATGAATTCGTTGATGGTGTTTGCGAATGTGGCGAAAAAGATCCTAACTACGTTCCGGAAGCTCATAAAGTTATGTTTGCTGAAGTTAATCCTGAAGAATCAGCTCTTCACACAAACAATATGTCTGAATTAATTACAGAAAGTATTTCTGTTGAAGAAGCTAAAGAAAAGATTGAAGATGAAGTTCTTGATAAACTAGTTGTTAAAGCAAACGATTTAGCTAAATATAAGAAAGCTAAGAAAGAAAAATTCATTGTTAACATTGATAGTATTTCAGATAAATTTAATAATGGTGAAGTTGTTAACTTAGAATCATTAAAGGCAAGAAATTTATTGCCTAAAAAATGCAATTATTTTAAAGTTCTTGCTCGTGGTATTCTTGACAAGAAGATTACAGTTGAAGCAAATGACTTCTCTAAAGATGCTATTAAGATGATATTACTTACTGGCGGTAACGTTATAAAAGTTCAATAAATCATATCAGTTGACAAAAGAGTTAAAAAGTGATATAATATTTGAGAATTAAATATGTAGTGAAAAGAAGAAGATCCACTTCTCACCTGACCGATAATGTTGGTAGGTAAAAGAGTCATGAAAAATTATCTTGTGATAATAGTATTATGTCTAGAAAGTGGGTTATGCCCACTTTTTTTCATTCGTGTTTAAGTTTTTGGAGGTGAAATTATTAGTAAGTCTTTCGATAAAAAAGTAGACAATCTTGTTAATGATGCAATTGAATTTGAAACTGTATTAGTTATTTCAGAAACAGGTGAACAATTGGGTGAAATGAGTCGTAATGCTGCTTTAGAAGTAGCTGATGAACGTGGACTTGATTTAGTGTGCGTTGCTCCTAATGCAAAAATGCCTGTTTGTAAGATTATGGATTACAGCAAATTCCGTTACGATCAAATGAAAAAAGCTAAAGAAGCAAAGAAAAATCAAAAGGTGATTAGTGTTAAAGAAATTAGATTAAGTCCAACAATTGATGTAGGTGACTTTAATACTAAACAAAGAGCTGCTAAGAAATTTTTAATGGATGGTGACAAAGTAAAAGTAAGTTGTCGTTTCCGCGGTCGTATGATTGAACATGCTGAAAATACAATACCATTGTTTACAAAGTTTGCTGAAGGCTTAGCTGAAGTAGGGAAACTTGATCAAAATCCTTACTTAGATGGACGTAATATGTTTATGACATTAAGTCCTAACCTAGACAAAAAGAAAAAATAATAAAGGAGAAAATTAATTATGCCAAAAATGAGATCACATAGCGGTACTAAAAAACGCTTAAAAATTACTGCATCTGGTAAAGTTCTTCGTGGACAACCTGGAACAAGCCACTTAGCACCTGGAAAAACACAAAAACGTATTAGACATTTACGTAAATCAGCTGCTGTTTGTACATCTGACCAACGTCGTATCAGACAACAAATAGCTAATATTAAGTAGGAGGTAACGCGAAATGCCAAGAACAAAGGGCGGAGTTGTAAGCCGTAGAAGAAGAAATAGAATTTTAAAATTAGCTAAAGGTTACTTTGGTTCAAAACACACTTTATATAAAACTGCCAATGAACAAGTAATGCATTCATTAAAATATGCTTATCGTGACCGTAAAGCTAACAAACGTAATTTCCGTAAATTATGGATCATTCGTATTAATGCTGCATCACGTGCAAATAACATCACATATTCACAATTAATGTATGGATTAAAATTAGCTAATATTGAAATCAATAGAAAAATGTTAGCTGACTTAGCAGTAAATGATGCAAATACTTTTGCAAAACTTTGTGAAGCTGCTAAAAGCGCATTAGTAAAATAGTAATAAAAGATTTGGATTTCCAAATCTTTTTTTATTTTTTATATGACATAGTATAGAAAAGTGAGTATAATATATGTGGAGGGTATTATGGAACAAATTGAAAAAGTTATTGCGTTATTAAAAGATGCACATGAAAAAGTAGTTTTAAGAAAAGACATTAATGTTTATGGTTATCAATTTAATTACGAATATGATTTTATTGGTGGAGTTTCAAAGTATTTATTTGCTGATTTAAAAATAGAAGAAAAAATAGCTAGAACTGAAGAAGAGGGAGGTTTCTCAAATCGCCCTGGTACTATTAAAGAAAGTACTGAGTTTATTGTTGTACATGATACTGCTAGTACGGCAGAGACTGCGGGTGCAATTGCACATGCTAATTATGTTTATAATGGTGGTGGAGGCACTAGTTGGCACTATAGTTCAGGTAGTGATGCATTAATACATCAAATACCTGATAATGAGGTTGCATATCATGCTGGTGATGGCTTAGCTGTTCCTTATGAATTACATTGGACAGGAGTTAAAGCAGAATATAGTGATCCTGTTATTACGATTAAAAATGGTTATTACTATATAAATGGAATGAAAAGCTTAATTAAAATACCCGAATTAAGCATTGTAGAAGAAGATGGGTTTTATTATATTGCATCTGATGGAGTTAAACAAGGTAGAAAATATAAAAAAAGTGATTTAAATGAACTTAAATCACTTACTTTAAATGATTCACATATTAATGATTATGGTTTACATTTACTTATTAAAGACGGTTACTATTATATTGGAAATACTTATTATAATCCTTCATATAATAAAATTGCTAATAAAGGTGGAAACTTAAGAAGTATTGGTATTGAAATGATGATTAATAAAGGTTCTAATTTATCTTTCACTTATCACAATACAGCTAAGTTAATCGCAAAGTTACTAGTAGATAATAACTTAGATTTAACAAGAGTAAAAGCTCACCATTTCTTTAGTGGAAAGAATTGTCCATGTACACTTCGCCAAAATGGGTTATGGAATTATTTTACTCAATTAGTTAAATATGAGTATGAAATATTAAAATTATCTAATGGAATTAAAATTGAATTTATTTGTGATAGTGAATATGTTGATAATAATGGTTTAATCAAATTTTTACCAGAACATGTAAAGTCAATTAGTTATAAAGTAATAGTTACTCACAATAACAAGAGTAAAGAATTAGAATTTACAACAATTGTAAAATAAAAGCTTATAAGTTTTCACTTATAAGCTTTTTTTGTTAATTCTTTCTTTTGATTAATAATAGAGCAGCTGCACTGATTAAAGGAATTAATGCAACAAATCCCATACTACAATTCATACCAGATGGTTGGTTAGTATTTGGAGTTTCAGGATCTTCAGGTTCATCTGGGATAATTGGATTTTCTGGTTCTTCAGGTTGTTCAGGATCTTGAATTTCGGCTAAGTTAATAATAATTTCCATATTTTCTTTAGTATATTCAAGCCATCCACCATTATTAAATAATTTGTAATATAGTTCAACTTTAACAGAATCAGAAGTAATTTCTTCAGATGATGTAAATGAACCAACACCTTCTACTAAATTAACAGATTTACCATTGATAGATAATGTTAATGAAATTTCTTCAGTATTGTTTTTGTCGTAAGAAACTTTTACATCATATTTTGTAGGATCGTCTTCATGTTGAGTAATTTCTGTTTTCATATTTGCTGGATCATTTAGAGATTCATCATTGTCTAATAATAATGATTTGCTATAAGAATTACCATTATAATCATGAACAATGATTTCATATTCATAGTCTTTAGTAGGATATGTTGTTCCTATTAATGCTGTATTAGAATTAGGCCCTACATATTTAGTTAATTTATAATCATTGTTAAATTTTAAAATAATATCAATAGTAGAAACGTTACCGTATGCATTATTGTCCCATACAATGCTTGATTTACAATTTTCTTCATTGTAATCAATATGAATACTTTCCATAAACTTATCTATATCAAAGTTTTTGTCAATGTTTCTCTTTGATTTGATTGAAAAAGTATCTTTTAATGTACCATCTTTACGATAATAAGATAATGTTAATGTATCACCAACAACTTCACAGATTGAACCAGAATATTGACCAGTTGATTCAGTTTGGATTACAACATCAAACATACCTTTATCTTGTGCTGAATAACTTTTTTGACCAGCACCACCACCAATTAAGTAAGTTACACCTTTTTCTGTATCTACTTCATTATTATATAGTGGAGCAGTTCTAGCGTAAATGTGTTCGTGACCGCTGATTGCAAGGTCTACACCACATTCTTCAAATACTGTACGCCAGTTTCCATTAACGATTTTAGCATCACTATCATATACACCAGTAGAATAAGCTCCTGGATGTGACATAACGATTACAAAGTTTGCTGGGTTGTTTTGAATTACTTCTTTGAACCAAGCAATTTGTTCTTCGTTAAAGTTTTCTTTGTTTGAACGATGCATGATGTCTAACATAATAAATAAAACATCATTTTGCATAAAATAATAAGTTGAATTCATTCTTTCTTTTGGTCCGTTTTGAGGATTGAAGTAGTATTGATTATAGATTGAAGCATCAATATATCCTGCGGCTGAACTGTGATAAAGTTCATGGTTACCAGGAACTGTAGCTTGTAAATATTGTTGATTTAAAGTAGTCATGTATTTTTCAAAGTTGTTCCATTGTTCTTCATAACCACCACGGTCAACAATATCTCCACCAATCATAAAGAAATTGATGTTGCTGTTGATACTTACAAGTTTATTAACTAATTCATTAGAAGTACCAAAAGCTGAACCACTAGCTTGTGTATCACATAAAACACCAAATGTTAATTTGTTAGGGTTTGGTGTTCTAAAAGATTGAATTTGAGATTTTTCATTTCCGTAAATTACTTGGTAGTAATAAACTGCATCTGCATATAATCCAGTTAAATTAGCACGACAAACATAGCGTTCTGCAAATACTGTATTAGCTTCTCCATTAGTTTGACCCTTACTGTAAGTTTTTTCTTCAGGTTTTACTTCAATGTATTCACTGAAATCTTGATGTAAACTATAACGAACAGATGTACCAGACACTTTTGAATGATAAATAATTCCAACTTCATCATAAGTTTCACCAACAGATGCCTTTAAATTGTAACAAAATTCTGTATTAGCCTTAACATAAAAGCCACTAAAAAGCAATGTTAGACTTAACAGTAACAAAAAGAATATTTTTTTCATACGTCATACGTCCTCCTTAATACTATAATATTTTAATACAAAATTGACAAAATAACAAATAAAATTATAAAACATTTTTAATTATTTTCAATTTTTTCGAATTTAGTATTTTTTAACATAACTAATGACAAATAGTATAATTTGTGATATACTATAATATTATAGGAGGAATTATATGTATCAAAGATTAATTGCTTCATTATTAAAACCAAAGAAGATTATTGATTATATAAATGATAAACTATCTATAACTATTATTTATCTTTTGATATTTTCGTTGATTTTCGCATCTGCTTATATGTTAGTATTTTTAGATTTTGACTCTAATCTAAAAGGTGCTATTTCAACAAATCTTCGTGATGGTGAAAAAATAGAATATATAATTCAACAAAAAGAAGATGTTTCAAACGACAAACTTGTAGGAGAATTAGTTTCTAAAGTTGAAAACGAAAATACTTATGTCGTATCACTTGAAAATACATCATTTTATTATTTAACATTAGTAATTGGAAATGACTTAAGTGTTTTAAAGAATAATCAACAAAGTGCAAGTATCATTATTCAATATGCAACTGATGGAATATATTTTTGTCAAACTTCATTATTGGAAACAAAGACAAAATTAATGGATTACACACCTGATTTTGTGGATTTAAGTCTGATAAGTGAAGGAAATATAAGTTCTATAAGTGGCATTACAAAGTATATTGATTTATTCATTGAACAAAATAAAACAGCAATTTTAATGGTTGCTATTCCTGCATTATTTATGTCTGCAGTTGGAGAAATTTTATTTACAACTTTAATGAGTTCAGTAATTTTATTATTATTCTTTAAAAAGTTTGGAATCAAATTTAGTAAAATTTATAAAGTAACTTTATATTGTGCTTTACCAAATGTGCTTGGCATTCTTTTAACAGTACTGTTTAGTGGATACGCAATTTCAGGTTTATTAAGCAATATTGGTTTTATCGCAACTACATGTTACGCAATGATTGCATTAAATGAATTGACTAGAATAAATATGAAAAACAAAGAGGGAGATAATTATGAGTCAATATAATCATCAAGAAATAGAAAAAAAGATTCAAAATAGATGGGCTGAAGAAAATATTTTTAAAACGACATTTAATAGTGAAAAACCTAAGTTTTATGCATTAGATATGTTCCCATATCCTAGTGGTGCAGGTCTTCACGTAGGACATCCAGAAGGTTATACAGCTACTGATATAGTATCACGTTATAAAAGAATGAATGGTTTTAATGTGATGCATCCAATGGGATGGGATGCATTTGGATTACCTGCTGAACAATATGCTATTCAAACTGGTAATGATCCAAGAGATTTTACAAAGAAAAATATTGGTATTTTTAAGAATCAATTACAAATGTTAGGTTTATCATATGATTGGGATCGTGAAATCGCTACATGTGATGAAGATTATTATCATTGGACACAATGGATTTTTATTCAATTATATAATAAAGGTTTAGCTGAAATTAAAAATATTGAAGTTAACTGGTGTGAAAAATTAGGAACAGTACTTGCTAATGAAGAAGTTCTTAATGTTGATGGAAAAATGGTTAGTGAAAGAGGCGAACATCCAGTAGTTAAAAAACCTATGAAACAATGGGTATTAAAAATTACTGAATATGCTGAAAGACTATTAAACGACTTAGACTTAGTTGATTGGCCTGAATACATTAAAGAAATGCAAAGAAATTGGATTGGCAAATCTGTAGGTGCATTAGTTGATTTTAAAGTTCAAGGAACAGAACATAAGTTTACTGTTTTTACTACACGTTGTGATACTTTATTTGGTGCTACTTACTGTGTACTTGCTCCAGAACATGAGTTAGTTAGTAAAATTGTTACTCCAGAACAAAAAGAAGCAGTAGATGCTTATGTAGAATATGCAAAAAGTAAGAGTGACTTTGATAGAACTGAATTAAATAAAGAAAAAACAGGTGTATTTACAGGAGCATATGCATTAAATCCTGTTAATAATTTACCAGTTCCTATTTGGATTGCGGACTATGTATTATCTAGTTATGGTACAGGTGCAATCATGGCAGTTCCAGCCCATGATGATCGTGACTATGACTTTGCTAAAAAATTCAATTTACCAATTATTCAAGTATTAAAAAGTGATGATCCTGAATTTGATTTAAATAAATCTGCATGGACAAAAGATGGAGATCACATTAATTCACAATTCTTAGATGGATTAAATAAAGAAGATGCTATCGAAAAAATGCTTACTTATTTAGAAAAATTTGGAATTGGTAAGAAATCAGTCAACTACAAACTACGTGACTGGATTTTCTCAAGACAACGTTACTGGGGAGAACCTTTCCCTGTTATTCACTGGGAAGATGGAACTATTTCAGTTTTAGATGAAAAAGAATTACCACTTGCCCTTCCTAAAGTTCAAGGATTAAAATTAAGTGGTACTGGTGAATCTCCACTTGCTAATGAAACTGAATGGTTAACAGTTGTAAGAAGTGATGGTGTAAAAGGACGTAGAGAAACAAATACTATGCCACAATGGGCTGGTAGCTGTTGGTATTATATTGGTTACTTATTAAAAGAAAATGGTAAAGTTATGCCACTAAGTGATCCAAAAGTACAAGAAATGGTTAATTATTGGTTACCAGTAGATCTTTATATTGGTGGAACAGAACATGCTGTTTTACACTTATTATATGCAAGATTCTGGCACAAAGTTTTATATGATTGTGGTGTTGTTAAAACATTAGAACCTTTCCAAAAACTATTTAACCAAGGTATGATTTTAGGTACTGATGGTGTCAAGATGTCTAAATCACGTGGTAATGTAATTAATCCAGATTATATTGTGCAAAATTGGGGTGCTGATACATTACGTGTTTATGAAATGTTTATGGGACCACTTGAAGCTATGAAACCATGGTCAATGCAAGGTGTTGATGGTGCAAGACGTTTCTTAGATAGAGTATGGAGACTTTATACAGAACAAGTAGAAATTGTTGAAACTGAAACTAGTTCACTTGAAAAAGTATATCATCAAACAGTAAAAAAAGTAACTGAAGACTATGAAGCTTTAAGATTTAATACTGCAATTGCTCAAATGATGATTTTTGTAAATGAAGCATACAAAGAAAAACAAGTTCCAAGAGCTTATATGGAAGGATTCTTAAAACTATTAAATCCTGTTGCTCCACATATTACTGAAGAATTATGGAACACTGTTTTAAACCATAAAGATCTTATTGTATATGAAAAATGGCCAGAATTCGATTTATCAAAAACTATTAATAATGAAGTTACCGTTGTCGTTCAAATTAACGGTAAATTACGTGATAAATTAATCGTTGCAGTGGATACAGCCAAAGATGAACTAGAAAAATCAGCTTTAGAATTACCTAGAATTAAAGAATTATTAAATGGCTTAACTGTTAGAAAAGTAATTGTTGTGCCTAACAAACTAGTAAATATTGTTGCAAACTAATAAAGGGGAGAGAAATTTATTCTAAAAATTTTAATAGGGGTTATGTTTGGTGAATTACTCTATTTATTGTATAGAGTTTATACCAAAAGTAATAACAAAATTGTTAATCTATGTATTATTTTGATGTCGGTATTCTTGAGTATTATCACTTTAGATAATTTTGCGTTAACAAACATTATAAAATATTTAGTTTTGTCATCATTCATTATTATTGTATTTGTTGATCTTAAAGAGATGATTATACCTGATACTATAATATTATTTGAAATATTACTAATAATTATTAATTATGTTATATTCAATCAATCTATATTTGAACAGTATAAATTTAATTCTAATGAGATAATTTATGCATTAGTATCTGTAACTATTTTATTAGTGATTGTTATAACTGTTCATTTGATTTGGAAAAAAGAACTAATGGGATATGGTGATATTAAATTATTATTTGTTATGGGATTGATGATGGGATTTACTAAATTAATACTGATTATTTTTGTAAGTAGTTTTGTTGCATTAATAATTGAAGCACCACAAATAAAGAAAAAGAAAAATGGGTTTCCGTTTGGTCCTTATTTAGTATTAGCTTTTATACTTGTTTATCTATTCGGAAATAATATATTAGATTATTTCTTTATAATTAATTAAAAAGGAGAGAGAATTATGTTTTTAGCAATTGATTGGAATGCTTTATGGGATAAACTTTCTGATTGGGTTTTACATACTGGTATTCCTGCGGTTATTCGCTTATTAATCGGTTTAATTGTAATGTTTATTGTATTTAAAATTATAAACATTATCTTTAATAGATTACAAAAGAAATTAAAGAAAGAAAATGCTGATAAAACTGTTTCTATTGTATTAGTTAAGTTTTTAAGAAAAGCATTAAAAGTTGTTGTTTTTGTTTTATTCCTAGGATTTGTTGGTATTGATACTGCTTCAGTTGGTGCATTAATTGCATCTGCTGGTGTTACAATCGGTTTAGCATTACAAGGTGGTTTATCAAATATTGCTGGTGGTATTATAATTTTATTAATGAGACCTTTTAGAATTGATGATTACATTAAGGGTCAAGGCGAAGAAGGAACTGTTGAAGATATTAAATTATTCTATACAATTTTAAGAACTCCAGATAATAAAGTTATTATGGTGCCTAACGGTGCTTTAGCAAATGGTAATATTACTAACTATAGCTTAAAAGATATCAGACGTGTTGATTTATCATTCTCAATTGCTTATGAATCAGACTATTATCAAGCAAATAAAATTATTACTGAATGTGTAAATAATCATTCTTTAGTATTAAAAGATCAAGAACCATTCATTAGATTAAGTGAACATGGTGCAAGTGCTATCGTTATTGCATGTCGTGCTTGGGTTAATAATGGAGATTATTGGACAGTATACTTTGACTTATTAGAAACAGTTAAAGCTAAATTTGATGAAGCTGGTATCGTTATTCCTTATAATCAACTTGACGTTCACGTTAAAAACAATTAATCAATATCTTCACTCCCTGTAAAACTAGTTGGATCATTAATAATTGTATTAAATCTTATTAATGTTGCAATAGTGGATAAGATATTGGCTTTAAGAAACATGCTATTATTTTGGTTGTGTTCTTGATTATACTCATCAAGTGATAAAATTAAAAATAGTATGCTACCAATTAATTGAAGAGAAGCTGCAAATTTTGCAGCTTTTTTTATATTTGGATTATCAACATTTGTTATTAATTGTTTTTTTAAATCAATTGTAGCTTTTAATGATACAATATTAGAAAATAAAAAAATCTCAGAAGCTAGTATTTGTAATTCAATATTTTCTAAATAGTTTAAATCTTGTATTGGCAAACTACCACCTTAATAAGTATATGATTTTTAAAAAAATATCTTGCTAAAATAATGTGAAAATATCTTAATTATGATATAATATATACAAATATAATAGAAAGGAAATACTCATATGGCGTTTACTGCTTTCAATCATAGTGTAAGTGTTGTAGGATTTGAACGTAATAATACTAAGTATTGTATGACTTGTGCATGGGCTATGCAAGCTGATTACAATAAAGTGTTATTATTAATAGGAGCACAAAGTGTAACTGGATCTAAGATCATGAAAGGTGATGTTATCGGTGTTAGTGCACTTAGTAAATATCAAAAAGATATTGCATTACAAATTGGAGAAAATCATTCTGATACTTGTAACAAATTAGACGGTATCCAATATAATGTTTCAGATGATGCATTGTTCATATTAAATGCTGCAAGACTTATGAAAGTAAGAGTAATTGACATTCTTCATTTAAAAGGTATAGAAGAAGATAGTCTTATTTATGGTGAAATAATTGAAAAAGTTGAAACTGTTTTCCCATTTTTAAATATGAGTGATATTTAATATGAAAAAATTATTATTAATGTTAGTTTTATTTTCTTCAATGTTTTTATTTGCAAGTTGTAGTAAAAATGTTGAAAAAGTAACAATTATTTTAACTGATGGTCGAGAAATTAGATTAGAACTATATCCTGATATTGCCCCACAATCAGTTGAAAACTTTTTAAAATTAGTTGATGAAAAACATTATGACGGTGTTATTTTCCACCGCGTAATTGAAGGGTTCATGATTCAAACTGGAAGTTATTATATTAATAATGGTCGCCCAGTTCAAAAACCTAGTGTTACACCTATTTTTGGTGAATTTGCGTCAAACGGATTTAATAATCCATTAAAACATAAAGCTGGTGTAATTTCAATGGCTAGAACAACTGTTTACAATAGTGCTTCAGACCAATTCTTTATTTGCTCTGATACTTCACCTTCATTAGATGGTGAATATGCGGCTTTCGGTAAAGTTCGTGATAGAAAAAGTTTAAAGGTTGTTAAAGATATTAGTAAAGTTGAAACTAGAGAATATTCATCTGAATTAGCTGACTTACCACAAAAAATGATTACTATTGAAACAATTATTAGAGGCTAATATGAAAAAGTTGTTAGCTAGTATTGTTCTTACAATTTTAGTATTTGTTTCTGTTGCTTGTGGTAATAAATACACAATTACTTATTATGTAAACGATGAAGTATATAGTGTAGTAGAACATCGAGCAAATTCAAAAATAACACTTATTGAAGGAATCCAGCAAGAAAAGCGTGATTTTCTAGGTTGGACATTGAAAGATGGAACTCTTTTCCAACAAGAAAAGATGCCTAAAGAAAATATTGAATTATATGCAAAATATTCCAATTTAAAGTGGAATTTAAAATTTAATGATGGATCCACTGTCTTACATTCAGAAATTGTAATGGCTGGTTCTAAGATTAATTTAATTAATGATCCTGTCCGTGACCATCATAACTTTATAGGATGGCAATATGAAGATGGTACAATGTATAATGGCCAAAATATGCCTAATAAAGATTTAAATCTTTATGCTGTCTTTGAAGAAGTTGATGAATGTGTAAGAGTGGTAATTAATCTTAAAGATGGTAGAAAGATTTATGTTGATTTATATCCAGAAATCGCACCAATTACAGTAGAAAACTTCTTAAATTTAGTTGATATTGGATACTATGATAATGTATGTTTCCATCGAATTATTAAAAACTTTATGATTCAAACAGGAGGATATGGTTTCATCGACAATAAAATTGTGGGTAAACCTATGTTAACTCCGATTGTTGGAGAGTTTTCAAGTAATGGTATTACTAATAATTTAAAACATGAAACTGGTGTTATTTCAATGGCAAGAACAAATGATCCAAATAGCGCAACAAGTCAATTCTTTATTTGTTCTGCAACTAGTCCACATCTAGATGGACAATATGCTGCATTTGGTCGAGTATGTGATAAAGATAGCTTACAAGTTGTATTAGATATTAGTTATACACAAACTTTTTATGTAAATCAAATGTTTGCAAATTTTCCAATTTACGCGATTATAATAGAATCAATTGAAAGAGCATAGTGTAGGAAATATTTATTTAGTAAAGAAAGGAAAAAACATGAAAAAAATTATTTTAACATTATTTATGGTTTGTAGTTTATCATTAGTTTTTGGTTGTCAACCTCCACAAAATCAACCAGGTGATGATGAAAAGGAAACTTATGAATTATCTTTTTATGATATAGATAAAGAGTTAATCGAAACTGTAGAATTAGAAGAAGGCGCAGAAATTGAATTAATTGAAGCACCTGTTGTTGAAGGATTTGACTTTGTAGGTTGGGTTAATGAAGAAGGGGAAGAATTCGAATTAACAGAAATGCCTGCGGAAGATCTTAAATTATACGCAAGTTATAAAGAACAAGAAAAAGTTGAACCAGAAAATTTATATACTTATAAATTTGTTGACTGGGATGGCACTGTATTAAATGAAAAGAAAGTTCTTGAAGGAACTAAAATCTTAGTACCTGCTACTCCTAAACGTGAAAAAGAAGGATTTACTGCTTATACATTTGCTGGTTGGGTAGATGAAAATGGTGATTCTGTTAAATTCCCACTAGTTATGGGTACTGAAGATTTAGTATTTACTGCTACTTATACATCAAAAGAAGTTGTAGTTGTTAAATATGAAATTGATGGCGGTAACTGGTCATATTATGGTTATGCTGATGTTGTAAAAGATTTATTAAATGATTATAATAAATTTGGTGGAACTTCATACACTGTTGATACATTACCAACAGGAGCATGGGTATGTACTAACTTCCATAGTTTCTATTATTCAGGAACAAATGCTGAAAAATGGGGTTGGTTAGCAGATTATTTAACATCATCATCAAGTTCTCAAAACTATAAAGCAATGAGTAATCTTAAAAAATGTTCAAGTGCAAGTGAATTAAACGCACTTAATGAAAATTATAAATATTCTGTTTCTTATGAATTTAGAGCATTCATTATTGGTGGTATTGTTGATTCAAATGCAAACTATCCATCATCTGATTATTCTTCATATGAAATGCAAAACAATTTCTGGGAATATTATAATGAATATATTAAAGATACATTAACTGTTGAATATGAACCTAATAAGATTATTACCCTTAAAAATGCATATAAAGCAGATCATGAATTTGTTGGTTGGTATGATAACCCTGAATTTACAGGAAATCCTTTAAAATCAGTTAAATTAACTGCTGATATGACTCTTTATGCTAAATTTAATATTCCAAATCCAGTAAGTGAAATTAAAGTTAATAATGCTGTTAAAGAACTTGCTAGATATGAAACATTACAATTAGAATGGGAAGTATTGCCAAGTGATGCAGGTAATAAAAAATTAAAATTTGCTTCTTCAAATCCTGATGTTGTATCTATTTCTCAATCAGGTTTAATTACTGCAAATGAATGTGGTAAAGCAAAGATTACAATTACATCTATTTTAACTCCAAGCACAAAATACGAATTTGAAATTGAAGTATTTGTTCCAAATCGTATTGAAGTTGAAATGGAATCATCAGTAGTTTACGAAAATGAAGAACTTGTTATTACTCCTTCATTTATTGGTAAAGATGGATCTAATGAAGGTATCTTTACTTATGAATCTAAAAATACAAGTGTTGCAAATGTTGATGCTTCAGGTGTTGTTACAGGTGTTGCCGCTGGTGATGCAGAAATCGTTATTACTGAAGTAAATACAGGAACTACTTTAACTGTTGGTGTGACTGTTTTAAAATCTGAATTATCAGATATTTTAAACCTAATTGTTAACTCACATGAAGACAATGTATTTATTCGTGATAATTTACCAATTGGTGCAGGAACTCCTACTTATTATAAGGACATCGTTGGTAGCGTAAATAAAATTTTATTTAACAATCCATTAACAATTGACACTTCAAAAGTTGCAGCAGGTGATGCAGCTGGTAACTATTACACATTACGTGATGTTGAATTTGTAACTGTTCACTATACAGGTAATATGAGTGCTGGTGCAGATGCTTTAGCTAATGCAAATTACTTTGTTACTAAAGATGCTGGTGTATCTATTCACTACACAACTGGTAATGATGGTGTTTACCAATGCTTAAGCCTTGATAAAGGTGCATGGCATGCAGGTGACTCTGGTTCTATTTCAGAAGTAGGTCACTTTGAATGGTTCCCAACTGGTGTAGCTTATGATGGAACTGATTTATTAGAAGTTAAATTCAGTGCTTCAGATGATTTCTATTTTGAAATCAATGGTAAAAAGACTTCTGTTAAATTACCTACTCCATATGATTATAAATCAAGAAATACAGATCACATCTATAATGCTGATGGAACAATTAGTTCACAACCTGATTGTAGTTCAAGATTCTCTGCAAGAACTCCAGAATCATTCTTCAATGATCAAGGTTTTGCAGTAAAAGTTGTAAATGGCGAATACTATATGGGTAAAACATGGTGGTGCTATACACAAGTATCTGAAGGTAGAATTTGTTCTAATGGTGGTAACTATAATTCAATCGGTATTGAATCTTGTGTAAATAAAGGCTCTGACCTTTGGTATACATGGCAAAAGACAGCTCAATTAGTAGCTCAATTAATGCAACAATTTAATTTAAGTATTGAAAGAGTTAAAGGACACCATTTCTATACAGCAAAAGATTGTCCTCAACCAATGCTTGAAAATGATTTAGAAATTTGGTATGAATTTGTTGATCTTGTTAAAGCTGAATATGAATTATTAACAAAATTCAATGATTATAACATTACTGTAGTTTCTAATAATCCAGAAATCATTAACAATAGAGGTAGAGTAATTAATCGTCCATACTTAACAACTTCAGTAAGTTACACAGTAACTATTGAAAAAGATGGTAATACAGAAACTATTACGTTATATTCAATTGTTGAAGGTGAATACAATAAATAACAATAAAAGGATTAGTCAAATGACTAATCCTTTTTGATTTTTTTTCTTGGTGTGCCTAGAAGGAATCGAACCTTCAACACAAGAATCGGAATCTTGTATTATATCCATTTAACTATAGACACATTTTCTATATATTATCACAAAATGAGAAAAAAAGCAAATTTTGAACAAAAATAGAGTCAATATTTTAGATTATGTTTTATTTGTAATTTTATCAAAAATATGATATAATAAGAAATATAAAATAATGGAAGTGAAATATGAGTACTATAAAAGAAAATCTAGAGAAAGTAAAAGAAACATTAAAAGATTATCCTAATGTAAAGATTGTCGCTGCGACTAAATACATTGGTATTGATAAAACAAAAGAATTATTAGAATCAGGAATTAAAGATATTGGTGAAAATAGAACTGATGCTTTTTTAGAAAAGTATGAAGCATTAAAAGACGAAGACATTACATGGCATTTCTTTGGAGTACTTCAAACTAGAAAAGTTCGTTCAGTTATTGATAAGATAGATTATTTACATTCACTTGATAGTTTATCACTTGCTAGTGAAATAAGTAAAAGAAGAAAAACACCTTTAAAATGTTTTGTACAAGTTAACGTTTCTAATGATCCAAATAAATCTGGTATTGACGAGTCAAAAGTAATTCCATTCATCAAATCGCTTGTTAAATATCCTAATATTGAAGTTGTTGGTTTGATGACAATTGCTAAATTGACTTTTTATGAAGAACTACTAGATGAATATTTTAAAACAATGAAAAATCTACAAGAAGAAGTCCAAGCATTAGAATTACCTTATGCTCCATGTACTGAATTATCAATGGGGATGAGTAATGATTACACTATTGCTATTAAGAATGGTGCAACAATGATTCGTCTTGGTCGAATATTGTATAGTTAGGAGTTAAATATGCGTAAAAAGGAAAAACAATTTAAAAGTCCTTTAACATCTTTTCAACTTTTAGAAAGAATAATTGTTAAAAGTAGTGAACAATTATTAGACATTGCCCATTTATTAAAAGAGGGTAAACCAGTTTTA
>JBGVIL010000101.1:0-5963 GCA_045123185.1 Bacilli bacterium | reverse complement strand
TAAAGAATTAGCTATAATTGCATATGATATAAATAAAAAAATTAAAGATATGTATTCAATGGGAGAATTATCAGATAGAGATATTTATATTATAGAAGGTATAAGATATAATGTTTCGTGTGAAACATTGGGGAAAGAATTAGGAGTTACAGCAGATGCAATAAGTAAAATAATCAATAGAATATGTGACAATATAGTTAAAAGTTTTTATAATGACCATATGGATTTATATTTTTTAAATAATAGTAAAGGAACTTATAAAAAATGTAATAAATGTGGAGAAGTCAAATTAATTAGTCAATTTGATAAAAATGGTAAAAAAGGATTAATGCCTATGTGTAAAAAATGTAGAAAATCATAGGTTTGCAAAAACCCTCGTAGTTTCGGTATTTTTATCACTATAAAAAGTGTAAGATTAAAAACCACGTAGAATGGTATGTTTTAAGGGGGGTGAGATAAAATGAAGTATGTTGACTTTATTAAAATACTTCAAAATGCATTAGCAGAAGAAGGTTTACGTATATCACAAGATAAATTAAAGAAAATCTTTGAAGTTACAGCAGATGTAATAGTTGACAATATAGAAGAAGATGGTAAGATACCATTAAAAGAATTTATTGCATTTAAAATGGTAGACGTACATCCTAGATTAATGCCAAATGGAGAATACTCACCCAAACAATATGGTGTGAAAGTTGAATTATCAGACGTATATAAAAAGAGATTGAAAGAAAGATTAAATAAATAATTTAAATAGGAGTGGTGTTATGAAGATAAATAAATCACAAACTTTAAAAATGGATTTTGCAAATTGTGAATTAAGGATAGTAGATGATAGATTGTATATAATTGAATATGATAAAGATATGAATATTACAGATGAATTTGACTTAATAAAAGAATTAGAAGATAATGAAGGATTCTTAGAAGAAGTTGGTTTTAAAGTTTCAATAGCTAGAACAGCTAATAAATAGGTGATATAAATGGATGTATTAAATAGGAGAGAAGGGGAAACTGATTACGAATATTGTTTCAGATTAAGTTATGCTAAAGTTAGAGAAGGTTTAGATATTGATTGGCAAGAGATTGTTAACCTATGTAATCTTAATTGGTCAGCAGACCATTGCAGAAAAACTATGATAGGTGCAATAAGACATCAAGATTATATAGATAGCAAAACAAAAGAACAATTAGAATCTGAACAATATGAAAAACTAATACAAAAGGAATTAGAGTTAAAAAAAGAAAAAGTAAAAGTACAAGATTTAAAAACACAAGTAAATAAACAAATTAGGGAATTAGCTAGAAAAGAAAATTTAGGAGAAATATTAGAAGAAAAATTAGATAAACTTCCTAACCAAATGATTAATATGGACTACATAAATCATACACCTAGTAAAAAACAAGGAATAGCTATGATATCTGATGTTCATTATGGAATGGTAGTAGATAACTTTTTAAATAAATATAACCCTGATATAGCACAAGAAAGAATGAATTATCTTACTGATAAAATTATAGAATATAGTAAATTAAATAATCTTGATGTAATGAATGTTTGTCTACTTGGAGATATGATTAGTGGTGAGCAATATCTATCAGTAAGATTAGAAAATAGGGAGAATTTAATAAATCAAATAATAAATGTATCAGAATTGTTATCAGAAGCAATATATAAAATATCATTAAACGTTCCATTTGTAACAGTATCAATAGCAGATGGAAATCACGAAAGAGTATATAATAAAAAAGAAAATTTAAATAAAGATAATTATACAGAATTAATAAGAAAATTTTTAGAATTAAAATTAAAAGATGTATCTAATATAACATTTACTGAAAATGTATATGATAACAATATAATATCATTTGAATGTTGTGGTAATACAGTAGTTGGATTACATGGTGATAAATGCAAGAAAGATAAAGTAAGTTATGAAATGTATAATATGCTAAATAAAAAAATAGATATTATACTTATGGGACATTTTCATCAGATATCTCAAGACATATGTTATGAAACAATAGTATATAGAAATGGTTCATTCATAGGAACTGATGAATATGCAAGAAACTTAAACTTAAATACTTATCCAACTCAAAAATTACTTATAGTATCTGAATTAGGTGTTGAATGTTGTTATGACATTCGACTAAGATAGTACCTACTAAGCCTAGGGCATTTACTTGTCAAGCTGAATAAGTGTAGGGCGTTAAACGAGGAGGTGAAATTCCTCCTTATTACATAGCCAAGGGTTTATTCATTTTAGCACTCCTATATATTTAATTTAAATCATACACTTCTAATTATTTATATTTTATTTACCCTTGGCCAAACTTTATACATACTTAGGAGAGGAACATCCTCTCCAAATAATATCACTCCTACTTTATACAATTTTAATCAATCTCTCCCTTTGAGGACAGGAACGGATATCTGTCCTCTTTCTTTTTGGGAGAAGTAGGAGAAGAAGGTGAGGTGAATCTATTGGCTAAACAAGTAAAGCGTATGAAAAAATGTACTTCGTGTGGTGAAGAGAAAGAATTTGCAGAATTCTATAAATCTCAAAGTGAATTATATAAAGCAGATGGCAAGTTACCTATATGTAAAGATTGTGTTATAAAGATATACGAAGATAATCTTCAATATTATAAAAATGAAGAAAAGGCTCTTTATAAAACTTTATTTACATTAGATATTTACTTTGATTTAAAACTTTGTAAAAGAGCTTTAATAGATACTTATAATACAGATAAACATATACTCAAATCTTATATGAGTAATATAAATTTAGTCCAATTTAAAGGTAAGACAGCTAAAGATTCTCCACCATTTAACATTTGGGATATAGACCAAGATGAATTTGAACGATTTGAATTAGAAGATATAGATATAAAAGAACCTATACTAATAACTAAAGAATTAATTGCGCAATGGGGAGAAGGTCGTCCTAATGAAGATTATTTATTTTTACAAGAAAAATATGAAACTATGTGTAACACATACGATAATCGAAACCCTTCTTCATTATGGACTTATGAACAAATAGCACTTAATTTTTTAGATATTAAAAAGGAAAGAGAAAAAGCTAATCCTAATTTTACTAAAATAAAAACATTACAAGAATCGAATTCTAAATTAATGGGCGATTGTAAAATGAAGATAGCACAAATAGATAATAGCGAAGATGAAAATGTATGTTTTGGTACGTTCATAAAGCAAATAGAAGATTATGAACCTATTTTAACAGATGAAAGATATAATGATTATGATGGTATATATGAATCTTGGAAAGAAGATTTTAGAGAACCATTTGCACGAGCTATGAAATTAGATACTAAGTCTTTAAAACGTAAGAAAAAAGGTGATAAGTAATGTTAACACAAGTAAAAAAAAGAGAAGGATTATCACCTAATAAAAGGGAAAGATTAGATGAGGGAGTTAAAATATGGACTTCGTTTTATAGACAAAACGTTCATAGATTTGTAGCGGATTATTTAGAAATTCAATTGAAACCATTTCAGGTTGTTTTATTATATATGATAGAAAAAAATCTTAAATCATGTTTAATAACTACAAGGGGATTAGGTAAGTCTTGGTTAATTGCTCTTTATTGTTGTTGTAGATGTATTTTATATCCAGGGCAAAAAGTTATCGTTTCATGTGAAACTAAAGAACAATCTCGTAACTTAATAAGAGAAAAAATAGTAAACGAGCTTATGAATATGTCTCCTAATTTAAGAAAGGAAATAAATCCTAGAGAAATTAAAATAGGAACAAATGAATCATATGTAAAATTTAAAAATGGCTCTACGATAATAGCTATAAATGCTTCAGAGAATACAAGAGGTAAAAGGGCTCATATATTAGTAGTAGACGAATATGTTCAAATTAAAAATGGATTTGATACATTAACTAAGATATTACAACCTTTCCTACAAGTTGTAAGACAACCTAAATATTTACAAAATCCTAAATATGCTTATTTACAAGAAGAAAATAAACAAATATACGCTAGTTCGGCTTGGTAAAATTTAAATGCCTAGTTATAAGTAAATTATAGGTGCTTGTAACTGAAATCGAGCAAAATCGGTGAAAGCTAAGTTTTAAAATATTGGAACAAATAAATGATTAAAACATATATTAATAGTAAAGGAGTTGATATAAATGACTAAAAGACTTACTATTAATGAAGTTAAAGAATATATTGAAACAAATTCTGATTGTAAATTATTATCAACAGAATATAAAAATGTTAGAGAAAAATTAAAACTTCAATGTTCATGTGGTAAAATTTTTGAATGTAATTATGCAGATATAAAGAAAAAAGAAATAATTCAATGTAATGATTGTTCAAGAAAAATGGTTAATAAGAAAAATACGAAAACGTATGAAGAGGCATATAATTCAATATATAATAAAATTGGAGAAAGATTTGAAATATTACCATTTGAATATATAGGCAAACAAAGAACAGAAGTTCATATAATTTGTAAAAATTGCAATGAAAAATTTACAAGAAATTATCATACAATAAATACTAGAGGTATAAAATGTCCTAAATGTGAAAGTGATTGTAAAAAATGGGATAAAGAAAGAGCAACTGAATTAGTAGCAAAATATAGCAATGAATTTAAAGTTCTAAAATGTGAGAATGGTAATGAAATAATAATAGAACACGAATGTGGTTGCATATTTACTAAAAGATATTTTAATATAGAACAAAATAAATGTGTGAAATGTCCTAAATGTCATTCATCTGAAAGTTTTGGTGTAAAAACAATCACTAATTATTTGGATAAAAATAATATCGAATATATAAAAGAATATAGATTTGCAAATTGCAAAGATATAAAAACATTACCATTCGATTTTTATTTACCTAAATATAATTGTTGTATCGAATATGATGGACAACAACATTTTAGACCTAATGGATTTTCTAGTGGATATAAACATTTTGTTAAAACTGTTGAACACGATAAAATGAAAGACCAATATTGTAAAGATAATAATATCTTATTAATTAGGATAAGATACGATGAAAATACAGAAATAGAAAATATATTATCCAATATTTTAAAATAAGCCAATACCGAGGTAACTGAATAAATTAAAAAGTATTCAGAACCGTAGAGCATAGATTCTGAACCTTACAATAGGTTCTTTTTATTGTAAGAATATAATGAATCCAAGAGTGTTCGATACCCACTATAAATAATAAGAGGGTAAAAATATATGCCGACCTTATGGGAAACCATAAGAAGTAGAGGATAAAAAGCCTTTACGATAACAAAAGTGATGCCGACCATTGGAGTTATGATTTATATAAAGATTATGTAGAAAAAATGCTTATAGGTGAATCGTCATTTGTTTGTAATTTACCTTATAATATAGCTTTAAAATATGGTTTAATGACACAAAAGAGATTAGATGAAATTATGAATGACCCTAACCTAAGTGAAGAAGCCTTCCTTATGGAATATAGTGCTATGTTCTATGACTTAGGTGAAGGTGCTTATATTAAACCTTCTGATATCATCAATAATAGAACTATTGTTAAACCTTGGTATCCTCCTACTGATATAGAATATATAGCCGAAAAAGGAAAAAGAAATATATCTTGGAAAGAAGATAGAACTAGCAAACAAGAACTTAGAGTTTTAGGTTGCGATATAGCCTTAGCACAAGGAGATAAAAACGACAATACTGTTATTCATTATTCAGTATCTATACCAAAAGGAGATAAGTATATAAGTGAAGTAAGATATAGTGAAGCTATTAATGGTGGTACTGCAAAAGCTATTGCATTAAGATTAAAACAATTATATTTTGATGGTGATTGTGATTATATAGTAATGGATATAGCTGGTCTTGGTTTAGCTGTATTAGATGCGTTAGGTGAGTATACATTTGATACTGAACGTGATATTAAATATCCACCTATGTGTTGTTTTAATAA
>JBGVIL010000100.1:0-2362 GCA_045123185.1 Bacilli bacterium | reverse complement strand
CAGAACCAACTGTTACAAACTTATATCCAAGTCAAGAAAATTCAACAACCTCAAGCGGTTTTATAATAACATTTGAAGGACAAAACATGGTTATAAACGGAAGCAATAGTAGTTCTTCTGTTTGGGGAGAAACAGAACAATTTAATATGACTTTAGAAGCTGATAAAACATATTATCTACAATTTACTAATGTAAGTGGTTCATTTGATAATAGTAATAGGATTTCTGAAGTCGATAATATTATCACTTCGGTAACATTGCTCGGCTATGATTCATCTGATTCACTTATAAATTTAATTGACAATGTTGAAAGAGATGCTAGTGGAATATATGATAAATATACATTTACACCAGGAACTACTTATACAAAATATAAAGTAAAAGTACAAGCAAAAAGACTAATGTTATTTAGTAATTGGACTTGTTCAATAGTAATTGCAGAAGAAGGTGTTTGATATATGTTAAAAATGAATGGTTCTAATATAGGTCAAATTAAGATAAATGGATTTAATATAATACTTGCAAAAATAAACAATGAAATTATTTTTGGATATCATGACTCATTAGACTCATTAAGACTATCATATTCTTTTTCAAATGAGGCAAGTGGATACGCTTATGGTTCAATCGCTTTATCATCTGATGATACAACAAATGATGGAACTTATAATATTTGTTGGGGTAATGCAAGTGGTAAATTAAGTGATTATAAAGATATTGCCTCCTTTACATTAAGTGGGAATACGGTAAAAACATACGAATTTATTTCAACGAATATTATTCCAAAAGAAGCAACAAGAATTGTCGCAATGAAAAATGGAGTAATAAAAGCAACTTATAATATCACATCAAACAAACTAAATACTGATAATAAATTATATAGTATCGGATTGTTAAGTGATATTCATATTGACGTAACGGATGACGAAAGTAATTCTGTTTCCGATTTGCAAAATGCATTATCTAGATTTGAAACCGAAAATGTTACAGCTATTTGTTGTAGTGGGGATACAGTTGTTGATGGTACTCAAGCTGAGGTTGAAAAATTCATAGAAGTTAAAAATTCAACAACAATTCCAATGTATATAGCAAGAGGAAATCATGATTGTAGAGATTATAGCGTTGCAAATTGGAATTTGGTTGAGCCTAATGGTGTATATTTTGAAAAAGAAATTGGCGGAGATATATATTTATTTATGGGAATGAAAGATGAAAGTTACAACTTAGATTTATTTAGTACTGAACAATTAAATTGGTTAGAAAATAGATTAGAATATTATAAAAATAGACGTGTATTTTTATTTGAACACGTGTTCGTAGAACCTACTGGTAATATAAATGGTTTATATCCTTATCAGTCCATGGGAAACGTTGAAGGACAACCAGGAAAAATATTTAGAAATTTAATGGCAAAATATCGTAATGTTATTTTATTTACTGGACATTCTCACCTTGAATTTATATTACAACGTTTAGGAAATAATGCTAACTGTTCAGAAAGAACTGATTCGTTATGCCATCGTGTTCATATTCCAAGTTGCGCTAAACCTAGGGCAAACGATACGTCAACAGCAGATACAAGTGCAAACACATATACTAATTATGGTTCTTCTGAAGGATATGTGATGGATGTTTATCAAGATTATATTATATTAAAAGGAATTAATTTTGTTGATAATAAATATTTACCATTGGCACAATATAGAATAAATACTACTCCTATTATAATTAGTACTCCTGAAACTCCAGACGAAACTAATTTATTATTCTATTTAGATGGTTCTAATTCTGAAAATACAACATCAACAATTAAAGATTTAAGTGGAAATGGAAATGATTTCACAGCTAATAATATTACATTAGATAGTACAAACGGTATTATTAATTTTAATGGAACAAATAGTTATTTAATTAATGAAACTTTACAACCAATTTCAACTGCTGACGGTGTTTTCACATTCGAATTTGTATTAGAAAGCACTAAAACGGATAGTACTTCGCAATCTATAATTGGTATGGGTACAGAATCTCCAGGCAGAATAGTATACAGAGTAAATTGTGTTAGTGGAAATGAAGACATTTCTGTCAATTGTGGTAGCGTATCTGGAACAAAAGCAACAGCATCTAATGTTGATTTTAATACAAAACATCACGTTGTTATGGTTAAGAAAACTAATCAATTATTAACTTATGTAGACGGTACTTTAAATGAAGATATTACTCTTTCTGAGGGTATCTCTACTATTAATCCACGTGTTGTTATTGGTGGTAACTATAATTATCAAAACAACTTCTTTAAAGGTAATTTATATATGTGTAAAATATATACTAGAGAATTAACTGCTGAAGAAGTATTAAATAA
>JBGVIL010000099.1:0-17646 GCA_045123185.1 Bacilli bacterium | reverse complement strand
GGATTTGCCAAGAGAGTATTTCATTTGCACTTGAGATATGCAGGAGATAACAGCGAATTGTATTTCAGGGATTATCTCATAGAGCATTCGGATGTAGCCAAGGACTACGAAGATTTGAAATTAAATTTATGGAAAAAGTATGAACATAACAGGGATGCTTATACAAACGAAAAGACTGAGTTTGTAAAGAATTATACCGAAAAAGCGAAAGTTTTGTATGGTAATCGATATTGACAAATTCCTATTTATTGATCAAAAAAATTTATACTCGAGATATAATGATAAGTAAGCATGACCAGATTATAGTCTGGTCTTTTAAATTATAAATGTAATTATTATTACATATAATATTAATATATTAATAATTTGACATATTTAAAAACATATGATATCATATGTATAGAAGAGGTGATATTATGCCATTTAATAAAACTGAATACATTTCAAACTTTAATAAAAATAATTATAAGATGTACCAATTTAGAGTTAAAAAAACAGAGATTAACATTATTAATCATTTAGACAATATTGAAAATAGAAACGGTTATATTGTATCTTTAATTAATAGCGATATAAATAATTCCATTTATACAATTAAAGAAATAAAGAATATCATTAAACCAATTCTAAATAAATACGGAATAACTGAAATTTATCTTTTCGGATCATATGCTAGAGGTGAAGCAAAAGAATCTAGTGATATTGATATTTATTGTAATAAAGGTAATATTAGAACATTTATAGATCAAGGACTACTTGAAGATGAATTAGAAGAAGCTTTAAACAAAAAAGTTGATATTCTATTTGATTCATCTTATATTGATGAATATTTTAAAAAACAAATAATGGAGGATATGATTAAGTTATGTTAGGGGTTAAAGATAAAGGTATATTATTACAAATTATTAAAAGATGTAATCGAGTTATTTAAAAAGTATCAAATATTAGTGAAACTGATTTTTCTTTAAATGATGATATTAAAGAGGTTGTATGTTTTAATTTATTTCAAATAGGCGAACTAGCTAATGGATTATCAGTAGAATTATTAAAAGAGTATAATAAGATACCATGGAAACAAATAATAGGGATGAGAAATAGAATAGTACATGGATATGATACCATTAATTTAGAAATTGTTTGGAATACAGCAAATGAAAGTATTCCTGAGTTAAAAGAATATTGTAAGGAGATTCTAAACTAAGAAACTTTTTGTCGTAATGACACATTTTTTTGAAATCTATTGGTCTTCTTTAAAGAAGATCTTTTTTTATTAGATAAGATGACAATGCAAAAAAAGGTCAAAGGATTAATTTCCTTTAACCTTTTTGTGTTTTGTACACATTGCATAAGCACCATAGATACCAGCATCATTTTTTAATTCTGAAATCATTAATTCAACTCTTGCGTTCCATTGACCACCATAGATCATTTTTTCTAATCTCTTTTGTAATGGTTCCATTAAAATATCACCGCGATAACTAATTCCTCCACCCAGAATTAATGCATCAGGTCTAAAAATATTTGCGAGATTTGTTAATCCTTCTGCAAGAACTTCAATGTATTCTTCAAAAATAACACCTGCAACTTTATCATTTTTTTCTAATGCTTCAAAGAAAGACATTCCATCTAATAATTCGGGACTTTTTGCTGTTTCCCATAATAAACTATTAGGATTGTTAATCATTGCAACTCGTGCATTACGAATTAATGCAGTAGCAGAAGCATATGTTTCAAAACATCCACGTCTACCACAACTACATAGTTGACCATTAGTGGAAATAACCATATGTCCAATTTCAGCACCAGCTCCATTTTTACCTTCTAACATTTTGCCATCAATGATGATTCCACCACCAACACCAGTTCCTAATGTTACAAAGACAATATTTTCAAATTCTTTACCTTTTCCAAAATGATATTCACCAAGTGCTGCAACATTTGCATCATTTGAAATACGAATATAAGTGTTGATTTTTTCTTTTAGTTTACCAACAATATCAAAATTGTGTGCAACTAAATTATTAGAGTAAACAACTACCCCAGTTTCTCCATCTACATGTCCAGGGAAACCAATACCGATACCTTTTAAAACATCAAGAGATATTTTATGTTTTTGGAATAATTTAACGATGTTTTGATAAATGTCATCTACTAAGTATTGAACAGTTCTAGTTGGAAAGTTAGTTTTGTCAATCATTTGGTCTAATTCATTGAATAAGCCCATTTTTACGGCTGTTCCGCCAACATCTAAACCTAAATAGTAATTCATAATTTCACCTTATTCTTATTTGTTATAATAAGTATATCACATTACAAAAATTTAATCAAATAATTTTAGTAAATAATACGTTTAGTAGATTTTTATATAAAAATTTGGTATAATATTACAAAGAGGTACATAATATGACAAGAGCAGAAATTGCAAGAGATTATTTTGAAAAAGGATATGCATGTAGCCAAGCGGTTGCATTAGCATTTAGAGATCTAACTAATATTGATGAAGAAAGCATGACAAAATTAACATTACCACTTGGTGGAGGTCTTGGAAGACTTCGTTTAACGTGTGGTGCAATTAGTGGAATGGCAATAGTTGCAGGATTAATTCTTGGAAAAGGTATTAATAGTAATGAAAATAAAATTGAAATGTATGAAATAACTAGAGAATTAGTCAATCGTTTTAAAGAAGTTCATCATACAATTATTTGTGAAGAGTTACTTTCAAAACCTAATGTTATGGTCGAAATAGGTGGTAATCCAGATCCAAGAACTAAAGAATACTACGAAAAAAGACCATGTGGCTTAATCGTATACAATGCAGCAAAAGTATTAGAAGATTATTTGAAAGAAAAAAATATTGCTATTTAAATATCAGGATGGACTTAATATTTTGACAAATTAAGAAAATTATGGTATACTTTTACATATTAAATTAAGAAGGAGTACAAAATGGCTATAAAGTTGCTAATTGATTCAGCATCAGATATAACAAAAAAAGAAGCAGAGACATTAGGTATGCATTTTATATCTGAAATTATTACTTTTGGTACTAAAGATTATCTTGATGGTGATGAACTACTAGCAAATGAGTTTTATGAATTGTTAGAAACTCAAGAATTCCCTAAAACTAGCCAAATTATTCCTGCAAGATTTAAAAATGCGTTTAAAGAACTTACAGAAGATGGTAGTGAACTAATTGTTATTACTATGTCATCAAAGTTATCCGGAACATATTTAAGTGCTTTAAATGCAAAACAATCATTTGATAATGTTTATGTTGTTGATAGTTTAAATGCTTCGCTTGGTGAAAGATTATTATGCTTACATGCAAAAAATCTTATTGATCAAGGTTTAAAAGCACAAGAGATTTATGAAAGATTAGAAGAAGATAAATATAAAATTAATTATTTAGCAATTGTTAATACTTTAGAGTATTTAAAGAAAGGCGGTAGAGTCTCTGCTGCAGCTGCATTTGCAGGTGAACTATTGTCTATTAAACCAATAGCTTCTGTTATTGATGGAGAAGTACGTATTATTGGTAAAACTGTTGGTGTAAAAAAGGCATGTAAATTTGTTAATAATCAAATTGATAAATTAGGTGGATTTAATTATGACATGCCAAATGGTGTAATCTATTCAGGGAATGAAGATTCATTGTTACAAAAATATTTTGAAAATAGTAAACATATGTTTAAAGAAGGGGTAACTGTGAACAAATATGTTCTTGGAAGTACAATAGGTTCTCATATTGGTCCAGGATCATTTGGTATAGCTTTTTTCGATAAAGCAGAATAGAGGAGAAAAATATGAAAATAAAAGTATCAGCGGACACATCTTGTTTAGTAACTCAAGATGTACTAGTAAAAAATAATATTAGTGTATTCCCATTAAATGTAATAATCGATGGAAAAGAATATTTAGATGGTGTCACTATTAATCAAGAACAATTAAAACAAGAAATGGACGCTAACAAATCAGTTAAGACTTCTACACCACCACTAGGGGAAGTAATTAATTATTTTGAAAAACTATTTGAAGAAGGATATGATAAGATCATTCACTTTACAATTTCTAGTAAACTTTCTTCAATGTACGATTTATTCGCAAATGTATCTAAGAATTATTTTGACGATAAAGTTATAGTTGTTGACTCATATTCAGTTTCATCATTAATGCTTTCACATGTATTATATACAATTGATGAACTTTCTAAAGGGACTGAAATTCATAAAATTTTAGCAGAAATTGAAAATAGAAAACCAGATTACTATTTAGCATTTGTTCCAAAAGATTTAACTACACTTCGTAATGGTGGAAGAGTAAACTTTGCAACTGCAGTTATTGGTAATACAATCGGATTAAAACCAATCATTACTTTAAAAGATGGCGAATTAGTTAAAGATAAGACAACAAGAAATATGCAAAAGGCTATTATTGAAAAAATTGAAATGGTTCAATCAGAATATCCATCAAACAAATATGATTATACAATTGTTTCATTTGATGCAAACGAAGCTGTTGTCGATAAATTAGTTCACTATATTGAATCATTAAATGAAAAAAATGATGTTATTAGAGGTATTATTCCTATTAATGTTTGTGCACACTGTGGACCAGGAACTATTGGCTTTATTGCAACACCAAAAATAAATGGTAAGTCAATTAAAGAATATTTGTAAAATAAAAAAGGCATTTTAAATGCCTTTTTATTTTACTCTAATTCTGGAGTTGTTTGATTTTCAATTAAATCATCGTAAAAAGCCGCTTGTGCAACTTGCATGTATGGTGTTACATAGAATATTAAAATACCACATGTTAAAAATGATAAAAAGATCCAACCAATGAAACTAAACTGTAAACAGAATAATCTAAATTTATTCCCTTTCATTAATTTAACAGACATCGCAATTGCATCTTTTGGACTCATATTAGGATTATCATCTAAAATATAATTACTCATACTATAAGCATAAGCTTTAATAATACCAGGAATATAAAAAAGTATAGTCCATAAAAAAGTTTTAACTGATAAAAGTAAATTTAAGGTAAATACTCTACGATAATTACTAAATCCGTCAAATAAATCACCCACATTAGCTTTTTGGTTTCGATAGATTTTTTTAGAAATAGATACAAAACCGTAACTAAGTGGTGAAACAAAGAATAAAGCATAAACTATGCTCATACATGAAATAAAAATTATTACTCTATCAAAAAATATAATTTCTCCGATATATTTGGTTAGAAAAAAACTAACTACAGATGAAAATAATCCTGTTAGAATTTGAAATACAATTGTAACAAGTACTGCAAAGATTTTTTTACCTTCAAGGGCCTTGTTTGCATTATAACGATAATCAAATGCTTTTAGTCTCATAATGTTCTCCTTATTATTATAATATTATATACAACATTATAATATATTATATTTTATTTGTCAAAAAATAAATTATTAAATATCTTGTTAAAATAAGAAAAAATTGATATAATCAATTTATCATAAAAAACATTGAAGAGAAGAGTAATATAAAATGAAATTATAGAGAGTTCACGTGTGGTGGAAGTGAATATGGAGTTTTATATGAAGATGGTCTTGGAGTTGTGCTGCCGAATATTTAAGTAGTGCCGGGTACACCCGTTATAGTGTAAGAGTATGTTTGTACTCGTTAAGGCAAATATGGTGATGTATTTGTGAAATAAGGTGGTAACACGTGATATTTATCTCGTCCTTTGGTTAAAGGGACGAGTTTTTTTATTGGAGGAATAAGTATGATTAAGATTTCAAATTTAGATAAAATCTATACTAGTTCAAAAGGTGACACTGTTGCTTTGAAAAATATCAATTTGGAAATTAAAGATGGAGAAATTTTTGGTATCATTGGATTGTCAGGTGCAGGTAAGTCAACACTAATTCGTTGTATTAATTTACTAGAAAAACCTACTAATGGCGAAATTTATATTAATGGTGTTGATATTACAAAAGTAACTAAAAAAGAACTTTTGAAAATGCGTACTAAAATTGGAATGATTTTTCAAAACTTTAATCTTTTAGAACAAAAGACTGTTTTACAAAATGTTTTATTTCCATTAGAAATTAATAAAGTAGATAAAACTACTGCGAAAGAAAAAGCAATAGAATTATTAAGATTAGTAGGACTTGAAAATAAAATTAATAATTATCCATCTCAATTAAGTGGTGGTGAAAAACAAAGAGTTGCGATTGCTAGAGCATTAACTACTAATCCGGATGTTATTTTATCAGATGAAGCTACAAGCGCTCTTGATCCTAACACTACCCAAACAATTCTTGAATTATTAAAAAAGATTAATCGCGAATATGGAATAACAATAATAGTTATAACACATGAGATGAAAGTAATTGAACAATTATGTGATAGAGTTGCAATTATCGATAAAAGTAACATTGGTGAAATTGGTAATGTTGAAGATATTTTTGTTAGTCCAAAAACGGAAATTGGTAAAGAATTAATCTTTGGAAATACAAGAATCGTTGATAAAATTGTCAATCGTGAAAAAATAAGACTTATATTTGACAACGTTTCATCTTATGAACCAATTGTGTCAAATATGATTTTACAATGTAACACACCAATTAATATTTTAGATGCACAAATTAATGATTATGATGGTAAAGTTAAAGGAGAAATGTTGATTCAAATCTCAGAAGATGTTAAAGAAAAACAAAAAATTATTGCATATTTAAATGAACATAATATAGAATATAAGGAGGAAGTATAATGAATAATAAAATTTTTAGTGATCGAAATATTCAGCAATTCACTGAACTTTGGCAAGATAATACTTTCTTAGAAGCTATATTTGTTACTATTTATATGACTTTAATTGCAACTGCTGTTGCATATATTATTGGTTTAATCATTGGAATAGTATTATATATTACGTCAAATAAAGGTATTAAACCTATGCCTGTATTAAATAAAATACTTGGATTTATTGTGAATATTTTAAGAAGTATACCATTTGTTATTTTAATTGTTGCGTTAATGCCATTTACTTATTCAATTATTGGAACAAGTGTTGGTAATTCACCTATGATTTTAACATTAATTATTGCATCAGCACCTTATATTGCAAGAGTTGTTGAACAAAGTTTAAATGAAGTAAATCGTGGAGTGATTGAAGCAGCGGAAGCTATGGGTGCAAACACATTCCAAATTATTTGGAAGGTATTACTTCCTGAGGCAACACCAAGTTTAGTTAATGGATTTATTATTTGTATTGTAACAATTATTGGTTATACAGCTATGGCTGGTAGTATTGGAGCAGAAGGTTTAGGACAAGTAGCTATTGATAATGGACATAAAGCAAGTAACTATCTAATAGTTTGGACTTGTGTTATTATCTTAGTTATAATTGTACAGTTAATTCAAGAATTTGGAACATTTATTTCCAAAAAGATTGATAAAAGAATTAGATAAAGGAGATTATTATGAAAAGAGTATTTTTATTTATTTTAATTAGTATTTTAAGTTTATCAATTGCATCATGCAAAAAGAATGATGAAAACGTAATTGTAGTGGGTGCTTCATCAACACCACATGCAAAAATCTTAGAACAAGCAAAACCTTTATTAAAAGAATTGGGTTATGAGTTAGAAATAAAAAAGATTGATGATTACACAATTCCAAATACATCATTAGCTCAAGGTGCACTTGATGCAAATTATTTCCAACATTTGCCTTTCTTAAATTTATATAATCAAAATAATGGCACTGATTTAGTATCAGTTGGTGCAATTCACTATGAACCGTTTGGTTTATATGGTAATGAAATTACAAGTTTATCACAAGCTATTAAGAAGATTTTAATTCCGAATGATGGTTCAAATCGTTCACGTGCATTACTTTTATTACAACAAGCAGGATTAATTACTTTACGTTCTGATGTTGATCCAGCTGGCGATATTACTCAAAAAGATATAACTAATTTCAATGGTTTTGAAATTACTGAACTTGCTGCAGAAAATATCTCTTCATCATTAAGATATAGTGAAAAAGGTACTTTAGCAGTTATCAATGGAAACTATGCTCTTGCTGCAGGAATTAGTATTTCAACAGCCTTAGCAACTGAAGATGTAAATGGTGCTGCTGCAACTGTTTATGCAAATATTGTGGCAGTTAGAAATGGAGATCAAAATAACCCTAAAATTCTTGCTCTTCTAAAAGTTTTACGTTCTAAAGAAATTGCAGATTACATCAATAGTGAATTTAAAGGTGCAGTAAAACCTACATTCTAATCATGGATAAAATAGTTATTTATAAAAAAGAAGAATTAATAAACAATATTAAATTAATCATTGATGAAGAAGTTCCACTAATTTCTAATTTAAGTAATATTTCAAGTTTGATATATCAGTCCTTAGAAAATGTATCTTGGTGTGGATTTTATTTATCAAACGAGGAATTTGATACTTTGTATTTAGGACCATATCAAGGCAATGTTGCTTGTACAACTATACCCTTTGGAAAAGGAGTATGTGGAACAAGTGCAATATTAAAACAAAGTCAATTAGTTCCAAATGTTCATGCTTTTCCAGGCCATATTGCTTGTTCAAGTTCAACAAATTCCGAAATTGTTATTCCTATTATCAAAGATAATAAATGTTATGGTGTATTAGATTTAGATAGTGATGGTTTTGAAAATTTTACAGTTCAGGATCAACATTTATTAGAAGAAGTATGTAAGATAATTAGTTATTTATTTAAAGAAAAAAACTTCTAGGATTATTCCTAGAAGTTTTTAATTTGGCATTTCCATTTTTGAAATTTCTTCTTCAATAGCTTGGCAGATTCCATTCTTTTCTAATGTATATGCTTGTTGAATACAGTTATAGATAGCATTTGTTTTACTACTACCATGACCTTTAATAATAATCTTTTTAACACCTAACATTACTCCACCACCATAGTTGTTATAGTCCATAAAGTCTTTTATTTCCATAACACTTTTCTTAAGAAGTAACGCGCCCATTTTATTTTTAAAACTTGATGTGAAAGATTTTTTTAGTAGTTTCAATAATTCTAATGCTGTACCTTCAGTTGATTTAATTAATACGTTACCACTGAAACCATCACATACAACTAAGTCGTAATCACCACTTAATAAGTCACGACTTTCCATATTTCCAACAAAGTTAATCGAAGGAGTATTTTTTAGAAGTTGATATGTTTCTTTGCGAAGAGCATCACCTTTTTCTTCTTCAGTACCGATATTTAATAATGCTACACGTGGTTTTTCAATGTTATAACATTTTTGCATATAAAGGTTACCCATTAATGCAAATTGTTGTAAGTAATATGGTTCACAATCAACATTTGCTCCACTATCACAAACACCAACGATACTACGGTTCATTGTTGGACAAATAGGACAGAAGGCTGGACGTTTAACGCCTTTAATTCTTCCTACTTTCATTACTGCACCAGCAAGTACTGCTCCAGTAGAACCGATACTTACTAATGCCTTAACTGATTCATCGCTATGAAGAAGTTCTAATGATTTAACTAATGAACTTTCCTTCATTTGACGAATTGCCATTGTTGGAGTATCGTTACAGCTAATTACATCAGGAGCGTGTAAAAAACTAATTCTGTTTTCGTCGTATGAATATTTTTTTAATTCTTCTTTAATTATTGTTTCATCACCTGCTAAGATAAGTTCAATATCATTATTTTTTTCTAACGCAAGAACTGCACCTTCAACATTGACCATCGGACTACGATCGCCACCGAAACAATCTACAATAATTTTAATCATAAATAGTACCTCACCGGTATATTTTATCATTTTTTTGAATTTCAGTCAAATTGTTGAACTTATTATACAAAAACAACTAAAAAAATTATTAATATGATATAATATATAAAAATCAGATAGGAGTTTATTTATGAAAGAAATGGATAAAAAACTTAAACTAGTTATTATTGAAAGAGATAGAAATGGTAATCAAATTGGAAGAACTGAAATTCCAGTAAATAATAAACCAAATACTATTGTTAATCGTATTCAAAATAAACCAAATTATGATTATCGTAGAACATTCGAGTCAATAATAAGAGATAATCAACGTAAGAATAATATTGTACAAAAAGAAGATCGAATTAATCTTACACGTTAAATATATAAGATGGAGGTAAACATATGTATTTATGTTTAGATGTTGGTAATACTACAATTAGTATTGCAGTTTGTGAAAATCAAACGATTGTAAAACGATATAAACTTGATACAGATTATTTACAACCTAATAAATATTATGAAGAATATTTTTTATCAAATATTGGACAAATAATACTTGAAGGAATTATTATTTCATCAGTTGTCCCTTCAATTAATACGCGTTTAGAAAATACTTTAAATAAAATATATAATACCAAAATAATCTTTGTACATAATGAATTGTCTCATAATATTAATATTACTATTGAAAATCCTATTGAATTAGGATCTGATCTATTAATATCAAGTATTGCTGCATGTAAAAAATATCCTGGCAATAAAATTATAGTTGATTTAGGTACAGCTAATAAAATATTAGTTGTTAAAGAAAATGATTTTTTAGGTGGATCAATTTCTCCCGGATTTAAATCTTCAATGAAAAGCTTATTTAAAGATGCAGAAAAACTTCAACAAGTTCCAATTGAAACACCTGATAATGTAATTGGGAACTCAACTTTAACATGTATTCAAAGTGGTATGATATATGGAACTTCATCGATGATTGAAGGCATGATTAATAAAATCAAACAACAAATTGGTGAATGTAAAGTATTATTAACTGGCGGAAACGCTCCATATATTTTAGATGTTCTTGATGTTGATTTTGAATATTGTCCAGATTTACTAATTGAAGGATTAATGGAACTTTATGCAAACAACAAATAATATGAAAAAAATTGTTATACTTGGTTGTGCAGGTTGTGGGAAATCAACATTAGCAAAAAAGTTAGGTTCACAATTAAATATACCTGTTTTACATTTAGACACAATTTACTGGAAAGCAAATTGGAAAGAAGAAGATTCACAAATATTTTTAGAAAAACAAATAGAAATGATAAAAAAAGATGCTTGGATTTTAGATGGTAATTATCGTGATACATTAGATATGCGATTAAAAGATTGTGATACAGTAATCTATTTAGATTATCCAAGAAGAACCGCAATTTATGGAATATACAAAAGATATTTTGAATATCGTAATAAACCTAGAGATACTATCGCAGAAGGATGTCCGGAAAAGATTGATAAAAGCTTTTTCAAATGGGTTTGGAATTTTAGGAAAAATGCTAGACCAATTATTCTTAATAAAATTAATGAATATAAATTAGAAAAAGAGGTTTTAATCTTTAAACGTCGACGTCACTTAAAAAAATATTTAAAGTCAATAAATATTAAATAAAAGTCACCAATTTTAATTTTAAGATTGATGACTTTTTTATTTTAAATAAGATAATTTATTTTATTTTGTATTGAAAAAAAGTGCTAAAAATAGTATAATATACAAGATGGTGAATGATATGAAAAATACTCGTCCTAAATATCAACAAATTTATGTTGAAATAACAAACTCATGTAATTTAAGTTGTCCATTTTGTTTACCTACAACTAGAAAAACTAGACAAATGTCTTTAAGTGAAATAGAAGAAATTGCTAAAAAACTGGAATCATATACACATAGTGTTTATTTACACGTAAAAGGTGAACCATTATTACATGATAACTTAAAAGAAATTATAAGATGTTTTACTGATCATAAGATTAATGTTAAAATTACAACTAATGGAATCGGAATTATTGATCATTATGAATATTTACTTGATGGTTCAGTTAAAAAAATAAATATTTCATTACAAAGTGTTCATAATATGAGTGCTGAATATCAATTAAATTATTATGAAAATATTGGAAAATTTATAGAAAAGAATCAATCTACTCATATTTATCTTAGAAATTGGGCATTAGACAATGATTCTCGTAAAGATATTGAACAACACTTATCGAAGTTATTTCCACAAGCCGTATTTAAAGATGGTGAATTATTGAGTAATTATGTTCACTATTCGATTGCTGAAAAGTTTGAATGGCCTTCACTTGAAGGAAAAGAACAAATTAACTCACCTTGTTTAGGTGGTAAAAACCAATTAGGTATTTTAGCAGATGGTACCGTGGTTTTATGTTGTTTAGATACAAATGGTGATACAGCAATAGGTAATATTTTTGTTAATGATTTAGACGAAATAATTCATTCGGACAAATATCAAAAAGCAGTTACACAAATGCCATATTTTGATTTGTGTAAAAAGTGTTCATATCGATTGAAATTTAAGAAATAAAGGAAAGAGGGATTTTTATGAAAGTAAAGGTCGTTACTGGTCAAGAATATGTTGAGCCAGTAATCGAGATTAAATGTCATGAAGTCACGAAAGAAATAGAAAATGTTATAGATACCATTAATAAGTTAATGATAAACATTACAGGTAAAAAAGATGGTGAAACATTTATCTTAAAATTAGACGACATTTATTATTTCGAGGCAGTAGAAAATCATGTTTATGCATATTTAGAATCAGAAGTCTACGAAGTAGATTATAAAGTCGCTGATCTTAATGATTTATTAATGAGAACAACTTTTATTCAAACCTCAAGAACAACTATCTTGAATTTGAGTAAGATTAGTAAAATTAAATCAATCGTTAATGGACGTATTTTAGCCGAATTAGATAACAATGAAAAAATGATAATCTCAAGATTATATGCTAATGGATTCAAGAATAAGTTGAAAGGAGGTAACAAATAATGAATAAATTCAAAAAGATAATGATTAGTTTTTTAACTAATTTTATGATTGTATGTTTTGATGTTTTATTTGCACAAATTCTTATTGGCGCATTAATTTTTGGCCAAAAATCAGTTGTCGTGACACATTTTTACATTCAAATACCTATATTATTTTTAGTTTCGATATTGTTAACATTATTTTATCAAATCAATAATGTAACAGTCACAATTCAAGTATTTGTTACTTACTTAACAATATTAATTCTAATTTATTTATTTGGTTTCTTTAATGGTTGGTTTGTATTTGACAATATTTTATTCTTAGTAATTTCATTATTGTTAAATATAATTGGATTAACAATAACCGTTGTATTCTTGTTAATTCGAAAGAAACGTCAAACTGACATGTTGAATAAACAATTATCTAGTATTAAGGAGCGTGTTCATCATGAAGAAAATTAGCTTTTTATTACTTTTAATTAGTTTATTATTTATTCCTTCTGTTTTTGTTAAGGCAGAAGAGGTTGAACCAACTGATATTGACAATTTAATTGTTGATATTACTGGTCGTGGAAAAACAACTATCGATTTACATTTTACAACTCTAAAAGAATTAGAAAACTTAGAAATATGGATTTATTCTAATTTAAATGATGGTACTGGAGAATTAGTATATTCATATAAGAAATTTAGTGACCCAGAGTTTGTGCCTGTACACTCAATGGTTGGTCCTACTGTTAGTGAACCTTATTATAAATATGATTTTAGATTTAACTTAAATAGTGGTAAAATTGGTACATTTGAAATTGTATTAAGATACAATATTGATAGTAATAGTGGAACTGAACGTTACTCTCAATCTATTTATGTTACTAGTGGAAATGCAAATCTTGATTTAGATTTATTTACAACTAAAAATGCGATATTAATTGGTGTTATCGCAACCGTCTTTAGTATAATGGGAACAATGATTCTTATTAGTTATAGTGAGAAGAATGCTCAAATAAGTGACGAAGAGGAATAATATGCAGGGAGCTTATTTAGAGGATTACCAAAAGATTAAAGTTATACTAAAAAATGAAACTAAATTTGATGTTAACAACATTTATATTTGTGACCCTGTATTAATAAAAATGGAACTAAGTTCAAAAAAGAAAGTTAATTCCTATTGGCACTTAGAATATAATGTTTCGACAGTTTTAAAAACACATATTGATTATTACATTTATATTAATGAAGAAGAACAATTACATCTTAATTTAGGTAAAATTACAAGAACTCCTTTATTTGAACAAAAAAACTTTACAAAAGAAAAATTAGGCTTTATATATAATAAGGAATGGACTGAATTTAGATTGTGGACTCCGACTGCGAAAGAGGTTATTATTATCCTTCCTAATTTAAAAGTAGAATATCATTTGAACTATTCGAAGAATGGTATTTGGAAATTTAAAGTTTATGGTGATTTAGATAAAGAACCATACTACTATATGGTTAGAATTAACGATTTGTTTGTTAAATGTTTAGATCCATACGCAATATCAAGTTCATCAAATTCGGAATATAATTTTGTTATTGATTTAGATAATACTTATCAACAAAAATATTCAAAACCATCATTTTCAGGGAATTTAACTGATAGTATTATACTAGAAATGCATTTGAAAGACTTTGGATATTTACTTCCTGGGAATGAAAGTTATTACAGAAAAGCTTATATGGAAACAGATAATATCGGTTTAAATTATATTAAACAATTAGGTATTACTCATGTACAATTACTTCCGTTAAATGCTTTTGCAGGAATTGATGAGAAAAATCCAGATAAATTGTATAATTGGGGATACAACCCTGTTGAATATTTTTCACCAACAAATTGGTATTCAACAAAACCTGATGATCCATATTGTAGTATTAATGAATTAAAAGAATTGATTGATGTATATCACAAAAATGGTTTATTAGTAAATCTTGATGTTGTTTATAATCATGTTTATGATTGGAAGACATTTTCTTTAAATATTTTAGTTCCAGGATATGTATTTAGAACTGATCATATAGATTATATGACTAATGGATCAGGATGTGGAAATGATCTTGCAACTGAAAGACTAATGGTTCGTCGTTTAATTGTTGATTCACTAAATTATTTTACTAATGAATTTGGTTTTGATGGATATCGTTTTGATTTAATGGGTTTAATTGATATTGAAACAATGAAAGAAATTCAAGTCAGTTTGAAACAACTGAATCCTAATATTATTTTATATGGTGAAGGTTGGGAGATGAAAACTGGTTTATCAAAAGATAAATTAGCCTTCAATAAAGACCAATTATTAGAATATGGATACTTTAATGATTACTTTAGAAATATCATCAAAGGAAATCCATTCTCATTAGAAAAAGGTTTAATAACTGAAGGCAGTATTAAAATTGATTCTCTTTCTTATTTAGTTAAGGGATCATATAATCCTAGTCAATCAATAAACTTTATCGAATGTCATGATAATTATACCGTTTTTGATCAAATGTCATTGACTTTATCAAATTTATCATTCGATAAAAGACAAGATTATTTAAAACTTGGATTACAACTAGTTATGATTAGTCAAGGAATTCCATTTCTTCATTTAGGTACTGAATTTGGACGAAGTAAAAACAACATTGATAATTCTTATAATTTATCTATTTCCATTAATAAAGTTGATTGGAGTAAAATTACTGAATATCAGGAAGTAGTAAATAGTTTGAAAGATATTATTACTTTAAGAAAAAATATTAAAGCATTTAGACTTACAACTAAAGAAGAAGTTGAAAAAAGACTAATAATTAATAAACAGTCTGATAATTATTTAGAGTATACTTTATTAGATGATGATTCAACATATCAAGTTATTGTTACAAATTCTTATGATGAAATTCAAATTAAAGAATCTGGTACTTTAATTTTTGATGGTAGATTAAAAAATCTAGTAATTAATGAATGCATTATTAATAAACCGGGTGTCTATATTATTAGAAAATAAAAAAAGAGTTAATTTCAATTAGAAATTAACTCTATTTTTTTATAATTCTCCTCTTTCATTAATTACATCAATAATCTTTTGAGACATAATCTTATATAAAGGTAAGAATAAAGCTAAACTTGTAATTACAAGTAAGAATAATAGTAAGAATATTGGTGAACGATAAGTCATCATATACATTGATAGATGAATTATGTTTTCCGTATCATAAATGGTCGAGTTGAACAGATTGATTGCGTAATTACCGACGAATAACGCGATGATATAAGATACTACACAAACTATTAAAGTTTGGAAGATAAATAATAGCGATACTCTAAACCCACTTAGACCAATTGAACGGAATGTACCGATTTCTTTCTTTTGGTCAACAATGTCTAATGAGATAATTGTCCATAAAATACCAATTGTAAATACTGCAAAAACAAATAATCCCGCTTTTGAAAGTAAATTAACAAATGGTGATATTTCATAAGAATCAATATCAGAGCGATATGCGAATAAGTCTAAAATATATCCTTCTTTATAAGCAGTTTGGAATTGTTGATATGCATCATCTTCAAATTGAGATACTTCAGCAAGTAAGTATGAGCTATTTGAGATATTCTTGAATAAGAATTCCATTACTTTATTTGATATTGAGATGTAATTACTATTTAATTGCGTAACACCAACAATAGTAACTTCAATTGTTTCAACTTCTCCAACATTGTTAGTTACAGATAATGTAATTGATTTGTCTATTCTATTCCAAGAACGTCTAAATTCATTGTAAGAAGTAGGCTCTCTTGAAGTTAGTCCGAATAAATCGACTAAAACATTATATGGAACAACAATTTCATAGTTTTCATGATTAACTGTACGTCCAATTGGTTTTGCTATGTATGCTCCTGTATTTGGATCTTTTTCGTCATCGATTACTGATTTAATTTCTAAATCATCAGTCACAACAATTTTATTGTTAATACTTGAAGATGTTTTTTGACGTAATTGAACGTCAAATGAAACTTGTGTTAAATCAATCTTTTCACTGATTACACTAGATTCTTTAATGAAATCATCATTGTTTAAATATAACGTATTCATCATCTTGTATTCATTGAAGAATGCATAATTTAATTTTGATGTATCATCAATGATATCAAGCTTACTGAATTGAGTATATTTTTCGAAGTTAGTATCAATAATACCAACAATTTTATAGTTAGTATCAGTTGCAATAGTGATGTAACGACCTAAGAAGTCAGCATAACTTTTTGCTTCTTGTAAATAGTTTAAACGGATAAATGATTCAGCAATGAAGTCTGTAATCATTATTTCTTGTTTTCCTTCTTGAGGAGTTCTACCATATAATAGTTTGTAACTATTTCTTGAATCAAACTTAGTTAAGTAAGATAATTCACCTGTAAAGAATGAGTCAATTTGAGATGAATAATCTGCATAATTAATTGATACGTTTTTGTATTCATGAACTGTTAAAGAAGGAATTTTTTCTTTAATTGTTTCATAGGCATTATTTGGTAATTGAGTACCAATATAATCATCATAAATTGAATTTTTAACAAAGTCATCAGGTAATTCTGATTTTTCTAATAAATCGGCATATAGATAATTGTTATCTACAGATGTATAAACATTTTGACGAATTGGATCATCATTTAATTCAATAGTAAAACTAAAGAATGCTAAACTTAATGCACAAATAATTGTCATTAAAATAAATCTAAACTTTTTATGATTAACATTTTTTAAAGCTAATTTAAAACTTGTTCCGATTGGTGTAGAAACTTTAGTAAGTTTAAGA
>JBGVIL010000098.1:0-8079 GCA_045123185.1 Bacilli bacterium | reverse complement strand
TGTAGTTGTAGTTCCACCAGTACCACCACTTGAACTTCCATCTCCGAATAATTGGTCTTTTAACCATGAAGCAATTGCTTGATGCCCTTCAGGAGTTGGATGATAATAGTCGTAAGGATAGAACCAACCTTGATGTAAACCTTTAAGCCAACTAAATTGCTCTTCAGAGAATAAATCAACAACTTCAATTTGGAATCTATTACATTGAGTTACGATTGCATTACGGAAATCTTGTAATGAGAATCCATACATGTTTTTACCATTCCATCCACTAATTTTAAATGGAGTAATAAATACAATACGTCCATTAGGATATCTTTGTTTTAATCCAGTAATTAATACATATAATGCACCATAGAAATCGTTTTTATCAGTTGATGTTGGCGAACCAATTTTTACATCAGCACGATGGTCGTTTACTGAACCTAATACTGTAATTAAATCTGCAGAAGCACTCATTTCGCCAAAACGATTACAGAATGCAGTTTCAATACCTGGTTCTGTTAATGCAGTATTATAACCTGCACAAATACAACTTCCGGCAATACCATGATTATGAATAGCAGTGATACCAGCAGAATTAGCACAAACATTAGCATATGAATATGATGAACCACCTGCTCCAGTACCTGCAGTAATACTATCACCCATTGCACACCATGTTGTAGGTTTTGGTTTTTGTAATGCAGGATATTTAATAATAACTAGACCATTTGCATCTGTTTCACTATCACTAGATGAACCTCCACTATTATCTCCACCAGTTGAACCACCACCTCCAGTAGAACCTCCACCAGACGTATTAGCTTGAATAGTAATTGAAGAACTTAATGAAGTTCCATCTGATAAGATGACATTAACATAGTCAGTACCAACAGCTTGTGCCGTTACAGTAATTGATGTACTAGTTGTACCATAAATTGAAACTTTACCATTAGATATATAATAATTATTGATTGTAGCATTAGTATTTACTAATGTAAATGTTTGATTATTGCCTACATAAATTTGACAAGATGCAGGACTTAAAATAGCAGACTCTGTTACATTTGCTTGGTTAATTGTTAACGTAAATGTATTTGATGTTGCAATAACAGAACCATTACTTATGACAATCATTGTTAAGCTATCATAAACACCAGTACTAATATTGCTTGTATTTGCGTTTACTCTATTTGTTGATACCAATGTAGCATTACACCAATAGTTACCATTTCTTCTAATTTCATATGTGCAATCATTAGGTAATGTATTATTAACACTATATGTAATATATGTATTTTCACCACTTGTAATTTCATATGCAGAACTAACTGTTAATTCATATGATGTAGAACCACCATCACTAGTACTAGATGATACGTTAATTGAACATTGTGCTTGATAATTACCATCGCTTGTTGTTACAGTAATTGTTACATATCCAGAACCTTTTGCTGTAACTAAACCAGATGATGAAACAGTTGCAATACTATTAGAACTTGTAGACCATGAAACAGATTGATTTGTTGCGTTTGATGGACTAATATATGCTATTAATTGGAATGTTTCTCCTACTTTTAAAGATAAAGACGATGAGTTTAGTGAAACATTGCTTACGCTAATATTGTTTCCTCCTGTATTTCCATAATCGATATTATCTGTTTTTGTTCCAATATCATCGATAATTTGATTATTAGAATCATTATTATAAACTACTCTAGATACATAGTTACCATTTACGCTACTATCAATCATAATACCATTTCTTGGAGTTGTTTGATAAGTACAATTTTTAGCAACATTCATAAATAAATAATTGACATAATCAGGAGCTAATACAATATTATTATAGAAACGAGTTACACCATGTTGAACGATATTTTCTTCTCCTCCACCGCGGATAACACATCCATTAGAGAAAGTAGAGTTTTTAACAACTGCCCAACGTATACGTTCCCACATATAAATAGCATCAGAATTCATATTATTAACGACAAAGTTATGTCCTGCACAAGTTAAGAAACCATTATTTGGACAATCATAAATTCTAAAGTTTTCAAAGAATACATCTTGCATTCCATCCCAACCATCTTCAGCATCGTATGAGCAAGTTGCACTAGATTGTCCTGAGTTAGTAATTATACAATCTTGCACTAGGAAGTCTTTCATTTGTCCTTGTGCCATACCAACACAACGTGCATTATCAATAGTTACGTTTCTGAATTCACAATGAGTTGGAACTCTAAAGAATTGATAATGTAAATTCCAGTTTGATTTTAAGCGTTTACCTAAAATTACAATACGTACGTAGTATGCATTTTGTGGAATTTTAACTTGACGATATTGATAAGCACTAACTGCTTTAATAAAGTTATTTCCACTATCATAGAAGTACATGAAATAGTTCCATGAACTAAATTCATTACCTTGATAATTTAAGTGAATAGACATAGAAATAAATTCTGAGTTTCCTTGATAAGCTGAAATGTTTGATACTCCACTTCTTAAACGATATGAACATGAAATATTTTGTCCTGTTTCTCTATCAATATCACCTTGTTCTAAATCTGCAACTTTAATAGCACCGTAGAATGTATTGCCATTAGGTGATGCGCTTGAAATGCTATTTTGTAAACCATAACCAGTAATGTTTTTAATTGTTAAATCATGAATTGAACAATAACGACAAGAACCACCCATTTCAACTCCAGATACCCATTCAGAGTTAGAAGTTGAGTTAGCATAGTCATGAGCAAAATAATCTCCTTCGATTATACCATTACATAAATGTGTATCCGTACAATCTGTCATTCTCACCATTAAAGCACCATTGCCAGTGATAGGACACATTTTAATTGTAGATCCACCTAAATCTAATGTGACTCCGTTAGGAACATCAATAGGGTTATTATCAATCATATATGTAGCATTAGGAAGAATAATTTTATTATATCCTGCGTTTGCTTTATCATTAATTAATCTTTGTAAATTTTGTCTATTAGTAGCACATTGATTTAAATATGTTGCTGCATCAAATCCACTACCATATTTTACTTTTAAACATTTCCATCCATTTGTTTTTCCTTTATAGTTTGTTCCACTTGAAGCACCAAACATTGGAATGAATACTTTATATTTTCCACTAGAAACAGAGCCATTATTATAAGCATTATCAATAGCAGATTGAACTGTTGCTTTTTGATCATCATTTTCAATTTTTTCAAAGTTCGCACTACTAACTGTTACATATTCTCTTTCTTCTTTATCGTTATTGATTACAATACCATAAGATGATAAATCAGAAGATGTTATTGTGTAAGAGTCTTGAATTTTTAAATTTTGAACACGTACATAATTAAATAATTCATGAGAGTAACGTCCATATTGATCTACTGCTACAATAGAAAAGTGATATGTTCCTTCAGAACTATAAGAACCTAAACTTACTGAATGGTCTCCCGCTGAAACATTTTTTGTAACAATATCTGGTTTTCCATCACGTTTTACGATTATTTTGTAATTGTAAAAATTACTATTATTAGTATAGCTACGTCCATAATAATCAGTAACAAAGTAATTTAAAATAATTTCTTCATTAGGAGCTACTGTTGGTTTTATATAATAAGTTGATAAATAAGGAACTAAATTACGAACATTACTATCTTCAAGTGGTAAATAAGTATCGGTATCTGTGCTACCACTACCGCCACCACTTTCAGCGTCAGTATTTTTTACTGTTAAATAGATATATTTAGAAGAAACATTATTTGACGAAACAGTAATTTGTGTTGATTTATCAACATATGATGTACTATCTTTAGTTCCGTAAACAACAATTGTTTGTTCTGAATTATAATTATAAGGTGTAAATGTTATTGATGTTGGTTCAACAGTTGCTACTTCAGATGAATTTACATAAATATTTACAGTTTGGTTATTAGTTGGCGCTTTATCTAGTTTGACAGTAAATGATGTTGAATTACTTTCATTTACACTTAAAATAGTATTGTTAACGATAATATCACCATAAGATTCTGTTGTTGTAGCTCCAGATACGGTAATACTAACATTAACTGTTTTACTAGAAACATTATTAGACGATAAAGTAATAATTGAAGAAAATGTTTGTTCTTCTGCTAATATCAATGCAGTTCCTAAACTAACAGTGACATATTGTATTGATGAATAATTTGATGGTGTAAAAGTTAATCCTGTTTTATCAATTTGAGCATATGAATTATTTACTGACACACTAACTAATTGATTTGAAGATGGAGCAGAATCAAGTGTGACACCAATTCTAGCTGTTGAATTATCAATAATAGATACACTTGTTGTATCAATTAAAATTTCTCCATATATTTCTTCAGAACCGCTAGTGTTATTATTATTGATAGTAAAAGATATTGTTTTTGTTGCGAATCCATCGCCACTAAAAGTTAATGTTGCAGTTCTACCACTAGCTAGTGATGTTGATTGAATGTTCATACTAATATAAAATGAATCATTAAAATTAGATTTTCTAACTGTTACATATGATGGTGAAATATTTACTTTATTATCATTACAACTTATTGATAATTCTTTTATTTCATCGTCTCCAATTTCACCTCTTAAAGCGTATGATAAATAATAAGAACTACTTTCATCAACAGCAAAATTATCTTCAGATGGAACGATTTCTATACCGCCTTCTGATCCGCTTGATTGCTCAACTACCATTACACTAATTGATTTACTAGATACTCCTTCTGAAGATAATGTAACTGTTGCTGTCGCTGCCATTGAAGAAGAAACAGTTACTACTTGTTCAGTATTATAATTAGTTGGAGTAAAAGTAATAATTGATTTATCTAATGTTACATTATTATCATCCGATACAATACTGATATTTTGATTAACTGTTGGAGATTTATCCAATTTAACTGTAAATGTTTCATTTTCACCTTTATTAAAAGTTAAACTTGTTTTATTAATAATAATATTACCATAAGATATTAAAGATGAATTTAATACATTTACCGTAATTGTCACGTCTGAAACATTTGGTGATGATAATGTAATTGTTCCTGTATGGTCTGTTAATTCATTTGAATTATGTGAAATAATTATTGATTGTTCAACATTCCAATTTGTAGGTGTAAATGTTAATGATGTTTGACTTAATGTAATATGATTACTTGTTGTAATAGTAACAATTTGATTATTAGTTGGGCGTTGATTTAATTTAATTTTAATAGAGTCGGTATCTACATTATTTACATTGACAGTTGTTTTATTAACAACAATATCACCGTAAAATTCTTCTGTTGATCCTCCACTTCCTCCTCCGTTAATGTCTCTTATGTTGTTTGCCATTGTTTGGAAAGTATCAGTTGCGGACGTTGGTACACCTTTGTCAGTAATCGCGTCCGCTATTAATGTTTTACCGTTACTGACAGAGTTCTTTAATTCGTTTAATTCTTCTTTTGTTGCATAGTTATCATTATTAGAAATAGCGTCTTGTATTTGTTGTGTAACTTCTGTCTTTGTCGAAAATGTGTTGGCTTTAATTTTTTTAGATTCTCCGTCTTGTGTTATCATTATATAATCAGAATTAGTTATATTTGTTGTTTCAGTTAATTCTGATACCCTTTTATTAGCCATTTTATAACCTCCTACAATAAATAAAAAACTAATTTTATTCAGTTAAGAATAATCAAAAAATAAAAGAGTAGGATTTGATGCCTACTCTTTTACCATCTTTTGTTATGAATTTGCAAATAATAACTTATTTCTTTGCATAATTGTTCAATGTCTTTTTCACTATTATTTTCGAAATGTTCGATATTTAAATTAATATTAACACCAGAATTTTTATTCATATCATTCATCATATTTTTCATCATGTTTAATACTTGACTACTAGAATAATTACTTCTATTTGGTTGAGAATTATAGTTATTATAATTATTTACAGAATTTGAAATTAAACTTGAAGCAACATCATCATTAGTAGCATAAGCACTAATACCTTCGTCTGCAAAAGAAGCTAGTGAAATTGTTTTAGTAGCACCATCTTTTAATCCATAAAAATCAAAAGTTGGATAAGACTCAGCGTTCATACCACCAAAGAAATCTGCATAAGGTGAAATAGCATAAGCATTAATACCACTACCACTATCATTCAATGCAGGGTCATAACCATATTTACCACCATATGAAGTTGAAACATGATTCATTTTTCTAACAAGCGATTCGTACCCCTCTGTTTTAAATACAACATCAACATCAATTGTTTTACCTTTAATACTTTGAATTGCGGTATTAATTCTACTTGCATTTGTTTCCGCATTACTAGCAGTATCATTTAATTCACTTTGAATATTTTCAGCACTACTTGTTACATTTCCCTCTGCTGTTTCCATATCATTAGACATTTGTTGAGTACAATATTCAATAGCGCCTTCAATTGTAGTACCACCATTTTCAAAATATGTGATTAAGTTATCTAAGAAATTTTCAGAATTTATTAAACTTCTATTTTGATAATCTTTCTCAATATAACTCATAGCATTATATGCTTGTTCCCAAACACCACTTCTATCCGTTGCTGAACGTTCAAGTAATTCACCCAAGTATTTTTGATAATTATCATTTAATGTTTTTGATTCACCTATTGCCTTAAATTCTTGTTCATATTCATCTTGTCTAATTTCACCTTGAGCCAACAACAAATCCAATGCTATTTGTTTTTGTCTATTATAATTATCAACTGCTATTGCTTGTTCTTGTTGTGCCTGTAAATCTGCAATTGCTACCATTTCTTCCATGCTGTAACGTTCATTTACTGCTAATTCATTATTCGCTTCAATTAACGCTGAAAGTTTTTCTTGTCTTCTTTGATTAATTAAATCCTTTTCATCTTGTAATCCTTGATTTAAATCACCTAAGTATGTTGTCCAATTATCTTTATTTAATGCGCCGTTTTTATCTAAATAATCGTTTAATGATTGTAAACTATCCGCTTGATGACCACTTTGAGCGATTGTCATTTGTTCACAAAAATCTTGATATCCTAATAATACCTGCTCTTCCCATTTTGCATAAGCGTCTTCATATGATATACCATATTCTTGCATATATTGTTCAATAAGAGCGCTTTTTTCATCTACTGTTTGCATTAAACCATCATATGCTGTTTGTACACCCTCGAATATTTTATCACTATGACTATTACTAATTTTAGCTAGTTCATCTATTGTAAAAATCATTGTTCCAGTTGCATTATCATTAAATAAAGCAAGCGTATTAACCATTTCACTTGTATTTGTATCTATGATTGTTTTTGTCTGGTCTAATTGTGATTTGATTGTATCTTTAAAACCAGTTAAATCGACTTCTGCTCCATCTTTTGCATTTTTAAAAGCGTCAATTAAAGAAGATGTTCCTACTTCTTCGAAATTTTTTACAACTTTTTCAGCTTCTCCTAATCTTTCCGATATCTTTTCAACGTATCCATTAGTACCATCTTCCATACCTTTACATACAACGCTCCATGTATCCATTGTTGATAATGATGTGTCTTTTAAATGTTGAAGACCGTAAATAACTCCATAGATAGCCATTCCTGCTCCTGCAATAGCAACACCAGTACCTAACGCGCCTAAAACACCAACTAATCCTCCTAATGAAGCTACTAATCCACTAGCTCCACTTCCTATTGTTGCTTTCATTTTTCCTAACACAGTAGTTGCTTGTGAAATTTCAACTCCTGCTTCGACACTATTAGACGCTAATTCACCTAATTTTCCTGCTAATTTACTTGCTCCACCAAATACTTTTCCTAATAATCCCGATACTGGACTTAACCCAACACCTAATAAACCAATATTGATAATTAAGTCTTGTGTACTATCATCAAGATTATTGAACCAATCAACAAGATTACTAATTTTTTCAATAATAGTAACTACATGAGGCAATAATTTTTGTCCTATTTGAATACCCATTTCTTCGATTTTAGATAACATTTCTTTAATACTACCTTGAGCAGTAGCTTCCATTGTTTCACGCATTTTTTCAGTTGTTCCATCACAATTATCAATAGCTTTTGTT
>JBGVIL010000097.1:0-15869 GCA_045123185.1 Bacilli bacterium | reverse complement strand
AGAAACCAATGCTTCAATTGAAGTCTTACTTTTAAAAGAATTAGAAACTGATACGTGGGAAGCACTAACAAGACCTGCTAAACGAGTAAAAATTGGTACCGAGATTGTATTTGGTGATAATCAGTTTACAGCAACTTGTATTGGTTTAGGCGAAGATGGTCTTAGAACTTTTAAAATGAATTATGAAGGAATTTTCTTAGAGAAATTAGAACAACTAGGTGAAATGCCATTACCTCCATATATACATGAAAAACTTAAAGAACAAGATCGTTATCAAACTGTATATGCTAAATACTATGGTAGTGCTGCTGCACCAACAGCTGGACTTCATTTTACTAAAGAAGTATTAGAAAAATTAAAAGAAAAAAATGTTCAAATGGAATATGTAACACTACATGTTGGACTTGGAACATTTAGACCTGTAATGGTTGATAATATAGAAGATCATCATATGCATAGTGAATTTTATATGATGAATAAAGAAACCGCTCAACGCTTAAATGAAGCTAAGGAAAAGGGTAAAAGAATTATAAGTGTTGGTACAACATCAACAAGAACTTTAGAGTCAATTTATAATAAATATGGTAAATTTGTTGAATGTAGTGAAGATACAAATATTTTTATTTATCCGCCATATAAGTTTAAAGCAATTGATGCTTTAATTACAAATTTTCACTTACCAAAATCAACTTTATTGATGTTAGTAAGTGCACTTGCGACAAAAGAATTAATCATGAATGCATATGATGCAGCAATCAAAAACAATTATCGTTTCTTCTCATTCGGAGATGCGATGTTTATAAAATAATATAGAAGGTGAAGAAAATGACAGTATATAAACAATTAGCAGATTTAATCTTTCCAGATATTACTGAAACAATCGAAGATTTAGAAAAGAGATATCCAGCTCGTGATTTACCAGAAGGTGCAATGGTAACAAGATTTGCACCAAGTCCAACTGGTTTCTTACATACAGGATCACTATTTGCTTCAATGACTTCTCGTAAGTTTGCAAAACAAAGTGGTGGTGTATTCTATATTCGTTTAGAAGACACTGACCAAAAAAGAGAAGTTGAAGGAAGTGGAGATAGTTTAATTAGTCAATTACAAACATTTGGTGTAACTCCAGATGAAGGATACTTAGGAACAAATAAAGAAAGTGGAAATTATGGTCCATATGTACAAAGTCAAAGAGCAGATATTTATAAAGTAGTTATCAAATATATGCTTGAAAAAAATATGGCATATCCATGTTTCTGTACACCAGAAGAACTATCAAAAATGCGTGAAACACAAAATGCTAACAAAGAAAACTTTGGTTATTATGCTCAATACGCAAAATGTAGTACATTAACACCTGAAGAACAAATCGAAAGAATTAAAAATGGTGAAAACTTTGTTATTCGTTTTAGATCACAAGGTGATTATCATAATAAAGTAGCAATTGACGATGCAATTCGTGGTCATATTGAAATGGCCGAAAATGATCAACACATCGTAATTTATAAGAGTGATGGTCTTCCAACATATCACTTTGCGCATCTAGTTGATGATCACTTTATGCATACTACACATGTAACTCGTGGTGAAGAATGGATGCCAAGTTTACCAATTCATATTGAATTATTTAATAGTATGAACTGGCAAGCACCAATATATGCTCACTTACCAGTTATCATGAAACTAGATAATGGAAATAGACGTAAGCTTTCAAAGAGAAAAGACTTAGAAGCAGCTGTTTCATTCTTCTTAGAACAAGGTTATCCAATTGAAGGATTCATGGAATACTTATATACAATTGCTAACTCTAACTATGAAGCATGGCGTGATGAAAATCCTACTGCCGATAAAGATGAATTTAAATTTACATTTGAAAAAATGTCTTTAGATGGTGCTTTATTTGATCTTGCAAAAGTTCAAAACCTATGTAAAGAAAAGCTAGGCCACATGAATACAAAAGAATTTAGCGAAGCAGCAACACTTTGGGCTAAAGAATATTCACCAGAATTATTTGCATTAATTGAAAAAGATCCAGCATATTTTTCACAAATTGTTGGTATTGAAAGAGAAAAAGAAAATCCAAGAAAAGACTATGAAAAATTCTCTGATATTTTACCATTAATTAAATTCTTCTATAATGAATACTATGATGAAATGGTTAAAGACTTAGTATTCCCAGAAAACTTAAGTGAAGAAACAATTAAGAAAGTATTAAAAGCGTATGTAGATGTATTCGATTTAGATCTTTCAGAAGAAGACTGGTTTGCAGCGATGAAAGAAGTAGCGGTAAGTCAAGGATTTGCAGCAAACGCAAAAGAATTCAAAAAGAATCGTGAAGCTTTCTTAGGTCATGTTGGTGATGTAGCAGCAATCCTACGTCTTGCTGTATCTTTAAGAGCTCAATCACCTAACCTTTATATTGTTATGAAAATCTTAGGTAAAGAAGAAGTAACTAGAAGAATTAATAACATTTTAAATAAATAATAATAATGAGTTAACTTTAAAGTTAACTCATTTTTTTACATAATATTATCTATTTGAAACAAAATAATACTAGGAGGATATTATGGAAAAAACAAATGAATTAAATAAATTTTTATCTTATATACATATGGGAACAAGTATATACCGTATCTATTTAGATAACGCAGAAAGATTACATGCTGATTCATTAATTAGTTTAATTAAAGAAATTGAAGAAATTTTCAAAACCCATGAAGAAAAGATTACAAGATTAATACATGAAGAAAATGAAAAAGCAACAACAAGTTTAACAGCTGCAGGAGTTTTAGGCGTTTATAAAGAAAAGCTTAAAATTTTCGATAGTGCTTTTACAATTTGTATTAATGCGTTAAAATCAACAAATATGGGTTTAATTAGTGCAGTTAAATTTTTAGAGGATAATAAAGAACTACACAAAGAGATTAAAGATATTGTGATTAATGTAATAGAAGATTATCAATTAATTGAGAAAAAGCTACTTGATTATGTAATGTTACGTTTAAATGATTAACAAATTAGTTATTTTAAAGTCTATTTTATGATATAATATAGATGATAGAATAGCGGAGGTTATTATGAGTAGTTTTAAAGATTTAAGAATTGTTGATAATTTCTATCAAACATCATCATTCTTTCCAATGCCACTATGTTTAATTGGAACACTTGATGAAAAAGGTGAACAAACATCATTTGGTGCGTACTCGCTTGTCTTTCCTTATTATATAGCAGGTAAAGATTATTACGCAATGGTCCTAGAATGTCGTAATTCATCAAATACATGTAAAGGCTTATTAAGACATGGAAAATGTACAATTAACTTTTTACCATATTCTAAAAAGGGATTTAAAGAACATGTAAGATTAGGTTTTCCTGGTGATACACCTGAAGAAAAGATGAAGGACTTTAAATATCACGTCGAAGATGGTTTAAGTACACTTGATAAACCAAATGAAACATTTCCTAAAGTTATTACAGAAGCATTACAAGTTTTTGAATGTACTTGGGTTAAAGAGTTAGATCACGCCGAAAATGATTTGATTCAAGAAGAATACAAAGGTCCTTATCATGATTTTAATGGGATTACTTCAAAATATGGTGCACACTTTATTTTAAAAATTGATCACATTTTGATGAAAGAAAAATATTATAATTCAATTATCAATGGGGTGACAAGTAATAATTTTTGTCCACTACCTACAAACTGGGGTTATCGTGATTCAAAGAATTTCTGGTGTAGTGATTATAAAAAGCCTAAAGCAGAAGGTATTCCAAATAAAGAAATTGATTTAACTTCAATTAGATATGCTGCAGACAGAGTGGATGATGTAGTTAAGTTTACAGATGAAGCTTTAAAAATGCTTGTAAAAGTTCCAAGACCATTCTTAAAGTTAGTACTTACAGGATGTGTTAATTGGGCAAAAGAAAATAATTGTACTTTAATTACTGAAAAAGAAATTGCAATTATTAATGATAAACGTTCCAAAGAAAAGAAAAAGAAATAAAAAAAAGGTCTAAAACACTAAAGTGTTTTAGGCCTTTTATTTTTTATCTTGGCGGACGTCCTCCTCCACCTGGAGGTCTACCTCCTGGACCACCCATACCAGCATTACCAATATTAGTTAAAATATTTGATAAAGTCACTGTATTAGAAGTTGATCCGACAATGATTGTATAAGTAGAACCAATTTCGAAAGATTCTAAACTAATTACAATTGATTGGAATGATTTCAAAGATGTAGTTTCAAATAAAACATTACCATCTTGATCTTTAATTTGAATTAATGTATTAGCAGTTTGTTGATTAGTGCCGATAACAACTGAACATTGTTTAGAATTGTTACCTGGGGTTTCGATCATACCCATTGGTCCTACAGCAATTAAATTACCACCATTAACTAAGATCCCACGATCTGCATCAAGAGCTGCATTGTCGTTTCTTGTTGGACCATTTATAATAATTGTTCCACCAGCAATTTCTACTGTTCCATTACTGTCAATTCCATCTCCTTCAACATTAAGTAGAATGTTACCATTACCTATATAAATGTTATAAGGGTAATTAGTTAAATCACTGTTTGCAGCATTGATTCCATCGTCAGCACTTGTTAAATCAAAATCTCCACCGTAGATTTCAACACTTGCACCTTCGATTGCTTCGTAACATTTATTTACAACGTAAGTTCCTGCATGAATTGTAGTAATGTATTCAGCATGTATTGCATCATCACCAGTTGATATACTGTAACTTCCATCAAATAAAATTAAATTACCTTTTGATGTAATTGCATCATCATTACTATTAATAATAAAATTACCACCAAGAATTACTAATAAGTAGTTATATTCAGATGTTGATAACAAATCAGTTTCTTCTTCGGTATCTGGATCAACATATTTGATTCCGCTAGTACGTATTGCGTTACCATCAGCATTATCAGATGATGTTTCTGTTATTGTGTTAGGTGCACCACCATTTGTAGTTACATTAATAGTAAATTCGTAAGAATTATCTATTTTTAAATAAGAGTTTGCGTCGATTCCGTTATCAGAAACTGTAAGTGAAATATTAGAATTTTTAATATAGATAAAACCATTGTAAATGTCATCAATAACTTCATCTAATGACTCAGCCTCAACATCAGTTTTGATTCCATCATTTAAAGAATTAATAGTAATATCGGCATTATAAATACCCATTGTACTACCGCTTTTAATACCATTATCATTGACATCAATATTGATTGTTACATCAAATATAAATAAATCTTTTTTGACTTTAATACCGGTAGTTTCTTCACCATATGACTTTAGATTAAGTTCACCAGTTCCTCCTATAATCAGATTGGATTTTTTGGCTTGAATTACGGCACAACCTTCATCTTTTTCTTTAGTATCAGCAATACTATCACTTAAATTGTTAATACTGTTTTCCACTGCTTCTAAGATGCGAGTTCCACTATGCTTTTTAAATGTAATCGCAGGATAAGCTTGAGTATCAAGAGTTTTTATTGTAACATTATTTAAACGAATAATAATTGTGTCTACATCACCTTCAACAATTAATGCACCATTAAGTGTACCTTGAAGTTCATAAATACCTTCATTTGAAATAGTTAAAATATGATCTTCAAAAGTATAATCATCACATGTTGAAAGATTATTTAAATCAATTATGATTGGTTCTTGATCTATTTTAAATTGTTGATAATTTAGCTTTTCAATTTCGTTATTTACTGGAACACCATCAATTGTAATTTCATTTTCTTCTGTTTGGTCTCCAGTTCCAGCTCCACCTAAATCATCCCAATCGCCAGGAAGTGGTGGTGGTAATTCATCACCTGGATTATCAGTAGTGGGTTTGAAATTACAACTAGTAAGTGTAAAAAGACAAATAAATATCAAAATAATAGTTCTTTTCATAAAGCCTCCTATAAATATTATATTTTATTTTAGTTAAATTTACAAGTAATCAATATGATATTTTTATGATTGTTTTGTGATTTTTTGAGATTATATGGTATAATTATTATACATGAAAAATAATATAGTTTAGAGGTATAGTAATGAAAAAAATATTTTGTTTATGTTTTATGATGTGTACTTTATTGTTAATCGTTGGATGTACTTTTAGTCACACTCATTCATATGTTGATGGTAAGTGTTCTTGTGGAGAAGTAGACCCAAATTATCAAGAACCAGTTCACGTTCATGAATTTGTTGAAGGAGTATGTAGTTGTGGCGCAAAAGAATTATATACTGTAGTCTTTATTGATATGGATGGAACAGTATTAAAAAGAGTTGAAGTTGAAAGACATGGTGAAGTAACTGAACCTGAAGTAAAAGATGTTTATGGATATACTTTTATTGGTTGGGATAAAGAGTTTGATAATGTTGAAAGTGATTTAGAAATAAAAGCAGTTTATCAAGAAATGGAATTTACTGTTAAATTCTTTGGCTTTTATGGAGAACTTTTAAAAGAAGAAACAGTTTTAATGAAACATTCTGCAGCTGCACCTAATGTACCAGATGTTCCATATCATGTATTTACTGGATGGGATATTGAATTTGATTCTGTCGAATCAAATATGTCAATAAAAGCTTTGTATGATACTAAAATGGAGGATTATCCAATGGATAATGTAAACTATTGGCTACAAGAATTATCTAAAAAACATAATATTCATGAAACTATCATGACAAATGATGACATTAATAAGTTTAATGAACTTGTATATAGTGATTATGAAAAAACAGAAGTAGTTGATATATTATCTTTAAATAATAGTGTACCAAAAGATGTTGTGTTAACTATGATTAATGCATATACAAACATGAACAAATATACTGTTTATAACGATGAAACTAAAACAACATTAACAACATGGGAAAAGAATGATATTCTTGCTAATCGTAATTTAGATAATATTAGTGACATAGTTGAATTAAAATATGGTTTAGTTTGTGATTTCGCGTGGCTTAGAAGTTATCCAACCAACCACTATTCTAATAATTATAGTATGGATAGATTCCAAGAAACATCATTAAATGTAGGTGAGGCTGTTGCGATTTATCATGAAAGTAGTGATGGTAATTGGTATTTTGTTCAAGCCGAAAACTATAATGGTTGGATTGAAAAGAAATACATTGGTGTATGTTCATATGAAGAGATGAGTAAGTTTATAAACGCAAGTGATAGACTTGTTGTCATTAGTGATTATGTTGAAATTGGTAACGCATATGTTAGAATGGGTCAATCATTTCCAATTACATCACTTGTGACTGAAAGTTATCAAATTTTATTCCCAACAAGAAATGTTGATGGAACATTAAACTTAGTAACTAAGTATATTGACCCAAGTAATGATTACTCAGTTGGTTATCTAGAATATACTTTAGAAAATATGATTAAACAAGCATTTAAACTTTTAGGTATTGATTATAGTTGGGGAGATAAAAATAAAGATGGTCGAGATTGTTCTTCAACAATGAACGCTATTTTTAGAAGTTTTGGTTTTGTAATGCCAAGAAATACTAGTAATCAGCTTGCAATACCAACTCATGGATTAAGAGTTAGTGGATTATCACCTGCTAGTATGAAAAAGTATCAACCTGGAACAATGATCTTTACAAGTAGTCATGTTATGTTATATATTGGAGAAGACACAAACGGTAATCCATATTTATTACATAACACAACATCAGGTGACGGATCATGTATACTTCAATCATTACAAAGTTATGGTGGAAGTAAAATGATTGCGGTATTACGCCCTTATAATTAAATTAAGGTACAATATTAATTGTACCTTTTTTACTTGCAATTTATCATAATTTGATATAAAATATAATCAATTAAAAAAATAACAATAAAACACTAGTCTTAATTGTTTATTAGGAGAAGACAATGACAAAAAAAGAATTAGAAAAAATAATACTAGAATTTAAACATGACAATTATGATTCTTTTGATTTGTTTTATAATGAAACAGCTAGAGGTGTCTATATCTTTGTATATGACATTTTAAAGAATCGTGAAAAAACAGAAGATGTATTACAAGAAACATATATGCGTTTTATTCAAACAGTTGATCGTTATCAAAAAAATACCAATGTTTATAATTACCTAATTACTATCGCAAGAAATATTGCGATTAATATATATAATAAGGAAAAGAGACACATAAATGATAATGAAATGGTCAACAATATTAAAGAAGATGAAAATAAAGAAGATTTGTTTTTCTTATTAGATTATCTTGATAAACTAGAAAGACAAATTGTTATTTTACATATATTTGACAAAATGAAATTTCGTGAAATATCAGATATGTTAAATATGCCACTAGGTACTGTACTATGGCAATATAATAAAGCAATTAAAAAATTAAAAAAGGAGGTTGGTAATTAATGAATAACAAAAGTGTTGAAGAAATGTTAAATCTTTTATCAACAGAAGTAAAAGTTAATGAAATTCAAAAAGATTTCTTAGAATTTGTGCCAAAAAGACCAACATCGCCAGAAAAGATTAGACCTGCAAGAATTATTTTTCCAATAAGTATTTGTAGTGTTTTAGCTGTTTTATTAATTAGCTTAATGTTATATACAATTAATAAACCAATTTTTAATACTGAAAAAGCTTTACCTATCACAGAAACAAAAAAGATCATGACTTATCAAGTAATTGGCTGTCTTACTTTAATGGATGAGATTAGCGAATTTAATAAGTTATCAAATGATCAAATTGAAAAAGAAGTTGATAACTATTTAGAACTTGCTGATTACTATTTACATAAAGATGAATTAACTATTGAGTCTCATGTTAGTGATGATATTGACTATAACAATAAATATTTGATTTCATTAAATGATCAAATATATTATTATTTTAATGAAACAACTGATGTTGAACATACTGATATTGATTTTGTTTCTTCAAGTCTTGAAGGTTATATTTTATTCAATAATGTTAAGTATCGAGTAACTGGTTCAAAAGAAGTTGTAGGAAGATATATTAAAACTAAATTAAGAACTTATTATAATGAGACAGATTTTATTGAGGTTGAACAAGAAATTAGATTAAGCATTAATGAATATGATTTTACTTTCTATAAAGATGAGAATATTGTTAAAGAAGTATCTTTAGCTGTTGAAGAGACTCCTTTATCAAGTGAACTTGCAATTAGTGAAGATGATAAGTCTTTTGATTTTACATTAAAAGAAGACACAATAATTGCAGATGTTTGTATTCCAGATGTGTATAATGGTGAGATTATTATCTATTCTGAAAATGGAAAATATGTTTACTTTATCGAAGAATAAAAAACTTTTAAAAATTTTTAAAAGTTTTTTTCTTTTTTACCAATAAAATTGACATTTTATTTGTTTAATAAGTGAAAAGGACACTTTTCAAAGAATCCAATATGTAAGTTATGAGGTTTCATAACTCTTTATCTCTCCACATAACCCCCGAAAATCGGGGGTTATCACTTTACAAACTCACAAATTTAGAGTATAATAATAGATGATATTAGGAGTGATATTATGAAAAATCATGAACAAATTAAAAAAATTACAATAACTGCAATCCTTGGAGCAATCTTAACAATTCTTGGTTTTTTCCCAATCAGAATCTCGGCATTATCAATTACATTAACTGTAATACCAGTTGCGATTGGAATTATTATTTGTGGTACTAAAACGGGAATTATCCTTGGAACATTATTTGGACTTGTTAGTTTTGTTCAATGTTTAGGTTATGATGCGTTTGGAACAACAATGTTTAATATTAATCCATTTTATACTTTTTTAGTATGTGTACCAACTAGAGTGTTAGTTGGAACAATTCCTGGACTTATTTTCAAAGCACTTGTTAATAAACATAAACATTTAGCTCAAATATTAGTTTGTGTATTAGTTCCTGTATTTAATACGTTATTTTTTATGACAACTCTTTGTGTATGTTTCTATCATACTGATTACATTCAAAGTTTTGTTTCTGCTTTAGGTGCGACAAATCCATTAATGTTTGTAGTCTTATTTGTTGGAATCAATGGAGTTGTTGAAATATTAGCTGGTGTCTTAATTTCATATCCTATTAGTAAAGCATTAGAAATATCAATGAAAAAATAAGGTAATAATCGTAAATCGATTATTACCTTTTTATATTGCGATGTAATTATAAATATATTCTTCTAAAGTAAGGTTTTCTTTGTATATCTTTTCTGCGATTTCTCCAACATAGCGGTAATGCCAAGGCTCATAGCTATAACCTGTAATTGATTCTTTATTTTTTGGATATCTTAAAATAAAACCAAATTTATAAGCATTGTTTTCTAAATATTCATAAGCTTGGTTTTTATTGTTAGTTAAACCATCTTGATATGTGCTAATATCTAAAGCGAGTCCTGTATGATGTTCAGAATATCCAGGCACTGCAAGATACATACTTTCAAAAGTTGGAACTTGATTCCATAAACTTAGTTGTTTTTCATAGGATCGATAGGCTGAATACAAAACTAAATTAATACCTTTAGCTTTTGCGTCTTCAACCATTACCTGATAATTTAATAAAACATGTTTATCAATTAACATTTCTTCATTTGGTCTTTTAATGTATGGAACATCAAGAACGGATACTAAATTATTTGGTTTATATGTTTCATTAACCCCATGAAGTTTATTAATTAATATAATGTTATCATACATTACTTGATTAGATTGTGTTTTAAAAAAATCTGGATGATTAACAGTGTTTAATGCTAAAACATATGAATTTGTTTTTTTATACTCATTATAATATAAATAGTCTAAATCTGCTCGAAAACTAGAATAACTTGAGATTTCTTTGATAAAGATGTCATATGGAGTTTCTCTTTTACAACTAAACAATAAGAAACAAGTTAAGAATAACAGTATAAATTTCATTTTATCACCTCACTATATTATGCCCAATTTAAAAAGAATACACAATGAGTTTTCAAAAATAACAAAATGTGGTATAATAAGACCGGTGAAATTTATGAAGAAGAGAGTAATATTATTAGACGGCAATAGTTTAATGTTTAGAGCTTATTACGCAACTGCCTATACTGGTAATTTGATGCAGACAAGTACGGGACTTTATACTAATGCTTTATATGGCTTTGTCAATATGATGAACAAGATCCTTGATACTATTGAAGGTGATCATATGCTTGTTGCATTTGACAAAGGTAAAAAAACTTTTAGACATCAACAACTTGAATCATATAAAGGTACAAGAAAGAAAATGCCTGAAGAACTTGCGATGCAAATTCCATTAATCAAAGAATACTTAGATGTTATGGGCATTAAAAGACTTGAACTAGATGATTATGAAGCTGATGATATTGTTGGTTCAATGGCAAAACTTGCCAGTAATCAAGGTTACGATGTAATATGTCTTAGTGGCGATAAAGACTTACTTCAACTAGTAAGTGATAAAGTTACAGTTTGTTTAACAAAAAAAGGAATTACTGAACTTGATGAATTAACAAAAGAAAACTTTAAAGATAAGATGGGATTTGAACCTGTTCAAATGATAGATTATAAAGCTATGATTGGTGATAACTCAGATAACCTAGAAGGTGTTAAAGGAATTGGACCAAAAACAGCTGTAAGTTTACTAGAAAAATATTACTCACTTGATGGTGTATATGAAAATATTGACGCGTTAACACCAAAAGCAAAACAAGCATTTATTGATTCAAAAGAAGTTGCATATCAAACTAAGTTTCTTGCAACAATCTATCAAGATATTGAATTTGATTTTACTCTCGATGATATCTTAATAAATCAAGTAAATTATGGATTACTTCGAAGTTTCTTTGAAAAAGTTGAATTTACATCATTTATTAAGAAAATGAAAATAGAAAATACACAACCAGTTGATGAAGTTTCTTATAATGAATATATTAATCAAGTAGAACAATTAGAAGAAGAATTAAAAAAGACTAATGAGTTTTATTTTGATGTTGAATTAGATGGAGAAAATCATCATCGTTCAAATGTATTAGGTTTTAGTTTCTTAGTTAATAATAATTGTTATTTTATAGAAAAAGGTCATTTCTTAAATAGTAATTTAAATAGCTACTTAGAAGATGATACAATTATTAAACATACTTTAGATTCTAAAAAAGTTTATTTAGTATTAAAATATTTAGGAATTAATATTACAAGTGTAGTCTATGATTTTTTAGTTGCAGTATACTTAGTAAATCCTAGTTTTACTACTGGTGATTTAAAAAGTATTTTTGAGCACTTTAAAAACGTCAAACTGGAATATCATGAAGAAGTATATGGTAAAAAGACTAAATACCAAATACCTGACTTAGAAGTTTTTGCAAAATACGGAATGCATAAACTTATCGCAGTTAAAGAAACTGAAGAAGAAATATTAAATACTTTAGTAAGCGATGGTATGGATAATTTATATTATACTGTTGAGTTGCCACTTGCAACGGTACTTGGTCAAATTGAGTATAATGGCTTCAAAGTAGATAAAACTAGATTAAACGAAATTGGTATTATCTTTGAAGAAAAAATTAAAGAACTTCAAATGAATATTTACGAGTTAATCGGTAAAGAGTTTAATATTTCATCACCTAAACAACTAGGTGTAATATTATTTGAAGAATTAAAAATTGGTAAAGGGAAGAAAAATAAAACTGGATATTCAACATCTGCTGAAATATTAGAAAGCTTAAAAGATGAACATCCAGTAATACCTCTAATTTTAGAATATCGTAAATACTCTAAATTATATAGTACTTATGTACAAGGTTTAAGTAGTGAAATCTTTAGTGATGGTAAAGTACACACAACATTTAAACAAACTTTAACCCAAACAGGAAGACTTTCAAGTACAGAACCTAATATTCAAAATATACCTATTAGAACAGAAGTAGGTAAAATTATTCGTTCAGTGTTTGTCCCATCAACTAAAGATGGAATGTTACTAAGCGCTGACTATTCACAAATTGAACTTCGTATTTTAGCTGAAATGGCTAATTGTGAGACAATGATTAAAGACTTTAATAATGGTTTAGATTTACATGCTTCAACAGCAGCTAAAATAAATAATGTGTCATATGAAGAAGTAACTAAAGATATGCGCCGTATGGCTAAAGCAGTAAACTTTGGCATTGTTTATGGAATGAGTGATTGGGGATTATCTGAAACACTGCATATTCTTCCAATTGATGCAGCTATCTTTATTGACAAATATTTTGCAATTTATCCAGAAATTAAAGTGTTCTTAGATTCTTTAGTAAAAGATGCTACAGCTAAAGGCTATTCAACAACTTTATTTGGCAGACGCAGATATATTACTGAATTAGCTTCTAGTAATCATGCTTTAAAGAAATTTGGTGAAAGAACAAGTATGAATGCCCCTATTCAAGGAACAGCTGCAGATATCATTAAAATGGCCATGGTAAAAGTTCAAGCTAAATTAGAAGAAATGAATCTTACAAGTAAAATTGTTGCACAAGTTCACGATGAACTAATTATTGATACAGTAAAAGATGAAATAGAAATAGTTAAAAAGATTTTAAAAGAAGAAATGGAAAATGTAGTAAATCTTAAGGTAAAACTTGATGTTGATGTAGAAATTGGGTCAACTTGGGATTTAAAATAACAAGGAGATATTATGGAAAAGAAGTATGATGTTATATTAGTTGGAGCAGGACCTGCTGGAATTTTCTCAGCTTACGAATTAATGTTAAAAGCTCCACAACTTAAAGTATTATTAATTGATAAAGGACCAAATATTTATAATCGTAAATGTCCAATCTTAGAAAAGAAAATTGATCGTTGTCCTAAAGTAAAGAACAAGAGTGCCGGATGTTATCCAGCTTGTTCAATGACATCTGGATTTGGTGGTTCAGGTGCATATTCTGATGGTAAGTTTAACATTACTTCAGAATTTGGTGGATGGATGACAGATTATCTTCCTGAAGAAGAAGTTCTTGACTTAATTCGTTATGTTGACGCAATTAACTTAAAACATGGTGCACCAGACAATATTACTAATCCACATACTAAAGAAGTATACGAAATTGAAAAACGTGCGATGGGTGCAGGTCTTAAACTTTTAAGAAGTGAAGTTAGACATTTAGGAACAGAAGTTAATTTAAAATTACTTGCTAATATTTATGAAACAATGAAACCACATATTGATTATGCTTTCCAAACTGAAGTAAAAGATATTTTAGTTGAAGATGGTGTTGTTAAAGGGGTAATTTTAGCAAACGATGAAGTAATTGAAACTAAATATTTATTACTAGGTGTTGGTAGAACTGGTGCTCATTGGCAAACACAAGTTTTATCAAATAAAGGTATTGTATTTACTAACAACCGTGTAGATATAGGTGTACGTGTTGAAACACTAGATATTATTATGGATGAAATTAATAAACATTTATATGAAGGTAAATTTATTTTCAATACAAGTGTTGGAACTACTGTTAGAACATTCTGTTCTAATCCAAGTGGACACGTTGTAATTGAAAACCATCATGGTATTATGTTATGTAATGGTCACTCATACAATGATATTAAACTAGGAAGCGCAAATACTAACTTTGCATTATTAGTATCTCATTCATTTGATTCACCATTTAATGAACCTAACGAATATGCTGAAGAAATTTCACGTCTTGCTAACAGATTAACTAATGGTTCAGTAATTGTTCAAAAATATGGTGATATTAAAAAAGGTCGTAGATCAACTGCTAAAAGAATTAATGAAGGATTTGTTAAACCAACACTTAAAGAAGCGATTCCAGGAGATTTAGGTTTAGTACTTCCATATAATACTATGAAATCATTAATTGAAATGGTTGAGGCATTAAATTATATTACACCAGGTATTGCAAGTGATCATACATTATTCTATGGTGTTGAAGCTAAATTCTATAGTGCAAGACCAGAAGTAGATAAACATTTCGAAACTAAGATTAAGAATTTATATGTTGGTGGAGATGGTGCTGGTATTACTAGAGGATTATCACAAGCTGGTGCAAATGGTGTAGCCATTGCAAGAAGCATTATTGCAAAAGAAAATTAAATCTTGAAATTATTAAAAGGGCCCTATAAATTAGTTTAGGGTTCAAGTAAAAATACCTATAAAGATGTTTAGGGTTTTAATTCCTATAAAGAACTTTAGGGTCAAAAAAATCCGACTAGAAATGGTCGGATTTTTCTTTACAAACACACAAAATAAATTATTTTCTTTTAGGATTGCCTTTTATAGGAATATCCTTATTTAATGAATACATAATTCTATTTCGTAATCTATTAAAATTAGTGAATCCATTAGCAGACTTTAGAATTGTTTTGATTCTAGAATTAGCTCCTTCAATAGGGCCATTGGAAAGCCTTTTTCCTTGGTATCTTATGAAGGAGTTTTTTATTTCGACTTTCCAATGAATAAGAAGTTTTCCGAAGGTTCTAAATTCTTCATGTTTTGAGTTTAAAAATGAATCTATTAATTCTTCTAATTCATCATCACATGTTTCAAAGTCTGCAGTTAAATTAAATTCTCGATAACGTTCTTTTAAAAAATAAGCATCTCTTAGATCAGTATTTATGGAGAATAGGTAACTTCTAATTTCATGTTTAGTCCATTTAGTTTTCATTTTATGAATATAAGTTTGTCCATTAAAAATCTTTTCAAAGTTCATAGTAAAGAAAAAATGAAACTTTTTTAACATGTAGTAGTAAATATCATTTTGAACAAGTTTATTCGTTCGCTTATCGTATTTTTTCATTGTTTTTATTCGTATTGAGTCAATAGCGTCATTTAAATGTCTAATAACATGAAATGAATCAACTGCTACCTTACAATT
>JBGVIL010000096.1:0-6067 GCA_045123185.1 Bacilli bacterium | reverse complement strand
TCATAACTATTTTACATTTAAGGATTTGCTCGATAGTTTCTACCCGATAATCACTGAAAAGGAAATAAATTCCTTTGTTAAAAAAATAAGAATAGTTAATGTTCACTCGCTCCACTCCCTCACATATCTATTCTAATTGGATTTTTATTTTTGTATTGTATCAATATAAATTACATATAACAATATATTTACTGTTTTCATATTTTATAATATGTTATTATTGCCTATTTTGTAATATATTTTTATAAATATAACAAAAAAGGACTAGAATTAATCTAGTCCATTCTGCATTTTATATGCTTTTAAAGTATTATAGGCAACACAAGCACAAGTTACGACGCCAACTGCTCCATAATAAGTATTATCTTCGTGATATTTTCTAATAACATCTCTTAATAATTTTCCGTTTTCGTCTCTTGAAATACCACAATCAATTATTGTTGTAAATGCTAAAAAATTTTCATTAATAATATGTTTTCCAATTCCAGTAATAACAAAATCAAATCCATAATTAAATAAATAATTATTAATATTTTTGCTTGTCTTAGAATGACAAATAGTAGGAGTAGCATTATGATTTAATAATAGATTCATAAGTGGCTTTCCGATTAAATCTGAACGATTAATGATGCAAACTTTTTTACCACTGAAATCAGTTTTACCTAATTCATGTTCCATGACTTTAAATACTGCTAAAGCTGTACAAGGCACTAAGCAATCTTCTTTATTCATTAATTTTAATTTGTTTGCGTCTGTTAATCCATCTATATCATGAGTTGGTTTAATTAAATTTAATAATCTATGTTCATCCTGTTTAAATTTATCTGCTAATGGTAATTGTAAAATAGTAGCATTATACAGAATATTACAATCTAGTATTACTGATGCTATATCTAATGACGTCACCTCATCTGGATTAAGATCGATGACCTCTACTTTTATCCCTGCGTTTTCGCAAGTTTTTACTTTGTTTTTAATGTAAACCTCGCTCCCAAAATCGTTATTACACTTAATAATAGCAAGTTTTGGATTCTCTTTTAAACTTGCTATATCTTTACTAACTTCTTCTAAAATTTTATTTCTAACTTCTTTACATTTATCTTCCATTTAATCAACTCCTTTATTAATATATAAAGGATGATGTTAAATATATTCTATAAAATAAAAAAATACAAAAGAAATTAATCTTTTGTATTTAATTCAAAATATTGTTTTAATGCTTTGATAACTACTTCACGTTTTTTACATCCAGTTCTTTCAACAACCTCTTCTAATTTATCAACTATATCAATATCTTTCTCGTAGAAAATACAATACAACTCTGATATTCTAATTTTTCTTCTAGACATAATCGTCACTCCTTAATGTTATTTACAATGATATTATATGAATAATGATGAATTTTGTCAAAAAAAATGAGAATATATTCTCATTTTTTTAATAACTTATATTAACAGTTAATATTTTTTACTGTTTCAATCAAACTATCGATTTCTTGATAATCATATAATGTTATCTCATCAGATAATAAATATAATGCTTTTGCTAATATATAATTTTCCTCTGCGTCATATCCAATTTTTTCTACAACTTCATGCCACAACAACGCTTCATCTGGTTCTAATTTTAACAATTCTTTTAATTTTAATAACTGATTAACTAAACTTTCTTTGCTTTCTAACCAATTCATAATTATCAATCTCCTTTGTTTATCTTTATATTAAATTATATGCAATATTAAATATTATATTACTATTAATGCCCAAAATAAATAAAAAAGACGAAAAATTATTTTTCGCCTTTAGCATTATTAATTTTTTTAATTAGATTTTGAATACCAGAACTTCCTCCTGCAACAATAAATCCAGTTAATATACTATCGAGTAATGGTAGAACACTTACACCTAATAATGAAAAGATACAAATATTAGAAGAAACACAAACTGAAACAGATACGATGATAGATAATACAACTTTTAAATTAACTTTCTTATCTAAGTATGCATAACCTTTATTAAATTTGATGCTTTTTTTTATAACGTCAACAACTTGCTGAACCAACAAAGAAACAATTAATACACCAATTAATTCATTTACCAATATTATCATCTCCTATTTTAAATTCATCTCACATAACGACGTTGATCCGTTATCAAAAAATACTAACATAATTTGAATTGGTTCATTATTAAATCTCATATTTTGTGCATATTCATTTGAACCAGATAAACAGCCATTTACATAACAATTATATTGATGATGAGAATTATGTAAATGTCCGATTAAATAATAATCAACGTCAATATCTAAAAATTGGTTAATGCGACTTACATTATTTTTAGCATTTCTATCTTTTGTTCCGTGTGAAGCTGCAACAGTTTTATTACAATTTTCAATTTCGATAATCGCTAGATCAGGATAATCATTGTCATTAAACTTAATATTCCATCCAATTTTTTCTTTATATCTAATATTATCAACTCTTAATTTAATGTACTCGTACACCATTGATTCAAACGATTCTCCATTAATTGATTCTTTAACATCTTTATTCATTCTTGCATGATTACCATTTACATTCCATACTCTAATTTGTGGAACTGATAAACTAAGTTTAATCAGCAATTCTGTTAATAATTCACTTGCAGTAAATACTTGTTCTACTACATTTTCATTTTGTTGGATACGTCCGCTTGTATTAATTATTCCTTCGACTAAGTCCCCTCCAAGTACGATATTTAATCTTTTAACATCATTTCTTTTGCAATTAATTAATGTTTGTTTTGCTAAATTATTGAACCGTTCGATACAAACTTCTTTATTATATTTATTTAGTTTATTATCAATTGTCATTCCTATATGTGTATCTGAAATCATTAATACAGCTTCATTGTCTTCATCATTATCATATTTTATATTGTAGTCATTTAAAAATTTACTTGTATCAAACTCTTCTAATCCGTTAGCTATTGTTTCTAATAAGTGTTCCCATCTTGCCTCCATTCTTACTTGTGTTGTATATGCTTTTCGTTCGTCTTTTTGTTTTTCACGTTCTTTCATAATTTGAACTTCTTTTGAATGCAAATCATAATATTTTTTCTTTTGTTCTTCCGATACTTCACAATCATAATCTATTAATGGAAGTATTTTTTCTAACACATAATATGCTTTTCTTGCTGTTTCATTACTATAATTAGCATTCCCATTACTAATTAGATTGCACCATTTTTCATAAGATAATCCGTATTGTTCTCTGAGCAAAGTAATACGTTTTAAATATTTTATATAACTTTCATCTTTTTTTCTTTCGTATTCTTCCATATCAACACCTCTTATATATATTATCGTATTAATATTATATAAATTGATGGAATATTACATTCTATAAAATAAAAAAAAAAGATAGAAAACTTTCTATCTTTTTTTTATTTTAATTCAATTAAAACATTTGTTACATTACCATATAAATCATAAGCTAAGTCAACATATTTAGCTCCTAATTTTGATTTCAAAGCGTTAGAAAACTCATTTGGATTAGTAATTAATAATTCTTTTCCAAAGAAACTAACATAATCTTCATCATTATTTATAAAATCTTTAAAATAATCTAACTCTCTATTATAGAAATATTCAATATGTTTAGCTTTTGAATTATCAATAATATCTTTATAGAAACTTAAAAATACTTTTTTTTGATTTTTTGTCATATTAATCATCCTCTTTTTTTAAATTATTTATTACATTAATATTATATAAATTATTTGATATTATATTCTTATAAAAAATAGATGGTATATAACCATCTATTATATAAGGGGAGAGATTAATATGAAATAAATGGCGACCATGAAAGGGGCAACACGGTCATGTTTAATGGTGTATCCGACAGGACTCGAACCTGCAACTAATCGTTTATGAGACGATAGCTCTGCCATTTGAGCTACGGATACGTTTAATACATTATTATTATATAAAAAACAATAGTAATATATTCTATAAAATTCTAATTTTATTTAGTTATTTCATATGAAATATTGCCATATTCTTTTTCAAAATATAATAATTCTTTTTTAACTTATTTTCTAAATCGTCATTATTAAAAAAGTAAATGTTGCCAATATGTTCTTTTTCTTTGTAAATTTTAACTTTAATAAAATTATACATATTAATCACATCCTTTAATATTATTATATTTATAATCATAAATAATGTTCTCATAAAAATAAAAAAAGGGAAATGCTAATTAGCATTTCCCACCTTTTTTACCAGATTTTTTACCTCCGCATTTTTTAGCCATTGTTATTACCTCCTTTAAATTAATCCGTTAGTGCATGATAAAGCATCTACTTCATATCGTTTAATATTAGATTCATGAACCCAACCAACACCAAAAATCATATAATATCCATTTTTATATTCAATTGATTCATATACTGACCATGCAGGGGCTTGACCAATACAATATTTACCATCTGAATAAGTAAATAAATTAGCGTTTCTGTATGGCATTACTTTACAAATTGGTTTTTGATTCATTTTACTACATAAACTAAATTCAGACGATGTTGATACATACCCACCATCAATAACATAAAAATTACCATCAGCAGTTTTTTTAGTTACATGAACTACTCTACCGTTAGCAACATGACCTTTTACAATTTTAAATTTTGTGTCAACCCAAATATTTACTTGTTTAATGAATTTAACTTTCAATTCACATTTTACTGTTTTCACTTTTTCTGCCTCCACTTGTGTTGTTGTAGTTGTTGAAGTAGTAGTCGTTGATGATACTTTTTTAATACCTAGAAATTCTGCAATACCTTCAACAACTGCCTCTGCATATGCTTGTTGTCCTGCTGAAGACATTAAATAATCAAAATCAGATTTGGTATCATAGAAACCACCTTCAACTAATACTGCAGGAATAGTGGATTTACAAGTTAAAACAGCAAGAGCCATTTGCTTAACACCACGATTTTTCATACCAGTTTTACTTGCCATTTTTGTTTGAATAACCGTTGCTAATTGTTTATCTTTAGCAGAACCTTGAGTATGCCAATATGTTTCTACGCCTGTTCCACCACCTGCATTATGATGGATACTTACAAAAACATCTGGATTAATCGAATTTGTTTTTGATACTCTAGCAGATAAAGATACATCAGTTTTTCCGCTTGTATCATCTGTTCTATAAACAATTACATCATAATTTTTTAATAATGCTTGAATTTTTAATCCTACTGCATTGTTCATATCCCACTCATAAACCATTCGCCCTACTTGTTTTACACTAGAACGTTTTCCTGCGGTTGAACCATTTCCACCATGTCCACAATCAATTACTATTACTTTGCTCATTTATATCTTCTCCTTTTAATTTTAAATAATCTTCATAATAATAAAATTCATAACCAAGATGTCTATGTTGTTTTTTAGTCAGACATCTAATTACCGCTCCATGATCAAAACCATATTTATCAGCGCCTTTATTAAAATATAAAAAAAATATTATAAAATATTCTAATATTTTAAATTTATATCATGAATAATTTTATTATGTAAAAAAATAAAAAGACCTCCTATTTGGAGGTCTACTAAAGGGATTGATTAATATGTTTATGGACGGTTTAATGATAACCGACAACCAAATGTAATGATTGATTGAAAATGAAAATTTGTATGATAGATAAGTATATCTCTTATCTACATTTATATTATATCAGAAAAAAACTAATAATGTTCTATTTTTTTATAAAAAAATAAGGTGAGTAATCTTACTCACCTTATTTATTGAATCGATTAAAATTTATTTTTTAACCATCTATCACAAACGATACAATTTTTATATGAAGGTTGTTGTTCTAAACTTTTTTGTGAATATAGATATTTTATTGAATTATATCATAAATTAATATTATTATATTTATTTAATACTTCTTCAGCAGTTAATTCTCTAGTATATATTTTACACATATATAAATTACCTTTAAAGAAGTTGTTTTGATAATTATAGTTACCACCAATAACAACACGTGGATTAATAGTAGAGATACCCTCAGAAAGA
>JBGVIL010000095.1:0-7600 GCA_045123185.1 Bacilli bacterium | reverse complement strand
TTAATCCGCATTTGTTGAATTCATCTCGTAGAATTGCATCTGTTTCTCTTACAATTTCTAATCGATCTCTTGTAATAGCACCCGGACATCTTACAGCAAGACCAGGTCCTGGGAACGGTTGACGATAAACAAGTTCATCAGGAAGTCCTAATGCTTTACCAATCATTCTTACTTCATCTTTATAAAGTAATCTGACTGGTTCAACAAGTTCAAAGTTTAAATGGCTTGGTAATCCACCGACATTATGATGAGCTTTAATACCTTTACTTTCTGTAATATCAGGATAAATTGTACCTTGTGCTAAGTATTTTACACCATTTAATTTCTTCGCTTCGTTTACGAAACAAGTAATAAATTCATGTCCGATCACTTTTCTTTTTTCTTCTGGATCACTTACTCCACTAAGTTTTTCTAAAAAATAATCTTCAACATCTAAATAAATTAAATTAAGATTCATTTTATTTCTAAATGTTTCAATTACTTCAGCACTTTCATTTTTTCTTAATAGTCCATGATTGACATGAATACATGTTAAATTTTTGCCAATAGCTTTGTTAAGAAGTGCAGCTACAACATTAGAATCAACACCACCAGATAAAGCTAAAATTACTTTATCATCTTTAATTTGTTCTTTTAATTCCTTTACTGATTCTTCAATAAATTTATTAGCTAATTCAATTGTTGTTATTCTTTCAAAATTAGGATCTCTCAAATCTTTCATGTTTATCGTTCCTCTCTATAATAGTTAACCCCAAGCGATGCAGGAGGTTGACTGTTTTTTGCATTAAACACAGACGTAATAATTAATACTACAATTGTTACAACATAAGGTAAAATATCAAATAATTTTAATTGAACATTAGATACATTAATAAATGATGGTAGAATATATAATCCACCAAAAAGTATTGATCCAATAATACTAATACCCGGTTTCCACATTGAGAAAATTACTAATGCTACAGCCATCCAACCAAAGGCCTCAATTGCAGCTTCAACAAATGTTGTACCACCACTTCTGTCCATAACATAGTATAATCCACCAAGTCCAGCAATTCCAGAACCAATTAAAATAGCCAAATATTTATATTTAGTAACATTAATTCCTTGAGCATCAGCTGTTTGTGGTGATTCACCAATACTTCTTAAAAATAAACCTTTTCTAGTTTTATTTAAAAATAATGTAGTTAATACAGCAATAATAATCGCAAGATAAACTAAGAATCCGTGAGATAAGAAAATTTCACCAAACCATCCTAGTTTGTCATAATTTGTAAATAATTTGCTAATACTTCTGCTTGCAGTTGTTAAATTTGATTGATCAATATTTGAACCAATAAACTTCATTAAACCAACACCGAATGTTGTAAGAGCAAGTCCAGTTACATTTTGATTAGCTTGAAAAGTAACAGTAAGAAGTGCATAAATTAATCCACCCATTGCAGCAAATAAGAAAGCAAAGATAATAGCAAAGATAATTATTAGCCATGCCATAATTGCTTCTACACCAAAGAGTGTTATGTAAAAATTAACACCAATTACACCTCCAAGTGCACCAAGACACATAATACCAGGTATACCTAAATTTAGGTTTCCACCTTTTTCAATGATTGTTTCACCAATTGATCCATATAGGTAAACAATTCCCATTGAAATAGCAGCAGCTAAAAATGGTACTAACATTCTTCAACACCTTCTTTCTTACTCTTTTTGAAAAGTTTTGAAATAAATTTATAAAATCTATTTTGTTCATTAAAAACAAGTTTAAAACGTATAAAGAACTCACAAATTAAAATTGTAAAAAAGATTAAACCAATAATTACATTTGATAAATCATTACTACCTAAACGATAAGTAGAAGAAATCTTTGAAGTACCAAGTGTTAAGAAAGCTAGTATAAATGAAATACCTGCAATTATTATTGGTGAGAAATTCGCAAGCCAGCCAACCAAAACAGCAGTAAAGCCAAGCGAACCACATGTATTTTTATCTATTGAGTGATTTATAGCTGAAGCATAAATAAAACCAATTACACCGCAGACTATCCCTGAAACAACAAGTGTACGAATAATAATCTTTTTTGTGTTCATTCCAACATATTTTGCTGTATTAATACTGTCTCCAACAACAGATATTTCATAACCATGTTTTGATTTTTTCATATAGAAGTATATAATTACTGATATTATAATAATAATTAAAACTGGCAAAAAATATTTGTCAACAACAGTTGGCATCCAACCAGACTTTGTCGCACGGTTAACAATACCTGGAGATTCTTTTTTACCTTGAGCAAGTACATAATTAATATACCCAACAAGTCCAGCAGCAATATAGTTCATCATTAACGTAAATAATGTTTCATTTGTATTGAAGTATACTTTAAAGATAGCAGGTATTACTGCCCAAATTACACTTACAATAATACTTGCAACTAACATTATAATCAATAATAATGTATTACTAATTTTACCATCAACTACTGAATTATTTAAATAAAACATTAAAACAATCGAAGTTAATGCACCCATTAACACTTGTCCATTAGCTCCCATATTCCAATATTTCATTTTAAAAGCAGGGATAATTGCAATAGCAAAAGCTAACAATAAAGCAGTTTCTTTAATTAAATTCCATGGTAAAATCTTATTTTTCGCAACAAATGTTGCACCTTCAAATAAAGTACCAATTATTTCAAAATAGTTTTCTTTAATGACAAAGAAACATATTAACATTGATAAAAAGAAAGTAACAACAAAAGTCAAAATTCGAATTAGAATTGCTTTATAAGTTGGTAAATCATTTCTTTTAACAACTGCTAATAAAGGAGTATGGATTTTCTTATTTTCAACCATTATTTTGCCACCTCTTTTTCTACTTCATCAATTAAAGAATCAATTGCGAAACCATAACGTTTTTCTGGATACATTTCAAGTAAGTTTCTAGTTCCTGTCATCATTAAACCAATTTCTTCTTTAGTTGTTTCCTTTGTATGAACAATCCCCATGTTACGCCCTTCACATAAAACCATAATTTTATCACAGAATGATAGTAATACGTCTAAATCTTCACCAATGAATAAAATAGCAGTATTTTTTGCTTTTTCTTCATTTAGAATATCATAAATCATATATGCAGAATTTACATCTAACCCTCTTACTGGGTAAGCTGTAATAATTACATTAGGATCAGTTCCAATTTCTCGGCCTAGTAATATCTTTTGAATATTACCACCACTTAAGTTTTTAACTGGCACATCAACAGATGTTGTAGCAACATTATATCTTTCTACAACGTCTAGAGCTTCTTGTCGTGCTGTTTTTCTATCAATAAAAATACCTTTAGATTTTTTATAGCTTTTTAATAACAAATTGTCAACAATAGAAAGATTAGGTGCTAGTCCTAGACCAAGTCTATCCTCAGGAATAAAACTCATTCTAATACCAATTTCTTTAATTTTTTCAGGACTATATCCAACAATCGACTCACCAAAGTGAGTAATGTTTCCACTATAGTTTCTTAATCCAACAATGGCTTCACATAATTCTTTTTGTCCACATCCAGCAATACCTGCAACACCTAAGATTTGACCACCACGTAAGAAGAAATTTAAATCTTTAATCGCTACAGAACCATCATCTTTTAATACATTTAAGTTACGAATTTCTAAAGTTGGTTTTGTTGCGTTTTGACGTAATCTTTCAAGTTTTAAGTCAACTTTATTACCTACCATAAAATTAGTAAGTTCTCTTTCATTTGTTTCTTGAGTAATTAATGTTCCAATATATTCACCTTTTCTAAGGATTGAAACACGATCGGAAATACTCATTACTTCATTTAGTTTATGCGTTATGATAATAATAGACTTTTTATCTTCTCGCATTTTTCGAATAATATTAAATAGTTTTTCAATTTCTTGTGGAGTTAATACAGCAGTTGGTTCATCAAGAACAAGAATGTCTACTTCTCTATATAATACTTTTATAATTTCAACAGTTTGTTTTTCTGAAACAGACATATTATGAATTTTCTTTTTTAAGTCTATTTTAAAACCATATTTTTCGGCAATTCCTGATGCTTTTGTTAATGCTTCTTTTAAACTAATTTTTTCTTTTAAACCAAGAATAATATTTTCAATGGCTGAAAATGTATCAACTAGTTTAAAATGTTGATGAACCATACCAATACCATATTCAAAGGCATCTTTTGGTGAATGAATATGAGCAAGTTTGGAATTAATATAAATTTCACCTTCATCAGGTGTGTAAATTCCAGAAAGAACATTCATAAGTGTTGTCTTGCCTGATCCATTTTCACCAAGAATTGATAATATTTCACCTTCATATAAGTTAATATTAACATTTTTATTTGCGTAAATGCCTTTAAAATGTTTACTAATATTTTTAAGTTCTAATTTAATTTGTTTATTTTCCATATTAAACTCCTGTAAATTTAATGTAAAAAAGATAAAAAGGCAGAATACAAATTCTGCCTTTTTTACTCACTAAGCATTAATTTCAGTAATACCATCGATTCTTAAATCAAAGTATGGAGCAGAACGATATTCTGATTCATGGAAATATCCATTACCAATAACTTCTGTTTCACCAACAAAATCACCGAAATCATCAACGTCAGCTTTGTAGCTAGTTACTTTTTGACCATTAACTGTGAAGTTGTTTGTATCAAATACATGTAATGTGCCTGCTTTTAATTGAGCCATAGCATTTGCAACTGCTTCAGCTGTGCCTGGAGCAACATTCTTACCAAAATCATCAAGTTTTACTGAACCAGTTTCTAATGAACCAGTATAGTCTTTAGCAGAAACTGTTTTACCTTCTGCTTTTGCTTTAATCATTTCAACATAGTATGGAGTCCAGTCGATTTTACTTGCAACTAAATAAGTTTCAGGACATTTAGCAGCTGTTGAACCATTATAAGCAACGTTTGGAACACCTAAACTTTCACAAGCTTCAGGAGCACCATAAGAGTCAGCATGTTGGCTAATTAATACACAATTGTCATTTTTAATTAAAGCTTCAGCTGATGATTTTTCTTTATCGTAATCATACCAACTTGAAGTATATCTTACTTTCATTGTAGCTGTTGGACAAACACTTTTTGCACCTAAATAGAATGCTGTATACCCTGAAACAACTTCAGCGTATGGGAAAGCACCAACATAACCAATAACTGCTTCTTCAGCAGAAATTTGACCTTCTTGAATCATTTGATTCAATTTCATACCTGCAGTAATACCTGCTAAGTATCTACCTTCATATATAGAAGCGAAAGCATTAAAATAGTTATCTAAATTAGTAGTATGAGCTTTTGTTCCAGTTGAATGGCAGAACCATACATCTTCATTTTCTTCTGCTGCAGCGATCATATAGTCTTCATGACCAAATGAGTCAGCAAATACAATATCACAAGTTTGAGCTAGTTCAGATGCTTTTTGATAGCAACTTTCATCTTCACCAATACCTGTTACAAGTTCTAATTGAGATTTTTTGATTCCTAATTGTTCTAAAGCACGATACATTGAATCAATAAAGTTCTTGTCATATGTAGAACTTTCATCATGTAGACAAATTAAACCAATTTTAAAATCTTCATAAACTGATGTTTGTGGTTTATCATCGTCACCATTTTCATTATCATCAGGTTTTTTACAAGATGTTAAATTTACTGCAAATGCAGCTAATAAAACTAATACTAATACATTAAATAACTTTTTCATAATTCCTCCCTTTGTTAGTTAAATAGTATTATATTACTAGTCATTTCTTTAATACTTGCTAAAGCAATGACTTTGTAACCTTTGTTTCGCAAAGTGTTCCCTCCATTTTGGTATTCTTTTTCAATTTGAACACAGCAACCAACAACAGTTGCATTAAACTTTTCAACAATATCAATTAACCCTTTTAAAGCTTCTCCATTAGCTAGGAAGTCATCAACAATTAAAATTTTGTCAGTCTCTTTAATGTATTCTTTTGATACATTTATTACGTTATTTTCATTGTGAGTAAATGAATGAACAACAGAAGTTACAATATCACCAGATAAATTTGATGTCTTTGTCTTTTTTGCAAAAACAAATGGAACACCATATTCAACTGCAACCATACACGCAAAAGGAAGCCCTGATGCTTCAATAGTAAGTACTTTGGTAATTTCTTCAGGAAATAATCTTTTTACTTCTTTTGCCATCTTTACTAAAAGATCAGTATCTACTTGTTGATTTAAAAAGCTTCCAACTTTTAATACATCATTACCAAGTAGTTTTCCTTCTTTTAGAATCTTTTGTTCTAATTCTTTCATAAATCCTCACAAAATAAAAAAATCGATAGTAATTTTACTATCGAAAAAAATCAAAAAAGTGCGCAATACAAATGCACATCTAATAGTTTTTTCCAATAGTCGTATTTAGGCAATACGGTAGAGACTCCTTCGCCATTTAATGAAGGTATATATTGGATTGATTCACTTTACACTAATATTATATCACGATTTTCATATAAAACAATTAAATTATACCTGAAAACGATTTCAAGCAATTCTTTTTACGAAATATTTTAAATTATATTAATAAATCACATATTATAATAAATAATTATTATATTTTAATTTACTTACATAAGAAAAAGGAACTAGCATAGTCCCACTTCGATAATGCTAGTTCCATTTGTTTAATAGTTTTTAGTAATTTTCAAAACCTGTTAGTTGGTTTACTTCACTGCCATCTTCGGATGAATCATAAGGATTATCAATACCAGTAATATTAATTACACCATCTGGATAAGAATATTGAGGATCATCAATCCAAAAATCAACTGGAAAATAAGTTTCTTCGTCAATATAAGATTCACGAATATCATGATTTAACTCACCTTCAAGTTCATATCTATATGTCATATCCCAGAAAGTATATATTATCTCATCAGTTGGATCATCAAATACCATTACTCTTCCCATATATGAAATGCTGATTACTGAATAAGCGTTATCTAATATACTATCACTTAGAGCTTCTCCACCAGAATACATAACAAATCCATTGTTACCTCTTATATCTACATATTTTTTTATAAATGGATTATCACCTGTTGTCCATACTGCATAAATGGATCCAGATTCATTTCCTTGAATTTGATACACAAAAATTTCTTTGTCACTAAGTAAAATATATTCATATCCATATTTTCCATAAGTTTCCATAAACCAACCGATAAATACATTACATTCGCTATCTTCACATGGCTCAGTTGTTAATTCAAAAGATTCACCTTTTTTGCCTTCAAATTCTTTAGTATACCCACTCTCACCGCCATTAACACTAACATAACTGTCATAATTCCAACCTTGACAATAAATAGTGTATAACGCTTCAGTATAAACGGCTTTTAATGAAATATTTGAACTAACAATAAAGTAATAATCATTAAATTCATTTCCATTTTCATCTAACCAATATTGGAAATTCATGCCTTCAATATTATTTTCATAAATATAAACTGTTGTTCCTGCTGCAACTTCTACTGAATCATAATATTGTTCACCATCTATTTCAAAATAACCATTTTCTATAGATATTCTATAT
>JBGVIL010000094.1:0-6326 GCA_045123185.1 Bacilli bacterium | reverse complement strand
TAAAACTACATCTTTTCCTACAACTAATTTATCATTCATTTTAAAATTCTTATTTAAATACTTATCATAAAGCGTAGGTTTCTTTAGATTATATGATGATATTTCTTTTATTATATATTCATGCATTATATCACTCCTTTACTCACACTTGCTGAAAGAACATGAAGGACAAGAAACGCATCCACCTGTATGCAATATTTCAGTTCCACATTGAGGACATTTGTTATATTTAAGAGCAAATGCTCCTTCTCCATTTTCTTTTAGGAATTTTTTTTCTTCTTCAGAAAATATTTCTTTTTCTTTTTCTTCATTCATTTTATTTAATAAATCTATTTTTTGAGGTTTTACACCTTTCATTTCTTGTTCAAACTCTAATATGGTATTTAATATTGCAGTTGGGCAAGAAGAACCTTTAGATAATTTTATGCCTTTATTTTTAGCATTACTAAATGAATTACAAGTTCCTACACCTTCTAATGCTTTTTGGATAGATTGTAAGTTTCCGCCGTATCTCAATATACCACTCATAAGAATTACTATACCGTCTATATTAGATTTACAACCTCCCTTAGATGTATGTTTAACAAATACGTCTACAATTCTATTCTCACTTTGACTATAGCCTATAAACAGTATGAGCTTACTACATCCTGTATAAACTTTTCTTTCATAATAAATTGTATCATTAGGTTTAGCTAACCAAGTTCCATGTTTTAATTCTTGATTTATTTCTTGTTCTTCTTTTTCTTCTTGTTTTTCGGTTACTAAAATTCCTTGTCTTACAGGATTAGGTCTAAATATAGTACAACCTTTTATTCCTAATTTATGACATTTATCATACACTTCTTTTGTTTTTTCAAATGGATAATCTGTAGGTATATTAATAGTTTTACTACAAGACATATCTGTATGAAATGCCATAACGCCTAATATATTTATATGAGCATCTACACTTAAATCCATAGCTGTTTGGAATACATCTTCTTTAACAATACATTTTTCATTATCTTTTACCTTTAACCATTCACCATAAGCGTAATCTCTCATAGGATATATTTGTATATTTGAATCATCTTGACCGCCAAATTTTATTTTTCTTTCATATTCTAATGAAAATATAGGTTCTAATCCTGATGAACAGTTATTACCATATGTTAAAGATAGAGTTCCAGTTGGAGCTATTGCTTGGAGTCTTGCGTTTCTTATACCATATTTTTTAATTCCTTCTATTATCTTTTTCCATTTAGAAGATTTTTCATAATGTTTCATTATATAATTACTAGAAGCAAAATTTTCTCTATCTTCATCTTCTAAATATGGAAATGCACCTTTTTCTTTTGCTAACATTATACTTGTTTCATATTCTATAAAACTTATATCATCCATTAAGTTATCAACAAACTCTATAGCTTCTTTACTATCATATTTCATATTTAACATACACAACATATCTGCTAATCCTGTTACACCTAATCCTATAGTTCTAACACCTTTTTGATAATTTTCATATGCCTCTAATGGATAATTATTAATATCTATAACATTATCCAACATTCTTATTGCTACTTCAATTGCATATCTTAAGTCAGTATAATTTATTTTAGCGTCTTTTGTAAAAGGATTTTCTACAAAATTATGAAGGAATAAACTTCCTAAGTTACATGCTCCTAAATGATTTTCTAATGGTTTATTGTTTTTATATAATGTACCGGCTAAATATTCACCACAGTTATGAGCTACATATCCCTCTACAATACCCCAATGATTAATTGGTTCATTGAAATCATAAACTAATTCTTTTCCATTATTTTTTATATTTCTTACATAAGGAACTCTTTCCATTATTAAATTTTGAAGTTTTATATTTTTATAAGTTTGATAGAAACCTATAAGTTGTGCAAATAATAATATATCATTATATTTATTTATGTTTATATCATAACTTTCTCTACATTCATATTCGCCATTTTCAAATTCAACCATATGTTTTTTGTTTATAGTTAAATTTGCAGTTATACCAAAATCTTTTTCTAAAGTTTTTATTAGTTCTAATGCAAAATCTTTACAAGTTGTTTTATAACTAATTCTTTTATTTGAATTTACACATCCATTCGCTGAAAAACATCCTTGTAAAAAGTTAGATTTTTTATTTAAATCCCATTTATTATATGATTTAGGCATTGTTCTATAAGGTAGTATTTCATGTGAAAAACCTAGATTTTCAAGCATTTCATTATAACCTTGTAAATATATTGCTCTGTATGATTTTTCAGTATAATCATCATTTTCAAATAAATATCTTATATCGCCATCTTTGCATCCTATATTTACTTCTATTCCTTGATGTAATTCAGAATCTAATCTTGATAATTGCCCATCTCCTTGTATAAATCCTAATTTTATATATGTTTCATTATTTTCAATAGTTTTATACATCTTAGGCATTATCTTTTTATTTTTTAAATTTTTTGCCTCACATTCTTCACCGTCTATAGTCATAAATCTATGGTCAGGAGTACAAGTTATTTCTTTTCCATTTGACATTATTAATTTTATTGTGTCTTTTTCACCATTACACCAAACTTTTCCTTTTGAAATTTTACCGTCATAACTGATTACATTCGGTTCTGTGTCACATAATTCTTCAAATGTCATAAATCCTTTATCTGTTAATAATCTCATATCTCCTGTAAAACATGGATTTGTAGTTATAATTGTTTCCATATATTTTAAATTGTTGTCTTTGTTCATATTATCATAGAATAATACACCATATTCCCCTGTGTTATATGCCTTAGTCATTATTTTATCCCACAATTCTTTTGCATTAACCTCTTTAGTTATTTTCCATTCACTAGGATTAGTAACAAGTTCACCTGTTTCATACATACAAGGATATCTTAAAGTTATCATTTCATTATTATCTTTAGCTTTCATAAATTCATCATCTACTAATACAGATAGATTGAAATGATTTAATTTGCCTTCCTCCCAAGATTTAGCCTCTAAAAATTCTTCTATATCAGGATGATATATCATTAAACATCCCATATTAGCACCTCTACGATTTCCTTGTAATACCGTATGAGTTTGCGAATCAAATGCATCCATAAATGAAACAACACCACTTGCTACTGCATCGTTAGAAGTAGGTGTGCCATTAGGTCTTAATAAACTAAAATTGTATCCTGTTCCTCCACCTGCCTTTTGAGTTATCGCACCTTTTTTAACATATTCAAATATTCCTTCCATATTATCTGGAACAAGATTTAATGTAAAACAATTATTAAGGGTAAGATTTCTACCAATACCACTATTGCTCATTATTCTTCCCGCTGGATAAAATAAACATCTTTCCATAACGTCATAAAACATTTCAAATTCTTTATCATCTAAAGCTAAATATTTAGCAACTCTTGCTATATTATCTTCAAAAGTTTCTTTATTTTTTTGGTATCTATCTTCCCATATTTGTTGTGATACTTTATTTATAATCATACAATCACTCCTTATTATATATTAGGAGGATAAATATCCTCCCCTTATTATATTATACTATTTAAATTATTCAGTTGTTCCTATTTTCTTTTAACTTTATCTTTCTCAATCAAATCTTTTATATAATAAAATAATGAATTTTTATCCTTAATAGCATAAGCCATATCTATAACATTAGATTGTTGTCTAACTCCTATGTCGTTACCATTTATAACATGACCTTCATATCCTAATTCAGTATTGTAATATATAGATATATCACCATCTGTTTTTTCTATTAATGTTTTTAATGCTAATTTTACTTTGTTTTCATCCCCATTTAACATAGTTTTTATTCTTGTCATATCGTGATTATCTAACATAGTAACAAAATTATGTTCAGCATTATGAGAACCAACTTGTATTTCCTTAAATGTTTTACCATCTCTAATCTGTAACATTATTTCAAAACAAGTTGTAAAATCAAACGCTCCTCCTAATATATCTGCATATGGTTTAGGCTCATCTCTCATATTGGCATTTAACCATACCTCTGCTATTATTTTAGCATTAGGAGTTACTTCATTTGCAACTTCTCTTATATATTTTACAAATGGTATAGGATTATGATTTTTTGCAGTAACTCTACTGTGAAGTATTGCGTCTGCACGTAATCCTATACATTTACTTTTACTTAACCAAAACTTTATAACTCTTGCTATTTCTTTCTTATAAGATTCAGATTCTACATTTAAACTAGGCATATGTCCCCCAAATGCTCCTAGTACATATTTCTTTAAATTCTCATCCCAAAAATGACAAGTTGGATGCATATCTGATGATATATCATCTTTGATATAATCTCTCATTATATAATAATCATTTTTCCCCTTTAAAAAGTCTTGGAAGTATTTATGACTTCTCCCTGTGTGAGCGAATGTTATGTCAAAGATTAATTGCATATCTCTATTTTCCAATTCTTTTATTAATCTATTGAACGCATCCATCCCACCGATTTTATCATCTATGTCATCAAATGTAGAAATGTCGTATCCATGAAATGATTCTGATGGAAATAATGGATTAGTCATTATAGCATTAAATCCCATTTCTTGGATATAATCCAATTGATTTATAAGTCCATCTATATCGCTACAGAAACCTAAATCTTTTCTCCCATGTGATATAAATAAATGATATATATATAATCTTTTTTTCATAAATTACCTCCTAAAACAAAAACATTGTAATTAAATTATTTATTTGCTAATTCCCCATATTGTTTAATTTTATATAATACTTTTTCTAAATCATTTTTCAAGTCATCTGTTAATATTTTTAATACATCACCTCTTAATTCACTTGCTACTAATTCACAATAATAAGCATCAGTTATATCTTCTAAAATATCATATATATTTCTATTCATAATTATCTCTCCTTATTCATTATATTGTTTGCACAAAGAATACCATGTATAGCAGATTGTATAATACCTCTACAATATCCACTTCCGTCTCCTATTGCATATACATTATCATTAGTTGTTTTTCCATATTTATCTATAAGTATCTTATTACTATGAAACTTACATTCAGGTGCATATAAGAATGTATTTTCTCCATTATTCAAACCATTAACTACTTTATCTAATATCTCAATCGAATCTAATATGGTAGTTAATATTCTATACGGAAGAACTAAACTTATATCACCATAAGTAGCTTTTAGTGTTGGTTTTAAATTACATTCTTTAATAGTTTCTTCTGTGCTTCTTCTATGAAGTTTTAAATCTTTTAATGATTGCATTAATACTTTATCTGTGCCACCAGCTAATGAATTAGCCATTCTTATCATAGGGAATACATAATCATTTAATGGGTCTTTTATGTCACCATTAAATTCTTTTGATACTAATAAAGCAAAGTTTGTATTATTAGTTTTTAAATCTTTATTAGCGTACGCATGACCATTTACAGTTGATATATTCCCTATTGATGTATTCCATTTTTCATGAGCTACAATTCCACTAGGATTAGTGCAAAACACTCTACATTCATCATTATATAATCTATCTCTTAAATATATTTTAGCTTCATAAAAATTTCTGTTGAGTTTATTCATAACTTCATTAGTGGTTTCTATTCTACATCCGATATCAATTTTACTAGGAATAGTTTTAATATTATTTTTATTAAATAGATTATTTAAAAATTCGTTTCCACTTCTCCCTACTGCAAATACAACTTTATCAGCTGAATAACAATATTTATCTTTTGTATATAACGTAATCCTTCCATTATTGTGTATTTTCATATCTTTTATTTCAGTTTTTGGATATATTTTAACACCATTATCTAGTAAATAATCTTGCATATTTTTATAAATAACTTGACTTCTATCGGTTCCTAAATGAATAGTTCTGCAATCGTGAAATTCTAAATTATCTATATTATTCATATATTTTATTAAATCATTAGCTTCATCTGTTCTTTTTTCTTCTATAATGTTTAAATTATTCATTCCAAAATAATTATAATATTTTTCTACTTGTTCCATTAAATTCTCTAATTCATTAGGTGAATAAAATATTCCTAAATCACCACCAACTCTAGAGTATTCATCAAAATTTAATTTGCTATCACTAAACGCTCCACACCCTGCAATACCATGTGTTATATTACATATTCCACAATTTTTACAAGATGTATTTTTATCAACAAAACATTTTCTATTTTCAATTAAATTTCCTTGTTCAAGTATAGTTATATCTTCTCCATTAAAGCCATCAGATAGGAGCTGTAAAGAAGTAAAAACTCCACTCACACCTCCACCAACAATTATGATTT
>JBGVIL010000093.1:0-3318 GCA_045123185.1 Bacilli bacterium | reverse complement strand
TGCGTTAGGATGTTTGTTTCTTCCTATATTCATTTGGTTAATTTCTATATATTGTTCTCCCTTTATATAAGGTTGCAAAATAGTACTACAATATATTTGAATTAAACTTAATAAGTTCAATTTGTAACTGTTGTCTACCACATAATTATTAATACATCAACTTTTTCAAACTAAATATGTTCATTTTTTCAAAAAATTTATTATGCTATGTAAACTATTATCGAGGTGAGAAATATGCCAAGTTGCAAGCATCCAAGTGTTAAATCATCAATTTCTAAACATATCCAAAAATGCTTAAATGATAATAATATTTTTAAATTACAATTTGGAAAAATATTTCATATTTCTCACACTACTGTTAATCGCTGGATTAATGAATTGTATGTACTAGAATTAGAATTATTTTCTTCATTATGTGAATTATTAAATGTTACAATTTATGAATTAATTGGTGTTTAAGTTCCATATAAATTTACAGAAACACAATTAGAAATTATTTAATATTATGAAAATAATCTTAACTTCCGTACACTAATTGATGGATATCGCGGTGATAGTAAGTTTAGAAATGACGTTGATAAGCCATTAGAATTTTAAGCACTTAGTTTACTATTTTTTATACTCCAAATATTTGAAATATAATTATGCCTACCCTAACATTTCATCTAGAATCATCTATAAATTCTAAATAGAATTACATCCTAGACTCCTTATTTTTTTGATATTTGTATCATTGCATATTCTTTCATAATGTTCATATCTCCAAGTACTGATTGAGTTTTTACAACTTTAAGCCGTAGTTCATCAACTTCATTTATATTAAAAACTTATAAATATGGAAGTGATGTAATGAATAAAGTAGACAGATTGGTTGACTATTTTAACAAAAACTATATTAAAGATATAAGTATAGGACAAGATGTAGATAATCGTATCATTAGTAAAAACAGGTTTATTCATTGTTTTAAAGAAGTAATGAAAGTTACACCGATGTCATATTTTGTTCAGTTAAGAATTTCTGTCTAAAAAAATTTATTTAGAAAAATAAGATAAAAACATTACCGAAATTGCTGATATGGATGGATATGATAATCATCTTTATTTCATTAGGATATTTAATAAATATACTGGCATGTCTCCAAAAGAATACAGAAATAAATTTTATAAACAATCATAACAAATTAAAAAAACTCAACCATTTTATCTTTTAAAATATTGTGGTTGAGTTTTTTTTATTTATTGCTATTTTATAACTATATTACCATTGTCATAATCTAAAATATAACTATTTAATGGTTTAATTTCCTCAGAAATAATTTTACTTGCTAATAATGTTTCAATATTTTTAGAAATGAATCTTTTTAATGGTCTTGCACCAAATTCATAAGAAAATGAACTATCAATTATATAGTCTTTTAAACTATTAGTAAATTCAATATGTATTTTATTTTCTTTTAATCTATTAAATAATTCATTTAACAATTTATCTACTATTTTAATACATACATCTTTTGATAGTGGATTAAATGTTATAATTTCATCAATTCTATTTAAGAATTCAGGTTTAAATGTATGATGTAATAATGCATCAATTTGATTATAACAATCTTTACTATTTTCAAGTAACAAGTCACTTCCTAAATTACTTGTCATAATAATTATAGTATTTTTGAAGTCAACAGTTCTTCCTTGAGAATCAGTTATTCTACCGTCATCTAATATTTGAAGTAATAAATTAAATACATCTGGATGAGCTTTTTCAATTTCGTCAAATAATACTATAGAATAAGGATTTCTTCTAACAGCTTCAGTTAGTTGTCCACCTTCTTCATATCCAATATAACCTGGTGCCGCTCCAATTAATCTAGAAACTGAATAACGTTCCATATATTCAGACATATCTATTCTAATTATATGGCTTTCAGAATCAAATAAAGCTTCTGCTAAACTTCTTGCAACTTCTGTCTTACCAACGCCTGTTGGACCAAGACACAAAAATGATCCAATTGGTCTGTTTTGATCTTTAATTCCTGCTCTTTGTCTAATAATAGCATTACTTACTAATTCTAGTGCTTCATCTTGCCCAATAACTCTTTTCTTTAATGTTTCTTTTAAACCAAGAAGTTTTTCTCTATCTCCTTGCATTAATTTAGAAACAGGAATATTGGTCCATCTAGCGATAATTTCAGTTACTTTATTTTCATCTACTACCTCGCTTAATATTTTATCTTCTTCTTCATTAACAGTATTAAGTTGTTTTTCGATATTGGGAATTATAGAATATTGATATTCAGCAGCTTTATTATAATTTCCTTCTTGCAAGTACTTTTCTGATTGAAATTTAGCTTTTTCCAATTCTTTTTTTAACTCATTTATTCTATTGATTTCCTTCTTTTCTTGTTCCCATTTTAATTTTAATTCATTTAATCTTTTCTTAAATTCTTTTAATTCATTTTCAATTTTTAAAAGTCTTTCTTTACTTAATTGATCTTTTTCCTTAGATAATGCAACTCTTTCAATTTCCAATTGTAATATTTTTCTATTTAATTCATCAATTTCTGTTGGATTACTTTCAAGTTGCATTCTAATAGATGCACAAGCTTCATCAATTAAATCAATCGCTTTATCTGGCAAAAATCTATCTGTAATGTATCTATTAGATAATGAGGCAGCACTCACTAGTGCAAGATCTGTGATTCTTACCCCATGAAATGATTCGAATCTTTCTTTTAATCCTCTAAGAATAGAAATTGTATCTTCAACAGTTGGTTCTGTTACTAGTACTTTTTGAAATCTTCTTTCTAAGGCTGCATCTTTTTCTATATAAGTTCGATATTCATTTAATGTAGTCGCACCTATACAATGTAGTTCTCCACGAGCCAACATAGGTTTTAACATATTTGATGCGTCCAAAGCACCATCAGATTTTCCAGCACCAACGATTAAGTGAATTTCATCAATAAACATAATAATATTACCGTTTGATTCTTTCACCTTATTTAATACAGCTTTTAATCTTTCTTCAAATTCACCACGATATTTAGCGCCTGCAACTAAAGCCCCCATATCTAGTTCATAAATTGTTTTATTTTTTAGTCCATTAGGGACATCTTCTTTTACAATTCTTTGAGCTAAACCTTCTACAATTGCAGTCTTACCAACACCAGGTTCACCAATTAAAACCGGATTGTTTTTTGTCTTTCTAGACAAAATCATTATGATGTTTCTGATTTCGTCATCTCGTCCTATAACAGGATCCATTTTTCCGTTTTTAACTTCTTCATTTAAGTTTCTACCAAATTTTTCTAAAATATTTTC
>JBGVIL010000092.1:0-4383 GCA_045123185.1 Bacilli bacterium | reverse complement strand
GAAACAAAATCAATAAAGTGATAACGTTGTAATTGAACACTTGCTTTAACTGTCCATGTTAAATCAAATGTAACTAAACAACCTTTTAAAGCGCAATCATGTCCACTTCCGCATTTTGCATTACCTAGTGCTATTGTTCTTTTTGTTATTTCGTTTGTGCATTTATTTGTATCAACAGCCATTGGATATTTTGAAGCCTTAATTGCACTTGATAAATTATATACTTTAGCATTTGATACTAATGGTTCTCCAAATAATTCTTTACCTTCAACTTCATAATAATCTTTTAATTCCATCTTATCAACTCCTAATTATTAATATATTAATATATAAAAAAAAGAACCAGAAATATTCTAGTTCTCATATTTTTTAAAACATCTTGAACCTAAACTTTTAACTCTTTTTTCTCCTAAATCATCATAAAACATAATTAAATTACCTTTTATTCCTAATACTTCATACTTATTACCAACGGTTAAATTCACTTCTCCACACGTACATTTTTGATAAACAACAAAATCTCCAACTTTTATATCATATTTCATAGGCATCACCTTACTCAAAATATTTATGATATTTCCAGTATTTAGAGTTTTCACCATTAATAGCGATATCATTTCCAACTTTAATATACCATTGCTCAATTTCTAGTTGTCGTTGTGCTAATTGTTGCATATATTCTTCATCATTACGGATTGGAACACCCATATCAAGTAATACTTGTTTAATTCCCATTTTTTCTAAGGCTTTATATTGTTTTGGATGTTTTTCTCTTAATACTTCAAATCGGTTTGTACCTGTTCTTTCATCTTCGATTTTAGCTCCGTACGGACAACAGAAACAACCTGTTCTATCATGTCCGTTATAATATAAACTACAAATTTCTATATTATATTTTTTAATATATTCCCATACGTCATCTTCTTTCCAGATACTTAATGGTCTTGATTGAATTTTTTTACCGTCAAACATATTACATGAATGTCTAATCCAACTATTAAGTCTTAAAATTGATTCATCTGCCATTGTTCCTACAATTGGATATCTTCCTGTTTCTTTGATATAATCATGAGATAAATCTTTTTTAAAATACTGACAACATTTGTTTGAAATTTTATATGGAGCAAATTCTTCATCGCACATATAAATCCATTTTTTAGAAATTGAATAACTATTACGATAATTTAAACGTTTCTCAACCATTTTATCTGTACTTGTTCTAACATCGTTAATGTAGCTACTAACTTCTTTTGAAACAACTGGTATTCCGTAATTGTTCCAAACCTCTCTAAATGATTTTTTTGGTTTTAATTCATCGACATTATCAAATCTTCTTGCAAATTGAACAATTTCTGTAAACTCTAATCCAGTATTAAAAAATGCTGCTCTAACATTAGGATAAATACTTCTTACTAAATGTAATAAAACGGTACTATCTTTACCGCCACTAAATGAAACAAATACTTTATCTTCTCCTCCTAATGCTTCAACAAATTCAATTATTTTTTCTTTTGAATATTCAACTTTTTTATCTAAGTCCCACGATTGTTTTTCTTTTAAATCTTTTACTGCAAGGCTTTTAAATTCATCCATGAAATCAACTCCTTAAATAAGTTATATTAATATATAAAAAAAAGAACCAGAAATATTCTAGTTCTTAATTATTATAAGAATATCAATGCAATACTTGCTAATAAAAGCAACCCCATATAGATGAACGCCATTACTTCTTCAGCATCATATTTTGTTTTCATTTATTATATCCTCCTAATCGTTCGAATAATAAACTTGTAAATCTACAATTTTTAATTAAATCTAATTGTTTTGTTCTGTTTGGAGTATCTATACTATAATAAAACTCTTTTGCTTCCTCCTCAGAATTAAATTTATGCTCATTAATTTTATTATTTGAATCTCTAAACATTACTCTATATACCACAGCCTCATAATTTTCAACTTCTTGCTCATTCATATTTTTATGTTTACGAGCCACTACAATCATTCCCCTTTCACACTAAAATATAATGTAGCAATAATAAGAACTAAAATAAACAAATCATTAATCAATAGCATAATACTTTCTAACATTATTTATCTCCTTTATTTTTTAAACTTCGTTCGTTTCCATCTAGATAAACTGACAACTCAACGGTAATATGCTTTTTTAATTCTTGTTGCTCATAATATTTTTCTGCCTCTTTTTTATCTTTAAATAGCTTTTTATCTAATACTTTGATTAAAAATCCATTTTTCCATTCCTTAATTTTTACAGCCCACGTCTTACCATGAGCCATTTTTTCTTGTTCTTGATCAACGATTTCTGTATTGACAAACGTTTTTTTTGATTTAGCCATATTAATCAACTCCTTATAAAACAATAGCAACCACAGCGATTAAAGCTAAAATAATATAAGATACAATAGCACCAAATAAATAATTTCTTTTCATTTTAATCATCCTTTCTATATATAATATGTAAGAGATTAGAAAATGATTCCTAATCTCTTTAAATATTTTCGTGAATTGCTTTTAACAATACTTCTTTTGTATCGTCTTTCCCTTGCGAATATCCGATTGCATAAGCACAATTCATTAATAATAATAAACGTTCAGCTTTTTCTGTATGGTCAAGTGTTGGCAACCAAATGATCTCTTTAATACTTTCTTGAATAGTTTCCATATTCATATTAAACATCTCCTTATAAATAATATTTATCCGAAGCTTTTTTAAAATACTTATTAAATAACTCTACTGATACATATTGAGTTTGATTTGTACGCGTATTTTGTAGTTTAACTTTCCCATCAATGATATTTAATCGCATAACTAATTGATTATGTTTTAGGTTTTGTGATGGAATATCTTTACCAGTATATCTAAAATAATTAACTGTATTTACCATCTTATCAGCTCCTTACATTAATTTATAAAATAAGAGATAGAAGTTATTCTATCTCTTAATTTTAATTTGTATGTTGTTTATAATATAATTAGCTATAATATTATAATCAATATCTTTTATATATTTCCAATACATTTTATTCCCATCATTATCTTTTCCAGTTGATTTACATTGTCCTTTACAACATTTAATAATATTACCTCTTCTTACATTTTTTAATTCCTTTTCAGCTTCTGGTGCGTTTCTATATGGTTTTATTAAATTTCCATCTTTATCACATAATCCAATAGCACCACTTGTTTTTAATTCACTTATTTTAAATCTTGTTTCAATACTGAAATTCAAACCTTCTTTGATTTTTATTCTTCTTAATTCTTTTGTTTCATCTGAGTCTGTTTTTCTTGCTTGTTTAGCATTTTCTTCGTTAGTTATAAACACACATTCCTCCAAACAATAACATTTATTTTTTCCATTACTCTTAATATCTTTATCCAATGCTATTCGTTTATTGGGATTATTTTTCCATAATTCATATCCGTCAATTTTTGGCAAATCGTCAATAAAACCAGACAATTTTAACCATTTTTCACATACATAACAATCTTTATAAGTTGGATATTTTTTTATGATATTTTTCATAATAACATCTACACAATATACTCTGCCATAATTGATATTCTCTAATATTATCTTTTCTCCATCCTCTAGGCATATCATTGATACCTTTATTAAATAAATATCCTTGTTTACTCATTTTATATTCATCCTTTATAATATGTTATAAAAAGACATAGAATTTTTGTTCTATGTCTAACATAATTTATTTTTATCTCTATCTTTTACAGATGTTGCAGGAACTACAATATGATTATTATTTAATGGTGTGTATGGTAATTCTTTTCTATTGTTCCACTGCCAGTTGTAATATAAATCTGATGCAACTTGAACTGTAATCTTAATACCTTTTTGAGCAAGAAGAATTAATAGATCTTCTACGCTATCAACTACAAACTCCTTCATTAATGCTGCCACTACAATCTTTAAAACTTTTTCTGTCATATTATCTTCCTCCTATTTTTTATAAACCCATTTTTTTGAATTGCATTTACGACATTTAACTAATTCTAAATTACCATTTAATCTGGCAAGAGATGTTTTGTCAGCCAATGTGTATTCAGATTCTGGAACTCTTACATATTCATGTTTACAGAAACGTGTTTTCATATTCATTACTTATCTTCTCCTTTATTTAATTTACTTAGCATTTCAGAACATTTTTGGCTCAAGAAATCAAATCCGAAACATACCATTTGAATCAAAGCACAAATCAACATACCGCAAGATAATGCGCCAAACGCTAATAAACCAAGAAATAATGCAACTAAAATAACTTGTTCAATCATATTTATCAATTCCTTTCATTTAATTTATATTAGATTATATTTATTAGATGACAAAATATTCCATAATAACAAAAAAA
>JBGVIL010000091.1:0-3935 GCA_045123185.1 Bacilli bacterium | reverse complement strand
AAAATTTTAGCTATGAAGTAGTTGATTGGGATGACTTAGACCATGCTTTTGATAATCCGTATTTAGTAGCAAAAGTATCAGATGTGTTAGATGAAGATTATGATCAAAATTATTATCCATTACATTGTTTACGTCTTGAAGGATTTAAAGATAAAGTATCGGCTTATAAATATATGTTGGCTAACGGTATCTCAAAAGAAAATTTAATTCTTAGATATTGAGTTAGAATATTTTCTAACTCTTTTTTTATGATTTAATGAGAGGTGATTAATATGAAATGTAAGATAGATGGATGTGAAAATGAAGCATATGTAAAAGGATTTTGTAAAAGTTGTTATGGAAAAAATAGAAGAGGAACATTGAATAAAAGAACAAGATATATGCTAAATGAAATAATTATAGATGTAATTAATGGATATGCAATTGTATTATTATATGATAAAAATGGAAACGTAAGAAATGAAAAGTGTTTAATAGACATAGAAGATATTGATAAAGTAAAAAATTATAAATGGAGTCTATTTAATACAAAAGAAAACAGAGTAAGCACAGGAAAAACGAGTGAAAGAATTTTTATTTATAATTTAATAATGGATAATTTAGATAAAAAATTTATTATAGATCATAAAAATAATAATCCGCTAGACAATAGAAAATGTAATCTTAGAATAACTGATTTTAATGGTAATATGAAAAATAAAAAGAAAGCAAAAAATAACACATCTGGAGTAAAAGGAGTTCATTATTGTATAAAAGAAGAAAAATGGAAAGCATATATAAACGTAAATAAAAAACGAATTAATTTAGGAACATTTGAAAATAAAGAAGACGCAATTAAAGCAAGAAAAATTGCAGAAGAAAAATATTATAATATTGAAGGTGATAATAATGAATAACTATACTGTTCTACATCTTCATAGCGATTTAAGTAATGGGGTAACTAATATTGATTCAGTTACTAAATTTGACGAATATATATTAAAAGCCGAAGAACTTAATATGAAAGCAATAGCTTTTACTGAGCATGGTAGTGTATTTGAGTGGGTAAAGAAAAAAGAAACGTGCGAAAAACATGGATTAAAATATATTCATGCTTGTGAATTTTATTTAACTGAGACAATAAAAGATAAAATTAAAGATAATTACCATATATGTTTGTTTGCTAAAAATTTTGATGGAGTAAAAGAAATAAATAAATTATTATCTATTGCAAATAATAGAAAAGACGGTCATTTTTATTTTGTACCACGTATAACATTAGAAGAATTATATAATACTAGTGATAATATTATTATATCTACTGCGTGCCTTGGAAATATTTTTAAAACAGAAAACAAAGAATTATTAAAGGAATTTATTTCATTCTTAATTAAAAATAAAGATAGATGTTTTCTTGAGTTACAACATCATAATATAGATTCTCAACGAAGTTTAAATAAAAAATTATTATTGCTCAGTAAAAAATATGGAATTAAATACATTATTACGACAGATACCCACGCATTAAATGAAACACATTTAAAAGGAAGAGAAATACTTCAAAGATCAAAAAATATTCATTTTGATGATGAAGAAAATTGGGATTTAACTTTTAAATCTTATGATGAACTTGTGATGTCAATGAAAAAACAAGGAATTCTAACAGACGAAGAAATAAATGTCGGATTAGAAAATACAAATCTATTGGCTGACATGATAGAAGAGTTTGGGCTTGATAGAAGTAAAAAATATCCAAAATTATTTAATGACTCATTAACAGAACTTAAAAAAAGAATTAATAAAGGAGTCATAAAAAGAGGAGTTAATAAATTAAAAAATTATAAAACAGAATATGTTCCAAAAATATATTATGAATTAGAAACATATATTCATAATGACGCGATTGATTTCTTATTACTTGATACAACAATTAAAGAAGAAATGAGAAATAGAGGAATTGAATGTGGATACTCCAGAGGTTCTGTTAGCGGTTCATTAATAGCTTATCTATTAGGAATGACAGACGTTGATCCTATCAAATTTAACCTAAATTTTGAACGTTTTATGAATAAAGAACGTGTTTCACTTGCTGATGTTGATACAGATTGGTCGCCAAAAGAAAGAGAAATTGTTAGAGATTATGTATTTAATATGGATGGTGTTTATTGCTGCGATATTATAACATTTAATACAATAGCACTAAAAGGAGCAGTAAAAGATGTGGCAAGAGCTTTAGGTTATAGCGTTGACATAGCAAATAATATAACAAAAGAAATTGATGCCAATGAGCAATTGATGAGAAATAAATATCAAGATATATTTGAATATGTTGATATTGTAAATGGATCAATAGTATCAATAGGTACGCACCCTTGTGGAATGGTTGTATCTCCAATTCCACTTAATGAAAATATGGGATTATGCTCATTATCAACAACAGATAAGCCAGTATCAATGATAAACATGAAAGAGATTGACGGATTAAATTTTGTTAAACTTGATATATTAGGACTTGATAATATAGAAATAATAAACGAAACTTGCAAACTAGCAAACATAGAAAGATTAGTTCCTAGTAATATTATTGATGATGAAAAAGTATGGAAAGATATAAGAGATAACACAACATTCATATTTCAATGGGAATCAGACAATGCACAAAATTATTTAAAACAATTATTCAGTGATGAAACAGTAGAAAAAATAAAAGAAAACAATAAAGATTTTAAGTATATTGATTTAATGTCTGTTGGTAATGGCGCAATCAGACCAGCAGGAGCATCATATAGAAATGAATTAGCAAAAGGATTATATAGAGATAATGGACACAAATCATTAAATGAAATGTTAGCTCCAACATTAGGATACTTAGTATATCAAGAACAAATTATTGAATTCTTAAATAAATTCTGTGGATTTACAATGGGAGAAGCCGATATTGTCCGTAGGGGATTTGCTAAAAAAACAGGAACAGAGCAATTTATTCCACGAATAAAAGATGGATTTATTAAAACAATGAAAGAAAAATATAACGTTACTGAAGAAGAATCAGAAAAATTAGTGGTTAATTTTTTGAAAGTAATTGAGGATGCTTCAAGTTATTTATTTAGCCTTAATCACTCATTACCATATTCATATATTGGATATGCCTGCGGATATTTAAGATATTATTATCCACTTGAATTTATTACGTGTTCGTTAAACAATGTAATGTATAAAAATACTGATACAGTAGATGAAAAAACAGAAAAGATTATTAAATATGGATTAGACAAAGGAATAAAATTCTCAGATTTTAGATTTAGATATAGTAGAGCAACATATTCATGTGATAAAGAAAGTAATACAATTTATAAAGGATTAAAAAGTATAAAATTCTGCAATGAACAAATGGCAGAAGAATTATATAACCTAAAAGATTTCGAAGGTGATTTTGTAGATTTATTAAAAGTTATAACAGAAGATACTTCGTGCAATAGTCGTCAGTTAAAAATATTAATTTCTTTAGGTTATTTTAAAGAATTTGGATTTAGCAAGCGTCTTATAAGCGTTTATGAATTATTCACTAAACGTTACAAAAAGACTTTGAAAGATGCCACAAAAACAAAACGTATTGAAGAAATTAAAGAAACAATCAAAGAATATAAAGATGAAGATTTATCAATACAAGAAAAAATATCTGCTGAATTAGAGTTTCTTGGATATTGTACTTTAAAAGACGATAATTTTAAATCAACAATCGGAGCAATTACAGATATATCAGACAAATTTTCAACAAGATGGATGAGTATTTACTTCCTTAAGACAGGTGATACTCAGAAATTTAAAATTAAATATAGCATGATTCAAGAGTCAGAGTTACAAGTAGGAGATATTGTAAACGTCAAAGAAATTAAAGAAAGAGCAAAATCAATTCTTGTTGATGGACAATGGAGTGCCGATATGAGTCAGATGGA
>JBGVIL010000090.1:0-4354 GCA_045123185.1 Bacilli bacterium | reverse complement strand
TTCTTTGCCATTTTCTTATTCCTCCTAAAATTTATTAATTTTCTTGACAAAGGAGGAACTCTTGCTCTATAATTATATTGATAGTACAATTATAGGGAAGAGAGTTCGACCTTGTGCCGTTTCTTTTCCTTATTCAATTTTTCAAAGAATATTGGGAATTTATCCCCTAATACCATTGTATCATGAAAAATGCTATATCTCAATGCTCATATTCAAACATATAAGTCAACAATCATTGATTGTGATAAATTAGCTTCATATATCTAATTATTACATAGCGTAGCTTTAATTATCAATACCATTGTACTTTTCTACTAGTTCATCATATTCTTTAATAGAAATATATCTTCTGTTATTTTCATCTACTTTAATTAATTTTCGTATCTCATCATTAGGAATCTTTGGTTCGTAATCTTCCACAATTTATCACCATCCTTATTTATAATATATCACTATTTTCTTTTTTATTTATTATAATATATCTTTTACCTCTCATTTCACCTTTGCTTTCTTTTTTAGGTTTACTCACTATATATTCTGAATTTAAATTTTCCATAAGTATCTTTTCTATAGTGATTGATTTTAATTTGTTAGTTCTGTAATCAACATCTTTTTTTATAGTAGTTAATTTATTAATTATTAAATCATTTAATTCTTGTTGCTCTGTATCAAATAATTTCTTTCCTTCTATTTTATTTAAATAATTTTCTAACATTTCTATTTCTTCTAAATTTGGTTCTTTAGGTTGTTTAGGTTTATATTTATCTCTGGCTTTAATATAACCATCCTTATGGACTTCTTTATGACAATTATCACATAAAGTAGCCATATTACTTCTTAATTGTTTACCCAACATTATATTATTAATGTTTTTAACTTCTAAATCTGTAAATTCTTCCGTATATATATCTATTCCTAATTCTTCTAATGTTTCATCTAATAAATTAGAAAAAGTATCTATATGATGTAATATTAAATATTCTTCTGACCCACATAATTCACATCTATCCTTTATTCTAATTGGTCTTATATGATTATTAAAACTTGCTCTTAACTTTATAATTAAATCATTTCTATTCATTTATAAATCATCCTTTCTATCTAAATATCATTACCCCCCTTTTAGGACAATTTTACTTTTTTGTTTATATATAGTAGTAAAAGTAAATCTTCCCTAAAAGGGGGGTAAAATTTAATCAATATATTTTATTATCTTCCATGCACTTTTAAAATTTTTCTTACTACCATCTATAATTTTGCTGGTTTCAAATTGTTTTATTTGATATGGCAATCCTAAATCTTCATTTAAATAACTATTTAATGTTCCTATAGATTTAACAAATCCTTTTGAATTTCTTAATCCTATTTGCTCTATTAATGGAGTTCTATCATCTTTTTGTAACCATACTGTTTTATTTTTCATACAATCTTCTAAATATTTTGTTAACATATCTTTACCTTCTCCTTTAACATTTATAATATTTTTATTTACCTCATAACCATTATTTTCAAGCCACTCAACTAATCTGCTCCAACTCTTTTGAACATACCAATTATCACTTTTCTCTGTGCAATAACTAGGACAATATTTATCAATAACTTCTGATTTTAATTTACCTTTTAATTCAACGCCTAAATATTTACTGTCTATTTCTTTTGGTTTATCATTTACAAAATCTACTGTATCTTTCAAAGTTATCCCACCATCTTTACAAGCATGATGTTTGTATATAAGTAATTCTATATCGTGTCTTAATCTATTTCTAGCTTGTACTCTTGTATCTTCATCATAACTATCAATTATACACACTTGATATTCCTTGCTTTTAATATTAACACCAGTAGTAGTAGCATCATTTATAATTACAACATCATATTTATCTTCAACTTTTTCATTGAGTAGGATATGTTCAATACCATCTTCTTGCTCTTTAGTCATTGGATATTTGTCTTTAGAATTATCGCTCCATATTATTAGCACTTTTAAACCTTTAGCTTCAAGTTTACCAGCAATTCTTTTCATAGTCTTAATCTTTTGTGTATATATAAATACTTTTTTCCCTTGCTCTATATAACTAGGAACTAAATCGTATGCTTTTTCAATATCAATATAGTATTGCAATTTTTCATTTTCATAGTGCATTAATCCTTTTAAAGAATCATCATTGAAGATAGTATTTTGTTCCAAATCTTTAAACCATTCATCAATATATTTATATACCTTATTTGGTGTAGCTGTGGCTGTTATAAATAGTGTATGTTTTGCAAATTTATCAAGATTATATGTTATGTTAGAATAATAACTATCATCTTTTTCGCCATGTTCACTCTCATAATTTATAAGATTATGTGCTTCATCAAATATAACTACATAAAAGTTCTTAATAAACCATTCTTCATATTCTGGTTTTTGTAGATAATAACCTAGAGTAGAATATGTGCAAGTAACTAATTTACCCTCATATTCTTCTATGTTATCCATTCCTATATCGTTTTTCACATATTCATTTAATACGTCTTTCTTTAGTTCTTTACAATTATATTTATTTATCATTTGTTTCTTTAAATTCTTAGTATCTGTTACATATAATATTCTGTTCTTTTTAAGCTGTAAATATCTTAATCTTTCTGGTATATTTTCAATATATAACTCTGGTTGTTCTAAAAGATATTTTAATAAAAATTCTGTTTTACCACATCCAGCAAATCCATTTAAGATGTTTACACTTCCTATTCTTAATTGTAATTTCAATTCTTTCATTAGTTCAGCACAATACATTAAAGTCATTTTCTTTTTAATCATAAATACAATCACTAACCTTTCTATTATTTTATTTTTCTAACTCATGTTTGCACCACTTATCAAATAATGGCTTAGTTGCTTTTCTATCAAAAACAAATACTAAACGATTATCTGCTTCAACTCTTATTGGTTGTAACCCTGCTTTAATATAAGCTTGAGCTTGAGCTAGATTTACTATATAAATTTCATTATTATTCTTTTCCATAACTATTACCTTCCTTTTCATTTATTTATTATTTATTATTTACTTATTTTATCTTTGAAGCTATTAATAGTATCTATATACCATTTTTCTAATGCTCTTTCTAAGTTGCTAGTATCTGCACTAGGACTTATTTTATTGTGTATAAACCTAGATACATAGCCCTTGTCATAACCTACTTTTTTAGATATAAAAGTTATTGTAGTACCAAACACTTCCATTAATTCTAAGATTCCCTCTCTTAATTGTTCTTTGCTCATAAAAATTCATTCCTTTCTCATTGTTTGTTGTCTAAAAATTTTTTATAGTAAGAATATCATCTTACTATCCTTCTACCCTATCCGAACTTCCTCATCCTCGCAAAGCATTGATATTACTAGCCTGTAGAGGTTTTTATACAATATTTTTCCGTATTTTTTAGGATATTTTTTACAATATTGTCCTCTACCATTATTTCCTTTTGCAAACGGCATGAATACTAGCTTTGAGCCATATTGTTCGGAAGAAAATGCTATAATTTTCAGTAATTTTAACCATATCTTTGCTCGACCATGCTCTTCTACCCCTTTTAGTTTTTCCCGTAAACTCTCGCAAGTCGCATGGTTGAGTCATTTATAAGGGTTTCGGTTCTTCTAGTTATTATCATTTTTATGTTTATGGTATGATTTTAATTTAGCACATTTTGTACAATATTGTCCTCTACCCCACATCAAGAGAATTTATAGAAACTCTTGTAACTCTTGGTATGACTAGGTTTGAAGGGTGTTTCAAATCAAACTTTGATTTTTTTGATTTATTTTCTTTAGTTTTTTCTATATTTATTTCTTTGGCATATTTATTACAATATTGTCCTCGACCCCTCATTAACAGAATTTATAGAGTTTCTGTTAACAATTGATATTACTAAGTTTGAAAGGTGTTTCAAATCGCTGATTTTATCTTTTTTATTATTATCTTTCATATTACTGTAAGTAAAAATCATATAAAAAGTGCTCTTATCCTAGTTATATCAACGGTTTACGGAGTTTTGTCAAACCCTAACATCATTGATTTCTTAATTTTTTCATACTACATATTACTAGAGGCAAAAAATTTTAAAAAAGTAGTTCTAATATAGTAGTATCAACGGTTTAGAGAGTTTTTACGTTTCGGCAAATTCTATTTTTTTCATTTATCTACTCATATTACTGTTGGTAAAAATTAATTTTTATAGGTTTGTAGACTAACAATATCAACGGTTGCGAGAGTTGGAAACTTTTCAACATTTTTATTTTTTATTATTATCTTTCATATTACTGTGAGTAAAAAATAATTTTTATAGGCTCTTAGAGTAGAAATTACAACGGTTG
>JBGVIL010000089.1:0-5160 GCA_045123185.1 Bacilli bacterium | reverse complement strand
AATAATTTTATAATCACTTAACCATAATTCATATTCTCCTGTTTCAATCCATTTACCATCCATTTTAGTTTTCTTAGGTTTTTCATCTATACCATATACAATTATCATATCACCAATTTCTAATGGTTGATTTTTAAATACCTTTTTACTAATCTTAACATTTTCGGTATTTCCTGTTAACGGATTTAAGAAACGTAATTTTGGAGAATATTTTGTATCAACACCAACTACAATAAGAGTACCTTCTTCTAAATCATCATTTCTATAATTTGATACACCTGTATACTCTAATTCGGCTTTAATTATTTCTTTTATAGTTATATCTTCATTAGGTAAATTAGATTCTAAATGTTTTATTAAACCTATCATATCTATGCCTTTAAATATCTTATCTGTTTCAGTTGTTGCATATTGTCTTACTAATTCTTCTTTACAAATTAATTTATCTTTTTTTATTTGCTTTTTACTATATAATTGATTAAATATATTAATAATTTCAAGTAATTTAGCTCTTTTGCCAAATTCTTGGAAGAAATCTAATCTTACTAAAATATCCAATTGTCTAGTATTGCAACTAGTTTTCTCTTTTATATCCATTAATAAATCTGTAAATGTTGGATATTTATTATCTCTTAAGGAATATAGCTGCTCTGCTACTGTTGGATTTAAAAATTTAATTGAAGATAAACCTTTATATATAGTATTAGTTTCTTTATCCATTGAATAATCTGCATTTGCAAATCTAAACTTAGGTTCTCTTAATTCTATTCCAAAATATTTTATTTCTTCCGTCAATTTAGTCGTTCTATCGGCATCATCATTATATAAGTTAAAAGTTGTTGTATAATACTCTAATGGATAATGAGCTTTTAAATACGCACCATATAAACTATCATAAGCATAACTTAAACTATGACTAGCATTAAATGAATACTTAGACGCATCATTAACAACTTGCCATGTTTCCTCAAAACCTTCTAAATTTCCTTGTTGTTTTAACCATCCTTCTTGTAATTTATTGTGTAATTCTTTTAATTCATTTTCTTTAAATTTCTTTTTAGCTATTTTTTTAATAATATCATATGTTTCAGATTCTTTAATTCCTAGCCATATTAAATATTTCATTATACTTTCTTGATACATTAGATAATGATAACTATCTTCTAATAAGTCATCTAATTCCTTAACACCTGTTGAATATGGTTTTCTTTCTATAAAATTATCTAATAGTGAAGCAAATCCAGGTCTTATACTTGCAACAAATGCTGACATTTCTGATACATTAGAAACACCATACTTAGCTACTAAATCAGTAGCAAATTTACTATCAGCTTGATTTATAGTACAAGTTAATTTATTTTTATATATCGCATAAGTTTTTTCATCTAATAATTCTTCTAACTCAGATATTGAAGGTATAGGTATATTAGCTAATTCACACGTTTTTCTAATTATATCCCATACTTTAACTTGAAGATAGTCATTTTTAAGATATTTATATTTATCTGTATGATAACCATCGATATTAACTACTATTCCATCTTTTGACTTTAATAATCCTATTTCTCTTCTTAATGGTTTTGAATATAATAACATACTACATGGACTTGGGGCTATTGACTCAACAACTCCTACAAAATGTTTTGATTCTTCTATTATATCTTTCCATTTAGGATTATCCCTATAATCATCTAAGTTTTTAGCTACTTCATCATATTCTTCTACTTTCATATCAATTGACTTACAATATAGTCTAAATCCACTTGAATCTTGTAAATATTTATAGGCTAACATCCAACCACAATTTTCTTTACCTAATAAATCTTCAGTTGCTTTTATGAATTCATCTCTTGAAGGTGAGTTTAAATCTATATCAGGAAGTGAACGTGTAGCTAATATCCTTTCTGTAGACATAAATCTTGTTGGATATAATGTTATAGGTGATTTTAATCTATCTATTTCTGTTAAACCTAATAATTTATTTATATAAAAACTTACAGCAGACCCTCTACCTGTCTTAGTTAGCATACCATTATATTCATTTATTGTCTTTTTAACTATTTTATAATCTAATATAAAATATTCTTCCATATGACATTTTTCAATTATATCCATTTCATATCTTATTGCTTCCAAATATTTAGGATGTTCACTTTCATCTATATTTTCTCTTTCTTTAATCCATTCTTTATTAATTATTTCTTTTAATTCTTTGTTTGGATTATCTGATACATGAGGTATTTTAATATCATCATCCAATTCTAAACTTTCAAATGAATCAAATATAAGAGTATTTCTTAAAGCTCTTTCTATTTCTTCATTAGATAAAACTCCTTGTTTATTATATCTTTCTACTATTTCATCATATGTAGGATAATCTAGTATAAATTCATCTTCTTCAGGATATACAATACCTTTAGCCTTTAAAAATAAATCTCTATATTTTGCATCTTGTGGATATATATAATGTGAATCATTTGCGTGAATTATATCTATATTGAATTTTTTACTTAATTGTAAAACTTTTTTATTATGTTCTACTTGAGTACTATGAGTATGAGATTGCACTTCTAAATAAAAATTATCCCCAAAATATTCTTTCATTTTAATTAACCATTCTTCTAATCCTTCATCTTCTCTTAATCTTCCTGCTACACAAGCTGTAGTTATAATAAAATTATTTGGATTAATATTAAATAAAAGTTCATCATCTATTCTATTTTTATAATAAATACCTGTTAAATTACTTTCTGATAATATATCGTTTAATTCATAATATCCTTCTTTATTCTTTGCTATCATAACTAAATGATAATTAGATTTATCTTTTTCAAATCTATTAGGAACATAATATACTTCTGAGCCAACTATTAATTTTATATTATTTGCTTTACATAATGAATGTGCTTCATATACATTAGATTGATAACCATGCTCTGTACTAAAATATATTGCTTTGTCTCCATCTAATTCTTTAGCTCTATTAATATACTCAATTGGTTTACATACAACATCTAAACTTTTTATATTTGAATACATACTATGTTTATGATAATTATTATATCTCATAATATCAACTCCTATATAGAAAATAAGGAGGAATAATCCTCCTTTTCTATTTTTTAGTTTTTAATTCTATATCTTTAGCTTTTTCTTCATCAAATGTTACCATTGTTTCTTTTTCTATAAAATATTCATTCACTTGATGTTTAAAATCAGAGTGTGCTTTTCCTAATACATATCCTACAACTGCCATTATAATTCCTACGAATGTTATATCAGCTAACATTATTTATCTTCCTCCTCTTCACATTCTTCTATAACAACTACTAATGTATATAAAAATCCTCCAAGTAATCCTAATGCTGCTGCTGTTAATAATACTTCTACCATATTCAATCTCTCCTTTATATATTATACTATTTTAATTATTTATTAGTTCCTATTAATTTAATTTATTTTATAACTTCACCTTTTTTAATTCTTGTATACATTCCTACTAATTGATAAAAACTATAACTTTCTAATTTTTTACCATTAAATTTTCTATAACCCATTTCTTTAAATTCTTTTATTAACATTGATTTCATATTAACCTCTCCTTTATTATATTATTTTAATTATTTATTATCTATAGTATTTTAAAAATTTGGGGTTGCTAAGCAATTCTTCAAAATCTTTTTGCTCCCAACCTTCTACATCTATTTTTAACATTTTTAATATTGCCATCACTTTTGTTGCTGCACAATACCCTACTAATCCTATTAATATTGCCATTGCTGTCATATCTATCACTCCTATTTTCTATTATTATATATATCAATTATATCAGTTACAAATGCTACTAAAAAACAAATCCCTAATACTCCTATTGTAAACCACATATCAATCACTCCTTATTTATATTTTTTATATTCTTTATAGTATCTTACAGCCACCCATGTTGTCGTAATTACAGCCACACAGATTACTAAATTTTTTATCATATTACTTATCATCTCCTTCTATAAAGATTATAAGGAACATCCAGATTAGAAGGGTAATTATGAAGAAAGATAAATACATTAATTTCACCTCCTATAATTCTATTATTATTATATATCTCCAAACTAATTTAGTTCCGTCTGGAAGTTTACCTGCTGATTTTGCTTTACCTTTACAACATTTAGTTATCCGACTATTATCACAATTATAATATCTACCTGCATCTACAATCGACTCAAATATTCTCATTGTTGTAATGCATATGATAGATTTTGCTGCACCGCTATTTTTCCCTATATATTTTCCTTTTCGTGATTCGCCTATTTTCCTTTTCCATTCTTCCTTTTCCGTTTCTGATTTATTTATCCATAGTTTTCTCCCTTTATTAGCTTCACTTATTTTCTTTTTAGCTTCTTCTGAATGATGTCTACCATAATTATAATGATTTTCACCTTTACAATCATAATGATTTTCAGATAAATGTTTTTTATGTTCTTTTGAAAGAGGAACGCCTTTTTTTGCATTACTCATTTTTTTCTTTATTTCTTTCATTTCTTCTTCAGTCTTATTTTCATAAGGATTACATCCGCTTGTACCTTCTCCTCCCCAAGTCATATTAACTAAATGATATCCTTTTTCTTTACTTCTATTATTAGGAATATCAATTGAATATCCATATTCAAATACTAATTCATTTATTAACCAACATTCAATATCGTGAGCTTGTTCTTCTGTTAAATTATCTTTAATTATTTCAACAACAATAGGATATTTATTGATTATTCTTATAAAATGTTCATTCCTTTTATTTTCATATAATTCTCTCCATCTATATCCATGCCCCATACCTACATAAAATGGTTCATTAGTATCTAATCTATAATAAATATATACATAATAGTTATTCAAGACATCCTCTCCTAGTTATATAATTTAAATATTATTTATTTCATTGCATATATGTTCAATTGTTATCACCTCTTTTCTTATCTTTTAATATATTATACTATTTTAATCATTAATTTGTTACACTTTTTAAAAAATTACTTGAGTATTTTTTACTGCATTAGCATCAACTATTTCTATAAATGGATTACCTTTGCTATCAAGAGAGAATTTTCCAACAAGAGTAATATTTAATGGTATACTTTTACCAAAATGTTTTATATTTTTGCA
>JBGVIL010000088.1:0-11461 GCA_045123185.1 Bacilli bacterium | reverse complement strand
ATAACACATAGCAAAAGTTGTTCTAGTTTGTTGTCCGATAACAACACCGTCAGCAACTGATGCACTACCATCACATTCCATAAATTCATCTGGATATGTGTATGCTTCAATAGTAGCACCAAAGTCTTCACTTGATAACATGTTTAGATATTTAACGTTATCAGCATATAATGCAGTTGATTCTGCTCCTGATGGATTTTCTGTTACAGCAGTTAATCCATTCCATGCGACACCTGTTTTATAAGCACCTTTACCGTCGCTTACATATAATAAACCACTGTCACAACCTGTTTCGTAGATTTTTTCTCCAGTATTATCCCATACGATTTTAGACATGATTAGTCCTCCTTATTTAATAATATATAGTAAATATGTCATGATTTAAACCATCGCTCACATAATGTCTATCGTGAGAGCAGCTAGGTAATAGTGCTACTTTGTCTACTATTTTACTATCTGGATCTCTATCGATTACGGTTATTGTATACGATTTGTTTAAAACATAACCTTTGTTACTAGCGTGTTTAATATTTATATTTCTCCTGGTATATATTATAGCTGGATAATTAATATTCATATTACCAGGAGCTTGATAATATACATTATCACAAATAGTTTCTAATAATCTTTGAAGATCAACTCTTTCACCCATTATATAACCCTCCTATAGTTATTGATAATCTAGGATATTCAACTTCTATAGAATTTATAGACCATTTCTTGCCTAAATATGTTATATAACGCATTGAATAAAAGTGTTCATGAGCGAAAGGGTCAGCTAAAATACTTATGACATTTGAAAACGTTATATTACCGTTTACGTTAGTATTAGTTTGAATTTGGGTTCTGTTCCTAGTAACATCTCCATAATAATGTCGTTCTACTATCTGTTCACTCCATACTCCAGGAGCACTTTCTTCCGTAATAGCAAAACCAATATTTCCGCTGTATTTCGCCATTTTGAATTCCTCCTAAGCTTTAGCTTTTTCTATAACCATAGCTGAATAAGGAACTGTTAATGCTCCAGAGAATCTAGTTTCCAATAGATACTTTTGTTGGTTATAGTCTATATCGAAATCGTCGAACATAGATAGTTGGCCACCGTTAGTAGTTCCTACAGAATAATCATTTAAATTAACCATTATTCCATAAACATCATATGTTTTTCCATCAGCAGTTCTAGTTAAACCTTCCATATGAGGAACTGTAACAATATTGTTTACTCTTAAAAGAGTAGTTATTTCTTGAACAGAATTGTATATTCTTCTATTGTTGTTATCTTTTAATAATAAAATTTCGCATATAACATCTTCAGTTGTGAATAATGTAGGAGATCCAGAACCTTTATACTTCTTTCTATTTCTTATAAATGTGTTTATAAACTCTTCATATAAATTTCCAGTTCCTGTTATAGCTGCTTTTACTGTATATAAATCGTCATCGTTATAAATAGGCCTTATGCATTCAGGATCTATTCTATCGTTGTCGGATGCTAATCTACCATCACCAATAAGGATCGCTCTAGCTAACTCTTCTTTCATTTTTAATTTCATTTCTTCTTTTATTAAAGAAACTACATCGAAATCTGTGATGTCTATTACATCGTCCCTATCTATTTTTTGTTTAATATATATAGTTGTCGGAGATGTAGTTCTATCTAATAATTCAAACACATGTTCTACTTTTTTGTGTGTTTTTGTATATCCTTTAGCTCTTATAGTATCAGCTGTTAAATCAACAAATTTAGATTTTATTCTAGAAAATGGTGATTTATGAGTTCCATTAAGAACTGTAGAAACCCATCCTATTTCGTTGTTTAATATTTTAGGAGGATTGTTTAAGTTCTTAAATTCTGGGAATAAAGATTCGATATCTTTGATACCGTAATTTTCAGCATGAACTAATATTGATTCTTTAAGACTACCATACTTAGCTCCATCAGCAATTATTTGTTTAGTATCTATGTCTGAATGTTCCAAACTATTGTCGGATTCTAATATTGAACCCATTAAGGCATATACTGCTGATTGTTGTTCTTCAGTCATTCCATCTATAATATCTTTAATGGTTTTAGCCATTTATTCCACCCCTTTATTTTTTATTATCTTTTTTCTTTTCTGCTTTAGTTGCTTCATCAAGAACCATTTTGGCGTAATCGGTTAGACCAGGTTCATATTTTTCAGCGTATTTTAGCAAAGATAATCCCATTTCAGTTTGAGTCATCTTTGTAGATTTGCCTTCTTTTAAATTATTTTTAGGATTTATTACTATTACTGGAGCCTCGCTAGCATATGAATTATTTATATCATTAACATCTAATAATCCACTATATCCTTTAGATGTTAAAGCTTTAAAATAAGCATCTCTAGCTTTAGCACTTTTATCATTTGCTATAGATTGATTAAAATATTCGTAACCTTTGGTTTCTAACCACTGTTCTCCTTTTTTCATATACTTTCTATATACACGAGACTCAACATCCATGTTTATAGATTTACCTAGTTTTCCAAATAAAGACACATCAGCTTTACAACGAGCTATACATCTAGCCATTCCTTTAGGATCTTTAGCAAAAGTATCCTTAAATGTTTCTACAGCCTTTTTTTGAGACGGTATTTTTATGTCTTTTACTACTTGCAAATCGTTTTTATAAACACTTTTAGCACCCTGAATATCTTGTAATTGTTGAGCATAAAAACCAGCATACGATAATTTATCTTTTTTAGTAACTGCAGTATAAATAGGTCTATTACTAATTTCTTTCTTTTTATCCATAGATATATTTTGTATACTGGAGCCCTTTTTTATAACTATATCGTTATCGAAAGAGGAGCTATATCTTTTCTTTCTAACTCCCCATTTCATTCCCTTAACACCGTAATGTTTAAGTTCGTTGTCGCCTATATCTTCTAAAATATCGCTTATTATATCATCCATGTTATCACCTCTTTTAAAAGATATAACTATACCTGATCTTATTGTTTAGCTTTTTCAATAGTTATAGCAGTTTTAGGCTTAACTAATGATCCTGAACATCTAGTTTCCATTAAGTATTTGTATTGGTTGTAGTCTATATCGAAATCATCGAACATAGAAACTTGTCCACCTTTGTCAGCACCTACATAATAATCATTAGGATTTACAATTATTCCTAAAACATCGTATTGCTTATCTTCTTCACCTGTTCTAATTAATCCTTTCATAACTGGAACTGTTACTATCTTACTAACTCTTAATGTATTACATAAAGAGTTAACGCTTTCATAAATGAATCTTCCATTTTGATCTTCGATTAATAATAAATCGCATAGAACGTCTTCAGTAGTATAAAGAGTTGGTGATCCAGTACCTTCATAGTCTGTTCTAGCTTTAATGCAAGTTCTAATAAACTCTTTAGCTTGATTAGCTGCTGCTTTATCAACTTGAGCTTTGATTGTGTATAGATCAGAGTCATTGAATATTGGTCTGATGCAATTTTCTTTTATTTTATCTTGACTTAAAGCACTTCTACCATCACCAATAAGCATAGCTCTTGCCATTTCCTCGTCTAACATCATTCTCATTTCTTTCTTGATCCAAGCAACAACGTTGAAATCTGTGATATCTATTATATCATCTCTATCTAATTTTTGCTTTTTGTATATAGTAGTAGGTTCTGTAGTTCTTCTTAATAGAGAGAATACTTCTTCTTTCTTTAAGTTACCTTTAACATAACCTAAAGCCCTTGCATCGTCGCCAGTGATATCAGCATATACAGCTTTAATCTTAGAGAAAGGTTGTTTGTGTGTTCCAGATAAGAAACCAGCAACCCAAGAAGTATCTCTCTTGATGAATTCTGGTTCGTTATAAATGTCTTTTGCTTCTGGAAATAAAGATTCTATGTCTTTGATACCATAAGTTTCAGCATGTTTTAAAAATGCTTCTTTTAAGCTTCCACACCTTTTAGCATCTTTCATAGCGGCATCAAAGTCAAAGTGCTTTAATTCAGTCTCTTGATTTTGGTCGAAAACGTTGTGTTTCATTGTTGGTTCCTCCTCATTTTCAGGCTCTTCTTCGCCTTCATTAATTATTTGGTCTACTATAGCAGCAACAGCTTTCTTCTGTTTCTCACTCATAGTGTTATAAATATCAGCTATAGTTTCACTTTCTGAATCTGCATGTTCTATATCTTCTTGTACATTTGATTCTTCAGTTTCGTGTACAGCTGGTTCTTCAGTTTCTTCTTCATTAGCATCTTCATGCCATAATTCTAATCCGTCATCGTCGTTGTATATGGTTACTTCTGTTTCAGATACCTCTCCATGAATTAAAACTTCTTGAATGAATGCTCCTGGATTAGCTCCAGCTAATACTAAACTAACTTCTTTTATATCACCATGCATAACCACATTTCCATTTTGTTTTAAATGATTTGCATAAATGGATAAAGAAGTAACATCTCCATGTTTTACTAAACTTTTAGATGTTTCAGCTGTAGCGGTATCGTTAAAAGAACAATAAGCATATACACCTTCGTCAGTGTTAACTAATTTAGCTTTACCAATTATATTATCTGGTTTATCATAAGTATGATTCCAAACTAATGGCACTACTATTTCGTCACAATGAGCGAAAGCACCCTTTGATATTGTACGACCATCTGAACAGCCTACACCATACTTAGTAGCCCATCCTGCGAAATCGTATTTATTCTTTGACATTTTTTAAGTCCTCCTTTTCTTTGTTATTAGACTCTTCATTTTGATTCTTTTTATCATATCCATCCATTTCCTCAGGAGCATGACTTATGTTCTTATTAAGCAACATGTCGGCCTTAGGATCTGTAGATGGCTTACGACCTATGATTTGTCTGAATTCATTAGAACTCAATAATTCATTACGTGTAAACTTATCAGCAGTATCTGCTATACTAGTAACAGACATTAATTTAAATGGATCTCTAAAGAACATTATTGCTTGCCCTTGAGTTCTAGCTGTTTTGGTTAAGAATTTTCTATGAAATTCATCCACTATAGCTGATACTACAGGTTCTACAGTTCTGTTATAATAGTTGTTCATTGTATTCTCGTCAGCTGTTCCATCCATTATAGTTTGAGTTAGTCCTAATTGGGAATACAATAAATTAGTAAGGTATTCTACTTGTTTAAGTATATTGTTTTCAACAGAACGATTTAATTGAGTCACCTTTTCAGTACCGTCTATATATGCTACTCCATATCTGCTACCTCTAAGTTGATCTTCTATTTGTTTTCTTCTTTCTTCTGCTTGTGATCTTTTAGTTTCGTTTTTAATTATATAAGGTAATTGTATGATTAAATCCATTTTACCAGAACTAGATTCTTCATCTATTATATCTAATAACGATAATTTATGAATTAACCTCTGCATAGTAGAGTTTGGTTCATTCATTATTGTATACAATGGATTTTCTATTATGGCCACTTGAGATTTTGGTAAAGTCACATCTTGATACATTCCAGTTTCATCATTATATAGCCTAACCATAACATGCTTTGGAAACCACTCTACTATTCGACCAGTTCTGAGTTCATCTATATCATAAGATTCGGTGTTATCAGGATTAATAGTCGTTTTAACTGGTACAACAGCAACACAACCTTCATCTAATAAAGATATTACTACATCCAACATAAACGCCCTAGAAGTTTGATCTATATTGGCTTCTGTAGTCAAACAATTATTTAATCTAGTCTTTTTAGTTTCTTTAAATCGCCCTTCGTCGTCTAATATAACATGTTTAATTTCTATACTAGAAGCATCTATAGCTATTCTATTATATACCGATGTTACTACAGTCCTTTCGTTACCTCTAGAAAATCTGGGTCTGGTAGGACTTATTGTATAACTCGATCCCGCTGGATTAAATGTTGGGTTTTTATTATTAGTGTTTGTGAATAACCCCCAAGCATGCTTAATAACACTTAATGGATCCGCCATTTTGACACCTCCTATTCAAATAATTCTATATGAACCTTGTAAGCTACAAAAGCATCTAACATTGCAGCAACAGGGTCTATTTTTTGTTCGTATCTTTGTTTCAATAGTTTTCTATTACCGTTAGTGTCTTCCACTGTAATAGCGTTACCCATAGCAAAAGACATAATGTCTTCATCGAATAATAGCATACGCTCTTCAGCTAACTTTTTAAGTTCACCCAATGGTACGGATTCAGTCCTAGCACCTTGAATAACTTTTTCAACTCCATAAGGGCTGTTTTCTTTACACCAACGTTCTACAAATTCCTTAGCATTATATGGGTCATATCCAAATGCGCAAACATCGTATTCTTTTTCGATTATATGGTTATCTAAATCTTCATACACTTCCATCATATCTAATATGGTTCCTTCCATAACTATCAAACTACCCTCTTTTATAAAATCTTGATACTTTTGATACATAGCTAAAGGAAGTTTATTAAGAGTTAAAGAAGTTATATAGTTTCTAGTTTTAATACCGAAACAACCATCTGGTAGTGGGAACATGAATGCGAACGCGCAGAAGTCATCTCCTCTTGACAAATCGCCTCCTAATGCACAAGGCATTCTCCAAAATTCTCTACGTTTATGAATTAAGGTTTCCTCATATGTGAAATAGTAAGTGTATCCTTCCATAGGTATTCCGAAACGTTTAGCTAAAATATCGTTTCTAGAAGCAGGAGCTTTCTCTGCTCTCTCGACATCCAATTGATATGTTTCATAAGTAACTGTCATCCCTATATTAGGATTGGCTTTCAACCATTTATCAGGTTGAGAAACTTCTTCTAATTCATCTAGTCTATAATACCATATAGATACGTGAGGATTTACATATTCTCCCTTAAGAATACTCATCAATTCCATTTTAATAGTATCACCTATACCATTACGAACAGTACCTTCTGAACTTATTGCTACTATTAGATAATCGTCTATTTTAGAAGCACCTTGTTCTATAGCTCCTATAACATCTTCTCTAGTTTCCCCAGATAGCCATTCGTCAACGGTAGCTATTTTGGTTCTTAGACCTTGAAGCTTCCCTATATTCATAGGTCTTATCTCTAACAAAGAACCAGTCATAAAATTTTCAATACCTTTTTTAGTAGATACTAATTTTGCTCTTTTGGATTTAGCACCAGTAGTATTTTGTAAAGAACCTTCTGTTAAAAATTTAAATAATGGACCTCTAGATACAGTCAACGAAGTCCTTATAGGAGACATAACTTCTTCAGCTTGTTTCATTGTAGGAGCAGTTGTTATCTGGTGAGTTGTAGATGTATCTATTGTTAAAAAATAATTCTGTATAAACGATGCATACATAGATTTAGCAGCTCCTCTGGCTACTATAAGATATTGTTTGTTTACTAATCTTTTCTTTATTCTCTTTTTTACATAACGACCACCATGACCATCTTCATTAGGAACATACACACTACGTTCTACGAAATAGAACCATGAAAATATTTGTTCAGCCCATAATTTAAAACTATCTAATAGACGAACTTCACCACCATCTGTTAATGTTAATTCATTTTCACAAAAACTTATGAATCCATCTATAGCTTGATCGTCGTAATATATTCCAGGATTAGCTATCAAATCGTCTATTCTATGCATTTCCATTTCTATCTCTCTACAAATTGGAATTTCACCTCTAATAACAGCATCTCGAAATTCTCCGTAATATTTTGGAACTGCAGTATTAGATAAAGACATATAAAATCCTACTAAGCCATTCCGGCGATTTGAGCAATTTTATTTAAGTTCTTATATATAGTCATAGCCGATGTTGTCAAAGTAGCTACAGTTCCAATAGTTTTAACAACACTTTCTACTTTAGCTCTAGACGAAGCTCTATATGTTAAGTCGGCATATTCTCTTTCTAGTCTCATTCTGTTAACAGCAGCTCTTAATTCAGCATCACTAAGTTGTCTTTGTGGTGGTTTAGGTTTAGGTTTAGATGATGTAGTGTTTTTAGTATTTTTAGGTTTTTTATTAGAAGAAACATTACTTCTAGCTTTTCTTTTACCCCATTTCATACCAAGAACACCATAATGTTGTAAAAAGTCGTCATAGTTTTCTTCGTAATCCATTATTAATTCCTCCCATTATTACAAATTCTCCATTCTAATTCACTAATAGATCTTTGTATAGCTTCTATAGCAGCAGAACTAGTAGGCGGGTCGAATATTAGTTTTACTTTTTGGAAGATATAAATTTTCACATATTCTATATCAGTTCTTCCTCCTAGTAGTTCGTCCCAGGTGGTTTTATCATCAATTATTACTTGGTCTTCCACCTCTGTTAATCCTAAATCGAATAGTATAGTTAAAGCAGCATTAATAGCCATAATAACATTTACATCGAAACTATTATCTTCGACGTTTATTCCTAACATTTGTTTTGTAGACGATAAAACACTGTCTAACATTTAATCACCTCCTTTTCCAAGGACAAGTATCATTAGGTTTTCTGTCAGCACCATATATTAAGCTTTTTCCAATTTTAGAATTTGTATATAAACCATAATGTATCATGTTATGAGTTGTATTAGTTACACATATAAGATTTTCAGGATCGGTTAAACACGGATTTAAGTTTAATACATCCTCTATAGTTATAGGATTTATGTGATGAATTAAAATTCTGTTTTTAGGTATGTCCAATCCTTCTATTCCTAGATCTCTACCATAATCTCGTATTATTACATTGTCACGAGTTTTCTTCCATAACTCTGATAAGTAAAATCTCTGATTCAAATATCTCTTAGAACCAAAAGTGACATGTGATACCATATCGCCTATATATAAGTAGTCTAATCTTTCTTGATAAGTTTCTAATTTTATCATTTCACTATAGCTCTTCATAAGGTTCCTCTTCTACCACTTCTTGACCAGAATATTTTCTCATAGCATCTAATGCTTGAGCATATAATTCTTCAACTCTCTTCTCAGATTTAAGAGCTTCGGTCTTAGCTTTCAACATTTCTTTCTGTTCTTTCATAATTTCTCTTTCTAATCGCTCTTTTGTGGATCCCATCTTTAAATAATGAGTTATAACTTGTGATGAGGCAGTTCCTTCTAGCAGTTGTTTCTCTGCTAAATTAGTTGCTAGTGCGATTAGTTGGTCTTCTCTAGCTTCTGGAGTCAGAGCAGGCCTAATACGCTTACGCTTTTTAGCATCTTCTTTCATAGTTTTCTCCCCCTTTTTAAGTAGTTTTTTTTTGCTACTTTACTAAACCGCTATGTTGAAAAATTAGAGATTAGGGGGAGAGTAGCCCAAGATCCTACAAAAAGACATAGCGGCTTAATAAAATAGCAAAAATAACACGCGAAAAATACAAATTGTTTCCCAAAATATCCCCCCGGAGAATTTTCAAGGAGGCCGGCGATTCAGGAGGGGGCGGGCGCGCGGCGGACCCCCCCCTTATGTCCAATCGCTGGTCGCGGTGTCGTTAAAAATTTTTTGGCGACACGCAATTGAATTTATTTTTATTTGTTTTGTATTTAAGATTAAAATGTGTGATAATATAAAATATACTTTTAATAATGTTTTTATTTTTTTTTTATTTATTTTATTTTAATACATAACTTAACTGTATTTCTATTTACTTTCGTTTTTAATTACAAATTTATTTAATTCTTTTTAATTTAATTTAAATTTAATTTAGTTCTTTTAATTAAAGCTTTATTTAATGTGAATTAATTCTTTTATTCTTTTATTTGTTTTGTTTATTATTTGTTATTCATTAACAACTTTGTCTACTTTGTACTTCTTATAGATGTTGAATGGATCTAGTCTAACTATCTCATCAATAGCACGTTCAACTTCTTCATCATTCTCTTTTTCTGATAGCGCGTCTGATGTTCTAACAATGCGTGCTAAGTATTGACAAGAACCATAACCATGATCATTATCAAACATGAACCATTGATCAAACTGATCGAAAGGATCATAAGGATTATCAATTGTTGTTAACATACATTTAGCCATTTAATTATTCCTCCTTTTATAGATACTTAGTTACTGTACTAGAACTGATACCTAAAGCTTCTGATATCTCAGCGTTAGAGTATCCAGATGCCGCCATACACTTTAGTTTATTAAGCTTAGCCTCACTCAAGTTGTTCTTAACTTTAGGTGTTGCTTTCTCTCTAATCAACGCAGTGTCTGTGTTTTGTAGTATCTGGGATAGTTTATTAGGTGATATAGCGCCTGCTTCTATAGCTTCCCACTCATCATCGGTTACATCTACAGTAGTCCTCTTAGCCCCTAGCTTATTCCTAGCCTCGGTCAGTGCCTTCTGCTTTATCTTCTTCTTCTCTTCTTTTTCCATGTTTGGATTTGCTTCTATTTTAGCACGAACAACTGAAGTTGCTAAAAGTTGAGCCTGCCTTTCTCTAGGTGCATTCATTAATGATTGATTAAGCTTATGCATTAGTGAATTGTATTGAGGGGTATATTTTTTCTTAGCATCGGGGGAGTACTTTTTATCAGGGGTAACTATCATGGCTTTCCTTGCTCTATTAGCTAATGACTTTAAGTTATTAGCATAGCTAGCATAGACTTCTTCTTGCATTGTACCTGAAGATAATGTCCTAGCATCCCTAGCCTCTGCCATCTTAGTAGATGTTTGAGTTCTAACTTGTGTCTTACCATTCTTATCTACATAGGTTTCTTTGACAGACTTATATATGAGAGCCCCCTCCTCTAGTGTTGGGTCATACCAAGGCTTACCTTTTTGATTAACCTTAGGACTACCGACTCTCTTATCAATTCTGACTTCACCTTTAGCTCTAGATATTAGTGTAGATGCACCACCACTGTGTTTATTACCATTCTCATCGATAGTGGTTTGGTATTTCTTTTTAAGTGCTGCGATACCATTATCTTGTTCTGACTTCTTGTAATCTAGCTTGTGTTTGTATGCATCTATAACTACCATTGAATGTTTAACAGCTCTAGTTAGTTCTTCTGTTGAAGCACCCTTAAGAGTCATGTCTGTTATTAAGTTTGATATAACACCCATCTCTCTACCTACATTCTCCTTCTTCATCTTAACTGAATTAGGTGTAGCTGGATACTCTTTCTTGTTATCAAAAGTAACAAGACCTTTAAGTGGAGCTGTTGAAGTAATGTTAACTCCTTTACCTGTAGGTATTACCATAACAGTATCTCCATCAAAGTCTGCACCTGATAATCTTTCTGCGTTCTTTGAGTTAATACAAATGGCATCCTTAGGATTAGTTCCTATCATGTTGACAGCATCTTTGTTTTTGTTGTTAACTTTAAGAATAGGAATCTCGAAAGTACCTCCATGCGGATATCTTATTAAAGCCACTGATTCTCCATTTTTAAAGTTAGGAGCGTAAACTTCGTTATCTTTTAATGAATCTATAGGAAGTATTACTTGATACTTTTGTCTTGGTAAAGCTGCTGCTTTTAAATGTACTGCTGCCCCA
>JBGVIL010000087.1:0-5083 GCA_045123185.1 Bacilli bacterium | reverse complement strand
ATAAAGATTCTGGGTTAGCGAATGTAAGCACACCATGAGCACTCATAATAGCAGATAATTCCTTCATGTCTATCTTACCCATATTGACCTTTAATTTATCTACCACTTCACCTTTTGATATTTTCAATTCTGGTTCTTCTTGTAGTTTTGGTTGCTTATTTTCTAATTCTTTAACTTCTTTAACTTGTTCCTTTTTAAACTCTTCTTTAGATACTGGGTTAGTTTTGCTCTTTCTTAAACCTTCCTCAAGTGTATCAATAAATGTTCTAGCAAAGTTACCTTCATATACTATATATTCTGGTACACTATCTGGTGCAAATCTACAACCAGCATCTACATAACCATTTCCTCTTAAATACAATCTTCTTTCTTCTCCAGTAACCTTTTTACTATCTATTGTTTTTTCTATTGTTCCCGTTAATACACAATCAAATATATCTCCAAATAACGCTTCATTATCATTAGATAAATTGGATGTTAATATATTATATCCTTCTGTTTCGTCACCTTTTTCTTTAATCGTCTTAACTTTTGTATGTGATATTGCTATTATTCCAAAACCAGCCTTTCTTAAATCTACAAAATAATCTTTAATTAATTTTTGTAATCTCTTTCTTGGCTCTCCAAAGCCACCAAATGCACCATTAAATGTTGTTGCTGGTTTACCTTCTGCATTGCTCATTCTTATAACTTCTGCTTCTGCCATTGGTATAAGTTCGTCTACTACATCAAATACTGCTATCTTAATATTATGCTCTTTGCCCTTTTCATTTATCAACCATTTTTTAAAATCCTTTAAATCTTTCCAAGTTTCGCATTGTGTACAGTTTAAGTTATCTAATATGCTATAACCAACTTCTGCCCCCAAACCTATAAGAACTCCATAAGAAGGGTCTCCGTATTTTTCAAGTATAATGTCTCTCGCAAGAGTCGACTTACCCCACTTTTTCACACTTCTTAAATATATTGTTAATGATTGTATATCTGTTACCACCTTTGAAACGCTTGGCTTTTTAAATCCCATATTATCATTCTCCTTTATTTTTAATTTATTTTCGCCCTCTCACTACGAATTGTCGTCTCTGTTATATACTAAGTATATCATATTTAATTTATTTTGTCAAGTATATTGGGTTATCATTTTCATCAAATAATTTTCTTCCACACATAGGACAATAAGCTATTGTTACATAATATTCACCATCAATAATACATAAGTTAAAATCATTATCAATAAATACTATTTCATTAGAATTATAATCTAAGAAAAATCTTTCATTTGATGTTTCACCACTACAAAATTGGCACATATTAATCTCTCCTTCTATACTAAGTATATCATGTTTAATTTATTTTGTCAACTATTATTTATTAATTTTTATTACTACTAACTACACTTGTTGCTGGTAATACTAACCATATTAATAACCAAGCCAAACCATTGATTGGGTAGGTTGTATCCATAAATTCCATAAAGGGCAAATTTAAAATATCTAGCACCCAAATTATATTTAATAACGCTACAAAAATCTTATACATAATTCCCCTCCTATCTATGAAATCTATCATAATTGCTTTCAATTTCTTTTATAATTTCTTTCCTCTCCTCATCATTTTCGTATCTTTCCCATGCTAAATCTATAAGAAGACTTTGCTTTAATTCATTTCTATTGTCCATAGCTAAATCATATAACTCTTGATATTCTTCTTCATCAAGATAATATTCTATTACTTCATTTTCATTTCCATATAACAAACAAGGACATCTAAATTTAGTTTCTCTGTAAGGCTTATAATCCCATACTGTGCAATCACCCATATGGTCTTCTTTTAAACATCCACTACCATAGCACAATCATATCACCTCTTTAATTTATTTGGGAGGGAATACCCTCCCTTTTAATTACCCGAATAATCCACCGAATAAGTCTTGATTTACAGTGTCGGTTTCTTCCTTCTTAACATCTTCTTGTTTAATATCTGATTCATCATCCTTCTCGTTAACAATATAATTAGCTAAGTTTTCTAGTGGGAAACCTATTAAAGCACCATTAGCATAATCATCTATTAATAAAGGCTTGATAACTCTTATCTCTTGAATTCTATCACCAAACACATTACCTCTTGGTTTAAAATCATCTATAGTTGCCATACCTAAAGCTATCATAGTTTTTTGTTGGTCTGTTAAGCATGATTCATCAAACTCTTTTTCTTCTCTACTGTTTATTACTTTTAATTGGAATCTCATGTTCATTACGTTCTCTTCATCTTCAACTTCAAATGATTTCATTAAGAAATCTAGCATTTGAGCATGAAGTGAGTTTTCTAAATCTAACTTGCTGTAATCAAGTATTAAGCTTACTGGGAATATCTTATCTGCTTTCTTATAACGTTGACCTAAATAAGCTACAATAGTTGCTCTCTTATTTTCTTCGTCATCATTTACGCATCCATCCATGAAGAATAATTTAGCGTCTATAGTAAGTTCTGACTTTTCTTCTGGTCTAGCAATTTCAATTCTTGAAGGTACATATTCTAATCTTGACTTACCATTATAGTAATTAACATTTACTTGACCAGTTATTCTTACTTTCTTTTTATCTAACTCTGGTAAGTGCTCGTTGATTATATTGATGGCAGTATCAATATGACCACACTCAAACCTCTTAGTAGCCTTTTCTGCTATATTTATTTTATGTTCTTCAATCTTTGCTAAATCTTCTTCTGTCTTTTCTTCCTTATCTACTAAATTTCTAAGTGCATAAATATCTTTAGTGTATTCTTTTTTAACTTCCATATCTTCTTCTAAGTCTATTATTATTCTACTGAAATCTGGTACTAAAGCTACGTTGCTTGGTAAAGCCAAATCTTTAATTTTTACTTCATGTTGTTTGTTTTCAGCATCAAATAATTTAACAGTTGGATTCTTTGGGTCATAAATATAATCCATAGTTAAATATCCTACGTTCTTAGCTTCATCCATAACTCCAATATTTAATCTTTTTCTGTTCCACTTGCTACCTTCCTTTAAAGGATTATCACTAACAGGAGCATTGTCCTTCTTGTTATAAGTGATTGTCCCCACAAAAGTAAATCTTGCCTTTGAAAATAAATTGTTTTTTGTTGCCATTTAATCTTCTCCTTCTTTTACCTACTTCTCACTCGGCTTATTTATTTTTTTATTCACTGTTTAATTTATTTTAAAATTCTACCAATAATACTTCTAAATCTAAACTTCTTAAATTATTTGGATTGATGATTGTTCCTCGGTTTGATATATAACATATTATTCCATTATTTAGTATAATTTGATGACAGTAATGTCTTTTTAAAGTTTCTTTTGTGAATACAAAATGCTTACCAATATTGTCTGTTATTAATATATCTTTTAACAACATTCAATCACCTCAACATAATTATTAGGGCACGTCATCTCATAGTGCCCTCTGCTCGTTTCTGTCCGTTATTTTACTTTTGTGCCAACTCTCTCTTCTCAGCTTTTGTTGGAGCTACTAACCCAAGTGCAAGTAATTTTGCCCTAGAATAATCTTCTGTTATATATTTTACCTCATGTGTTCCACTTTTATACACTGTTGCTAATTCTGTGAACTTCTTATTTTTAAGTTGTTTTCTAAATTCACTTAAGCTAACCTCTGTGTCTAAACCATCTACAACCCCATGACCTTCGTTTAATCTTACTACATTGATTTTCATTGAACATCTCTCCCTTTTAATTAATTTTGCTCTCTTCTCACCAAGCATTCTCTCTCTGTTATATATTTATAATATCATATTTATTTTGTCTTGTCAACTATTTTATAATACAATTATCAAAATCTAATAAGAAATCTCTTATGCTATTGTATATTGTTGCATTACCCATAAAATATTCATACATTTGTAAATCTCTTTCACGATACATATCAACATACATTCTATTATCTTTTATCACAAATATTAAATTATCTTTAGAGTGCATATCTTTATACTTTTTTATAATATCTGCCCTTTCCTTAGATGTTAAAGACTCGCCACTATTAAATTTAACGGCTGTAAATTCTTTTAGAAAAGGTAGTAATCTCTCACCATATTTATCGTCACTTATTATAATAGCTAAGTCTTTTACTTCAAATTTCTTTTCCATAATTCTATACCCTTTATTCACTTATCCATTCATCTTTGCATAATAAGAAATCTCTTACACTATCATAAGTTTTTGGTGCATACATTGAATAATCTTTGTCTGGACAATAAACATCAAAAAATAATTTATTATCTTTTATTAAAAATATAATTTTAGTATCTTTTGGTTCATTTTCTGTTCTAAATTCCATAGCTTCTCTTACTAGTACGTCATCTAATGAATGCCCACTATTAAATTTTACTTCTGTAAATTCATTTAAGAATGCTAATAGTTTTTCTCCAAAGTCATCATCACTTGCAATAATAGCCATATCTTTAACTTCTAATTTCTTTTCCATTTTATTAACAATCTCTTCTATAAATTCATCTATGCTATTAAACTTATTAAAATCCTCAAATTCTTCCATGCCTTCTTCAACTTCTTCTTTATCTCCCCAGTACAATGTGTTACCTTGGATTATTAAATATCCATTTATTTCGATAAGTACCTGTGCTAAACAAGTTTCACTATTTAATTTATGACCACTTGCCCATCTTATACCGCTTCTTTTATTTAGAATATCTAGTAATTTGATTAACTTTTCTCCCTCACCATTCATATTTACTAAAAAATTATTTAACATATATATCCCTCCAAATTTTATATTAGCCATCTTTTGTGTTTCTATATATATCTTATCATATATGGTTTATTTTGTCAACTATTTTTTTATCCAATTTTCTTTATCTTTTTATTAATCCTCCTTTAATACATACCATTTACCTTCAATATCGTCTTCATTAAAACTATCTGCAAATTTTGGGTCATAAATTTTACCACTAACTAAACTTTTTATTTTAATCTTTTCTTTTCTATAAGATTTAAATGCTTCTGTAAAATCTACTTCTTCGTATTTTACTACCTTAGTATATAAAATTCCTGTATTTAATATAAATTCTT
>JBGVIL010000086.1:0-78468 GCA_045123185.1 Bacilli bacterium | reverse complement strand
TTTTTTTTACGGAAACATTTCTCTTGCATCAGCGTGTCTCACCAATTTCACCATATCAAATAAAAATTTGATAGCAAGATTCGAACTTGCATGAATTAAATTCACCGACTCCCTCTAGAAAAAATACTTTGCTGTTAGTTTCCTAAATATTTTTTTATTCTTCTTCAATTGAAAATTGACGAGGACCGCAACCAATGATGTAAAAATCTCTTGACATCAATCCTTCAATTCTATCTTCACGTTTATCCAAACAGTATTCATTGTTATAATCAGCACAAGCAATTACAGCATTATCACGTTCACTAAATGAGCCAATTTTTTTCTTTTCAGTACCATTACCTTCATAATAATATGCAACAAATTTTCCCATAACTATATTTTTTATTATATTAATTTTCTAAATATTTAGAATAAAATTCAATTAAACTTTCATAAGATTTATCAAATCTTGATTCATTTTTACATCTTCTAATCATATGTTCTAATTTACTTTGAACTGCACTTTTTTTAAATAAATTATTAACATCATTTTTTATTAAAAATAATAAAAAATCACATTGTGTTGTCAACCAAAACTTATAACCTTCAATTGTTCCACACCAAGAAATATGTTCATCAAATATACCAACTGATATGTCATAATGATTTCTTAATATTATATTATTCTTAACAACTTTATTTGTGAATAATTTATTATCCTTTAAAAACCTATAAAGTAATTGTTTTTTATCCTTAAACATAACATTTTATTATTAAAATTGTCACGATAAATGGATTCGAACCATTAACATTCTCCGTATGAAAGAGATACTCTACCATTGAGTTATATCGTGATTTGTGTGAAATAAACTATTCACACTTAATTTATATTGCAAAAATACAAATTTTATATTAAAAAACAAAATTATTAATGTTAATAAAAGTTAAAATGTTTAATAACATGACCTCTACTATTAATAGTATATTTAATATTGAAAAATGTATTTACATATTCATTATTTACTCTTCTAAGAAAATCACCATTAATTCCATATTCAGCAAAAAGTTTCATTTCTTCTTCATTTAATGGATAAAATGCATTACATTCACCAATTCGATGCATTTTATGAACCTCACCAACATTCATATCAACACTATTGAAATTAAAAACTTCATCCTTTAATGGAGCATTTTCAAATTCATCAATTTCATGACAATATTCCAATTCTGACATAACTTATATATTTTTTTTTAATTAATAATTCTAAAATGGGTGTTTAGTGAGAATCAAACTCACGACACTAGAACCATAATCTAGTATTTTAACCACTAAACTATAAACGCCATATATAAAGCGGAGAGCAGTGGTCCCGCCCCACATACCTATTGGTACAAACTGTTTAGCAGACAGCCCTTAACACTCGCTAAGTTTACTCTCCTTAATTTTTTTTATATGTGAAAAATTATAATATATAAATGTGGATTCCCGATTCTCCACCACATTATATCTATCAATACTCCTTAAATGTATTGTTATGGATTCGCTAACTTAGATATAAGTATTTTATTTATCGTACTAGACTTTATATATTACTTAACAATCTTAAACCAAAATTCATTTGGAAATTCACCAAATATATGCTTTGTTACATTACATAACCATATTTCACCTTTAAAATCATATGTATATATTTTATAAAAAGCACCATATTCATCATCACTAATCATAGTCATCTTTTCAGCACCATATATTTCACTTGTACCTACTTCTAATGTTATTATTTTCTTACCATTTGATAATACATCTAAAAATAAATCAGCACCACTAACCATTTCCAAATCTTCAATCATACCATCCCAAGGTATATCAATAAACCAACGATTTGATAACTTAATAAATGTTAAAATTTTATTTGTATTCATAACCACTAAACTAATTGCCTTAAAAAAATGTAATATTATTAGTGAGAACGGTTGGAATTGAACCATTAAAACTCCTATTGATTTTCAGTCAATCGTGCGGACCACCTACACCACGTTCCCAAATTTTATTTGCAGATACTAACCGAATCGAACAGTTATCGCAATATCTGGAGTATTGAATTCTACCATTGAACTAAGTATCTGAATCTTTTTATTTTTTACAATACATTGATGATATTTCAATATATGTTTTAATTGTATCTCTTAAATCAAAAACACATTTTGGCACAACATGTTCAAGTTCTTCCCAATTTTCACCAATTATTAATTCTCTTACTTTAGTTGCTGAAATACCTTTTTCAACAGAACCTCTAGCGAGTAATGATAATGAAACATTATTGCGAAGAATGAATCCTGGAAACCAAGATGTTATAATTTCAAATCCATCAGAATAATAAATTGTAAAATTTGATTGTTGAATTATTGTAACAATCTTAGAATACAAATAAAATCCCCATTCATGCGAATTATCCGCTTCTGTTGATAAATCATCCAATCCATGAACACTAACATTATTTAAATGAGAAAGTGCATCACAAGCCATTTTAAAGCGAATTGGAAATGGTATCGGATTACGCTCATTCAATTTATCAGCAGAACCAACTAAAACAATAACTTCATCATTTTCACATGATGCCTTTTCAATTAAAGCAATATGACCATTATGTATTGGTTGCAATCTTGCTAAAATAACACCTACTTTTTTCATAACATTTTATTGTATTCGTTTTACATTATACACATATATAATATTTGAATATTCGCAATATATTTGTGAATTACCATTATTTTCAATCCTCAATCTAATATGACATTTAACGCCATCACCATCATAAGCAGCAAAAGCAACTTGTTGACCATTTGGGTCATAAGGTGGATTTAATGTATCATATATGGCAAATGCTTGAATATCCTTACTATATATTACAATTATATCCTTATGTGTTTCAAATTTAATCTTAACATCTGAATATTGCCAATCAGACCAAGCACTCCAATTACCATAATAATTAGTTGTTTTATATGCAAAACTAGTTGCTTGATACCATTGCTCACTTTGAGCAAACCCCATTAATGATACCATCAAAAATGAAAATAAAACTAAAAATTTTTTCATAATATTTAATTATAACTTTATTATTTCATAAATTGTTCAGTAATGTCTTCCAATATTTTAATATTTTTTAATAAAGGTTCATTGTCACTACCAATACCAACTTCATCACCACTAACTAAATAAACCTTTCTAGGGTTAGAAATTTTATATCTACATTGAGTTACCTCTTGAATTAATGTTTCATATGTATTACCTTGACCTTCTTTAAATGGTAATGGCATTATTATTCTCCATTTACCATCATATTCTATTGCTTCATAAACAGAAACACCTTTTTCAATACCAACAATAACATCACCATTGTAAATTCTTGATTCTTCTGTTGGTGGTATTTCACCAATACGTATATATTTTTTCATTTAAATTCAGAAATTAAATCTATTTGAGTGTTATAATATAACAATAATTCATTATCAGTTATATCATTAATTAAATCCATATTTAATATATATAAAAAAATAGAATTTCTATTACAGTTTAATGAGTCCCACTTTTCATATAATTTTGTTTTCTTATCTTTTAAAAACAAAATAAGATTATTATATAATTTTTCATCAATATGAACGTTATTTAATATTTTAAATGTAATTAAACTAATTTTAATTTTAAAATCATTTTTAATTAAATAAAAATTAGGCTCTTTACTTAAATAAAAATCATTATATATATATAATGAATAACCATTTAATTCATTAATTGTATTAAATACACAACAACTATCTAGGTATGTTTTTCTTAAATTATCCATAACCATTAATTTTAAAATATTCATTTAAAATAGTAGAACAATTTATATTATGTTTTTTAACAAAATCATATAATGTATTCATTTCATTATTACCATCCCATAATTCAAATAATGAAAAAATATTTTTAGTTTTATTTAACCACTTAAAAAATGGTTTTTTAATATCATTATAACCACCCCAATCACAAATTCCATTATTTGGTCTTTTAACATTAATAATATTAAAATCTAATAAACTTACTTCTATTTCAATTTCTCCATTATTATGTCTAATATGAATATGTGGAGTATAACCTTCTCTATCATTTTTATAAACACAAATTATATTATTTTTTAATAAAGGATTTCTAATTGTTTCATAATATTCACTCAATAAACTATTTAATAAAATTTTTTCTTGTGTCTCGTTTATTATAATCTTTTTTCCCATTTTTCATTTACAAATTTTAAATATGATATTAAGTTTATATTAGGCGTAATATTATTATCTTTAACATATTTTTCAATTTTTGATTTAAAAAAATAATATTCGCCATCATAAAACGTATATAACATGTGAGCATTAGTTCTATTTTTAATAGATATATTTTTATCAACTAACCATTTATTATATAATATTAAAACATCATTAACATTTAAATTATTATCATTAACTAACACATCAATAACATTATTTGTAATTAATGATATTTTAATAACAAAATTTCTATTTGGTGACATTAATTGGCAATGCGGTTCTGAATTATCATAACCCCACCCATCATATAACCATATTTGATAATCGCCTAAAATACTATTATCAACACTTTCATCACCATTAAAAAATGAACAATCTATAAATTCTTCATGCCATTTTTCATTTATGTATGTTTGTTGTTCAATACTAATTTCTCTCATTTATAATATTTTTATTCTCTTTACAAAAATACAAATAATTTTTGAAATATACAAATAAAAACAAAAAAAAAAGATGTTGATAACTTTAAAAATTGTTAATCAACATCTTGGGAATATATAGAGTTTAAAGAGTGCTTATTTATCCTACTTCTTTAGTATCATCAAAACCACAAAATGTATCATAACCAATACACATAAAAGAGTGAGTAAATGTACTACATACATCTACAAACCAACTACTACTCATATGTGTATTTAAAGTTTTCATCATCTTAATTTATTTAAAATTTATTATTTATAATAATTGTAGTCGGTACGGTATTCGAAACCGTGTGACAAGAATGAAAATCTTGGATCCTAACCACTAGATGAACCGACCATTTATAATATCATTAACTTCATTAATAATGTTAAAATATACAATTTTTTTATTTAATGTTGTTGTTGATATTTTTAATTTTTTAGCAACAGATGTTTTTGTTTTACATTCCTTAAATGCATTTAAAATATCATTTTTATTTATATTTTTTACATAAAATCTATGTTTACAATTTAAAGAACAAAACATTATTTGATAATTATTTAATTTTTTACCACAAACAATACATCTTTTATTCTCACAACATTTCTTATCATTATTTTCAATTTCTAATCTAAAATATTTTGTTCTTCTATCAACCCTATTAGATTTTTTATTTAATGAAGAATAATTTTCAGTTAATGAATGACAATTTGGGCATAATAATTTTAAATTATTGAAATCATTATTATTACAATCACCATCTATATGATGAATTTGTAATGGTACTTTATTTGTTATTTTATTAATTTTATCCCACCCACATTCTTGACATTTATTATTATGCAATGAAAATAAATATTTTTTTATATATGAGTATATATACTCAACTTTCTCACCATTTAACCACTTTTTTATAAAAGTATCGTAATTATATGATATTTTACATTTTTTTGAACAAAATTCTTTATCACCTTTAAATTTAGCACCACAGTAAGGACATATTTTATCTGTTATTTTCTTATTATTTTTATTATTAAAAGATGCTGAACAAGAATGTGAACAGAATTTTCGTCTATATTTATCTTTAGATGTAATTTCTTTACCGCAATTTAAACAAAAACATTTATTTTGTTCTAATAAAAATTGTTTCCAATCAATACCATTTTCTGATAAAAATTTTTTTGTTTTTTCTCTATTATTATAATTTTTATTACCATAAATTAATAAAGAAATATCACTTAAACTTTTACAACCACTTAAATCTATCATAACAATTTTAACTAGTTACGGGAGTTGGACTCGAACCAACACAAGCATTATCTGTCTCTAGGTTATGAGCCTAGAATCTTACCAATTAGACTATCCCGTGATATATATTAAATTTATAGCAGTGTGTATGGGGTTCGAACCCACGACCTCGGCCGTGACAGGGCCGCATTCTAACCAACTGAACTAACACACTATTTAAAATCATTCCAACCATATTGCAAGTTGGTAGAAAAGGACTAGCCTCCACTTCCTTTAATCTAATCTTAAATATTCAACATCTTGTGCAATCAAGATTCTATACAATGGTTAACCCAATTCGTTGCCTACTTACACTGACTACGTACAGAAGCCATTAATAGTGAATATCCTTGAAAATGATTTTTATATTAAATATCAAGAAAAATTAAAAAATAAATTTAATGTTGTATTTTTTCTTGATTTTTTATTGAAATTCTTTCTTTTTCAAAATAAAACAATTGAGTTTCTGTTACATTATTAATCCATTCATCGAAATATTTTCGATATTTGGTATGATTATTCTTATAAAATCTTTCTCTTAAATAATCAAATAAAACACCTTTAATTTCCATAATTAATTTATTTTTTGTTTCATAATATAACAAATATGTGGGAGTGGTTCGATTTGAACGAACTCAGCCAAAAGACACAATATTTACAGTATTGCCCACCTCTCCAACTGTGGCGCACTCCCAATTTTTATAAATTTAAAAGAAAATCTATAGACATTATAAATGTAATAACACTTACTGCACCACTTAAAAAACAAGATGCTTCTATCTCTTCTGTTAAATAATAAGAAACTTTATATGATATAAATGCTGAAATAATCATTATTAATAATCCTATTATTATAGGATTCTTAAAAAGATAATCATAACACATAATTAAATTAATAATTTATATATTTTATACCAATCATTATTTGCATCAAAACCAAATTTATCATCAATTCCAATATCATAATAAAACTTGGTATCAAAACATGCAAAATCTAAATTTTTATATAATGGGTTTTCATTTACAAAATCAAATATGATTCCATTTTCTTTAAAATGATTTAAATATTCTTCAATTTTATCTTTATAACAAGATGTCCACATTATTAATATAATATCTTCTCTTTTACTTAATTCTTGAAGAACTTCTTTAGCGTATGGAAAATATTCATATATTTCATTATTAGAAAATGTTGGTACTAAAATTGTATTATGAATATCAACCATAACATACAATTTATCATATCCTTTTTCTTCTTTTGATTTTAATAATGTTGATATGTAAGTAATTAAACTCATATTTCACTATTTTCGTTTTTAGTATCAATATATAAAGAAATTGCTTTAAATAATTTATGTTTAAAATTATTTAAGTTATTAATTGATTTTTTAATAAAACTTTCATAATTTAAGTTATATAAATTTAAAATAAAAACAACTTCATTTTTATCACAATTTTGAATATTAATTAAATCATTTTTAAATGAAATATATGCTTTATATGAATTTGTTTTATCTAAAACTTCATAATAATTAAGAGGATTTAAAATACATAATTCATTATATAATTCACTTGAATATGATTCATGTTCATATTTTGATGATAAATAAACTATATTCTTTATTTTATTAAATAAATCAATATTTATACCATCAACATCATTAATTGTTTTAATATTACCAATCTTATCAATAAATCTATTTGAAATTATATTATAATAAATTGATTTATTTAATCTATTTCTTTTTGTTTTTATATATTGATAAACATGTTTCAACTCATGAGCAATTTTAGTTATTAATGTATTAACTACAATAAAACCATTAATAATAACGACAGTTATATATAATTTATTATCATTATTATAATACCCATATTTTGAATCAATAAATTTATAATTTTTTAAATAAGAATCTCTATCAATGAAAAAAATATATTTAACATTTAATATAATATCATTATTAAAAACATTATAATCATATTCTTCTGTTAACTCAGAAATACCATTTTCATCATATTTAACATCAAATGTTTCAATAACATCACATATTAAATTACTTAAATGTTTTGATTCATCTTGAACCTCACTTGATATTCCCCGTTCTTCAAAAAGAAAATCCTTATATTCATTAAGAATATTATTATATTTAGAATTATCTCGTTTATTTAATATTTTTTTCATAAATAAAATTTATCCTTATTTTTAGTACCTCCACTTGGATTCAAACCAAGGACTTTCGCATTAGCATACCACTATAATTTTCATTACCAATTATACTTTAGTGTTGGGCTTTCTGTTATCCCCAAGAAGGGTTAGGCTTTACTTCTTAGTCCTTTATTTCATTCGCCTATTATTCTTAACGGAATAATCTGTTATTACTTACATTGTATAATTGTTTGTGGTCTGGAATCAATCTAAACCATATCATAAATGACTTAGGTTTTACCCGTAGATTCTCTACACACTGTCTTTAAACATTGGCACGGTATTAACTGCTATCTATTAATATAGACCGTAATCTCTCTTACTGAAAGTGTATTCGTGTATAAATACCTTATTTAACTTTCACCGTTTAGGGTAATTTACGCTATAATATTTCTATTATAGTGCTCCTATTTTTTGCAAAAAGTGCGATGTTCTATTCACCTGAACTATGGAGGCAAACCTTATTTAATCATTTAAATATTCCTTCATTTTTTTAAGTTCAGAAATACTATTATTAATGTCATTAACTAATGGTTCATCCAATGGTTCAATTTCATCATGTTCAAGATTTTGGAGAATCATATTAAACATATTAGTTAAACTTTCTTTTAATGCTTTAAAATATTTAACACCAACAATCTTTTGTGCTTCTTGTTTTTCATAACCTATTTCAACAAGATTCTTATATAATTCTTTTCTGAAATTACCATCTAATATTTTCATAACTATTTAATTTTAAAATTAGTCCACATATAAGGAGTCGAACCTCTCTTTAATTAAAATTGCCTAGGTAGTAATTAAAGCATCCCAATCAGATTTATATTATTGTACAATTCACACAAATCTAATATATTGAACTTTATGTGGGTATTGTAGGACATATTGGACTTGAACCAATGACCTTTTCGTTATCAGCGAAATGCGCTAACCATCTGCGCCAATGTCCTATTTAGGAAACATTTGTTTTCAGAACAAAATAATCAATTGCAGTATGATAATTATATCCTTGCTGTTCGTTTCCTTATTGCTCTTGTGGTAGGACTTGAACCTACGACTTCTTGATTACTTACCACATTACATTACTGTAACCAATATTATATTGTTGTGGTCTGGAGTACTTCATAACCATATCAAATTTGACTTAGGTTCTCCGTGTATACTCTCTACGCATTTATAAGGTACACTCTAATCTAATTAGATTTTAAATGTTTAATTTAAAACCTTAATTTAGTTCGGCATTCGCCCATTAACACGTAATGGAATGTTTTCCGAGTTAGCGGAGTTTTCAATAATATGTTTCCATATTATGCTGCTAATAAAGTTTACAGTCAAGCGTTCTAACCAACTGAACTACACAAGAGTATTAACATTGCGGAAGCGGTAGGATTCGAACCCACGCATCGGTGACTAACCGACCTAGATGATTTCAAGTCATCCCCCTTCAACCACTTGGGTACACTTCCAATTAATAAATCTTCCTTCTAAAATTCTTGCATTTTATCCTTTATATAGTTTTATGCTGACTATTTCAAAAGGTGTCCTAAAAACTTAGGAAGATTTACTTTGCAAAAGTACAAATAATTTTTGTAAAAAACAAATTTTATTTAAACTTTTTTTTATAAAGTTTACAGCGTCTTCCTACGGTCTTCCATATTTCATGTTGGTTTACTACATATGGATGTAACTTTTTCATTTACATTTTACCGTTAGTGTGCTAAGGTATGACTTCTCTTGATAACCAACTCTCTCAAAGTCCTTATACCTAAACTTTATATTTTAAATATTATCAACATATGAATCAATACTATTGCCATTTGCTAATATTGTAATTAAATTATTAATTGATTTATAAAAATCAATTATAACTAATTCAATAGTATTGTCATCATTTATTCCTTCAAGTTTAAATTTTCTATAAACTGATTTATATATTTTTGAATTTATATCAAATAAATCAGCCATATCAAATCCTTCCTTTATCGCTTTTAATCTATTTTTTGGTGAATTATTTGCTTTAATACCATTCATATCAATTCTATGTAAATATGCTAATAATTCATTTTTCCAATGTTCTTTAGTTTCATTTCTATTTGTTAGAGTGCAATATCTAATTAAACACCAATTTTCAAGTATTTGTTGTGATAAACTCCAACATAATTCAACAAATTTATTCCTATGTATAAGGTATTCTAATAATGTTGTATTTTTTAATACATTATAAACACATTCAGATAATAATATTTTTAATCCATTTTCTTTTAAAATTATTTTTTTCATAACATTTAAAAATTTTTAATATAAGATTTTAATTCAGAATTAAAACATTTATATTTAAATGTTGGAACATTAGGATTCGAACCTAAAATGCAACTGCCAAAAAGTTGAGTGTTACCATTACACCATGTTCCAATCTACAATTTAAATTAATTTAATTTTACCATACCTTTTCTATTAAAACCAACCATTACATAATTAATCAATGTATCATTAATAGTTACTTTTTCAATAAAGTAATGATGTGATTCATATAATCGTTCTACTTTAACATTATCAGAACAAACCGATTCAACTTGTTCAATAGAATTATTTGGTTTGCAACTAATAAATAGTACAATAATTAATAAAAATGATAAAATTAAATTAATTTTTTTCATGTTAAATTATTTTTTTTATTCACAATGCAAAAATACAAATTATTTTTGAAAAATACAAATTTTTATATTCTTTTTTTTTATAAAAGTTATAAATTAATTAAATTAATTAGATATTGCCATATATTCTTCCCAAGGTAAATTTGTTTTGAAACAAATATCAAAAACTTCATTACCGTCTTTATCTTCCCAAATATAATCTTCACTTTCAAGAATTTTATATTCAGAATTAATACATTCTAAAATATTTCTAAGTAAAATTTCCTCAATATTACAAGTATTACCATCACAAATAATATTAGTCATACCATTTTCTTGGTAAATTGTATTTCCAATATTTTTTATATCTTCTTTTACTACAACTAATGTTTTAATTATAATAATTATTTTTTTTTTGTTATTTTTAATTAATCACCCCAACCACAACCAATTTCCCAATGTGGTGCGATTTCAATTGAATAATTTTGATTATTCAAGTCAAATTCATCCAATATTTCATCAATACATTCGGTATGTTCTTTAATCCAAGAACCAACATTTATTATGAATTGGTCATTCTTTGGATTATAAAATATTCTTCCTCTAGGAGTGTCTTTATAATCACCAACAAAAGGACCTATACCATTATTCTTAAATTTTTGTTTATTAAACCCTTTCTTCCAAACAGTTTTATGTAATTCATAACAACTGATTAATCCACCACCAACATTAGGTTTTGCAAATGAATCTTTATCAACAGCAACAACACCAAATAATGACTTTGTTCTAATATCATACCAAAAAATGCCAACTTTAGGGTTATCTTGTGTCTCTAAATTTGACGACATGACATCCATAGCATTTTTCATATGTTCATCACTTGATATTTTTATTTCATATTCTTTGATGACTCGTTTAATTACTTTATCTATTGTTTCATCAATATTATTTTTCATTATTTATATCTTTTTTATTCACAATGCAAAAATACAAACAATTTTTGAGAAATACAAATTTTTATAAAGAAATTATTGATTTTTTTTCTTTTTTCTTATCAAAAGTCCAAGTATAGATATTATATTTTCTATCATCACTTTTATAAAAATGTGACATTTTACAAATCCATCCATCTTTTGAAAAATGTTTTTGTACAATATTAATTGCATCCCAATTATATACAATATCTTTACTTAAAACAGTTGCAATACAATCAACACTTTTATCTTTATTAAAATTCTTTTCCTTTAATCTTTTATTAATTTCAGTTAAGAAAAAATAAACAGTAATAGGTATTGATTTTCTATTATTAAGTGGTATAATATATGGTTCACTCATTTTTATTATTTTTAAATAATTCCATATCTCTTTTAATTATATCAATTCCATCATTAATCATATTAACATAAAAATCTTTATTTTCAATATTAGCAGTTTTTATTTCTTCTTGATATTCTAACATTTTATTTAAAGATTTTTCACATGATTCAATATTAATTAATGTATCTGAACTAATCAATGAAACTAATATAAAATTTAAAAGATTCGCTTTTTCTAATCTTTCAATTTTATTTTCACCCATGATACAAATTTTATTTAAACTTCTTGTGCATATTCAATGTCTTCATGCATTTCAAGCACATTAGTTCCTTTACAAATTCCATAAATTTTATTAGTCCATCCATATAAAAACATAGATGTTGAACCAATTAAAAAATATGGTGAATCTTTTGCAGTATTTGATTTCATAATAACCATATGTGTCATTAAATAACCATTTACTTCACATAATACAGTATCACCAATATTAACATCATTAAGGTCATTTAAAGGCTCTATAAGACAATATTCACCACTTTTAAGGATTGGCATCATACTATCACCAAACTCAAATCTAGCGACTTTACGACCCATTTTAAGCCATTCTACTGCTTCTTCTATATCATTAACGACATTTACGTCATTAATAAAATGTGGGGATTTTACAAATTTAATATCTTTATTCATTTCACATTAAATTAATTTATTAAACTTAAAATATGTTGTTTAGTTTCTTCTTTAATTGAACTTTGTGTTACATTAAAATTAACAATGTCACTTATACTACAATTTAAAAAATTACTAACATTAACACCAACATAACCATCTTTATACCCTCTAAATAAAGTTGGTTTATAAAAACATAATTCAATAAACATACAACCATTAACATCAACAAGATTATTAACATAACATGTTGATATTTTACTTGTCATAATATTATATCTTATATTTTCATTTCTCCTAAATGTGGAAGATGTATAACCATCACCAATAAATTCTTTATTTAATGTTACTATAAGATTTTTTATATTACCATCAAACAAAGTATTATTTGGTAACAAAACTTTATTTAAACCAATTGGTCTACAACCACTAATTTTAATCATCATATGTCTAATTGTATTATCAGTAATACAAATAGGATATGTTGCCAAATTCATTGGGTCAAACATTTCTTTTTCATTTTCTTTAACAACTGATTCATTTTCAATATTTGCTTGGTTCAGTTGTCTTGATAATAAAGAATGATTTACCCACCCTAAATTTTGTGGAAATAATTGTAATCCTTGTTCAAATGGAATATTAAATAATTTACAATCCATTTTTGATAATGAAAAAATTAAAGATTGTTCACCTTCAACTTGTTTCATTACAAGTGAATTAATATCAATTTCATTAACTGTATTAATAACACCAATTAATTTATATTTTTTTGTTGGTAATTCAAATTCGCCACAATCCTCTTTAGTTAAAGAATATATATCACCAATTATAAATTTATTTTTATCACTTTTTCTTTTTGGTTTTTCAATAATATCTTTTTTGTTTGGTTTATGAGATATTATATCAGAAAAATAAGGTGTTATAAATCTATCATCTAACGGGATAAACATTTCATCTTCATTTAAAAAATTTTCAATGTCATTTTTCAAATAATAACCTTTATATAAAGGGTCATCTTTAAAATATTTTTTATGTTTATTTGGTAGTTCGTCAAAACCTATATTTAAAAATCTAGGTGTTTTACTTGTACCAAATGTTGGTGTGGTGTTTATGCTACATTTAAGTATATCATCACGATATGATGATGATATACTCATTCCTCTATTTACAACATTAACTTTCATCTTAAATAATTTGTACTTGTGCTAGACATAGATTGCATTGATGTTTCCAATTCTTTTTCAATTCTAAGAATTTCACTTTCTGTTTCTCTACGTTTTGCAGCACCACTTTCATGAATTTGTTTAACTTCCTTAATTGTGTCAATTAACTTTTGAGTTGTTTCTTTCAAAGTTTCTGTATCAATAATGCTTCTTTCATTTTCTTTAGCAACTGTAACACTATTCATATGAAGCATTTCAGCATTCTTCTTTAAAATAGCATTTGTTGTATCAGTAACTTTTCTTTGCGCTTTAATATTTTCACTTTGTCTATGTAAAGCAACTGCAATTGATAATTGATTCTTCCATACTGGAATCGTTGTTGCAATAATTGATTGTGCCTTATCAGCAACTGCCAAATTATTATATTGAACAGTTCTAATCTGTGGAAGTGATTGCTTAATAACATATCTCAATGTTAACATTTCAGTCAATCGTCTATCCAAATTATTATAGAACGTTTGCATATCTTGAATTTCATGAGCCTCATAATTTTGAGTGTTTGACATCATTTCATCCAATTTATTTTTAACTTCTTCAAGTTTAATTTTACCAGCAATGATGTATTCATCAATTTGCTTGCCATATTCAATGTTATTTTCAAACATTACTTGAAGTGCATTATTATCTCTTAATGATGTCATTCTTGTTGCTGAAATTTTATTGGTAATTTGGTCAATATTCTTTGATATTGTATCATATTTACCCATAATTTTCTCAACACTAGTAACCATATGTTTAATAATTGGCAACTTTCTCAACATTCGTTTAATCTTTGTTGGTGCTTTTAATTCATCAACATCAATATAATCAAGTTCAGCAAGTAAATTATTAATTAATTCACCCATTTCACCACTTTGTTGAGTTCTTACTGCTGACAAGAAATCATTAGAATATTTTGTCATCGTGTTTTGTAATTCAGAACCATAATTAGTAATACTATTAATATCTGTAACTACAATATTTTTAGTCAACTTATTATAACGTTCCTTATCACTTGGAGTTAATGCAGTAATGTTAACATTACCACTTTCATCAATAATTCTACCCATATCACGTGCAGTAATCTTTTGTGGTTTTTCCTTGTTAGGGATTTCTACAATTTCTGCATCCAATACTTCAAAACCTTTATCTTCCATATTATTCTCCTTTTTAAAATTTATAATTACTTTATTTCTATACTGCAAAAATATATCTTTTTTTTGATTTATCAAAATTTATTCTTTTAAAAAATGTTAAAAAATAAAGGGAAGTATATTATACTTACATATAATGTCTCCCCTTTACAATTGTTGTGAAAAATTCTTTATAAAAAACTAAATTAGAATGGTAAATCATCTTCATCAACATTAGTTGATACACTCATTTGCATTTGAGGCATTTGAGGCATTGGCTGTTGGGTAGAAGAAACTACTTGTGGTTGAGAAGTTTGTGTTGCAGTTTCACTAGTTGCATCACGTCCAGTTGAAATAAAATCAATTCTCAAAGCCTTAACATCACGACCAATCTGTTGTTCATTATTTTTATTTGTGTAAATTCTATCAAAATATTCGCCACAAATACTAACCAATTTTCCCTTTGTCAAATATTGAGCAATCTTTAAAGTTCTTTCACTAAAATCAGTTACATTAAACCATACTGTTTCAGTATTACCATTTGTAAACACATCTGTTGCACATGTAAAAGCAACATATTGACTTCCATTTTGTGTCTGCTTAATTTCAGCATCACGACCCAATCTCGCATTAAAATTAATAATTAAACTCATTATAAAAACTATTTTAAAAATTTAACAATATATTTTCTATCACTTGATAATTCCCAACCATTATTTCTAATATATAATAAATCTTCCATTGCCATATTTGATTTTATAACATCTTCAACATTTATAATATAATAAGGTTCGTAATTATCATTCATTAATAATTCAACATTTATATGATAATCATTTATTAAAACTGATAAAGCATTCGTTAAAGAAACGCTATTATCATTTTCTAAACTTAATAAATCTCTTATCAAATACTCATTTAATTCCATTATTATAATGTTTCTTTTATTTTTAATTTATTAAGGTATTCATTCCTTTCATTTAAATTTTTATTTAAAATTTTTTCATTTAAATCATTAAATGAAATTAAACATTTATCATTTTCAAAACAATAATACCCACATTTAAATTTATTATAAAAAAGATAAAAAGTCTCAATTCCTAATTCTTTTTTACTTTTATAATATTTTTCTTTTAATTCTTTAATATCTTCTAAAACAGACTCTTTATTAGATAATAAAAATGTAAAATGTTTTAATTGTATAGCATTATTTAATAAACCATTTTTACCAAATATAATATCTAAACCATAATAATTATCTTCTTTGCTATTACTAAGTTTAACATCATAACCTAATTTTATTAATGAATCAGAAACTCTCTTTTCACCAATTTTACCATTAAATGTTTGTATATAATTTACATATATAATATAATTTATATAATATTCAATGTTATATTTCTTTTCTAATAAATGTGATTCACATTTTTCTTTAAGTTCATATGCTAATTCAATTAGTTCTTCATAAGTTAAACCTCGTTCTCTTATTTTTAGTTTAATATTATTATAAGCATATTTTTGTTGATTTTCATAAAATTCATCAATTGTAGTTGGTTTTATCTTGCCAAAGATAATACCACCAAAACCACTCTTATTTCCATCACTAAAATACTTTTTCCATATGTCATGAATATATTTATCCAATAATTTATAATCTTTAGTTATATTTGCAATGTCTAATTTCATTTATTAATATCTTTTAACATTGCAAAAATACATATTTTATTTTTAAAAAACAAAAAAATTATTAACTTTTTTTATAAAAAAATAAGAGAAGTTACATAAACCTCTCTTATTTCAAATCCCCACACTTGTAATATCTTAACACACCTTCTTTTTTAGTTGGAAATGCATATGTTCTACCTTCTCTAACTGCATCAATAAATTCACTTCTTGTCATAGGATTCTTAATGTTACATATGCTTAAATAAAATTGATATTTTTTATCAATATCTTTATTAATATCATCAAGATATTTAATATATTCTTCAATATTAGGTCCAATATGACCATATTTTTTATGTATTTCATCAAAATCCTTATCTATCTTTTCTTTTGGTGTATTATTAAAATATTCAACTAACCCATCATATAATTTACCCATATATATTTACTTTTTTAACGCAACTTATATTTTTATTCATAATTAGCCAATTCTTTAATTTCTTTTAGATTTAATTTAAAATTAATACTATTAAAATCTACTTCTTCAAGAAACCAACAAGCACATTTAACTGGTTCTTCATATGTCCAACGTTTTGCTGTACATTCCAAGCATCTTTTCTTTGGATGACCTGGACTACAATGTGAATCACCTTCTTTATCAGCACACCCACAAGTAAAACAATTAAGCCAATAAATTTTACCCACTTCGTGTAGTTTCCATTCATCAACCTTATGCCCATTTCTTTTCAAAGCATTTGGCTGTAATTTATCATACCAAGATAAACATCTATTATCGTGTGGTTCACCATCAATAAATGCATATTTAATATGTCTTCCTTGTTCATCTTCACAAAGAATTACATACTTATCAATATCACCCTTAACGGATAAAATCTTCTTAATTAAATCAAGTTCTTTATCAGTCATAATATTCAATAATTTATAAATAATACCTATCTTTTAATCTACCAATAAAGGATAATAATTTACCTTTTTCTTTTTCATAATGTTTAGTATTTTCTTCACATTCAAAAATTTCTTTTTCAAGTAATTTAATTTTTTTCTGATAATAGTTAATATTGCTTTTTACAACTTCATATCTAGATTTTAGATATTCAAAAATAAGAGATTTTGATGTTGCATATATAATACCATTTTTTTCAACAACATTAAGACTATAATCAGTTATTTGTATTTTATTAATAAAACTATCAGTTCTAAATAAAAATATTAAAGGTGATGTGATTGAACAAATAATAATTTCTTTAATTATGCAATTATCTTCTTTATTAGAATTAAAAACATATATTTTATCACCTATATTTAATTCACCAAAAATTTTTTCTTTCATAATATAATCTTTGAATTCAACAATTCATTTAATTCTTTTTCTGCTCTCTTACCATATTTAATTTTTTCTTTTAAAGCAGTCATATATTGTTTAACACAATATTTAATTTCTTTTTCAATGAATTCTTTAGAAGTAGAATATGTATGATATGGTTTATATGCTTTCATTACATTTGAATATAAACATAAGCCTCTACCTAAATGAAAATCTTGAATAGTGACATATCTTTTTTCACGAACTATTTTATCAATTTTAAATTCTCTTACTTGCAAAGCATTTCCATTTAAAATTGTTTCTTTATTAAAAGAATTACGATGATTGCAATAATAAATTACATCACCAACCTTTAATTCTTTAAACTTTTTTGATTTATTTGTTTTCATGGTTTTTAAAATTGTTATATAATTTTAAAAATTCAATTCTATTATTATCAAATAAATTACCAATCTCTAAAAGAGATAATAATTCTTTTTCATATTTATTTTTAAAAACCTTATTAATTGAATTAAATAATGACATTTTATTTTCACCATTATAACAATCATCATTATTACCAATATGTATTCTCTTTATTGATAATTCATTTTCATCATTTTTAAACCAAAATGTAATGTCATTACTTGGTGAACGAAATTCACTATAATTTTTTGAATCAATTATAAAAATTTTTACATAGTCAATTCTTTTATAATCATTATAATACATTTTATAATATTTTTCTTCACAACACACACAATGAAAAAGAATTCTTTTAAGACCAAAACATTGATTAAATGAATCTTTATTATTATTTAATGGTATATAAACAATGTATCTATTATCATATATTTTAAGTATATAATCATAATTTTCTTTTAAATTATAATAAACACAATTTGTCTTAATACCAAATAAAATTTCTTGTACTGTCATATTATTCTTTATTTAAAAAGTTATTAATCTATTTATTTTCTTTTGATAATACAAAGATAATACAAAAAAAGGAGATATACAAATATCTCCTAGTTAATTTATGTTAAATTATTATTCCCATATATGTTTTGATAGTTAAATGTTATTTTTAATATATTTTTATTCATACCAATAAATGTTTTGATAGTTAAATGTTGTTAATTGACTTTTCTTATCATCCATTTCTAACATTCTAATAGGAACTTCATTTAAAGGATATTTTTGAATGCAATATTTTAATCTAATAGCAAACTTTTCATTTTCCTCTTCAAGTTCTTCATTAGTTGTGTTAATACCATACCAATATGCTTCATCCATTTCAGAGATAATCATTCCAGTAAACAAACCTTTCAGATTATATTTTTCAGCAAACATATTAGCATTACACCAAACACCAATACATTCTAGTTTTCTTAAAAATTCAACGTGTTTTGAATTTATGATTAATCTACCTTGTTTTTTTGTTTTTGCTAATAAACCGTATTCATTTCCGTGTCCTAACATATATACTCTTTCATTTTCATAACACTGATGATTAAGTAAATATGTTAATTCAGAATTTGTATAATTTTCATTTACAAAATGATTAACTGCTCTTTTATGATAAATCTTTTTTAAAAAATCAGTTGTACTATCTGTTGGATGAATTACTACCATATTATTCTTTATTTAAAAAGTTATTAATTTATATTAATAGTTTCCTAAACTACCACATTCCCAAGAAGGACCATCACTACAACTAGGATTACCAACTTGTACTAACCAATGTGCATAATTTGGATTTTTTGCCATTTCATCAAAAAGTTTACAACAATCGTAATTATTACTAGGATAACAACTAGTTGGTTCATATAATGGTGACATCATTGGTAAAGAACCACCACTATGACGTGTTATTGGAGAACCTTCATATGAAAAAAGTGATAAACTCTCAATTTTGGATTCACTTGTGGAACTAGAACTTCTATAATTAGAACTTTTATATTTTTCAGTAAATATTTTATATTTTTTATCATATTCTTTACGAAGTTCTTGTTCAATTTCTTTTCTAATTTGTATTCTTTCAAGTTCTTTTTTTCTTTCTCTTTTTTCAATATTTTCTTTACTAAAATAAGATGGACTATACCCAAAACCAATAGCAACTCTATCAAGTCTTTCTTTCGCTTCTTTTAGTTCTTTATCTAATTTTTTAACAGATTCTTCGATACGCTTTTTCAATTTTTCATCTTCTTGTTTTTTATATTCTATTCGTTCTTCTAATGTTGGTAATGTAAATTTATTCATATTATTCTTTATTTAAAAAGTTATTAATCTGTTTTCTTTTGATAGTGCAAAGATAAAACAAAAAAAGGAGATATGCAAATATCTCCTAGTTAATTTATGTTAATAATCCCAACCAAAACTAATTGCAGGAGAACTTCTTAGCCATGCTAATTCACTTTCTCTAATATAATTATCTAAATTACGAATATGTTGTTCATCAGTCATATATTCATTATTAATCGCATTATTTATTTCTATAAAAAGTTTATTTATTTTACTATTATCTCTATCAAAATAAATTATAGCATTAGTATAAGGTTCAATAGTTTTATTAACATTATTATTAATAATATAATTTAATGAATATAAAATTTCCTTTGCACTTTTAGTACTTTCATTAAAAAATATATCATTAGTAATATTATTAATGTTAAATTGATGTTTACGTGTCCATAACATTTCAATTGTATCTTTAAATTTTCTAGGAAGATTACTAATAAAGTCATACTCATAGAATTTATTTTTATCCCATTCTGTTTCGCAACATGATACGAAATATACAATTTCATGTAAATAACTTACTAAATCTCTTTCTAAACAAAATTTTACCATAATATATATTTTTTATTATTTTAACAATGCAATTAAAGTTTCATAATAAGTTACACAATTAGCACCATACACATAAAAATGTATTCCACTATCAGGAGTTATTCTTAATACATTATTTTCATGTGATAAATCAAATGAACTAATATGTTTAACACTTATAACATTATCACCAATTTTAATAAGATTTGGTGACAATACTGTCATATTTAATTGTTTATTTAAAAATTCTGTATATTTATCAAGCCCCATATTATTTATTTTTGATAATACAAAGATAGTATAAAAAAAGGAGATACGCAAATATCTCCTATTAATTTATGTTAAATTATTACTTACCATAATATCCTTTAACAAATCCACTATTAAGAATGGCATTAGCATCACTTTCTTTAAATTGTTTAGGTTGAGTTAAAGGTGTTTCCTTTAATGTTTTTAACTTTTCAATATGTTTATTCAAAAGTTCAATACGCATATCAATAACTTCATTAAAGTCATTTTTTCTATCGTATAGATACCATTCTTCACCTTTAAGTCTACCATTATAGAACTTAGGTATGCCATCCTTATTTTGATTTAAGAAAAGAGAATATTCTTCATTATATGGATGAATGCAAAGAAACTCAATAATCTCATATTCACCTAAATGTGTTACTCTTACAATTTTATCACCCTTCTTTAATTCTGTAACTGATGTAATTCTTTTCATATTATCTTAATAATTTATGATATTTTTTTGTATTTTTTACAATTTCATATTCACCATTATGATAAATTTTAACAATTTTATCACCTTTCTTTAATTCTGTAATTATTTTCATAATATTTTAAATTAAATTAATATGTTTTATATTTATAACGAAATGTAAAATATTCGATTAAAAAGTCTATTTTTAATGTACTAAAACAATCTTCAATAATTTCTTCTCTATATAAAACTTGATAAAAATCTTCATATTGTAATTGTGGTATATTGTTTTTAACAATATTATATCTGCTTATAACAGAATTCTCCCATTCCAAATTACTTATACGTTTATTTAAATCACATTCAATTTCATTAATTTTTTTATCTAATCGGTTTATTTCTCTTTTGTAAAATTTATCATTTTTTCTAATTTGTAACTTTAATTTATCATAATACTCTTCAGCAATATCCCTCACTTCAGTTTCACTAAGTCCATAATTAATATTTTGTAAATTATTAATTTTATCAACTAATGAGCCTACCCTACTACTAAGTGATGATACTTTAAAATGTAAACTGCTCATAAAATATTCTTTATTTTTAAAAGTTATTTTAAAAAATAAAATATTACATACATAATTTATGTATTTGCTTTATTGTATTTTTAAGTTCAAAATATTTTTCAACATAATAACATAAATCATCTACACTTTTAAAAACATGTCTATCGCCAATACTGTTAATAACAATAGCACCTTCCGCATTAATGGTAAATCTTTTACCTTTTAATTTTTCATTTTGTTCTCTTTCTTTATAAGAACCATATACATATATTCCCATATTCTTTATTTTTAAAAGTTATTAAATAAGTGGATGATATGGGTATCGAACCCATTTTTACTGCCTACACCGTCCTCTAGCCTCTGAGGTACACACCCATTATTAATAATTGTGGATGTGAAGAGATTCGAACTCTTGACTACGGAGGGTCTTACGCTTTCTACCAAAGAATCACCCTTTATTTTTGATACTACAAAGTTAAAACAAAAAAAGGAGATATGCAAATATCTCCTAGTTAATTAATGTTAAATTTCTATGGTTAATAAATTTTTTATTTATTTTACAAGTATTTTATAATCCATACCACAATAATGTAGATTCTTAATTTTTACAATACTATTAGATGGTATATACCATTTTTTAAGAATTCTCATTATTGTTTTTTTATTCAATACTTTATTTTTAAGTTCAAAATTGTGGTAATAAGGTAACATATCAAATTTTTCACCCCACTTATCTACTTGATAATTATAACCTAGATATTTTTCCCCATTAAAAATTTCAAAAATATAAATAGATTTCTTTTTCCCTTTACCTTTAGCAATAAATTTCCATTTATTACCACTAGGAGTTTCTATAAATGTATATTTTCTTTTTTCTGGTAATTTTTCTTCATATTTCCAATTTTCAAAATATTTTAAGAAATCTTTTGAATAAACAGATTCAATTCTATCTTTAATAAAAGATAAAGGGCAATTTAACCAAAGCCATCTATCAAACCAACTAGGTGTACACCATAGTGTATAATGGTTTTTATCTTTAATATTATCTATATCATTATAAGACAAAATAAAATTTAATGGATAGAATTTATAACCATTTTCTAATGTAACTTCCCCAATATTTTTACACCAATTAATTGCTTCAATTAATTGTTCTTTATTTACATATGTTTTATCAATTGCTGCCATTTTGTTTGTTATTTATAATCATCAGAATTAATGAAATTTTGATACTTATAAATCAATGTACTTTAATTATTATATAATATTATCTTAACATATCTCTTACTTCCATTAAAGCAAATCCTAATAAATTTTCACCTTTCCACTTTGAAACATCAAGAATATTTTTATCATCTTGTTTCATACCAATGCCCCATACTTTATCATATGGGCTTGCTTCAACTATAATACTATCATTCGTAGATAATAAAAATTCTTTTAAATTATTGTTTTGTGAAAATTTAGCAAAATTACCTTTTAATACAATATTATATTTATTTTCATCCCAAATATTTGAATTAAAATTTTTAACCATTCTACCCAAATCTTTTATTGTTTTTTGGTCAGTTTCATCCATTATTAAATTTAATGTTTCACTATCATTAAATAATTTCGCTTTTTCAGCCATCATATATTGTTCCATACAACAATATTTAACATCGTCAATAATAAAATCACTTTTATACCATTGACTTAAACAACTTTTATTAATGATGTTTTATTTACAAGAATGACCCCAAAAAAAGATAAATCCTTTTGAACTATCTATATTTTCAATATTATATTTCATAATTTATTCTCCTATAATTTAAAAGATATTTATTAATTTTGATACAGCAAAGATAATATAAAAAAAGTAGATACACAAGTATCTCCTAGTTAAAATTTGTTAATTTGCAATAACCAAATTATAATTTTTCTTTCCTTGCTGAATTAGCAAAAATTTATCATTTTAAAAATAATATATGCAATATATTAATGTTAATAAAAATTAAATATTTGATTTAAAGTATTTTTCAATATCATTATAAATTACATCATATGTAATTTCACCATTAACTACTTTTTCAAAAATTATATCAGTATTGAATATATCTCCATATACATTTGGATAGATTAAAGATGGATAATGCGTTTTATAAGTCTTAGAGTTTTTATCTGATACAATAATACCAGGAATACCAAAAACTATTTCTTTTTCATCTTTTATTAAACGTATATCAATACATCCTTCAGACATTGTTGAAAAGAAATTATTATCAGTTGTAATACAATAACTTTTTAATTCATTTTCACCAACATAAATCCATTTTTTACTTTTTAAATCAAAAATTTTCCTAAAAGGTTTATAACCTTTATTAATTAAAAAATCTACAAAACTCATAATTTTTTATCTTTATTATTATAATACAAAGATAAAAAATTATTTTATAATATGCAATATATTAATGTTAATAAAACTTAAATATAAAAAACAAAAAAAAATGAGAGAACTTTTTTTGTTCTCTCATTAAAAAATGTTAATTCGCAATAACCAAATTATAATTTTTCTTTCCTTGTTGAATTAGCAAAAATTTATCATTAATCAACATGGATGTATTAATGGTAATATCATCGTTAATCTTTTCCTTATTAATGGAAATACCACCACCCTTAATCAATTTTCTCAAATCACCCTTTGACTTGAATACATTAACTCTTTCGACAGCCAAATCAGTCAATCTCAAACCTTCTGATAATTCATCCTTCTTAATCTCAAATGTTGGAACACCATCAAATACTGACAAAATAGTATTATCATCCAACTTCTTAATAGTGTCAATAGAACCACCACCAAACAATACATTTGATGCTTCTACTGCTACATTATAATCTTCTTCTGAATGAACCATAATGGTTACTTCCTTTGCCAATCTCTTTTGCAATACACGCAAATGTGGTGCTTGCTTATGCTCTTCAATCAACGCTTCAATTTCTTCTCTTGAAAGCAATGTAAACATCTTAATGAAACGCTCAGCATCTTCATCTGATTGATTCAACCAAAATTGATAGAAAGTATAACTTGAAGTAAGATTTTTATTTAAATAAACACAACCGCCTTCTGATTTACCAAATTTTGTACCATCTGATTTTGTAATCAATGGCCAAGTTAAAGTACAACATTCTTTATCAGAACCTAAAAGTTTACGAACTAACATACTACCATATGACATTGAACCTTGTTGGTCATCACCACCAATTTGTACTGTACAACCATAATTTTTATATAAATGGTACATGTCCACTCCTTGTAAAGTAGAGTACAAAAATTCACATAGGCTAAGTCCACCGCTTTCAAGTCGTAATTTAACGGAATCTTTAGCCAACATATAATTAATTGGGATTAATTTACCAAAATCTCTAGCATAATCAATAAGATTTAAATTACCTAACCATTCTTCATTTGTTACCATAATTGCTTGATTATCATTACCACTTTTAAAATCAAGTAATTGTTTAATTTGGTATTCTAGACATTTCGCATTTTGATTAATTCTTTCATATGAAATTAAATCACGTTCTTTTGTTCTTCCCGCCAAATCACCAACTGCGGCAGTACTTTTTCCAATTAAAATAATTGGCTTATGCCCATGAATTTGAAAACGTTTAGCAGTAATAAATGCTAAAAGATGACCTACATGTAATGATGTTGTGATTTCTGGATGTTCAGCATTTAAAGCACTATCTGGAATTGAAGTACAATCTGTACCCAAATAGAATGTTACTTGTTTGTTAAACATTTCGATAATGTTACCACTTGTACTTGCTACTAAACCTCTCCATTCTAAATCTTCTAAAAATTTTTTTCCGTTAAATTCCATTTTTATTTTTTATTTTAAAATTACAATGCAAAAATACAAAAATTTTATATTATATCAAAATTATAAATGTTAATGTTTCTTAATTTCTTCCAATAATTTTTCTTTATCTTCAAAAACATAATATGGGTATTCTATACCTAAATTACTATAATATAAAACAGTTATGTTATTATCTTCACATAATTTCTTTTTTTTCAAATCTCTTTCTTTATTTTCATTTAAAAGTTCATTTAAGTTTTTTTTAGTCTTCCAAAATGATAATTTTGTATTAAAATGTTGTATACCTTGACATTCAATAGCAACATTATATTGTGGTAAATAAAAATCCAATGATAGTCTACCTAACCATTTAAAATCCCTAGCATGTACTTGTTCTTTAAATATTATATTATTTTTTATTAAAAAATCTTTAATTTCTTTTTCTAATTTTGAAGAATTACAAAACGGACAACCACACCCTTTTAAATGATTACTTGGTAATTGTTTAAATTCACCATGTATTGGGCATTTTATAATTATATTAATTTGTGATTTTATATAATTCACTTTTGAGTAATCATATTTATCCCCATGAACTTCTTTTGCTTTTTTTATAAAATCTTCATTATTATAAGAAAATAATTTCTTTAATTTATCAATTGCACATTTAGGACAACCTTTATGTTTTAAATGATTAGAAGGTGTAACAATAAATTCACCATGTATTGGGCAAATAACAATAACATTAGTTTTATTATTTATATAATCAACCTTAGAATAATCATATTTATCACCATGAACTTTTATAGCATCATTAATAAATTCTTCTTTAGTTTTTCTATGTCTTGATGCTAAATTTGGTTTATAATTTATTCTACATTTTTCTTTTCTAATATTAATAGAGCATTTATAACAATTGCGACCATTTAAATGAGATTTAGGAGTTACCCAAAACTCACCGTGTTCATTTCCATTTTCATCTTTTTCGTGACAAATAACACATACTTTAGTTTGTGAATTTACATATTCTACTTTAGAATAATCATATTTATCACCATGAACTTCTTTTGCCATTTCAATAAAACTTTCAGTATTATATTTTAACTTCATTATTATTACTCTTTTATATAATATAATAATAAAGTTAAAAAAATCAATACCTTCTAATAAAATTATTTTTTAATAATTTTCACCATCATAGCAACCAAAACCGAATTGTTTGCTACAACATTCATCTTGAAATTTACAATTTACACAACATACCCATTTATCACCAAGATGTTGTTGTACTATACTACAATTTGGAAAATCACATAGTAAACCATCAACATGGGAACATCCTTCTTTTTTATATATAGGACATTTATATACTGGGTCGTTATTTTTTAATTTGTAAAAAAATCTTTTTAATTTTTGTAGTTCCATCTACCATACATATTGATATCAAATACAACATTTATCTACTGAAAAACCGTTCAAAAAACTGTTGCATCTACTATTCATATTGATATCAAATACAACTTCTAATCAACTATTTATAGCACCTCGTTGGTTGCATCTACAATACATATTGATATCAAATGCAATAAAAATCAATTTTATTTATATTCATACATTATTGCATCTACAATACATATTGATATCAAATACAACAATTAAAAGGTTGTTCAATGACCGACAGCCGTTGCATATACCATATATATTAATATCAAATACAACTCCATACAATAATAATGCGTTGTAGGGCAGGTTGCATCTACTATTCATATTGATATCAAATACAACTTCTAATCAACTATTTATAGCACCTCGTTGGTTGCATCTACAATACATATTGATATCAAATACAACAGAGTGAAGAAAAACGGCATTTGGGGACATGTTGCATCTACAATACATATTGATATCAAATACAACAGGCAAGAAATGTACCACAGTAAAGTACCGTTGCATCTACAATACATATTGATATCAAATACAACTGATTTGGGTATAATTAGGTTGTTTAATTGTTGCATCTACAATACATATTGATATCAAATACAACCGTATTCTCTGCAAATACGCTGTTGGTTCTGTTGCATCTACAATACATATTGATATCAAATACAACTTTGGTCATAATGGTAATGGTCTATGACCTGTTGCATCTACAATACATATTGATATCAAATACAACTACTTCAACCTTGGAAGAAATTAAAACTATGTTGCATCTACAATACATATTGATATCAAATACAACATAATTTGCATATGTTGTTGTGTAATAGTAGTTTATGAGTGTTTTTCACAAAAAATAATTGTGAAACCTCACGAAAGGCTATGCAACTAGCCCAATTTTTATATTTTTATTTTTCATTTACAAATGTTTCTTTTCTAGCAATATTAATACTTGCATTATAGTCTGCATTAATTTCAAATCCACAATGTTCACATTTAAAATGTGCTTGGTCAATTCTATTTTTCTCTGAATTATGTCCACAATGTGAGCAAGTTCTAGATGTGTCTTTTGGGTCTACTTTATTAACAATTATCCCATATTCTTTTGCTTTATATTCTATGAAATTTTGTAACATAAAATATCCCCAACCACTAACTAATACTTTATCACCTTTAAATCCTTTTAAGTGTTCAAGATTAATTTGTTTACATTTATGTTCTATGGCAAATTTAATAATATCTCTAGATAAATTATGGTAATATAATTTTGCTATGTTTTTTTCTTTTTCACCAATTCTATCAGAAAATTTCATTTTTCTTTTTCTACCATGACCATTTGTACAAATATATTTCGCATCTTTTTTTCGTTTTTCATGTTCTAATTTAATAGAATTTCTAATTGTTAAAATTGATGGATTTACTTCTTTTTCTTCATATCTATTTAAATATTTTGATGTAATATATGGCTTATCAAAAGATTCAATTAAATCTTTACCATTATGTTGATATGTAATTGGTTTTCCTAAACTTTTTGAATACACGCAACATACTGCTGGAATTTTGATACCCAAATCAACACCTAATACTTTATCATCATCTAATTCTATTTCTTTTTGTGGTACATCATATGATAATAATAAAAATATTTTATTTTTTTCAACAACTACACTACTATCACAAAATTTATATTCTCCACTAATAGTTTTTTCAATAATGCTAGCATTATTAGACCTATCTCTACCTAAATTAGTTTTAAATAAAATACCCCAAAATATAATGTAGTAATTTTTATTACTTTCATCTATTTTAGTAAAGTGTTTATCATTAATTTTTACAATAGCATAACCTTGTGATAAAGGTATTGGAACTTGTTCTCTATACGATTGCCATACTCTTCTACCACTTTTAATATCTCTAATTGTTTTCTTTATGTTTTTATCAATCAAATATAAAATACCATTAGGTATTGTACTATTAATATTATTTAATTGATATTCTTCACACAATTTTTTTGAATATTCTGTTGCTAAATGATTAATTTCATTTTTTTCGTTTTTCTCTAATTTATATTTAGAATCATCAGAATTAATAAAATTTTGATATTTATTAACAATAAAATTATGTAATCTAAAATTAGATTTTTGTAATTTTAATAAATCAACATATATACCTTTCTTATCTTCTTTTAAAGTTAATACTTTTGTTTTTTTAAATGTCCCATTAATGTTCTTACCAACACTTTCAACAAAAGCATTTCTTTTATTAACATCGCAAATTTCTAATTCTATTTTCGCTGTTTTTACTGACATGATTACATATTTTTTATTTAACAATGCAAAAATACATATTTTTTTGATAAAAACAAATTTATAATTGTTAATTTATGTTAAATTTCAAATAAAGTTTTTACGCTTCAAATTGTTATTATTTCCTTATATGTCTCATGCTCATTACATATTTGTCTAGTATATTCAACAAAACCTACACAATCATAACAAGTATATTTCAAAATGCGTTCTTTCCAATGATATGTATATATCAATGCGTCATGAGAATGTCTAATTGGAACACATTTAATCCAAATATTCTTATCATCTGCCATTTGTTTAAAATTGTGAAGTTGTAAAACTATAGTTGTTATTTTTCTTTTGTTCAACATAATTAATAAATATTAAGATTAGTAGCATCTATTACTAATCAACATAAGCCCACCTATACCCATACGCTGTTTTGCGTTTACCCAAAGCACACGCTGATATATTTACTTGTGCGTTAGGTTTACCAATAAACTTAGCAGCATCTAATACAGAAGCAAACATTTGCACTTTTACTAGTCCATTAAACATATATACTTGTTTGCAACTTCTTGTTCGCAAATCTTCTGCAATTTTCTTTGGTCGTACTTTTTCAATTGTATCAAGTTTTTCATATCTCCATTGATAACCACCAGATTGCCTTATTTTATGTTTACAACAAGCACTTATGTTTACACCAAGAACACTAGTTTCTTTTTCAGCATCGGTTATTGAATCAAATTCTTTTATAAATTCTCCATCTAAAGAGTACATTGATACTTGTTTTGTATTGTCTATAAGTTTATGCTGTATTGCATGTTTAATGTTTTCCTCGCAAGTACACCACTCTAAATTTGAAAGATTGTTATTTGACTTGTCTCCATCAATATGATTGACTTGGTAATTATAATCATCCGATAAAGGGCAAAATGTAGACAATACCACTCTGTGTAATTGGTGGTGATATGTCTTTTTGTTTTCATTGGTTCGTACAAGCATATAACCTTTTTTGTTAGGATATGGAGTAATTAACTTTACCTTCCAACATCTTCCTTTACTTCTATTTATGTTGATTCCTATTATAGAAACAAATCTACCTTTGTTGCTAACAAAGTAAAACATTCTTCCGTATGTTTTATATCTTAACCAAACTTCATTTTCTAATGAAAATTTTCCTAATTCTTCTATCATGCTATTCATATATTCCTAAATTTGTTGCGTCTAAAGCGAGCGATTTTTCAATTAATCCACGATAATCAAAATGGTTTTTATTTAACCAATTAATTACTTTTAACCAATTATCTAAATTTGTAAGTACTATATCAGAATTTGATATTGGAAAAGTTGACCATATTTCATTATGTTCATCTAATTCAATATCTGTTACTTTAAAACATTCTATTTTTTGTTCCTCTGTCATACTTGAAAGAGGAAATAAGTATGGTTTAAATTCCAAAAAATCTTTACGTTCTTTTATAATTCTATTAAATCGTTTATCCTTACTGTTATATCTTTCATTCAATGAAATTGAATCTATTAAGGATGATATATCAGAAGATTTTAGATAAACTTTTTCAAAAGGCACGGTGCTATATTCAAATGTGTCGTGTACTAAAACATACACTCCATAAGGCAACCTCGCACAGAGGTCTCTAAGTAAAAGTTCTTTATTTTCTTGTTTCATAAACTTGCTAATATTATAATTAATAATATCAATAATGTAGAGTATAATACTGGACTACATAAAATGTCTATAATATTCTCTTTAATATTTTTCCAATTCATAATTAATAAATGTTTTTATCTGTTGCATCTAAAGCGAGCGATTTTTCAATTAAACCTCGATAATCAAAATGATTCTTATTTAACCAGTCAAATACTTTAATAAGTTCATAAGATGGCATTTCTTCTAACCAAAACTCTAAAGTTTTATAATTATCATTCCACTCAACTAATTCAAGTGTATTACCTTCATATGTTAAATCAACAAAAACTTTTAATTCCACAAATTGTTCATCTGTCATACTTGAAAGAGGGAACAAATATGGTTTAAAAGCATCTATTGAAGAACCAATTACACCTCCGCTTGGTGTAATACAAATAACTGATTCTTTATTTGTAATACTTTGTAAAGTTAAATTTGATTGAATATCATTAATTGGTTCAATTTCAAACATTCTAACTTTATATGGTATTCTACCACATAAGTCTATAAATAATAATTCTCTATCTTGTTCATTCATAACCCTAAAAATCTACGTTCAACAAGTTTTCTTGACCTATTAAAATATAATATTTTCCATCTTTCATCTTCAAATCTTTGTATTTTCTCTTGAAGACAATAATCAATTATCTCTCTTCTAGTATTTTTCCTATTCCAATGTCTTATTCTTTTTACCAAATGTTTATCACCATTTGTTTTAAGAACTTCATATTTATCCACATTGGTGAAATATGATTCATTTTTTTCCATAATACCACAATTTTTCAATTAATTCTTGTTTGTTCCAAAAATGACTTTCATCAACATCATTTACAATTCTTATTACTTCATTTCTATCATATTTTGATAGGTTTTCATATGGAATTTCATGAGACCCCCAATAATTTCCATCATCTTCTCCTAGTGTAACCAATACAATATCATTTGTTAATTTATTAATTACAACACCAAAACCTTCTGACATAGTATTTTGATTATACCATCCATTTTTATTTGGTATATGAGTTAAAGACGAACCTACTGATAAAATTGTTAAATAATCACCATCATTTATAGCACCATAATACGAATTAAAATTATCCAATAAAGAATATAAGTGACACATACCAAATGAATCTCCTTTTTCTATGGTAACATTACCATCTTTATCAATATCCATCCATGTTTTTGGCGAATATCCATAATTTTTATCATTGTGTCCTAGATGATGTTTCAAACATTCATAAAGGCACATACTAACTCTTACACAATTTTCAGAACGTTTATTAACAGAATTGCAAACCCATTCTTTATATTCTTTATAATTAAATGGTGTTTCAGTTTGATATATTGTCATAATTAATAAAATAATTGATAGTAACTAATTAATGATAATACAATCCAAGTAATTACAATTTGTAATACATGTAAACATTGGTCTACATCTAAATTTATTTTTAATTTATTAGCCTTTAAATTGTCTATAATTGCATGAATTACTGTATTGAATAAAACAGATAATAATAGAAAGAAATCGTCTCTAATACCACCTAAAAACATTAATGGAACGTGTATCATTATTGACCAAGACAAACCATGAATTAATAATGCTGTGATATAATCTGTATCATATTTTGATATATCTAAATTATTCTTTTCACATTCTTCAATCCAATATCTTTTTTGTTTTAATTTGCTTAAACAAATAGGTTGTAAGACAAAATCATCAATAATGCCAAACAAAAACATTAATAATAAAACCTTTACTGACCACATAATTTATTTCTTTTTAAAACAACCATAATCTTTAATTAGATAATCATAAAAAACTTTGTTTAATTTTTCTTTATAATTTTCATAATATTCATAAAACTCATTTTCCGTTAATACAATATCATTACTCATTTTACTATAACTACGTCCATAATATATTCTACATTCATCCATATATAGTTTTATATAATGTTCATCAGTTAAAAAATTTTTAATTGGTCTATATTTAGTACATCTTTTATCACTGCCCCACATAACACCATTAGATTCCAAATAATAAAATAATTTATCGTAATTATCAATATTAGTAATTACTATATTATTTCTTTTGGAAAGTGTATTTTTAATATATTCATCAACATTAAATAATGTACTAACTTTATCGGCAAAAAGTTTATATTTTATTTTATCTAATTTAGATGACATAACTAAATATGATAGATTTATATCATATAATGATAATTTAAACTTAATATCATGATTTAAATCACTCATTAAATTATTATTTTTTGCAATTCTTAAAAGAAATTTTGTTAAAATACTTATTTTCATTATTATACTGTTTATATCTTTAATAATGCAAATATAATACAAAAAAAGGAGATATCCAAGTATCTCCTAGTTAATTAATGTTAAAAACATTATGCTTCTTCAAATTCTTCTTTACCTAAACCACATAAAGGACATACAAAGTCTTCTGAAACTTCTTCAAATGGTTTTCCTTCAACCATAGGGTCATAAATCCAATTACATACTGTACAAACGTATTCTTTATTTTCCATTTTATATTTTTTTTAATTAAATTATTTTACATAACAAAAATATAAATAATTTTTTAAAAAAACAAATAAATTTTATTCTTTTAATTCAAATAATAAATTATAATGTGTATAACCTTTAAAATCTATTTCAAAATCTTTTTTAAATTGTTCTTGTAAATAAGGTAAACAATATTTTTTATGATATTTTACATTATACTTTTTACTTAAAAATTCATACATGTCATTGGTTTTTGGTAAATAATTTTCTTTTACTTCCCTATCCCAATTTTCCAAATACTTATATTTCAATAAAAAATGTGTTATATTATAAAGTGTTTGTAGTTTACCCCAATGTTCTTCAAAGTCTTGTATTTGTATAATATTACCAAATCTATTAATTTGTTTAACATATTTAATAATTTCTTCTCTCATTTTTGTTAATGGGTCTTTTTGAAGATATAAAGAATGATGAAAACCATATGTCATATCTCTAATCACAATATAGTTTGGCTCTAATTTATCAATATCAAACAAAATCTTATTAATTTCATATGTTTTTAGATATGAATAAATTTCATGTAAAACTGATGATAATATCAAGCAAACTTTTTTATTTTTAAAATTAACATCAATGTAATTTTTAATAATATTTAAATTTGACATGAATTTAATTGTAGTTTTTTTACAATTTTCTCTTGCAATATTAATCATTTCAAGATTATTATCATAACCAATATATGTTTTATTTGGATTCATTTGATACATTGTTTTTAACAAATTGCCATTTGCACATCCAAAATCAACATATACATCAGCATCAACCATATTATTAAACCAAAGTTTATCTTCAATTGATTTATCCATTCTTTGGTTATAAATTGTAATATCATTAAATTCACTCATAACATTTTTTAATTTTATTATTAAATTCTTTCTTATAATTCTCCCAATATTCGTAAAATTCTTTTTCACTTAATGCTTTTTCAAAATAAAACATCTTATCATCTTCACAATAACCATATGTTATAGTTCCTCTACTATTAACTCTAAGATAAAATTTATCATTTAATAAACTAAAAGGCTTAACTGAACTAAATTTTTGATGTGTTTGCCAAACTAAGCCATTATCATCTAAATATTTAGACAATGTATCATAATTTATATTATATATTATTTTTTCTCTATGTGTAAAAACACCTAAATTAAAAAATTTATTATAAACATTATCAATAATATTTATTAATTTATCTATTATGCTTGAATTATTTCCACTTATCTTTAAAAGTTTTTCACGTTTATATTCATTTTTAAATCTTCTAAAAAATGATTCTGTATATAAATTTCTATATAATATTTGTAATTCTTTATCATTATATATTATTGTATGAAATATTATATATAAATCATTATTTTTTAATTCCCTTGTTAAATATTTCTTTAATAAATTCATAATCATTATTATTTATACCACAAAGATAATAAAAAAACCTAGAATAAAAAAAATATTCTAGGTTAAATATTGTTAATTTTTCAACGGTGAAAATAAAGTTAAAAATGTAATACTTTGTGGATTAAATACTGACTTTAAAGCATCAGCAGAATCCGATATTGTTTTACCACTAGTAACTGTATCATCTATAACTAAAATTTTCTTACCATTAATTAATTCATTTACTTTTTCATCATTCAACACATCTTTATTAACATACATTGAATTACTCAATATTGGTCTTAAATAAGAAGGTAAATATTTATACGAAAAAACACCATTATTTTCAACATTCATTCTTTCAATAGCCATTTCAAAATTATATATGGCATTTTCCAATTCCTTACCTTCAAAATATTTATTAAATAACATTGAATCCATTGTTATATCATATACATCTTGAGCATTATATTTACAAAAAAATCGTTCAAAATGTATATTATGTGGAATTAATTTAATTATCCTATGTAATATTTCAGTATTTAACGAATTAGATGATGGTGTTGTTATAATTACATCATATTCTTCATTTAATTCTTTACATACAGCAACAAACCTTCTTAATAATGAAAAATAATCATAAGATGGATTTTTAAAAACCCAACTATATTTACCTTTTAAAGCATAAATTAATGGATTACCATCTTGTCTATCATCAGTTTTTTCTCTTTCAAATATTGATATTATTTTATAACCATCAACTTCATTATAAATTGGTTTGGGATTCCAAGGGTCATTAGTATTAACACCTTCTTGATGATTTGGATTAAATGCTACAGTTTTATTTAATTTATCATAATCAATTCCATGTTCATTAATAAATTCATTTAATTCTTTTTTTAAATTTTCACCAATTTTATTAGACAAATAAGATTCAGTCAATGTTTTAACATTTTCATTTAATTCTTTATTAATATGATTAATACTTTCAGTAACTGTATTATTTATTATATTTAATAAATCTTCTTCTTTTAATCTTAATAACATATTATAACAACTTTAAAATAAGTATAACAAATATAATAAAAAAACCTAGAATAAAAAAATATTCTAGGTTAAATATTGTTAATTTTTTATTTTTGAAATAATGGGGAAAATGGAGAACTTTTCTTATCAAATCGTTCCTTATAAAAATCCTCAACACTTACACAACCATTTGTTCTATTAGAAGTAAATAAATGTTTACATTTACAATTTCCAATACCATATTCGTTTATTTCATTTAATACATTATCTAATGTATAATCCTTACCATATTTCATTATCATTGATGTTGTATTAAATGATGTTGATTTATTAACTAATTTATCACCACAACAACATAAATTATTTGATAAACATCTTAAATCATTATCTGAAATAGAATAACTTATATTGTTGTTAACAAAATAATCAATAAAAGGTTCGTATAATTTTTCTCTAATATTGCTTTTTAAAGTTAATAAACCTTTTTGTGTGAAATCTTCTTTTTTTAATTTTAATACATTATATATGTATTCTTTTTGTTCTATATTTTGTGGAACAATTTTAATTCCTTCAATTGTAAAATGGTCAGCACCTTCAAACATTTTAACAATATCCAATGTTGATATTGTTGGAATACATGGTTGAATTCTAATACCAACTTTAAAACCTTCTTTTTTTAATTCATTAAAGAATCTTAATCTATTTCCAATTAATGGTACATTTGGTTCTAAATCCTTATTATTATTTACATTTGTTACTGATAATTGAAATGTATGTAATTTAGGGTTAATATTTGAATTATGAACTGTATCTGATTTTGTTGAAAATAATATTGATATACCATATTTATTAGTAATATCAATCATATTATTTGTTACTTTTAATTCTTCATTAATAGGTTGAAATGGGTCAGACATACCACCACAATGCCATGTAATTTCATTTGATATTAATTTATCTAAAAAATTATCTTCTTTAATGTCACGCTTATTAAATATTCTATCTAACCTAGTTTCAATTGATTTTAAATTTGCAACTTGTAACTCTTTTTTAAATTCCATTATTTTCCTATTATTTGAAAAACAATATTGACAATTAAAACTACAAGTTTTATATGTATCAACTCTAATTGGTAATCCACATATAGCAAATTTAGATGAAACATTTAAACCTTCAAATGTATCTATTTTATCCATTTAAATCTTTAACTAAATTATTATATATTTCTTTTTTATTTTTTTCCCAATATTCATAAAAGTCTTCTTCTTTTAATTTAATAGCAAAATCATCTTTTACTTTAATTTCAATTTCATCATAATATGAACCAAAATAAATATGACCTTCCTTATTAATTAAAATATAATATTTATACCCTCTTGGTATATTTCGTCTATTATCCTTTTCACTATATATAGTTCTGCTTCCCCATATTAATCCATTATCATCTAAATATTTTGATAATTTATCATGATTCTTTATATCATAAATGTAAATGGAATAGTTATTTAAATAATATATTTTATTATAAAACTTAGCAACACATTCTCTTAAATTAATATTAAAATAACTTAAACTTTCATCATTTTTTAATAATATATGATTATATAATGAAGAAGTATAACCATTCTTTAATAATGCTTTAAATATCCTATTATTTTTAATGTAAAAAAGTTTATAATATAAATGAAAAAGATTATTATTCTTCAAATATCTATAAAAAATTTTAATAATTAAATTATTATCCATATATTTCAACAATTAAATTGTTACATTTAATCAAATATTTTGTCATTATTTCCAAAACAATTTCCCTATTTAAACCACCATTACTACAACCTAACATCGGAAAAGCAATTGATTTAATATTTTTATCTTTATAAGTTTCAATAAACTTTTTCATACCATCCTCAATATAAGAATATTCTGATTTATCCTTCCAATGTTTTTTTGTTGGGAAATTTAATATATCCTTATCACCACTTTTCCATAACCATAACTTACCAATATCAATTAAACCTTTTTCACAAAATTCTTTATATTTTTCAAACATAAACGGATATCTATTTTTCATTTCTAACGCAATACCCTTACCCATAACACCAACACAATTAATTGTATTAACAATTACATCACATTGAGTATCAAATATATTTTTATTATCAATTATTGATATTGTTACCATAATTTTATTTATTTAATATTTCTTATACAAAAATATATAAAAAAACCTAGATAAACAAATTATCTAGGTTAAATTTTATTAAAATTCATTTTCTACCACCATCCAATCATCAGCAAAAATATCATTCCAATTAGGAACATAATTAGTGGCCTTAATTGTAGTTTCCAATATAGTACAGTCTATTAAAACTTGAACAAATTTGTTCATTATCAATTTCTTGATTCAACCTATCACTACTTTTTAGTATATTTCAAGTTCATCCATAGTTGGATAGTCCACAAGCGTAAATTCGGTACGACTGATACCTATTGTTGCAAATATACAACTTATTTCTCTAATAACAAAATTCTTTTCCCTTCATCAAGTATATTCAATGCAGCATTGTAATCCCTCTCTATTATCTTTCCACAATCAGGACATATCCATACTCTATCAGATAATTTCAATCCCTTATTTACATAACCACATTCATTACATGTCTTACTCGAAGGATAAAATCTGTCAACAAACACTAAATGCCTACCATACCATTTTGCTTTATATCCAATCATTCTTCTGAATTCACCAAAATTAAGTTCTTGTATACTATCAGCAAGTTTATGGTTTCGTAACATTCCTTTTACATTCAAATCCTCCATACAGATGACTTGGTTTTCATCAATCAAATAATTGGTTATTTGATGCAAATAGTATTGTTTCTTATCAGTTATTTTCTTATATGCTTTAGCAAGTTTTATTCTTGCTTTGTTTCTATTATTTGAACCTTTCTGTTTACGTGATAACTGTTTTTGTAATCTTATGATTCTTTGACTTTCATTTTTCTTAAAATGAAGATTATCAAAAACTTCCCCATCACTTGTAACAACAAAATCCTTTATACCCAAATCTATACCAACACATTCTTTTGTTTGCTTGGGAACTCTATTTAAATCTCCATCAACAAGAATCGATAACCAATATTCTCCACATGGCAATTTAGATAGTGTTGCTTGTCTAATATTATCTTTATGTTTCTGTAGATACTCAGCGTATTTTTTATTACATCTGAATTTTACATTCTTTATATTAGCAAGAGATAACTTATAATCAGTATAAACATTTCGCTTAGATATTGCTCCAAGTTCAAACCTACAAGATTGCTTATTGTCTTTCTTACTTTTAAATTTAGGATAACCAATATGTCTTTCGAAGAAGTTCTTATATGCTGTTAACATATCTATAACTGCTTGTTTAAGAACTTTGGTATTTTGTTCATTTAACCAAACAAAATTATCATCTTTCAATAATTCATGATGAACAAAATGTCCTAATGTTGTTCTATTTTCAGATAATTTATTTTCTTCGTAAGATTTTATTTTTCGAGCAAGACACTGATTATATACCACACGATAACACCCAAGCAACTTATTGATTTGTGTTGCTTGTATACTATTCGGATATAATCTTATTTTAATTGCTATTAACATTTTTTACCAACCAATATAATTCATCAAGTGCATCATCACCCAACGTTATTTTATCATCGACATTATACCTAATAGGTTTTAATACATACTCTGGTTCTATTAAACCATTCCTATATATAATTTCGGTAACTTTCAATGGTACTGTATCACGACTATATTTTTCACAAAATATGTCACCAATCTTAAACTTACTCTCCATTTTTAATTTTCTTTCTTCTTATTTTTCCAAAAATGTTAAAAAATGTTCAAATTATTTATTTACTATTAAATACACATCAAACATTGATTCCTATATTCCAAATTTTTAGTTCTAATTAACTTTTTTGCCTCTTGTGGTAATGATTGCATATTAGGTACTACACTATTAGGAATATCAGCATCATTCTGTTTAACAATAAACTTATTACAATGCCATGCAGCACGTCTAACACACATTCCACTCTTTAATTCATCTAATATCTCACTAAACGTCATATCTTCTTTTATTATTTTCATATCTATTACCTATATTATACAAGTAATAAATATTAAATTAAAGCATTTTTCTAAAAATATCTGAAATATCTTTACTGTTTGCAGTAGGATAAACTGATTTCACACCATTCATTACTGTTTTCATATCTTTCATTGAAAGAACATAACCTTCACCAAATGAATTAATAATATTCTTTACTTTAACTTCAATATCTTCAATTGAAGTTGCTTTAGGCGCATATTCTTTTAACAAATTCAATTCAATTGTTTCCTTTTCAACCAAATCCATTCTATTAGCCTTGGTGAATTGTTCAATTGAATCTTCACGTTGAGATACCATTTTATTTAACACAGTTGCTTCTACTGAATCATTAATAGTAACACCATCCTTTTCCTTTCTTACCAATTCATTCTTGATAAGACGCAAAATGTTTACTCTATCATTATCTTTTTAACGCATAGCATCCAAAATCATTCTATTTAATTCAAAATATAACATAATATTTTATCTTAATAAACTGTTAATATAACTTTATATTTTTTTTCTCTAATTTGAACACTACCACATAAAGCCTCCATTTCACTTGATGTTAAACCACCAAATGCTTTACAAGATTTGCTATATCTATAAGTACCACCCAAACATTTCTTCTTCTTTTTCTTACATTTCTTCTTATAATACATAAGTTATTACCATTTAAATAACAATGCAAAAATATAGAAAAAAACATATTTAACAAACAAATTTTAGTTAAAAAATGTTTAGGGAGATTAAAATATATCTCCCTAAAACATTTTACAACTTAACTTGCTGCAAAATTTCTTGATTCAATGCTTCAAGAACCATTTCCATCATAGTCTTTTGCTTCTTAGGCTCATTAGGCTTAACTTCTTCGCCTAAAAGCATATTAATGATACTTCCATCATATCCACTAAAAAGATATGTACCACCATCGCTAATTTGACTTGGGAAATCATTTAATCCACTAGAAACATTCCACCAAATGAACTTCATATTGTCAACAAATTCAGTAGGGAAACATCCATACAACTTGGATTTCATAGCCTCATAATTTGTCTGTTCAACCACTTCATCACGTTGATATCTCCAATCCATAGTTGGATTGAAACCCATATCACTTACTACCAATAAAGTAGAAGGATAATCTTCCAATGGAATATTTGGATTAGTACGTCTAATTCTACAAATTTCATCAACAACTCTTTGGAAATTTGTACCACCCATTGCATTATATGGAATCTGTGTCAACATTTCACTAAATGAACCATTTAATTGCTTAACACGTGAAACATTATCAAACATGATAACATTCTTATGAAAAGAACCTTCATTCAATGTTGAAAAGAATACACCCAATGCTGTACCAATATCAAATGCTGAAACACCACATGATGTTAAAGAATTCATACTTCCAGATGTATCAAGTGCGCACCATACATTTTCAGTAATTTTACCATTTTCTTTAGCCTTTTTGATTAATTCATCAAACTGCTTATCAATGGTAACTCTCTTATGTAATGGAAGTTTAGTTAAATCATCACCATTACCACCCCAAAAATTATATCCAATATTATCACGAACTTGTTTTGCAAGTTCATAAACATATCCAGTAAATTTTGCAGTAGGTTGTTCCATTAACCACTTTACATATTCTTCTTCCAAATTATGATTTGTCAAAAATTTAGAATTTGCAATAAGATTTAATGCACGACCTGGAATTAAATTCCAATTAATCTTATCATATTCTTTTGAACAAATTAACTTTTGAAATTCATGCGCAGTACCACTTGCTTTAAATTTATTATATTCTTTAGCAGAAATTCCTAAATATTCAGCAAATTCTTTTGCTAATTGGTTTGTGATTCTTGTCCAATCAGTAGTCAATTTTGACTTTGACTTAATTCTTGGCATGAACTTCTTAATGAGTTCAATATGTTCTTCACAAGCAATACCTTGCTTAATCAATTCATAGATTACTTTTCTATCAATTGAATTGATATCCATAGAAATATCATAGAACATAATAGTCCATAAATCTTTCCATGAACCAACCATAGGTAACAACCAAATATTTTGATAAAAAATATTAGATTGATTTTTTGCAAACCAAAGTAAACGCTTAAAAGATTCATCACGTACACCTTGACCATTTTGTACATTATCAGTTACAAAATTATTATGTACCTTCACCTTTCTAGTAACCATACGAAGATAAAATGGGAAACGTACTGACATTTCATTATTATCCATCCACAAAAGTTCTTGGTCTTCAAAAACCTTTTCAATTGGACGATTTCTATAATTCGCTGCTGTACCAAATTGGTCTACCAATACTGAATTAGTAGTACTATTAGAAATAGCACCATTCAAAGTTACAGTATCCTTACTTGCCAATGCATTCAAAAACAAATTCTTTGTTGCCATAACATCTTTCTTTTTTTAGTTAGTTATTTATTTTTTTCTACTTTGCAAAAGTACAAATAATTTTTGTGATATACAAACTTTATTTATTAATAAATGTTAAAATTTTATTTTTTATTATTTTTTCATCATCATTATAATTAATATATAATATTTTAACATTATTATTTTTACATAAAATAAATTTTTTTTCGTCTTGCTCAATTTGTTGTTTAAATCTATTTTTACCACCAAAATGTTCAATTGGTTTAAAATGTTGTATTCCTTGGCATTCTATACCAATATTATATTGTGGTAAGTAAAAATCTAAACTTTGTTTACCTAACCATTCAAATTTCTTTTGTCTTTCAATTTGAATATTATTTTCTTCTAATATAAGACATACATTACGTTCTAAATGAGATTCATTGCAATATAAACATCCATAACCTTGTAAATGTTCATTTGGTGTCTGTAAAATTTCACCATGAATAGGGCATATTATACAAACTTTTGTTTTTGAATTGATATATTCTACTTTTGAATAATCATACTTATTGCCATGTATTAATCTTGCTTTTTCAATAAAACTTTCTTTAGTATCAGATATGCCACCATTGCAATATTTACAACCTTTACCTTGAAGGTGTGAATATGGAACTTGTTCAAAATCCCCATGTATATGGCATGTTATAATAATTTTAGTATCTGAATTAATATATTCTACTTTACTATAATCATATTTATCACCATGTACTTTACGTGCTTCTTTAATAAACTCTTCTTTTGTTTTTTTCTTTTTACCACTACAAAAAGGACAACCTTGCCCTAATAAATGTTTATTAGGAGTTTTTAAAAATTCACCATGAATAGGACATATTATACATACTTTTGTCTTTGAATTAATATATTCTACTTTTGAATAATCATACTTATTGCCATGTACTTTACATGCTTCTTCTATAAATTGTTCTTTTGTTTTTTTCTTGTTATTTCGTTTGTTTTCCATAATAAAATATATTTATATATAAAATATATATAAATTTATTATGAAATCAATAGATAATATTATTAAGGAAACGGTAAATAGATATATAAACGAAAATGTTTTTGGTGAAAATGATGATAAAACATTTAAAACATATAATCAAAAAACTGATGCCCAAAAGAAATATGAGAAATCAAAAATACGTGATGGTAATTCAGTAAGTAGTGGTGATGAAGACCAAATTAGACATGATGTTGATGGTAGTGGTATTGTAAATATTGCTGCACTGGCACGTAAGGTATATCCTAGTCATACACCACAAGGTGCTCAATCTCAATTAAGAAAGAAACTTAAAGGTTTAACTAATGATAATGGTTCAGAATATCATATTAAAGAACGTGAAGCAAATATTATTCAAAAGGTAATAGATAAAATTTAATATATAAAAAAAGGAACACTAAATAATAATAGTGTTCCTTTTTATTTTAATTATAGTTTTTCCATTAATTTTTTAGCATGTGTTTTCATTTTTTCAATGGTTGAATATTTTAATTGTCTAACTCTTTCATATGACATATTTAATTCATCAGCAATTTCTCTTAATTCATATTGTTTATTATAACCAATGCCATATACCATTTTAATAATTGTAGTTTCTCTTTCATTTAGTATTTTAAATAAACTACTTAGAAACTTTTTATTAAAATCATCATTAGATATATTATCATATTCATTTGTACCACATGTATTATTATTAAATAATAATATATCACCTATTGATGTATCATCATCATCGTCATAACGTTCATCAATTGATGAAATTCTAGTTTCAAGAATATCATTAATATTTTTGATATTAATATTATATTCATCCATTAAAATTTCTTGTAATTCTTCTAATGTTGGTTGTCTGAATTCTTTTTGTACAAAATCATTAGTTGCTTTTGAAATAACATGATAAGTTAAAGACAAATTATTTTTTCTTACCACATTATTTTGTTTCATACAAAAACTATTTATTTCTCTTCTAACATACCATACCGCATATGATAAAAAACGAATACCAACTGTTTGGTCAAACTTTTCAAGTGCTTCAATCATTGCAATTACACCTTCATTAATCAAATCCAATAAATTTGATTCATTACCATACTTTTTAGCCATAGCAATGACAAATCTAATATTAGATTTAATAAGTTCATTTTTTGCGCATTCCTTTTCATCAGAATTACCATTTTTATATAAATTTACCCATTCAGTTTCTTCCTCAATGGTCATAATTTTATATTTTCTTACATCATGATAAAAACGAACTAATGATTCACTTCTAGTTAAAATATTAGTATTAGTTGAAGTTAAGTTAACGACATGCATAAATTATTTCTTCTTTTTTAATACAACAATAGTTCTATTTTCATTTTCAATTAATTTGCCTTCTGGAATTGCAACATCTTCCATCATAACAATAAATTCAAGAATAGGTCTTTGACTTTCTTCTCGTCTAGTCAATTCTCTACCCTTCATTGTTAATGTAACACGAACCTTATCACCTTCTTCGATAAATTCTTTTGCTTTCTTTACCTTAGTTTCCAAATCATGCTTTGCAATATTAGTTCTTAACATGATTTCTTTAACTTGTGATGTTTGTTGCTTATTTTTCTTTTGATTCTTCTTCATTTCATAAAGAAGTTTTTCATAGTTACCAACTCTCATTATTGGTGGGTTAACATTAGAATTGATTTCAATCAAATCCATTCCCATATTTTCAGCAACCTTTTTAGCCTCAAATAAAGAAATTACTTTACTTTCAATTTCGTCACCTACAATTCTAACTCTATCATAACCACTTATTTCATCATTGATTCTAAAATCAATAGATGGTTTCTTATTAAAAAATTTACCCATTAACTTATAATTAAAAATTATTGTAACACAAAAGTAATATTTTTTATTAGAAATAACAAATAAAAATTATTAAAATTTGTTAATTTTATGATTCTTTCCCCCAAATCATTTCATTGTCTTGACAAATATATGTTCCAACACTAAGTCCACCTTTAACAACAAATTGATGTATCAATGTTTCAATATCATACATATGTTCTTTCAAATATGAATATAACTCTAACATATGTTTTTCAGTTTCTTCGTCAAATGCCATACCATCAGCATCATTTTCTGTCTTAGGTATCATTTTATCCCTTAAACCTAAAATAATAGACATATCTTGAAATAATTGAGAACCTAAACAAAACATATGTTCATTATCTATCAATACATTATAATCACCATCTTCTTGTATAAAAATAAATGGAATTAATTTCAAATGTTCTTCATTTAATGTTATCTTTTTAACCATTTATATGTTATATATTTAAATATGTTATTTTAATATCTAGCAAAACCATTACGTTTAAAACGTTCATCCGCTTTTAATTTTCGTTCAGCAACTATCTTACGATATAAATTATAATCAACATTTTTAATTGATTTTTCATATTCATAAATCTCTTTTAATTTTTCTGCTCTAGTCTTTTGAACATAATCATATATTGTAATATCAACATCAATTAAAGTATTGTTAATTATATCTATAACCTTATCCCTATTACCATTACCGTCAAATGGAGTACAACCAAGTAAAGGACATGCTATTTTTTTATCCTTATATAAAACATTTATTTGTCTTAAACATTTTTCTAATGATTCATATGATAAGAATTCAGTAATGGCACGTTCACCTTTCTTCTTAGTATTATGAAAACCTTTATAAATATATGCTAAAATAATAAGTGGTTCATTTTCAACATTACACTCTAATATAGTACCTAATTTATTAATATCACCATATCTAGTTGTAAAATTCATTTCCCTAACATAAGGATAATTTAATGCAATGTCCCTTTGAACACCATCTTGTTGTAATGTACAATATATATTAGCACTTATTATAATTGCATCATATTCATTAATATGATTCATTATATCATCACCACTTATTATTTTTAACACAATTTTCAATCATTTTATAAATTGGTATATAAACACCATTATTATCCATTTCATCAATACACATCCATCTATAATCACCTATTTCTGGATGTATATACTCCTTACCATGATATATTGTAACACATTCATTTGATGAACAATTATCTAAATCTTCACCATCATAACGTTTACAATATATATGAACTAGTTTCTTCTTATTTTGTTTAACAGAACCTAAATAACGATAACTAGATTCAGAATCAATAATATTGCAAGAAGTTTCCTCACGAAACTCACGAATAGCAGCATCAAAAATAGTTTCACCTTCCTCAACATGACCCTTCGGAAAACTCCACCAATAACGATTCACCCATTGAGGACCGCAAGGTGTACACATAAAAAATTCCACATTGTTAGTCTCACCATTTAATCTATATAATATGACACCACTACAAATTTCCATTATTTAAAATTTTCTTTTTTCTTTATTTCATTTAATAAAGATATCTCTTCACTATTTAATTTTTTAGGCATCTTTAATGTAATCACACCTATCATATTACCAAACTTACCATTTTGACCATATATAGGTAAACCCTTACCATTAAATCTAATCATTGTACCATCTTCAACACATTGTTTAATCTTAGTGGTTAATTTCTTACCATCAATAGTTTCAACTGTTGCATCACAACCTAAAATAGCATCAATGACATTGATATCTAAATCAAAATATAAGTCATTACCACTTCTATTAAATTTATCATGGTCTTGTTCTTTAATTAAAATATACAAATCACCATATATTCCATTACAATTTAATGGTGCATGTCCATATCCTTCCATATTAATTTGCATACCTTCATTAACACCCTTTGGAATATCAACTTCAACCTTATTTTCAGTTTCAATAATTCCATTACCATTACAATGAGAACAAGGATTCTTTATGATCTTTCCCTTACCCTTACAATGAGGACAAGTTGAAATCATTTGCATCATACCATTACGTTGGAATACTGACCCAGTACCACCACAAACATTACATGTTTCTTCAGTTGTCTTATCAGTTTTACCACTTCCACCACAATGTGTACATTTATCATAACGTTTATATTTTAATGTTTTCTTAGCACCATTAAATACATCTTCTAATGAAACACCTAATGTAATACGCATTGATTGACCTTTTTGAACACGTTGCTGATTTCTACTATTATTACCACCAAATGGATTAAAACCACCAAACATATCACCAAAACCAAAACCACGCATAATGTCTTCAAATGAAGAATTACCACCACTAAATCCTTGGAAATTAAACCCACTCATTGGATTGTCATATTCTTCACGTTTCTTTTCATCAGATAAAACCTCATACGCTTCGGAAACTTCTTTAAATTTTTCTTCTGCATTTTTCTTTTCTTCTTCAGATTTACCTTGCTGTTTATCGGGGTGTAAACTAATAGCAAGTTTTCGAAATTTAGGCTTTATTACTTTTTCAAAATCTTTACCTTTTAACTTCTTTTCATCTTCGGTAATACCTAAAATTTTATAATAATCCTTTCTTTCCATTTATAAGTCATTTATAATTTCAAGCACAAAAGTACATAATATTTTTTAAAAAAACAAATTTTTTATTGAGAAAATTCGTTAATTTTTGTTAAACTTATCATTTAATATTGGAAGGTATATTCCAACCTTCCAATGTTATTTTATTTATACTTCCTCAAAAGATGCCTCCTCAATATTATCTTCTTTATTTTCTGAAGATTGTGTTTGAGTTTCTTGTTGAGGTTGCTCTTGTGCTGTTTGTGAATACATCTTTGTTGAAATCTGATTCCATAATTCATTATTTTCTTTTTCAAGTGAATTAATCAAATCAATATTCTTATCTTTTACGGCATTACGCAACTTTTCACTAATTTCATTGATTTTAACCTTATCATCTTCTGAAATCTTATCACTATTTTCTTCAATCATCTTATCATTATTGAAAGCAATAGCATCACCCTTATTAATAGTTTCCGCTTCTTCCTTTGCCTTCTTATCTTGTTCAGCAAATTCTTCTGCTTCACGCTTAATTCTATCAATCTCTTCTTGTGATAATGAATTAGTGTTATTAATTGTAATTGATTGTTCCTTATTAGTGCCCTTATCTAATGCAGTTACTTTTAAAATACCATTTGCATCAATATCAAATGTTACTTGAATCTGTGGAACACCTCTACGTGCTGGAAGTATACCATCCAATCTAAACATACCAACTTGTTTATTATCTTTTGTCATTGGTCGCTCGCCTTGTGCCACAACTATATCAACGTTTGGTTGGTTATCAACTGCTGTACTAAATACTTGTTCTCGTTTACATGGAATTGTTGTATTTGATTCAATAATCTTTGCAAATACACCACCTAATGTGTCAATACCATAACTTAATGGCGTAACATCAAGTAATACAATATCACTAGCACTAGAATCACCATTAATAATACTTGCTTGAATTGCAGCACCTTCAGCAACACACAAGTCAAAATTATTACTCTTAATTAATTCAACATTAAATTCTTTTTGTAATCTTTCTTGCACATATGGTATTCTACAAGAACCACCAACTAAAAGTATACCATCAAGTTCATTATATTCTAAATTAGCACTTTTAACTGCTTCCTTAGCACATTTAATAAGTTCATCAACAATTGGTTCAATTAATTGTTCAAATTTAGCCTTAGTAACTGTCTTAATTAAGTGAATAGGTATATTATCCTTTACTGTAATATAAGGTAAATTAATTTCTGTAGTTGTTGAATTTGATAATTCAATTTTTGCTTTTTCAACTGCTTCTAAGATTCTAGAATAAGCCATAGAATCTTTTGATAAATCAATACCATTTTCATTATTAAAGTCTTCAACTACCCATTTTGCTAAAGCATTATCAATATCATAACCACCTAAATATACATTACCATTTGTAGATAAAATATCAATCATACCATCACTAATATCAGCAATAGAATTGTCTTCCGTACTCAATTTGTTATCATTAGGTTCTTTATCCTAATTTCTTTAGTTTTCACTAAAGTTCAGACTATCTCTTTCAATGTCTTCAAAAAAAGTATTTAAATCTTTTGGAAATAATAATTTAAAAATAGTATTTTTAATTCATTAAAATGAATTTCAATTTCATCTTCGAATACTTTTTTAATACTTTTTTCTAAATCTTTAATTAAATCCATATTATATATATTTATATATAAATTTAATCAAAAGTTCAACATCTTATCGGACATTCGTGGAATTTTTTTCTTCAACTTTACTTGCTAAGAATACTAATTCTAGTCGTTGAACCTTCATCTTATTTCTAAGATGCTTGGCTGCGCTTATTTCGGTTATCCAATCCTTAAACTTTTTACCATCCCATAGTAATTAGGCTATGTGCTACCTTGTATGTCACCATCAAGTGCGGTATTTAAGGCTCTAAGGAACTCTCCGCAATTAATCCGATTTTTTTATTTCACTTATTACTAATTTTTTAAGCAATAGAGGTGTGGAGGCAATACATACTTTTTTTACCACCAAAGTCAACTACCATATATTTACCACCTTTATTCATGTCAATATTAGATGATAACAATGCTGCTGTTGGTTCTGCAATTACACGAAGAACATTTAATCCTGCTAATTCACCAGCCAATTTAGTTGCACTTCTTGCTTTATCTGAGAAGAACGCTGGAACTGTAATAACAGCATCAGTAATTTCTTCGCCACAATAATCTTCAGCAATCTTCTTCATTTTAGTTAAAATCATTGCAGATAATTCTTCTGGAGAATATAATTTATCTTCAATATTAACTCTAGGTTGACCATTAGAATCAATAACTTCATAATTAACATGCTTAATTGCTTCTTTTGATTCTTCAAAAGTAGCACCCATAAAACGTTTAATTAAATTAACTGTTTCTTTTGGATTAACAACCATTTGTCTTTTTGCAGCACCACCTACTTTTCTTTCACCATTTTTAAGTGCGATAACTGAAGGTGTTGTATATGAACCTTCTTCATTAAGAATTGTTGTTGGTTTACCATTTTCAATTATTGCAATTTCAGATAATGTACTACCTAAGTCAATACCTATACTTTTTTTACTCATTATTATAATATTTTTTATTTATTCAATTATTTTATTTAATAATAATACTACAAAAACCGTGCCAAACTTTATTAATTTGGCACAATTTTTAAAAAAATTTATTATTTTTTAATTATTTTCATTGATAAATTTATCAATATTATCCATTACATACTTTAATTCACCAAAAAGAATGAATTTTACTTGGTCAGGACACAAAGTTGTTATCATTTCAGTCTTTAATTGACCTAATGGATGTGTTTTAATGCGTCTTTTTGCAATATCAATACCAATTTGTTCATCAAAAATATCATCACTATGACAAATTGAAAATGCATATGTCAGAATTCGTACTTTTTTTGTCACAGGTACTGACAAAATGGCATCATCTTTAAAATTAATAATATTATTTACATTAAATGATTTCATGACATTATTTGCTGATTCTGTAACTACTTCAACTTCCTTTGTTTGTAGGTATTCACCTACCATTGTAACGATATGTTCTTCACCATTCTTATCTACGGCAGTTCCGTGCATTGAAAAAAACTTTTGTTTCATTTTATTTTAATTTATCTTATAAATTTATTATTTTCTTTTGTAACTTTTTCTATATATTGTTTTGGTGTTAAACCATTTAATTTAGATTTATAATAGTTATAAACTTGTTCTAAAGATAAAAGTTGATAATTACACATTGGATTATCAAGACCAACATTTAGGCATAAATCATCTGTTTCTTCATCCATATGTGGTGAATTCCAATGAACATGTCCATATAAGTGCATTGAACCCCTAGGTTTATTAAACCATGATTTCATTGGAAAATGACACATAAATATTTCAAATTCATCTTCTTCTATAAAATCAAATATTGATTTTTTAAATCTTACTGTTTTATATAAATCTACTGATTCAAAATATCTATCTAACCCTTTTAATGATTTATCATGATTTCCTAAAATCATATGTATTTTTACACCTTTTGATTTTAATATATTAAGTATTTTTTCTGTTTTTTCTTTATTTGTTAAAATAAAATCACCTAATATATAAACATGGTCATTTCTTTTTGTTGTTGATAACCACATATCAATTATGTATTTATCATGTCCTTCTATATCTTCATTATTTTCTAAATTAAATTCTTTAACTCTATTTGGTGAATGATATAAAATATTTTTATGAGAAATGTGTAAATCTGATATAAAATAAACATTATAATTTTCCATTTTTTTCTAATTTTTCAATTATTATCTTACATATATCTTTTTTTATTGGATAACTACGAAAAATATCTTTAATAAACCAATCAAGACAATATTCTACTTGTTGTTTTACTGTTTTACATTGACTTGGACTTAAATTATTAATTGCAGATTTAATAGCATCAGATGTTTTAAAATAAAACATTTCAAATTTTATTATATCATCAATTCCTTTAAAATTCTTAACTCCACCATATCTAGTCATAACACTTTTTGGTAGGGTATTTATGATTTTTTTAAAATCTTTATTAATATAATAAACATTCACACCTTTATAATAATTTGTTTTTATTTCTCTTAAAAACATTTGTATAACATCATTTAATAAAAGTTCTTCACTTTCTTTTAATAATTCATTCATTTTATATTTTATTATATGTTATTGGTACTTCAATAAAATATTGTTTCTTTTTTTCTTCATCATTTAAAATATCAGTAAACATTTTTGCATATGATGGCATAACCATCCCACCATTAAGATATACAAATCCTCTAAATAATGTTACTTCACTTCCCATTGGAATAATACCTTCACGTCCTTCAATATCTTGAATAAGCATGAATCTTTTTTGTGTAAACAAATCCATTTTAATTATTATTTTATTTAAAAGTCATTATTTTCTTCATTAACAAATAAACCATATTTTTTATAATATGTTCGTTTTAATAAACTAACAACATGCATATTTGGTGAAAAACATGGGTTATCTTTTCTACCACAAGTTTCTTCATCATATAATTTATAATACATTGTTGTTATATATTTGAATATTGCTTGTGAACGAGAACGTCCAGCACGACAATGTATTATAAAATGTTTTCCAATATTATTATCTATAAAATCAACTAATTTTTCAGCATCTTTTTCATTTAATGCTTTAAATAAATGTCCATTATAATCAATATCATGTTCAATATCATCAAATTCTAAATTTATAACATTATTATGATTTTCTTTAAACCAATGATATTCATCTTCTTCTAGATAATATTCTTGACATTCTTTTGTTCCTATTATTGATATAAATGCATAATTATTTAATTCATTAACATTATCATCATTCCATTTATTTTCATAACAATATTGGTCAAATTCAACATGTGAAAATACTAAAATTTTATTTAATCTTTCCATTGCTCATTAATTTTAATTAAAATTGGTTCAAGTAATTCATTTACTTTATCCCAATCAACACAAAGTTTATCACTTTCTTCATCATTTATTAATGGAATACCTACATTATGGTCATCAATAGAAAATATTGACCAACATTTATTACTACTGCTCCAAGTATGTTGATTTGGTTCATATTGCACACCATATAAAGGTATATTGCGTTCATTAAACCAATTTACAGCCTCTTCTAGTTGTTTTCCATCACGCATAGTATAAAGTATTATACCAACATTGTATTGTTCAACCCAACGCTTTAAAATTGATACACAATTACCATTATCTTTTCCAATATTTGGATATTGCGATATAACAACAGTACTATCAAAATCAACTGAAATTGGTATTATTTTATCTTTTGATAGATATTTTAATTCTCTTAAAATCCCATTTATATTTTTCATTATAACACTAATTTTAGTTTGTCAGTTAAATTTGGTGTACTTACTTTTTCATAAGTTCCATCATCTTTTAACCATATTAATTTTCTATCAACAACTTCATAACCTAATTGTTCTATCCCCATTTGATAACATGATAATTGTATTGAATAATTTGATTTTGCTTCATCTACCAAATCTTCAAATGGTGGCAATAACATATTACCTTTATTTCTGTTAAAATCATTCTCTAGAACTTTATTAGTGTTATGCGTCACTAACATATTATAACCACAACAAAAAGTATGTGATGGACTATCAACTTCAATACATTTTGTTTCTACTGTTTCAGTATCTTCAATTGATATAATATTTCTAAATAAATGTTTATTTCTAGTAGGTTTTTCAACTTTAATTTTTCTAATTTTAAATGGATAAATATCAGTAGTAAAATTTATATAATAGCCATTAATTTTTTTACCTTTATCTTTTAATTTAATAATAAATGGTGTTACTGTAGCCTTAATACCTAAAGATGATAATAGTTTAACACTAAAATCTACTTGATTTTCTTTAGTTGTAGAAATTACATATCTTTTTCTCTTTTTATTATAATATCCATCAGCATCCATTAAACCTTTTAAAATATCTAATCTTTGTTCATATGAACTTCTTAAGAACACATCTGGTATATGTTTATTATGTAAACAACCTAATAGTCTTAATTCATGTGTTAAACCAAAAATAGTTCTTGTCGTTGCTTTACCACTAGAACCTTTAGAAACATCTTTACCAATAGTATATCCACACTTTTCAATTTCACTCCAAATATCATCATACATATTAGTAATTTTACCATCAGCACTATTACCATCACCTAACCAAACACCAAATACATAAGGATGTATTGGTAAATGTTTTTCTTTACATTCAATAGGTTTAGATAATAAAATCTTAGGTATTAACCTACTATCTTTTCTATTGATATTTGACATATATTCTTTTATCTCCTTTGCTGTCATTACTTTATTTTCAAAGTATTTTTCTTTTTTTAAAGAAACCATTTTATTCTTTAAAAAAGAAATTTCCCATCTATGATCCTCATCACAAACTATTTCTTCGCCACTATCAAATTTAATTTTTAAACAAGGTTTATGATGTATTTTAGATGTATGTAAAACTTTACAAATTTTGCCATCTTTATCAAATACTTCATCACCTACATTAATATCACCCATATTCTTCCATCCGTCTTTTGTTGCTATTGGTGTATTTAACGGCAAACCTTTGAAATCTAATATTGATAACTTAAATTTACCATTATGTTTAAAAGCAAAAAGCATATCAAATGTACCACTAAAATTTTCATTAAGATTAAGTGTGTCATTAATTCCAGTATATATTTTTGCTTCAGCCATTACTGGATAAAAATTATCAATTTTTAAAATATCTTCATAAAATTTAGATATTGCTTCTTCTTTTTTACCATATGGTACAAAAAAACCATCTTCAATTTGATTCTTAATTGAATCATCAATTTCATCAAACCTACCTTGAATGAATAACATCATATTTTCACCAAAGAAATGTGTTTTAGTTCCATTATTTGTACTTCTTAAATTATTTTCTCTCCATTGTCTTTTTAATTCATCATATGGAATACCCATTTTCTTTGCTTTATTTTCACATATTTCATCCCAATTAACATATGGTGAAAATAGATGACAAACATGTGATACACTATGTAATTCAGTCATAGAACCATCATCATTATGTACATAATATTTATGTCCATCTTCAATAAATTCTAACTTAGAAAATGATTTGATGATATTTTCCCTTATTTCTTTAACTTCTATAGGTTCTGGATTATCTTTTAATCTTTTTTCTATATCACTAACATGAATCATATCTTTAATTCTTTAATGCAAAAGTATATATTTTTTCTTAAAAAAACAAAAAAAGGAATGACTTTTTTTAGTCATTCCTTAAAAAAAAAATTAATATTTTTATATTTTTTATCTTTTTTCTAATTCTTCAATTCTCTTTTCAAGTTGAGCAATCTTCAAAATTAAGAAAGAAATATAATCAACACCTTTTTTATCATCAGTTTCAACAACTAAATTGTTCAAACCAACTTTTTCCAAATCTTGTGCTATTACACCATATCTTTCTCTTTCAGATTCATCATTAATAAATTTATAAGATTTCAAATCAATTTTAGATACTGCTTCAATATCTTTATTTGATACTGATTTAATATTCTTTTTTAATTTTTTATCTGATGAATAAATTGAACTTGTTGCATCAATTGTACCATTTGTACTAATTGTAACTTTTGTAGTACCAGTACCAACAGTTAAATCACCACTCATTGTATCACCACTAACATTTACATAACGTTTATCAAATACTGTCCAAGATGATGGTTCAGCATCACATGACAAATGTGAAATATCAGTAGGAATCTTAACACTAACATTAGTATTATTATTAAATGATTTTGCGCTAAATGTACCGCTAGTAAATGATAATGTGTTATTTAAATCACCAACAAATTTAGATTCTGTAGAAATATTATTTTTTGCACTAATAGCACCATTTGATGTAATGTTACTTTTTGTATTAATTGTACCACTAGTTGTAATTGTTACACCATCTGAACCAATTTTCAAAGTACCAGTCATTGTGTCACCACTTCTATTAACTTTTGCGTTAATACCACTAACAACTGTATTATAAGTAGTACTTGTAATATCACCATTATTAGTAACACCTAATACTTCTTGTAATTCTTTAAATGAATCAATTGCTGTTGTGATTTTTTTATCATCTAAAATATTTTCAAAAACATCATCAACATAACCTTTTGTTACTAATGGGTCTGTTTCACTACCTATTTCAGTAGTATAACCTTCAGAATTTGAATTATTATACTTCAACCCTTTTACTGATGCTATTAAAGTAGCACTATTTGTTTTGGTTGCAGAAGTTGCAATTTTAAAATTCAATGGGTATTTTAACTTACCATCAAATGATTTATTTGGATTTAATATTAAATCACCCCAAATTTTAGTATCACCACTAATATTTGTATCACCACTTACTGTTAAGTTTTCTTTAATATTAACATCACCTTCAAAAATTGAATCACCACTTACATGAAAATCATTTTGAATGTTTACATCACCATAGAAATTAGTTGTATCAACATAATTATTTTCAGTTGTTGCTGTGTTATTAATTGTTGTTGCAACTCTATTAATAGTAGTATAATTTTCATTAAGTGTGTCACCATTCATAGTAGTAGTACCACCGTTAATTGTTAAATTATCATAATCAATAATCCAAGTATCACCTTCTGTATGGTTAGTAATTGCTGTTGTTGATAAATTTGTAATGTTTTCAACTTCATTAGTTATTGTTTTATTCAAATTATCATAATCAACATTAAGTGTTGTACCTTCCATGTTTGTAACAGCACCACTTAAATTATATTCATTTACATTAATACTTATCTTATTACCGTCAATAGTTGTTTCTATTGCATCAACATCTAATAATGGAGTTTTGATATATACTTTCGTATCACCACTTAAATTAATATTTTTATAATGTACATGAAGATTATCACCATCCATTGTAGTTTCAGTACCATCAATATCAACTAAATTAGAAATAACTTGTACTTTATTGACACCACTTATTATTACTTCATTAGATGCATCAACGTTTATTTTTTTACTATTAACATTAACCTCATTATTACCACTAATATTAACTTTAGTATTAGAATGAACATCAATATCACAATTACCTTCAATATTTACTTTTTGTGCATTAACTAATAATACATCACTACAATTATTATTAGCACCTACATTAAGTGTATAATTTTTATTATAATTTTGTATAACATTATTTGTTACACTTTCTGTTAAAGTACCATTAATTGTGTTTTCTACATTTCCAGTTATTGATTCTTTAATACCATTTTCATTAATTATAGTTTGTTTAATAACATTACCATCAGTAATAACTTCTTTATAATCATCATTATAAACCAATATTGTTGAGCCATTTACAGTTTCTGTATATTCACCATGAATCGTTAATTCAGAATTACCGCTAATTATTTCACCTTTATTACAAGAAATATCAATACCAACATTATCAGCATTAAATTTAAAAGAACCATCACAATTTTTATTTGACGAACCCTTTACTGTTAATACCATATTTTCACTATCAATAGATGATTCCTTGATATCCATATTTAAATTATCACTAATAACTTCAAATTTAGAACCATCATATTTAAATTTTGGGTCATCACCATAGCCTTCTTGTGCTGTGATTGTAATATCACCATAAATAGTATCACCACTTCTATTTACATATCTTTCATCAAGATATTGGTTTAAACTAGAATCAATTGAGCCATCATAACGAATATTTTTAATTGAATTTAATTGTACAATTTCATCTGAAGAATTTCTAATAAATAATGCTTCATTACCATCACCATAATTAACAGCAATTTCACCATATTCTATTGCAGTTGATTGTGGTGCTTTAGGTTCATTTACTTGTAATGTAGTACGTTCAATATTAATTTCTTTTGGTGTAGAAACATTACTTCTTCTATGTAAGACATGTCTAACTTTATTTTTATTTTCAGCCATTTTAACTAAAAAGTTTTTTATATATCATTATAAAAATAATGATTAATTATTTTTAATATAAATATATTTTTTAGTTCATTTAACTGTTTAAATATATAAAATATTTATTATTTTTTAATAAATGATTAAACATGGCATTTGTTTATTTAATTAGTAATATTGATGATGATAATATCTGTAAAATAGGTGTGACAAAGAAAAAAGATATAGAAAATAGAAAAAAAGAATTACAAACAGGTTCTTCTAATGAACTTTACATTCGTAATTATTTTGAAACAAAATACCCTTATAAATTAGAAAAAATGTTACATCGTCATTTTCATGATAAAAATTTATTAAATGAATGGTTTAAATTATCAAATGAAGATATAAACAATTTTATAAACACATGTAATAAATATGAAAATATTCTGCTCTCGTTAAAAGATAATCCTTTCTTTTAATTACATTAAAAAAGGTGACTATTTTTAGTCACCTTTTATTATTATATAATAACACTTTTCAACTTAACAACTCTTACTAAGCCATTATCATGTTCAACAATTAATTTAACACCATGCTTACAAATAAATCTATTTTTTATTGTTTTTAATTTATCTGTAAAATTCTTATTCCTCATTTTTAATAAAAAAGCCTCTTTTTCATCTAAAATAAAATCATGATATTCAAAATCTTCAATAGATAATGGTTCTTTTATTATTTTTTCTAAAGTTTCAATATAACCTTCATCATCTAATTTATTGTAGATTGTATATGTACATCTTTTAAAATTAGCATTTAATAATTCTTCTATAAAATCTCTTTTAATTTCAAAACTCATCATCATTACAATATAATTCTATATTATTTCCTTCTTTAATCAAATCTCTCATTTGACATGAAGACATATAAAATTCATCAGTATAATGTCCATATTTATCAAATAAAGAAATTCTAAACTCATTTGAGTTTTCATTATAATCTACTATTATATTACTTGTATTTAATACTTCATTCATATCATTTAAAAATTTAATATAAGTATATAATACAAATAAAAAAAAGTAAAATGGAGAATTATTTTTTATTATTTTTAATTCTCCATTAAATAATTTTATTCTTTTGTTTCTTCTTGTTTAACTTCTTCAACCTTTACTTCTTCTTTAACTGGTTGAGGTGTTACTTGTTTCTTTTTACAATTGCACGCCATAATTATTATTGTTTTATTTTCATTTTATTATTTTATCATTCTTTTAACAATTCTACCACTTCTAATAGAACCATTATTATTCGCTGATGTTCTTCTTGGTGATGTTTTACTAATATTACCACCTCTATTACTTCTATTCTTACAATTACACATAAGTTATTATATTATAATATGTTATTATCTATATATTGAACTACTAGGATAATCATAACCATCATAATCAACATTTGATATTGTTTTAAATGCTGACACTATTTCTTCTGATACAGTAAATGGTACTTCTTCACCATCTTTAGTATAACAATATAATTCAAAAGAATCAAAATCCCATTCATCTTCATATTTAGTTTCAACTGATGATGGAACATCGTAATCTGAACTAGGATATTCATCAGTAACCGCATTTGATGAAATGTCATACATTAAAGTCCAATCATAATTTCTTGTTTCAAAATCAAATCTATCATTATTAATACTTAAATTAATCTTACCAACACCTTTAATATATTCTATTAAATCTTGTGTTGGATTTGATTCAACATAATCAAATTCTGATTCTTTAATAACATTTTTTCTAATATATTTATTAATATTTTCACTAATAATTCTATCAATATTAACCATTTTTATTTTTTTATTATAAATATCAGTCAATTAGTTCATTTTCATTAAATTCAAAAGAAAAATCTAAAGTATTTATGTCATTAATAATATTTTCATTATGTTGTTTATTAATTAATTCACATTCTTCTTTTGTTTGTACTATTTTACCATTATCAGTAACATATAAACCGAAATTCTCAACATTTCGTTTTTTCATTTGATTTTCAATATCAATCAAATCATCAATATTTGTATCAGTCAAAAACTTAGATTGAAATATCAATGATAATTCACGTATTAATAAACCACCATACCCTCTACCAATGAAAAAATCAATAGGAATGTCATTTTCATCCTCTACAATAACACTTTTCTTTTTAGATGTAGAAACTACCATACCCTTTGTTAAACTCGCTTGTAACCAATTATTTTCATCTTTTTTAATGATATAATATCTTGCTCTATTAGGTTTACTAATTTCAAAATTGGTATTACACTTAATATCATTAATTGTAATACCCTTATCAAATGTATAATGTACTGCCATTAATTATAAATTTAATTTAAATAAAATTGGTGGTATATTATTTTCCATCCTATTTTTCATTTCTTCTGAAATGTCACCTCTTTCATATCTAACAGTTATGAAATATTCATACATTTCTCTTGCTGTTTTAGGTGAATCTTGTTTTGTGAAACGAGAGCATTCCCAATCTAAAATCATTGCTTCCCAATCAATATTATTTGGGTTTTTATATGTTAAATGGTGTCTATTGTTTTTTCTATGCCATTCTCTCACCTTCTGATAATCACCCCATAATAATTTTAACCAAGGTTTTTCAAAATCATGTAACAAGTATTTCCATTTCCAACATTTTAAATTTAATGCTGTCATATTATAAGCGAAAAGATGTGCAAAATAATATGAAAATCCACTTTTTTCTTCTGGGGTAAATAAATTATTATTCTGTTCCATTTTCTATTAAATTTATAATTTCTTTTAATTTATTAATATTTTTCTTACCAAGCATAAACTCTTCAAAATCACCATATCTACACTTGTAACCAAAAATATATTTAATTCCATGTATTAATCTTTTAAAAAATGATAATTTCTTTAAATGAATCATACAATATACAAAATCATCATCTTCAAATTTACTAAAAACAATCTGATGTTCAACTGATGAACATTCACATATCATTATTTGTTCTTCTTTTTCCATAACATTATTGTTATCTCAATTACAAAAATATATAAAAAATATTAAAAAAACAAAAAAAGTGATAAGAATTTTTAACTTACCACTTATATTTTTTTACTTTTTAATCAATAAAGAATCACATATACCTAAATCAATTGCTTCTTGACCAATAAACCAATTATTTCTATCACATAATTGTTCAACTTCTTCAAATGTTTTACCCATATTATTTGCTAAAATAGAATAAACATCATTTCTACATCTTAATGTTTGTTCCATTTCAATTTTCATATCTGAATATGTACCTCTATTTGCCGATGATACTTGATGAATCATTACTCTACTATGTGGTAAAATAAATCGTTTACCTTTTTCACCATGTGATAATAAAACAGCACCCATACTAGCAGCCATACCAATGCAAGATGTTGATACATTACTATCAATAAAATCCATAGTATCTATAATTGCTAACCCATCTAAAACAGAACCTCCAGGTGAATTAATATATATATTAATATCTCTATTATCTAATGAATTTAAATATAACAATTGTGCAACAATTAAATTACATGTCTCTGGAGTAAATTCATGACCCATGTAAATAATTCTATCAAATAATAAACGAGAATAAATATCAACAGCAGTTGCTTGTAATTTTCGTTCTTCCAATACTACTGGAGTTAAAGTATTAATATTTGTTTTATTATTAATATCATCAATTAATAATGATGATATATTTAATTTATCTTTTGCAAATAATTTAAAATCTTTTTCAATTTTTTCCATATAACAATAATTTTTTATTTTGTATATTCTAATGTAAGGATTGTATTTTCAATTATTCTTTCTCTTAGTTCATCATCATTTTTACCAAAGAAAAAATCAACATCATTTGATTCCAACAATTTCAATAATTCATTATCTAATTTTTTTGCTTCATCCTCATTTTGATACCTACCATTTTCATTATAATCAAAACTTCTTTCAATAAAATATGTTATGTTTTTAAATCCACAATATTGTTCTAAAACAAGTTTTCTAAATGTTTTATTCTTCTTTTTATCATATAATATTGATAACAATAGTGGTGAATCAGTAATAATAACATCAACTTTACCTATTAATCTCCACATTCTATGTAATTGTTTACCAAATACATATATTTGATTATCTAAAGTATGATATGATTCTTCCCAAACCTTATCTTTAGCATATTCCATAACTAATTCACATTCAATACCCATTTTCTTAAGTGTTGAAAATAAGTCGGCTGCTAAGGTGCTTTTACCAGTACACGGTCCACCTAATAAATTTATAACAATTGGTTTTTCTTTCATATTATTCACTATTTTCTTTTGGATATGGATATATTTTATTTCTTTCTTCAAATTCTTTTCTTAACCTTTTCGTTTCTCTTTTATCTCTACCTAAAACAAATGCCCATTTACGTTTTTTAGGGAAATATATTTTTGTTGATTTATTATACATTTCTTTTGAATAATCTCTCAATTGTTTTTCAATATCATCTGGAATATTTTCCCATAATACTGATTGGTCATTATTCCAATTCTTTTGCCATTCAATACCTAAATCTTTTGCATATCGTTTATACATTGACCTAGCACGAAATGCTCTATCAGATATAATAACATTTGGGTTATATGGATTTATACATCTGACACTTGTCCCACTACCTCTACCTAAATAATACCAATTTAAACTCTTATATATAATACCCCTTTCATTAGCACTTAAATCAGAATAAGCAGTAAATAAACGATATTGTGTATTTTCAACCATCCATTTTATAGACCAAGATATAAACTTACTAGCAAGATTTTTAGGTGTCCAAGAAGCGCAAGCACCTCTACTTAACAAACGTTCTATATGTTTAGTATCTTCACCCATTAACTTACTAAAAGCGTTAGGTTGAGAAAATATTAATACGCCACCTAAAACACCTCTATAATAAGCGAAAAAGTAATGTGTATTAAATTGAGATAGTGATTCTAACCATTCATATCTAACAATAAAATCTTTAGCGATTTTTTTATCATCATCAGAAGTTGACATTTTAAATTCAAAATCATCTAAATTTATATTAGATATAAAATCATCATCCCACCCTAATATTCTTTTATCTTCTTCATATGTATCTAATCTTTTCTGATATTGATAACAGTGTTTTTCTTTAAAATTTTGTATCTTCTCTAATAATTTAATATCACTCATTTTTTAATAATGTTAAAATATCATTAAAATCATTAATTATATCATTTTTTATTCTTTTATCAGATGCGAAATATATTAATTTAATTTTATTTTCTATACATAACTGTAATTTACGTTTATCACGTTCAACAATTTCATCATATCCTTTTTCACCACCAAAAAAATCAATAGGTTCAAAATGTTGCCTTCCTTGACATTCTATTCCAATATTATAATCTGGTAAATAAAAATCTAATGATTGTTTTCCTAACCATTCAAAACGTTTCTGACGTTCAAATATAATATCATTTTCCAATAATATATTACATACTGTTTTTTCTAAATGACTTTCATTACATTTACTACACCCAACTCCCCTTAAATGGTCATTTGGTTTTTGCCAAAATTCACCATGTATAGGACATATTATACATACTTTAGTATGATTATTTAGATATTCAACTTTACTATAATCATATTTATCATTGTGTATGTTTTTACTTTTTTCAATAAAAATAGAATTATCATATTTTCTTAATAAATTTGCATATTCAGTTGCACATTTTGAACACCCTTGTCCATTTAAATGTTTATCTGGTCTTTGCCAAAACTCACCGTGCTTTGGACAAATAATACAAACCTTAATTTTATTATTAATATATTCTACTTTTGAATAATCATATTTAAAATTATGTATAATATTAGATTTATTTATAAAACTTTCATTATTGTATTTCATATTATTTGTACAAGATGAACACCCAAAACCTTTTAAATGATTATCTGGTATTTGCCAAAATTCACCATGAATTGGACATATAATACAAACCTTAATTTTATTATTAATATATTCTACTTTTGAATAATCATACTTATAACCATGAACTTTATGTGCTTCTTCTATAAATTGTTCTGTTGTTTTACGTTTACTCATAAAATACAATTTTTCTCATTACATTTAGGACATTTTACATATTTGTTATGTAATATATCTTCTTCATTAAAACAAAATGTTTCACTACATCTAGTACAATGAACTATATTTGATAAATTTCTTAAACCAATTAAGAAATTTCGCATTTCATCTTTTTCTTCTTCTGTAAAATTTGAAAAACCACCATCACCTTCTAAATCAAGGCATAACAACAAATTATTAATAACTTTTCTACTCATAAAACATTTAATTTATATCAATATTCCTATACTATATTTCAAGTATAGGAATTATTTCATTTATGTTAATTTAATATTATTATCTGCTTCATACTTACTTGTCATAAGACTTAAATCAGCAGTAAATGCGTCCATTGTAGCAGTTGCTTCACTAATACTTCTTGACATTCTATATGAACTTGACATTTTATTAATAACATTATAAGTATCACTTAAACCCATTTTTGATGTTACCGCAACATTTTTAAAACCTAATGTTTTGGCATCGTCAATATTAGTTAAATCAAAACCCATATAAACAAATTCCCAAGAATATTTTTCTTCTTGGTGTTTAATCATTTCCTTTACCTTTGATGCACTATATTCTTTTGAATTATTTTCTGCACCATCAGTCATAATAACCACCATTGTTTTATCTGGTCTATCTTCTTCTTTCATATCTGAAAGCCATTTACCAACATTATCAATAGCAGTACCAACTCCATCATATAAAGCAGTCATACCTCCAGTATGATATTCAAATTGAGGAACGTCATTAATATCTTTACCTAAAAATGATTCTTTAACATTATTTGAAAATCTATACAATGATACTGTACATGCACCATCCTTAACTGCTTTTTGTTCATCAATTATTGATTTAAAACCACCAACAACATCATTAACTGAAGTGTACATTGAACCACTTTCATCAATTACAAAAACTAAATTTATTTTCATTTTATATAAAACTATTTACTTATTATTTTTCTTTAACGTGAATAGATATTCAGTTGTATGTTTATTTTCCTTTTCTTTTAAATTTTTACCCCCTCTAAAAGCAACATAATCAATTTCTTGATATTCTAATTCACCATATTTAGAAAGCATACTACACATTTCATCAAACGTAATAAAACCTTCATTGTTATATGAAATAACCAAAAATTTTGAATCAATATCTGAAACTAATTGTTCAAACGCTTCTAATGCTTTAGTTTTTTTATTATAATCTGATTTATTCCAATATTGTGGTATTCCAGCAACTTTACTAATATTTGTTGGCATTTTATTTTTAATTATTGTATTTAACATATGATAATTAGAACCATATGGATGTTGATTATAAGGTGGGTCAATATATGTTATATCCAATCCTTTTAAATGTTTTACTAAAACATTTGCATCTTCATTAAATATAGTAACTTGTGTAGAATAATTAGAAAAGCATGGTTTTTCTATTTCAATTCTACCTTTAATTCTTTCTAATGCATTTTCCCCTTCACCACCAAATTTACCAATATCTTCATTTTTTGATTTATAAAAACCTTTAAACACACCACTAGTATTAGTATGTACCGATGCTTCATATAATAAAGGTGCAATAAAAAACTTTTTATATGATTTTGGAACATGTTTATCAATTGCCATTCTCAATGTATCAATTATCATTGCATTTTCATGTGTATAAAATACACGTTCACCTTCTTTTATATTATTATCATCTTGTGGTGCATAATTTTTAGTAATTATACCTTCTATCAATGATTCTGATAAAATTTTATTTAAACATTCATAATAGAATTCTTCATTAAAATCTTCTTCATTTGTTAAATAACAATCATTAATTACAAATGAATATTTTTCTAAATCATTAACATATAATCTTGATGAATATTGTTTTAAATTTCTAGCAACAACACCACTTCCACTAAACAAATCACATATAATTGCTTTATCTGTATTTAATTCTTTTAATATATCTTTAATTTTATTAATAATAAAATTAATAATTCGTCTTTTATTGCCAATATATGTTATAATTTGGTCATTTAAAAAACATTTTTTTTCCACTTTTATTTAATTTTTTTTAAAAAATCATTATTTTTTAAGCATTTCAGAATAATAATTAATAGAATTTTCTAAAACTTCATATAAAATATTCCTTTTTTCTTCTTTTGTAAATTCTTCTCTTTTTAAATAAATTCTATTCCACTTATGTTTAAAAGAAGTATGTGGTAAATTAGCATCCCAAATAACATCATTATTTGGTAAACTTATTCTAATTTTAGATAACAATAAATCATCAAATGAACCATCTTCTTTAACAAAAGAGCCATTAAAAAATAAAACATATGGATTAATATCTATTGTTTTTGTGAAATGATTCCAAAAAAAATTAAAATTCTTACTATATCTTTCACAAGCATTTCCTTTTGTTTTTTGAGATTTATTTTCACAAGATAATAATAAATGAAAATCATTCTCATTATCATTATTAACTAATAATATAATACCGCCATCTGGAATTATGTTATGAGTTTTAATTTTTTCATTAAAAACTGCTTTATTTTTTTTATATACTAATTTTTCAGAAATCTTATTTATATATTTAAATCTATATCCATTTATAGAATATTTTTGACAAATATTGTCAAAAATTTCATGCATTACTTCAACTGAAGTTTCTTCATCTTTTTTAGATTCTAAAGAACCCCATCCACCATTTTTTTTCATTTATTTTTTTTTATAAAAACATTCATAATTTTTAATAGCATAATAAAATGATAAAAATAATATATTATCCTTCATTTTTTCAATTTCTTCTTTAGATAAATTATTATATATCATTTCAAATTTTTTTAATCTTTCTTTATTGTAAGAATCATTATTCATGATTTAAATTAATTTGTCATTCAAAATCGTATTCTATATTACCATAATAATTCTTTGGAACTTCTTTTTTATATACTTCTTTCAAAGAATTAGTTAAAACAGTAGCAGAATTAGTAGTTAAAGGTACTATACCTAATTCTTTAATTCTACCACTATTTAATCCTTGATTTACAATTCCAATAAAATCATCATGAGTTAATGATTTAAAATTTCTAACTTTTGGTTTTTTTATTTCATTATCCATGATTTTTCTTTGCTTTTTTAGCAGCCTTTTCTGCTTCTTTTCTTTCTTTTTCTTCTTCAATCATTTGTTGATTAATAAGTTGTACTTCTTCAATTCTATTGAGAAAATCATTTCCATATTTTCTTTTCATATTAAGAATTAAATTAATAGGATTCTTATCAACTGAAATTTTATCCTTTTCAGAATCATAAGAAATACCACTTAAATACATTTCTGTCAAAAGTATTTTTGTTTCATCATTTAATCTATCAAATAATTCTTCATAGACAATAATACTAACCATATCTTGACTTTTTGCCAAGTATTCAGTTTTAGCACTTTCTTTTGTTACACTCATCAAATCCTTAAGTTTTGATGTTGACATAATTTTAAGGTTGATACCATAATGTTCAAGTCCTGTTTCAGAAAACTTATCCTCAATAAGTTCTATAATATCCTCACTTGTTTTAAAAAATTTTGCCATTTTCTTAAAATATTAAAAATTATTAATTTTTGTTAACTAATGCAAAAATATATTTATTTTTTTAGAAATACAAATATTTATTTAAAAATTTTTTATATTATCTTATAATAAAGAATATTTTGATATGTTTAATAATATTTTATTTACAATTGAGTTGTTTATATTTATATTCTGTTCTTTGAATATATTTAAACATTTTTATAACTTAGTAAAAGTTATGCGTACTAGAGAAGGTAAGATTGATACTAATAATTTATCAACAATTTTATTAGGTTTATCAATTTCTTATGTATTAACAGTTTTAATAACAGGTTTTTAAAAACATATAATAATGAATTTACAAGATAGGATTAAAAAGAATGAGGGTTATTTTAAAAGTATTGAAATTCACAATGGTTATTTAACAATGATTGTAAATTTCAAACCAAAATGGGGAGTATTCCCATCACCAGATGAAAAAATTAAAGTTGGTAACTCGCCTAGTGGTGTTAAAGATGAATGGGTTTATTATGGAAAATATGATGAAGTAACTGTTGATGAAATTTTTGATTTAGTTGAACAAACAATTGATGTTAATTTGGAAGCAGCATTAAAAATTGAATTAATGAAAGAAAAAATTGATGAATTAAAGAAATTATTTGCTGAAACACCCTATTCAAAATTACAAACTTTAACTTTTAATATTGAAGAAATTTCTACTGATATTAAATCTAAAAATAAGTCAAGAAAAGCAAATAAACGCTCTAAAATCAAAGATATTGTAGTAAATGAAGAAAGGATTACAAATGATTTAGAGTGTCTTAAAAGTGAAATAAATGCTATTCCTGAAGAAGAAATAAAAGTTGAAGTAATAGGATGATGGTAGTGTTTATTTTAGTATTTATATACTCAATTTGTGCATATGGTATTTCTAATATGGTAGTATATGCTAGCGGACCTTTTAATATGTTTACAAAATTACGTGAATATTCAAATAAATATTTACCTTCAAATTTAGGTGAATTATTTGAATGTATGATATGCTTCCCAACATGGGTTGGTATGATATTATCTATACTTAATATAATTGTATGTCCTAATTTAACAATTACACCATTTAATTTAATAATACAAGATATTAATTATTGGTATTTAATAGTTCCTTTAGATGGTTTCTTTACTAGTGGAATTGTTTGGTTGATTCATACATTTCAAGAAATGATGGAAAAAGATGGAAATTGATAATGAGTTAAAAGGTTTGAAAAATGATAGAAAACGTTATGAAATAGAATTATCATTATATCAACAAAAATATTCACAACTTTTAAAAAATGAAATGGGAAAAGATATGAATGATGTTTTAAATGGTAAAACTAGAGTTAAACTATCATTTAAAGAAAAAATAAAAAGATTTATTAATGATATATTTAATAAAATATAATGGTAACATTAAATACACATAAAATAAGTGAAATAGGTAATTATTTATCTGAACAATTGCATAATTGTGGTATTAACAAATCTGATATTATTGTATATGTAAATAAATCTGATTTAATAAAAATTGATGAAGATTTATATTATAGATTAAATGATAAAACAGATAATTTTATACCATCAAATAATGAAATAAAAATTTCATTCCATAATTTAAATTTTATTATAAAAGAAAAGAGTGAGGAATAATCCTCACTCTTTTTTATTTCGTTTAATAGGTCTTGTATTATATCTTGTAATTTTCAATTTATCCCATGATGTTAATTCATGTATTTTTTCAATTGCTTTTTCATAATAATATTTATTTTTTTTACCATTACCCCAATCACCACAAAACATATAATATTTACATTTTTTATCATTAAAACAATATCTTTGCAATTCATTATATAATCTAATACAATCAGACTTATTTTTGCATATTATTAAATCTTTTGTTGATAATGTTTCTAATAATAATTTATTTTTAAATAAAATAAAATTTAAAAAACTACCTTTTATATTAGTTTTTGGTTTTACAATTTCTTCATATATAAATGAAAATGTCTTTCTTTGATGTAATGGACTATAACCATATACCCAAAATGTTTCTTCTATTTTATATGGTGCTTTGTTATACACTACCCAATTTTCACTATCAGTTTCATGTTCTATTAAATCACCATAACTATCTCTTAATTTTGTAGTTTTCTCTTCATTTTTACCTCTACGCCTTATTAATAATAATTCATACTTACATGTTTCTATTACATCAATATTTACATATTCTTTTGGAAATAAAACATTTTTATTTTCTTCCAACATTTTATTAAAACATTTATTTGCTTGTTTTTCTGTTGGAAAACATTTTATAAATTCCACTTTTCTATTATTATTAATAAGATATAATTGAAAATTACACTTCGCCATTCAAAACAATTATTTTTTCTTTTTTAATAAATCTGTTATATCATATGTAATTGAAAAACCAACAATAAATTCAGGTTCTTTCTTAGCAAAATCATATCCACATGTTATGGAAGGGCCTATAGCAAAATTATTTAATATATTCTTTTTTTCTTTTACTTTAATTATTGTTGTATTATCAATTTTACCACCATTATCAGTTTTAATATCAATTTTATTTACATCATTAATTTTTTTATTAATTATTGTAAAATCATCAGACACTGAAAAATCAATAGAATACCAATTAGGTTCTTTAACTGAACCTATTTTTAAATTATATTTTAATGTATCATTTTCATTACTATTATATTCAAAAGTTTTAATTTCTTCATTTTTAATAGTATCTTTTGAAACATCAATTTTACCAGTTGAAAATTCTTTTTGATATTTAAATTGTACTAAATAATCAATTTCATCTTTGAAAATTTTAATTGAATCATATAATTCTTTATTTTCTTTTTTCAAACTTTCAATTGTTTGGTCATAATATAATTTGGTATACAACCCATCACTTTCATTATAGTGTTCAATTTCTTGTATTTGTTCTTCTGTTATTTTTGTAATATTGTGAACCCTACATAATAAAACACTTATAATAATTAAAAAAAGCCCATATACAATACTATCTTTATCTATTCTCATTTCCAAAGTGATTTTTTATCCTTTATTTCTTTTTGTTTTTCATAGTCTAAATATGTACCTATTTCTTGTGCATAATAACTTAAATGTGCATATATTTCATCTCTAGTTAAAGTTGGTACACCTTGGTATGAAACCATTAAGAAACCAATATCTACTGATGTTCTAACTAAAATTATACCAACATATTTAACATCATTACCATCAAGTCTTAATGCTAACTTTTTATCTAAATCATATATTTCTTCTATACTACCAATAAAAAATCTATGTTCATAGATATATGAAGGAAACATATATTTTGACATATTCATATCTTCATATTCATCAGCAATTAATGGTATTCTATCTCTAGTTTCTTCATATGTCATATCACAATATAAAAAAGGTAAATTTGTTGGATTTTCTTTACCATTATGCATTTCAATAATAGAAACCCTATCACTATTTGTTTGATAAAGCATATGCGTCATTGTTTTACTGATTTTTGGTTGTATATCAATACGAATATCAGAACCTATAGTGTGTGCTGTTGTTTGGTCATATAATAATTGTTCAAGTAAATCCGTATTATCTACTGCATTATATAATGCAATTGAAAATATCATTAAGATAAATACAAAAAATGCTTGTATTAATTTACCCATACCATGAGTGTTAATAATATTAACAATTTTGTCAAGCATACCAACACTTTTCTCACCATCTTCAAAATCTAACTTACGTCTTTTTTCATATTTTCTTTCTTTTATTTTATTTTGTAAGTTATTATATTCTTCATTATGTTTATTATTTTCCATTTCAATTAGTGAAAACTTATTCTTTTAAAAAGTTATTTTTAACTACTTATTATTTCATTAATTTACGAACTTTTCCAAGCATATCATCAATTCTAGCGTTTTCATCTAATCTACTATGACATGTAGTGTTAGAATTTCCTCTTTTATAACCAAAAAGTTCTTTAATTCTTGCTTGTTGTTCATTAACCTTACTAGTATTAAGTACTTTTGGTTCATCATTATACCATTCAACCAAATACTCATTACTATTTTTATCTTCCATGATAAATTTCTTACCATTGATTTTATATTCATCAGGTATTCTACTTATCATGTGATTTTCAGTAACAAATGATGTATTTTTAAATCTAATTCTAGTAAACTTATCTTCATAAACTCTATGACGTGAATTACTTACATCGTTTTTATCCAAATGTTTACTAGTCAAACCATTAGTTTTAGAAGCAACTTCTTTTTTATCTAATTCTTTTGCTCTATCTTCCAAACCTTCAATTTCTTTAAATTCTGCATTTCCAAATGGGTCATTCTTATGTGCTTTTTCCGCTTCAGCAGAAGTATAACCTTTCATTTGTGATTTAACTCTTTTCTTAAAATCATCAGAAATTGAATCATAATTCAAATCTGCCATACCTTTACCATCTGTGTTAGGATATTGAATTTTTTTATTTTCATTATTTCTTACCCCACCATCATATGCTTCAGTTTCTTTAGCAATCTCTTTGTAAGCCTCATCGTTAATTTTCTTGTTATCTTTTTCCACATTATCACCAAACTTTGGTTTAAATTCTTGTGAACTTTCCTTGATTAACTTTCTTAATTCACTTACACTATATTGTTTAAGATTCATTTTAATATATTAATTAATATCTAAAGTTATTATTCATTTGATTTAAATAGAAACCTTTAATTAATTGTTGATATCTTAATTTAAAGATTTTTTCTTCGTCAATAGTATCCTTTTCAAGTTCTTCCTCTATTTCATTAGAAATATTAATAATCTTATCAATGACTTCTTTATTTTCTTCTATATTTAACATAATCACTTTCTATTCATTGAAATTGAATTATTTTTCTCATCCTTATTTCTAGTCATTGCTGGTTCCCAAAACTTTCTTCTTTGAACTGAACCCATAGGTGCTTCATATTGTCCTGCACTTGGATTTGTGCCACCACCTTGCATAACACTTCCACATGTTGTAGCACCATCTTCATTCAACCCTTCTTTATTAAAACATTCTTTATATAGTTTTTTCATTTTAACTTCAAAACCATTTTTTGGTATTTTATAAGAAATATAATGTTTAGCAACTTTCTTTGAAGAATCTTCTGAACTAGGAACTTCATCAATTCTTTCACTACTAATTATTAAACCATTATCTTTCATTTTCTTTATCAATTCTTTCTTATCAATACCATTGTTTTTAAATAAATCACTAGGTTGTGCTTCATAAGGTTTATTTAATAAATCTTTAAGAAATGTTTTTGTGTTAACGAAAAACTCATAAAAAGTAACTTCTTTATTTAATTCATCACTTAAAACTGATAATTGTGATTCATTTATATATATCTTTTTCATTGTTTTACCGAACTTTTCCACATATTATTTCTTTGCCATAATATTTTAAATAATTCATTTAAAACATCAGAAGCAATTTCTTTAACCTTTTTCTCAAAATCCCTAGAAGATAATTTTGAATCAATACTATTGGAAATCATGGAACTAACATCACTTTTAGTTAATTCTTCAGTAATTAATTTTACTAAATTTTCATTTATTTCCATAAAACATAAGTTATTATACTATAAATATTTTTTAAAATAAGAAAACCTCCTAAATAGGAGGTTTAATTATTATTCTGTTGCTGATTTATGTAATTTTTCTAACAAGTCTGCATCTTCAATTAATGATTCTTTCCAATTTTTAAATGCGTCTCTAATTTTTCCAATTGTTCTTTCATTTGTTTCTGTTAATTGTAAACCATTTGCCCAAATATAACATCCATCACCACTTTGGTCTCTATATTTAAATTGAAAAACAATGTTTAAAGATTCAATCTTTGCTGTTAAAATTAAATTTTTATCATTTGGATAATAACATAAACCATCTTCACCTAACTCTATTCCTTCACCTAAAGTTTTTTTTAAGTTTTCTTCTTGTGAAACTCTTACATCACCGTAATGTGGTGTATTTTTAGTAATATTAAATTTATTATCACTTTTTGTTTCATTTTCTTCAAGAATTAAGTTTTTTTTTAAATCATTATTAACTTTTTCCATTAATTCCTTATGTTCTTGAAGCATTGTTTTAGGTTTATTAGAAATATAATTTTCATCCAATCCCTCAACTTTTGGTGAATTTTTACTTTCCTTAATTAAGGAAATCATTTTTTTTGTAATATTATATTCTTTATAATCCTTCATATTAATAATCATATTCTACACCATTCCAAATATAACCTATCATTTGGTTAAATTTGTTTGTAAATTTATTTTTAGGTTTTTCTTCGATTTTAGGTTCTTCCTTTTTAGGTTCTTCAAAAATCTCTTTTTCAATCTCTTTAATATCTTCAGACATATCAATTAATTCAATTGTTGTATCAATTTCTTCAATAACTTCATTTTCATTTATAACTTCCTCATTTTTAATGAGTTCAACAATTTCTTCTTTAATAATATCTTTCTTACTATTTTTTCTTTTAGCCATGATAAAAAACTTTTAATATAAATATTATATTTACCTTATTTTTTATATAATAATTTAATTAAATCATCATCCATTAATAATTCTGAACGTAATATTCTTAATTGTTTTTCTTTAATCTTATGTACACGTTGCGATGATATATTTAATATTTCTGCAATTTCATTAATATTTAAACTTTTCTTTAAACCAATACCATAATAATGTTTAATAATAAATTGTCCATTTGGTGATAATTTTTTTAATAATGCTGATATAACTTCTTTTCTATTATTGTCCATTTCATTATTAATTGTATCATTTTCATCTGAATAAATTACTTCTGATTTGATAACTTTATCATCATATTCATCATTTAAACCATTTTCATATATACTCTTATTAAATTCATCAGATTCAGAAAATTCAATAGAATCAATCTTTTGTCTTTTTTGAATAAAATCTTTAATAGAATGTCTTATCCACCATACAGCATATGAAATAAATTTTACATCTTGTGATAAATCAAACTTATCAATTGCTTTTGTTAAACCTAAATTACCTTCAGATATTAAATCTTCCATTGCAACACCATAACCTTTATAAGATTTTGCAATATTAAATACAAATCTCAAATTAGATGTTATAATTTTATTCTTAGCAACTAAGTTATTATTTTTTGCTTCAATAAGAAGTTTTTTTTCTTCTTCTTTTGAAATTGTCTTACATTTAGACAATTCTTTATGATATGTTTTTACAATTGTATTAAAATCATTTATGTACGAATTTTCCATTAAATTAAACAATATATTAATTATCTCCGTTTTATTTAATAACATCTATTTTTGAAATATTATTAATTTTTGTAACTGTTACAATTTTATCACAATAATCTTTAACTTCATCTAAATGTGTGATTATAAAGATATAATCATATGTTTGCAACATTTTATCTAAAAGTTTTTGTATATTATCATAGTTTTCTTTAGCAACTCTACCCCATATTTCATCAAGAATAATACCACTATTCTTTGGTAATGTAGATATTTTTCCCAATACATATCTTAATGCTAATGCACTTGCTGTTTTTTCAAAACCACTACCACTCATTAAATTATCAACCTTACCATCTTTAATTAAATTAAAGATAACTTCATTTTTATCTGTAATATCAATATAAACAGTAAAATCACATATATCACTTAATAAATTACTTAATTCAGCATTAATAATTGGTAATGTTTTTCTTAAAGCCATTTTAGAAATACCATTCTTACCAATCATGTCAAGATATATTCTCCAATGTTTATCTAAAATTATTTCTTCATTAATCTTAGAAATAATTTCATTTCTTTGTTTAATAAATTCATTATTTTTAATAACTTCTTGTGTGTTATTTTCAATATATCTTATCGTTGTTTCTTTAGTATTTTCTAAATTCTTTATTTCAGATTTAATATTATTAATTTTAATATCTAAATCAGTATTAAATTTAATTGCATCACTATTTTCATTAAATCTTCTTAAATCTTCCTTTAATTTAGCATAATCAATTTTAATGTTAGTAATATCAACTTCTAATTTTGAAATTAAAATAACTAAATTGTTTTTAATATTAAACTTCTCTCTCAATTCTTTTAATTTTTCAACTTTTGAAGTAATTTCCTTTTGCTTTTCAGATAAATTCTTTCCATAAGAAACTTTCTGTTCAAATTCACTTTCTTTTTGTTTGATTTTTTCTGAATTATCAATGTCATCTAATTTTCTACCACAAGTAGGACAATATTCACTCTTTTTAAGTATATCTATTTCATTTTTTAGAGATTTACATTCTGCTCTACATATAGCAATATTTGTTGTGCATTGATTATTCTCTTCAACTAATTTATCATATTCAATATTAGAAAATTCAACATCTTTAACTTCATTAAATTCATTTTTTTTATTTTGCAACAAGTTATTAACTTCAATTCCTTTATTACGAAGTGAAACCATATTATTTTCTATTGACGTTTTATCAAGTTTCAAAATAGTTTCATCAATAGTTTTTTTAGTTGATAAAAACTGTTCCTTTAAATCATTTTTTTCTTTAATGGAAATTTCTAATCTTTGAAATTCATTTGTATATTTTTTAATGTTATTATTTAAACTAATGTTTGTTTCTTCTAAAATTTTTATTTCACTCTTTAATGTATCAGAATTATAATGATTCATTAAAAATGATTTTTTAATTGTAGAGTTATATCTATCTCTAGCAACTTTATCCTTTTCTTCTATTGGTAAAAGACCAATCCATCTTGATAAAATTCTACCTCTTTCAGTATCTTTTTTTTCTATTAAATCATCTAAATTTGATGATGTTGCACAAATAATCATGTCAAAATCATCTTCATTACCAATAGCATCTTTAATTACTTTATTAGTTGTTCTTGATGTTTCTTGTGATTCATCTTCAATGTATTCTTCAAGTTCTTCTAATTGTCCTTCAGTAATTACTCTATAATACTTTACTTTTTGATTTGTTCTACTTGCAGAGGTTCTTTTATCAAAAGATGTTCTTTTTAATTCACGATTAATAATATATTCAACACCATCAATTGTAATTGAACCTTCAACAGTTACTTTTGTTGATTCAGGTAAAAATCTATTAAAAATCTTATCTTGTGTTGATGTTCTATCAGTTCTACCAAATAACAAGAAATGAATCAAATCAATTGCAAAAGTTGTTTTGCCACTCTGGTTTGCTGGTTCACCATTCAACAATATTAAACCTTTTAAACTTGAAAAATCAAAAAAATTACCTTTCCCATATGATAAAAAATTATCCCATTTAACCCAATTAATAGAGTATTTTCTAAATTTATCATATACTTTATAGTCAATAAGGTTATTTATTTCATTATCAATTTCTTCTATTTTTGAAAAATCATAATCAACAATATCATTAATTCTAAGATATTCTTTAAATAATTCTAATTGAAATTTAGGTTCTTGAATATTTTCAATAATTGAAGAAGTTAAAGGTATTTCTTCACCTTTTTCATTTAAGGAAATGAAATTAGGTTCAATTTTAATTGAATCCTTTGAAATATTATATTTTTTACTTAAAATGTTTTCTATATTTTTTAATGCATCTTTCGAATAATCATATGGTGATACTTTCCAATGTACTTTAAATTTTGATTTTGAACCAACATTTTTAATCATAACAACTCTTTATTTATTTTTTATAATCCTTATTTTCTTTTTTGGTTTAATTTCTTCTTCACTTTCTTGAAGAATTTCTTCTTTAATATCTTCTGTTTTTTTAGAAGAAATTTCTTCTTTTTTATTCTTTACTGTTTTTTGCTTTTTTATTACTACTTCTTCTTGATATTCTTGAAAAGGAGCAGTACCAAATCTTATAACATTAAAACCAATTTGGATATATTTATTTATTTCTTCTTCAATATTTTCAATCTCATTAATATTGC
>JBGVIL010000085.1:0-7371 GCA_045123185.1 Bacilli bacterium | reverse complement strand
CTAATCCATGCAAGGGTGTAAGCATTAAAATGCAGACCTTTGATACTGATGATTTAAATGTAGATACTGATATTATAGAAAAGATACTAACGGCTTCTAAGGATACTGAAATTGAAGCACCTATATTACTGTTATGCTATGGTTGTAGGCTTGGCGAAGCAATGGCTAGTAATGTTAAGAATTTAGGGGATAATTATATATTTATCAAGGAAAGCTTAACTAAAACCACAATAGATGGTAAGACTAAAACATTTTTAGAACCACCTAAGACCAAAGATTCCATTAGAAAAGTGTATTTAGCACCAGATGATACTAGAAGGTTAAAACATATAAACCACAGTAGTGATGGTTACTATTGCAAGAACATAAACGGTTGGTATAGCAGAAACAGGATATATAACTTCTTAAAAAAATACAATGTGAAGCCACACCAACTTAGGAAATATTACACCACATACTTATTGATGAATAATGTTAATATCTATACGGTTAAATCACAGATAGGACATAGCAAATCTAGTCCATACACAGAACGTACATATTTAAAAAATAGCAACTTTATAGAGAAAGAGATGCTTAACTTCTTAAATAAATAAAAGGTAGAGTTTAACTCTACCTTTATTTATTAGATTGTTGTTCTTTATAATCCTTCAACCATTGTTCTAGGATGTATCTCATTAAACTATTTCTACTTCTGCATTGGCTTTCTGCTATCTTCTTAAATTCAGCCATGTCTTCAACTTTCATTTGAAGATTCACCCTAGTCTCACCTTCTCTTACTTGACCACCCATATATAACTACTCCTTTCTTTTCTATATATACATTATACATATAATATACCAATCTTGTTCTAAAAAATCAATATAAAAAATTTTGAAAAAACTATTGACAGTTGATACAGAGTTGGTGTATAGTATTAGTATAAGATAAATCAAATCAATGAGGTTATATATATGAAAATTAATATTAACAAATTAAACCCAATGCTAAAGAAAGAGTTTATAGATTTAGAGGGTAAATGCATCAGATTAAGAGAAGAAGGTCACAGCTATTATGATATTATATGTTATTTAAATAATTTCATTTATTCATTATCAGATTGTGTTAATGGTGATTTTTTGAAAGCAGTATATGAACTAGAAGAACATTATCACAGTAGATATGTTGAAAGAGAATTAGCTGATTAACAAAAGATAAAAAAATAATAAACAAAAGTTAAAAAAGTAGTTGACAAATATCTGAAATCATGGTATCATGGTAGTATAGGATAAATCCAATTTGGATATTCCCAGTTTTTCATTATTATTTAAAAGGGTCGCTCATGACCCTGTACATATACCTAAAATAAATTTAAAAAAAATGCTTGACAAATATTCATATACATGGTATCATATAGGTATAGAACAAATCAAATATCACATTTCAATTTACACCGTCTTAATGGTGTACATAGTAGACCTATCTCATTAGGTACTACAGTAGTCATTTAACTACATTTCTTTTATAGCAATTCTGCTGTAAATGTTTCTATTATTTTCAAATTTTAACTAAAAATTCACTATTTTTAGTTAAAAATACTCAATTTTTAGTTATTTTTAGTTATTTTTTGGCTAATTTTAATTAAAATCTGTTCTTTGATAATTAAATAGTAATCAGAAGATTATAGGGTGGTACGTTGACCCTAGAATAACTTTCCCTACATAAACTAAAGATAACTATATTTAGATTTATTAAAAAGGAAGGATTTGCGTGAGTAAAGTATTAAGTAATATGTATGATAACGAGAAGATAGCATTACAAAAAAATATGGAATATTTAAGAAGTGTGTTACCAACTAAAAAAGGTATTGGTAAAAATAAAGGTAAATTATGTATTGATTGGAAGGATAGTATTAGTTGCACTATTGATTATGAATATGAGTGGTACGGTGGTGGTACTCATACTGGTAGTTTAACTATTGAACGTTATGAAACAAAAGGGCAAAAGGTATTCTTTAAAGGTATTGAAAAAGGTATAACAACTGGTGAGTTACAAAAATGTGCATTAGGTTTTGTATTAGGAATAAAAACAGATAAGTTTAAATTTGAAGTTGGTTCTATTATTAATGGGTTACTTATTATTGATAGAGAATATAGAACTATTAAAGGTATAAAATATAAATACTATAAATATCGTTGTACTTGCAAAAATGAAGATTGGATTAGGGAAAGTAGCTTAAATGACGGTAAAGGTTGTAACGTTTGTTGCCCAGCACCTAGAAAAGCTGTACTAGGAAGAAATACTATTTGGGATAAGGCACGTTGGATGGTAGATTTAGGTGTTAGTGAAGAAGATGCTAAGAAATATATGCCACAAAGTAGTCAAAAAATAGAAGTAACTTGCCCTTATTGTGGTAGAAAGAAGAAATGTACAATTAGTGATATTTACAATAACCATTCTATATCTTGTAACACTTGTGGTGATGGTATATCTTATCCAGAAAAGTTTATGTATTCATTATTAGAACAATTAAATGTAAAATTTGAAACTCAATATTCACCAGAATGGTTAAATAGTAAACAAAAATATGATTTTTATTTATCAGATTATAATACAATAATTGAAACTCATGGTGAACAACATTATAGATATACTGGTTTTAATCGTACTTTAGAAGAAGAACAAAAAAACGATAAGATTAAAGAAGAATTGGCATTAAATAATGGTATTACAAATTATATAGTAATTGATTGCAGAAATTCAGAAATTGATTGGATAAAGGAACAAATACTTAATAGCGATTTAGTAAATATGTTTAATTTAAGTAATATAAATTGGGAAGAATGTCATAAGTTTGCCTGTAGTAATTTAGTAAAGGTAGTATGTGATTATTGGCATGAACATAGAGAGATTAATGGTGAAGATATAACAACTAAAGATGTCGGTGAAGTGTTTGGATTAAGTAGAAGTACAGTAATAAAATACTTAAAACAAGGCACTAAATTAGGTTGGTGCAATTATAACGGCAAAGAAGAATCAGATAAAACTCGTAAATTAAATCATAAACGAGCTAGTAAACCTATTTATTGCCCCGAACTTAATAGAATATTTACAAGTATTAGAAATGCAGAAAAAGAATTAAAAATAAATGATAAAAATATATCAAGTGTTCTAAATGGAAGACAAAAAACTGCTGGTGGTTACCATTGGAAACGTGTTGACAAAGATTCTAATTATTACAAGAACTATTTAATATCTCAATCTAACTCTATATCAGTATAACATAACAATAAATAATAAGCAAGGAAGGAATGATTTATATGATTAAAATTAATTATGTACAATATAACACTAAAGAAGAAGTTTATGAAACAACAGGAATGGTGAACATGGATAGGTGCTATTTCTTAGACTTCCTATCTATATATTTAGGAAGAAAATTTACTAAAGACGAATTTGTATCAGATATAATAAAGGTCTTCCACAGAAAAGACCAAGCACTAGATGAACTACTAAATGGAATATCCTATGGTGGCGATATATTTAAAGAACTTTATACTAGTCCAAGTGGTCAAAAAGCCGAGAGCAATGGCTATTGTATAGAATCCATCTATTACAATGCAACTAAGCACCCAGATATGAGAGAAACTTATTGGAACACAATTAGTAATGGTGGTCTTAACCAATTAGAGGGCAAGGAAATAGGTATAGCAAAACAAGTAAGCAGTAGAATAAGTCTTGGTGGTAGTTCAAGTATAGGTTCAATACCAATTAATATGAAGAAAGTGGTGCTAGTACCAGATTCATTCTATGACTACACTGGAAACTTTAGTTATTTTGAAGATAACAAACTAGTAGAAGGTGAGAAAACTTTAAATCTACAATTAGGGGATGGTTCTGGATTAATGAGCCTAGAAATAGCAGAAGAAATACAATCAGCGTTGAAGTTAGATTATAAAGTGCAGTTTGTAACAGGAAGAATATTTCCGATTGCAATGAAAGGTCTGCTAGTAGCATTTGATTTTAAGTCATATTTAAAACAACATAATATAAATACTATTACTGATATATATAATGTAGAACACAACATAGAAGATATAGATATAATCATCAATGAAAGTCAAGCAAAGTGGTCTAACTTATTTGACAACATTAATAATATAACAAATGAAGGTAAATATAGCAGTATCAATAATAGATTATATATCTGTAAAGTGAACCAAAATCCAAAAGACTTTAGCGATATAATCCAATTAAATTATCAGTTGCTACAAAACTTATCAATCACTAAAGAAGACCTATTAGAACTGGCAAAAGATGATATAAATAGCTTTCAATCTTTAATAAATGATACCGATTTTAATAAAATTAGAATTTGTCTTGGTGTTAGAGATGGTAGTAAAAGTTCTTTAGCTTTAATGTTGGATAAGTTGGGCAAAGAAAGTTTAGAGATACCAGCAGTAAAGAAAATCGTGTACGAAGCAGTTAACAATTCTATAAAGAAATTAAGTGGTGGTAGAATTAGCTGTGAAGGTAATCTATGTACTGTAGCACCAGACCCTATTAGTTATTTAAATGCTATTGTTGGTATAACTACAGAAGAAGAATTAGGTGACGGTATTGTACAAGGTGGTAATAAAAATAGTGGGTTAGAAGTAGCAACCTTTAGAAGTCCAATCAGTAGCTTCCAAAACATTCAAAAGCATGAGTTTAGCAGTAGAGCATGGGCAGAAGGTTACACACCAGAACTTTTGTTCATAGGCAAAAATATAATGTTACTACTTTCAGATGGTGCAGACACAGATGGTGATATTGTATTTATTACTACTAATTCTATTATAAGAAACAATGTAATAGATAATCCAGTACCTTTTATAAATGAACTAGATGATAAGAGTTTGGCTTTGAAAATGGAATATAGTTATGAGAATTATTGCAAAAGTTTAATATTAGGTAGTGGGAATAAAGTTGGAACTTTAGCAACCTTAAGCAGTAAATTATTGGCAGATGTAACTTCCTTTAGCAATTTAGTCAATAAAGATGGGCAAGTATGCAGTTATAGTGAGTTGAAGGATTGTTGGCTAAGGAGAATCAAGAAACAAGTGTATGGGGAAGATAGTATAACCGATGAAAGATTTAGACAGCTATTAAATAAACAATTTGAACAATATTTAAAGGATAATGGACTAATACAAATAAGAGATTTAGCGCCAGAACAACAAAAGCAATATATTATTAGAATGTTCAATTTTAAAAGACCTCAAATATTTAAACTACTTCAATTGCAAATGTGGGCAGTAGATTCAGCTAAGACTTGTCAACCTTGTCCAGATGAATTATTGCATGAAGTTAAAGCATTTACGCACAATCTTAAGAAACCAATATTCCTAAAAGTACTAGACAAAGCTAGTGATTATGAAATTTTAAGTTATACAAAGAATAATCCATTAGATAGCTTTTATGCAGAAATTATGAGTAGTTTATATTATCCTTTGAAGGAACAGTTGTCAAAATCTAACGTTGGTAGCAAGAAGTTTTATAAAATGTTTGCACCAGTAGAAATAGATAATGTTAGTGATGAACTTTACAACATCTATAAAAAGAATAGAGAGCATAGAAAGGATATGTTACCGGAAGAAAAGAGAAAGGCTGATACTCTAGCTTTAATGAAGAACACATATCTAAATCCTACACCAGAAGAAATTGTGGCTACTTGCTATTATAAGAAAATATCAATAAGGTACTTCCTTGAAATGTTCCATTCATTAGTAAGTAGCGTATTAAATAATATGCCTAGTAAATGTTTAAATATTATACCAGATGCAACAGGAACAATACAATGGCGTAAAAAGAGATTCAGCACTACTATATTAATTGATAATACTATAGATATAAAACAGCAGTTAGCAGAATTTAGAAGAAAAAAGATAGTTAAAACTCTACGTGTTTATAAGGAAGATGGTATAACAGTAGAAGACCTACCAATTAATGGAAATATAGAAATACTAAATTGTAGATGGAATAATTTAACTTTTATAAGCCCTAGAAATGATAAAATAGAGTTGCCAACAGATGGAACATATATGGTTGTAGGAACTTCAATTGATAGAGAACCTCATTTACGTGCTAGTATCTATATTATTAATTCAGAAAAAATAATTTAAAAAAAGTATTGACAGTTGGTACAGAGTTGGTGTATACTAGGTATATAAAGAGGTACAGATAAGGAACTGAGAAATATAAACATTAAAAAAATATAAAAAAATACTTGACAAACTCTGTACCAACATGGTATCATTAGTATATAAGGTAAAGGAAATTAAAAAATAAATAAAAAAATAAATTTATGAGAGGATTGATATTATGTTATTAAAAATTAATGAAATGTTAGAATTAAGAAAAAGTAATGATTTAGATTTAAGCTCTTTAAAGGTCGAGGAATTAAGAACAGTATGTAAAGAGAACGGATTTAAAGGATATTCAAAACTAAGAAAAGCTGAATTAATTGACTTTATAGAGAGAGAACTAGACAATTTAATACCTGTAGATAACGACAAAGAAAATAGAGAAATGATACTAGACAGATTGACTGAAGCCTTATTGTTTGAGGATAGCAATGACTTCAGAAATGCAAATGCAATGTATCAAGAATTAAGAGATAATTGGACAATATTTGAGACACTTAGCCCAGACAGTAAATTAGAGATTTTAAAGAAAATATATTCTACTTATCCATTATATCCAATACATGAGGAACTAGAGTGCCTACAAAACTGCATATTAAAGAGAGAGTGGTACAACATTGAAAAGAACATACCTGTCGACAAAGTTACAGTATACAGAGGAATAGGTGAATACAATAATAACTTTGAGAAAGGAAATTGTTGGACTTTATCAAAGGAAAAAGCGGAATGGTTTGCGAACAGAGGTAGCAAAGGAAAAGTCCTACAAATGGTAGTAGATAAGGAAGCTATACTATATTACTATAACCAAAGAAATGAAAATGAGGTATATATACTTGACGATTATATTAAAGACTATAAAGTAGTAGCATAGGAATAAATCATAATTTACTAAAGATAAAAATTACAAATAATTTAAAAAAAATGCTTGACAACTCTGTACCAACATGGTATCATTAGTATATAAGGTAAAGGGATAGGTGATAATTTATGAAAAAATTAACATTAACTGATTTAGGATTTCAATTTAAAGACAACTTATTACTACCTCAATTTTGTGATTGTGGGTGCGGACAGCAAATGGAATTTCAAATAAATGAATATGACGCTAAATGCCTTTTATATAGTGTTTTTGAGGATTTAGGTGAGCAATGCACGGCTATTGCTATTGGTATCCATAGAAATAACAACGTATTTGGATTTTTGAGA
>JBGVIL010000084.1:0-4433 GCA_045123185.1 Bacilli bacterium | reverse complement strand
AAATTATATGCTTTAATATAACTTTGAGTTGCATTACCAGTAGTAACATATAACTCTGCAAATAATCTTTCTTTCTGAGTTAAACCTTTTTTGTTTTTAGCCATTTGACTTCACCTCCATTGTTATACATAATGTAAATATATTTTTTATACTCACAATTGAAAATTACTCACCCGCCACTACCCATTCTTTATCCAAGAGTAATTTTCTATCTGAGTATAAAATTGCATAAAAAAAGGCTACACCAATTATGGCATAGCCTCACATCCAATAGTAATCCTTAATGCCAAATAAAGTTTCGTCCACTTCAATAGGACATCTAAGAACTGTTTGAGTACCAATTTCATCTGCTAATTCTTTGCTGCATACGAACACTGTTGCTCTATGTCCAGCATTCGCTTCAAACTTCTCTTTGCTGATTATTAAAGCTAATAATAAATCACTGTTCATAATAGCAACACCTCCTAATATAGTTTTAATACTTTATCATTAGCACCAGAGTAAACGAAAGGAAGGAAGGATAAGCTCTGATGCTAACTAAAAAAATTAAAATGAGAAATTTAAGAAAGAGGAGTATGTTATATGTGATTAGAAGAAAAAAGAGAGGAAAGAAGTGAGACTCCTCTGAAAGAGCCTCAATGAACAGCACCATGAGTGATGATGCTGTCTGTTGAAACTCGTTCTTGTGACTTTTTTTTGTCTGCAACTCAAGTGATATTACTATTACAACAACTGCAATTGGTCATAAAAGCATTACATGAGTCACTTCAACTTTTTTGTACTATTCCTAATTATCATCAATTTGGTACGGAATTGATGAAAAAGGACAAAAAGGTATTAACGGTAATGAGATTCTCCGATGGTATAAAAAGAACCTCAATCGGAAGATACTATATGAAATAGTACCTACCTATCAAGTTCTTTAAATATAAATAGGAAAGATTAAATAGCAAGAACACTAAAACTATTAAAATTTGAGAGAGGAGGAATGAGGTCTTCAAAACCTCAATTAACTATTACTATTTTTTTAGTAATAGCCTATCAGATTTTGAATTTACTTGTGAATTTCAACTGTATACTCCATCATGAGCCTATGTAAATCTTCGTTATCTATAAATACCCAAGCGGTAAAACCATCTTTATAAGGATGTGGAATTATTTTAACTAAAACACATTCATGGAGTAATAGGAATTCAGCCAACTTTTTACTATAAATAATCTTCACTGGTTCCATATCTTACACCTACTTCAATAATTTGTTTTTCCTCTTCTTTATTAGGTACACTATCGAAGGGAGAGAGAGAAATAGTGTACCTTAAAAGAAAGGGAAAGATGATGTTTAGAAATTTAGAAATTTAATAAGTTTTTAAAAGTGAATTAAATAAACAAAAAGAATTATAAGTAGAGAGGGATTGTTATACCCTATCCTATACGGGGTCATTGATTGTCCCCATTAAAAAAGGACTATACAAAATTGTATAGTCCTATTTAATTCTCACTGTTAAAATCTCTCCGTCTCCATCATCAATTCTTACATAAAGTTTTTTCTTTTTGTTTTTGTTACGTTTGTTTTCAACAAGTATATGTCTTATTGTTATCATTGTCTTAATGTAATTTTCTTTTCTCAACTCATAATTTCCCGCTTCACACCATTTTTCATCTAATACAAAATAAGTATTACCATTCAACTGTTCTTTTGTTAAATCACAACATTCCTTAATTCTTGCACCTGTAACTTTAATCCTTTCATTTTGTAACACGTTTGCAGTTCCTCTATAACCCATATGTTTAAATACTCTTACTTCATCTGTTTCTAAATTAACCATTACTATTGTTTCTGGTTTTACATCTTCAAATATTTTATCAAACCAACCATCAATTTTATCAAAATTATCTTTAATAACTGTATGTACTTTTCCATCTGTTCTAGCAATCTTAATTTCAATGTAATCATCAAATAGAGGTATATCAATTATGCCACTTTGTTGTAACGGATAAATTGTTGCATCCAATTCTTTTTTACTAGTAATACTATTCATTAATGGTAAAATTTTCTCATGTGTAAAATACATTTTATTGCTATGTGGACTTAATATTTTTTGTACCATTAATAAACAAAATGCCACACGTTGATTTTGTCTACCACTTATTTTATTAATAGCATCTACCTCCTCTTGGTAAATGTTAATGCCATTTGTACGTTTTAAAGGTTGAACTATCGTATATTTTTCAATAGTTTCATCTACTGCTTTATCTTCGTATACTATATCTAGTTTGTCTAACTCTTGTTTTAATAAAACAACTGCATTATCTCTATCGACTTCGTAAAAATAACGATATAATCTATTAATTAGTATATCCACATTACTATAATATTGAGGAATGGTACTAGTACGTACCATTTCCTCTACTACTTCAAATTCGTTTAGAATCATACCTTGTACTTTAATTTCCATATGTATACATTCCTCCTATTAATATTTTAGTATTTTTTTTGTAAATTTTCTACCTTGAAATTCAAATTTTCCATTTTCATCTTGAACTGGAACCGTAATAGTATTATCATTTAATTTTAATAAGTTTTCTACAACAACATCTCCACAAGTTTCCCACAAAATTGAACTTGCTGAATTATAAGTAATATTAACTAAAACATTTGTTAATACTTTTTTATCCCCATTACAAATTTGTAATAAGTCTAAAACCAATTCATCTTGAAGTTGTTTACATAATTTAGCTTTATGTTCTTGAATTTTTTTAGTATCACCATAATATTTTTTATTGTTAATTGCTTTGATATTTTTTAAATATGCACTATATAATGCTTTTGCTTGTTTTAATGTACTTTTATCTACTTCTACATCAGTACATTTTAGTAAATGTGAATAATCTTCACCATCTGAAGAAGTTCTAGCACTTTGTTTTAACATTTGTTCTGCTTGTTTACAAATTCTATGTTGAGTTGATTTATCTTGTAATTGGATAGGACAAGTTGTTTCTACATATTCTAAAAATTGTTTTTGTTCATCCAATAAATCGTCTAGTTCTAATAGTTGGTCAAATGTAATATTCCAATGTGCTAAAGTTTTCATGTTGTTTTTATTTTTCCATTCATTATACTTACGCTTAACATCTGCATTCTCTGAATTGTATAGCATGAAGTATGATTTTTTATCTGCACAGATGCGTTTATCAAATTCTGTTTGGCAATGTTTTAAACTATACCAATGTTTAGGCATTTCCATTACTACTTGACCAAGTTTTTTGAAATCAATGTAACTTTGTGAAATCATTAATCCCATTAAAGCACGTCTACTTAATTCTTTATATTCCTCACTATCTACTGGAAATAAACTTCTTTTACTAAACATGCAAGTAATATGATTTATACAAACTCCGATATTGTATTTGTCGTTACATCCTAATTTACTTGCTTTAATTAATGGATTTACAGTATCACATACAACTTTCGTACCTTTTACTGCTTCACATTTTACTGGTAAAGTTTTAATAAATGCCTCGTTTAATGCTTCATCTGCAAGACACATTACTGAGTCTCCGTCTTTCACTTTACCCTACTGTTTCCAGTAGGAGTGGACTATCTCTTCTACTCCAAAGGGTAGCCATGCACTTCCACCAACGTACCAATAGTTGATGTACTGGGTTACATTCATCACCCATAGTCTCTACACTTTATTAGTTTAGGAAGTTATTGTTTTCTTAAATATGTTTCCAATATGTTCTTTTAACAATTCCATTTACGGTTGTCCAACCTATATTATATTCTTTTGCTATTTGTGAACGTGTTATCCCGTTATTGAATTTTTCCCTAATTTCAATAATTTGTTCCTCAGTTAATTTGCTGTTTCCATTCATACTTCCTTTTCGTTTGTTATCATGCGAACCTTGTTTATACGAATATTTAACATTATCTGTATGACTAATCCATTCTAAATTGGTAACCACATTATTTTTTCTATTCAAATCAATATGATTTACTTCAGTTTTATTAACTGGGTCATCATTTTTAATGAATGCAGTGGCGACTATTCTATGTACCATATGTCTTGCTTCTTTTCCATTTTTATGAAGAGTTACTCTAACATATCCTTGTTCATTTATCTTTACTGATTTTACCTTACCCTTGATATATCTTCCATCGGGTGTCGTTCTATCTAAACTTCTAATTCTACCTAAATTTGACACTTGGTAAATACCAGTATAGTCATATACTACACCATTTTTTTCAATAACAATATCTTTCCAAATCTCTTCCATTATATCAGTCCTTTCTAGGACTTCCTAAACTAATCTTAGCACGGTATTGCCATATCCTCAAAGGACTTAGGTTTCACCGTTAGCAAGTCGTAAGACTCACACCCCTGGTAGGGTTCACATGGTTTATAGCGAACAAATTATTTATCCGCTCCTGC
>JBGVIL010000083.1:0-4610 GCA_045123185.1 Bacilli bacterium | reverse complement strand
AAATTATATGCTTTAATATAACTTTGAGTTGCATTACCAGTAGTAACATATAACTCTGCAAATAATCTTTCTTTCTGAGTTAAACCTTTTTTGTTTTTAGCCATTTGACTTCACCTCCATTGTTATACATAATGTAAATATTTTTTTTTACACTCACAATTAAATCACCAATCCCACCACTACCCATTATCCACATTGGTGATTCTATCTAAATGTAAATTAATAATACTCATACATACACACAATGGGTAGCTAGTCCATCATGTGCATGGTGAATACTATTTTTGTTCATGTAGAGGCATATTGTACACGAACAATTATTCATTTTAAAGTATTTATGCCTTATACTTTAAAAATCAATTCTTCTGCTTGGGAATATTCCCCACGTTCTACTAAACTATCAATTTCTTCTTCTCGTTTAATTTTACCTATAACTTCTTCTCTATCACTCGTATTTCCTTCTCGTGGTAAATCGACTACTGTATTTATTAACTTTGTTTTCTTATCTTTATTCTCACTATGACGTTTATTAACTTTACCAATTTGAATTTGAGTGTGTTCTTTGTGACTGCTATCTCTTTTAAGTATTCCTAATTCCGATACTTCAAGTCCTTCTTTGTTCGCAACAGTATTGACATATCTCTTCATTGGTTCTTTCAAATAGACCAATTTATAGGCTCTGTAATAATAGTCAAATTGTGGAATATCTTGTCTTATCAATTCTTGCAAGTGATTTAACAAATCTTGCTGTTGGAAATCTTTTAGTGTGTTATCGTATAGGTTAATAACACTTTTAACTTTATCAAATCCTATTTCTTGTGCATATTTAATTGTCTCTTGAATAGCATTTTCGATTGCTAAGTGTTCCTTATCTGTCGCTAAGTGTTCTTCTCCATCTCGTTCAATCCAAATATAAGTATAACTATAATCAATAATCACACGTTGTTTGTGTAATCGTTTTAAAGCTCCCATAGTATATCTTTTTGCACTTTCATCAATATCTCTATAAATAACATTTTGTTCCTCAATAGATAACCAATCTGATAGTGTGCCTTTTTGACTTCTAACATGGTAATAATCACGGTTGACTAATCCCATATTGACATAGAATTCTCTAGCCTTAATACCAGTAATCAATCCATAGTCACTTACTTCTTCGTGTAAATTTTTACTATTAAGAATTGAAAGTATGAAATTGACCTCTAAACTTTGTTCTTTGAAGTTTGTCAATTCTTGTTTATAGTCGATACGTTGTCGTGGTTTATCAAATACTTTGGTTACTGTGTAAAGTGTTGGCTTACCTGCTCGTTTAGTTTCTTCCCACTCAAACGACTGCCACCAAGTTGAAAGTTGTTTTTGTTTTTGTGTTCCAGTTTGTTTTTCTTCCTCGTTAAATAATAAAACTAGTTCTTTTTGAGTATAGTCAGTTCCTACTTTAACCATGTTAACATATCTGTTGTGACGTTCCTCGTCTTCTTTTGTCAGTGGTACTAAGCATTCTAGTGGCACATCTTGTTGTCCGGTGTAAACGTAGTCAGTATAAGTTTTACTTGATTTTTTGGTTGACTTTTTATCTTGTTGATTAGTTTTACCTACACCAACTAATTTTCCTTGCTTGTTGTATTTATGTCTTGAGTCTGACTCTTTAGCTGGATTAACAATTTTAACTTCATGCAAGACGTAACGTTTGCCTTTACCTTTTCCAGTGATTTCATAGTCGTAAAGTTCACCAAGTTGTTTTTCTAGTTTTGCTATTGTTTTAGTTTGTTTTACATAAGTCCAACCATGCAATTCACATAATTCTTTGAGAGTAAGTGGTTGCCCTAACGGAATATTATTTGTTTCAGTTGACATATCCATCAATTCTCCTTTTCTAAAGTATTGTGTCAATTAACACTAGGTACAATTTTAGTGTACCCTTTACTATATCGTACTATATATAGTATTATAATAGAGATAAATAGGATGATGTAGTAAAGGGTACACTAAAACTATCTTTCTTTCATTGCAACCTCACTGGATTACACTTAATGAAAGGAATTGATATTGCCATAAAAAAAGGCTACACCAATTATGGCATAGCCTACATCCAAAAGTAACTATTCAAGCCAAATAAAGTTTCGTCCACTTCAATAGGACATCTAAGAACTGTTTGAGTACCAATTTCATCTGCTAATTCTTTGCTGCATACGAACACTGTTGCTGTATGTCCAGTAGTCGCTTCAAACTGCTCCTTACTTATGATTAGAGATATCAATAAATCACTATTCATAGCAACACCTCCTATATGCTTTAATACTTTATCGTTAGCACCAGAGAAACGAAAGGAAGGAAGGATAACTCTGATGCTAACTAAAAAAATTAAAATGAGAAATTTAAGAAAGAGGAGTATGTTATATGTGATTAGAAAAAGAGAGAGAGGAATTGAGACTCCCTGGAAAGAGTCTCAAGGAACAGTACCATACGTCTATGATACTGTCTGTTGAAACTCGTTCTTGTGATGTTACTATTACAACAACTGCAATTGCATATAAAGGTATTACACAAGTCACATCAACTTTTTTGTACTATTCCTAGTTTTCATATCCATTTGGTACGGAATGGATATTAATTAAAGGACAAGATGGTATTAACGGTAATGAGATTCTCCGATGGTAAAAGAACCTCAATTGGAAGATACTATATTAAATAGTACCTACCTATCAAGTTCTTTAAATATAAATAGGAGAGATTAAATAATAAGAACACTAAAACTATTAAAATTTGAGAGAGGAGGAATGAGGTCTTCAAAACCTCAATGAATAACACTAAAATTTTAGTGTCATCTATCAGATTTTAAAACTACCTATGCGTCATTTCCATATACTCCATCATGAGCCTATGTAAATCTTCGTTATCTATAAATACCCAAGCGGTAAACCCATCTTTATATGGATGTGGGATAATTTTTACCAAAACACATTCATCATGGAGTAATAGGAATTCAGCTAGCTTCTTGCTGTAAATAATTTTTACTGGTTGTTCCATATTTTACACCTACTTCAATTTTATTTTCCTCTTCTTTATTAGGTACACCATCCAAGGAGAGGGAAAATGATGTACCTTAAAAGAAAGGGAAAGATGATGTTTAGAAATTTAGAAATTTAATAAGTTTTTAAAATGAATTAAATAAACAAAGAGAATTATAAGTAGAGAGGGATTGTTATTCCCTATCCTAATAAAATTCATAGAATGTGGGCATTAAAAAAAGGACTACACAGAGATGTGTAGTCCTATTTAATTCTCACTGTAAATGTTGTTCCATCAACAGAATCAATTTTAGCATACAATTTTTTCTTTTTATTTTTATTACGTTTATTTTTGATAAGCATATGTCTTATAATTATCATAGTTTTAATATATGCTTCTTTTCTTGCTTCGTAATCACCCTCACGTTTTAGTAATTCTTCATCTAGTACAAAAAATGTTATCCCGTTTTGTTGTTCACGTTTTAATGTGCAAATCTTTTTAATGTCTGTTCCTGCAATATTAATTCCTTCCTCTTTTAATAAATTAGAAGTTCCTCTATAACCCATATGTTTAAATACCCTTACTTCATCTGTTTCTAAATTAACCATTACTATTGTTTCTGGTTTAACATCTTCAAATATTTTATCAAACCAACCATCAATTTTATCAAAATTATCTTTAATAACTGTATGTACTTTTCCATCTGTTCTAGCAATCTTAATTTCAATGTAATCATCAAATAGTGGTATATCAATTATTCCACTTTGTTGTAACGGATAGATTGTTGCATCCAATTCTTTTTTGCTAGTAATACTATTCATTATTGGTAAAATTTTCTCATATGTAAAATACATTTTATTGCTATGTGGACTTAATATTTTTTGTACCATAAGTAAACAAAATGCAGCACGTTGATTTTGTCTACCACTTATTTTATTAATAGCATCTACTTCTTCTTCATAAATATTAATGCCATTTGTACGTTTAAGTGGTTGAATTACTGTATACTTTTTAATAGTGTCATCTACTGCTTTATCTTCGTATACTATATCTAATTTATCTAACGTTTGTTTTAATAAATCAACTGCATCACCTTCATTAACTTCATAAAAATATCTGTATAGTCTATTAATTAGTATGTCGAAATTACTATAATATTGAGGAATGGTACTTGTGCGTACCATTTCCTCTACCACGCTATATTCGTTGAGAATGAGTTTACTAATTTTAATTTCCATAAAATGAATCATCCTTCCTATTAATATTGTAGTTCTTTTACCGTAATTTTTCTACCTTGAAATTCAAATTCTCCATTTTCATCTCGAACTGGAACTTTAATCATATTATCATTTAATTTTAATAAGTTTTCTACAACAACATCTCCACAAGTTTCCCATAAAATTGAACTTGCTGAATTATAAGTAATATTAACTAAAACATTTGTTAATACTTTTCTATCACCATTGCAAATTTGTAATAACTCTAAAACTAATTCGTCTTGAAGTTGTTTACATAATTTAGCTTTATGTTCTTGAATTTTTCTAGTGTCACCATAATATTTTTTATTATTAATTGCTTTCACATTTTTTAAATATGTGCCA
>JBGVIL010000082.1:0-2797 GCA_045123185.1 Bacilli bacterium | reverse complement strand
ATGATGATGCAACAAATGCAACAACCTAAAGGTGTTGTTGAAAAAGATGAAGATGTAAAAGAGGAACCAAAACAACAAAAAGTTAGACCAGCAAAACGTGAGAAAACTGGTAAAGTAACAAAACAACAATTAAGACGTAAGTACAAAGATGTTGATATTTATTTAATCAATGTTACTACTGGTACAGTAGGCTATCGAGGAAAACATGAATATTATTCATGGGATGACACTGGAGAATCAATTCCAGTAGCAATTGATGATTTAATTGCAATGAATGACTTTTTCTTGCAAACATGTAAATTAACTTTAGATGAATATGAAAACGAACCTGAAGTGTTAGATGACATTATTCAATGTCTAGAGCTTCAAGAAGCTTATGATTATCTATATTTATTAAATGATTTAGATGAAGACATTGAAAATGTATCACCTAAACGAGTGAAAGAAGTAGTCAATAGTGAAAAAGGAAGAAGTTTACGTTCAGATATTTCAACACTTGTACAACAAAAAATTGAAAAAGAAGAATTAACAAATGGTAAATTAATTAAACAGTATGAAGAAATTTTAAGTATGAACTTTAAAAAATAATGAGCAGAGGAAGGATGTGATGAAATGAATGAGGATAACATTCTAGCAATGTTTTTAAAAATCATCACAGAATATGACCACCTTGAATTTAATGAAGAAGAATTGCATGAAGACTTTATGGAGATTTTAGAAATGGCACTCGTAGAAGTTCAACTACAAGGATTGGTAGCCGATGTTGAGTTTGATACTGAAAATGGTCTATCTGAACCATTAGACAGACAACTTGCATATATTTTAGCTCATGCTTGTGCATTAGTATGGGTTACTCCTAAAGTAAATTCAAGTGAGTTATTAGCTACTGCATTAACAAGTACAGATTTTAACTTGTTTAGTCCATCTAACCGTTTGCAATCATGTATGAAACTAAAAACAGACATGCAAGCAAAACTAAATAATCTTATTACAGATTATGATGCTCGTGAAAATTACGTGCTGTTCAAAAAGAAACTTGAGGACAGTGATAAATAATGAGTACACCATTCGAAAGATATAAAAAACGTTTAGGTGGTAATGCACAAACAGTAACAGAAGCTAGAAAGAAACAAATTATGGATACAAATTTACTATCCTTTGAATATTCTAATTCATATAAAAAAGGATACATAATGGATAGAAGTATACCAGATAACAATGAAATTGCATGGAAAGATTATGACTTTCAAATAAAACACACTCTTACAGAGACAGAAAAGAAGATTATTGCTCGACCTGGTACAGATATTGAAGTTGGTTCATATGTATCATATCCAGTAAACGAAGGAAGAGACATCACCGTTATCATTCGTGGTCGTATCTTGGATGATGAAATTATGCCCTCTTACAGAGCTTTCGTTTGCCAAGATAGATTACGTTTAAAAGGTTGTCCATATGAATTCCCAGTATATGGTTTCAATAGTACATACTCAAGTAAAGGGTTAATTGATAGTGACCAATTGTTTACACTTGACTCACGTAATAAAATCTATGTACAGAAAAACAAATATACAATTAGATTATTTGAACACCATAGAAATTATCGTGTCGTTTTAGGTGATGAAGATACAAAATATAGATATTTCATCACAGAGATGGACGATATTAGTTATCCTGGTATGTTTATAATATCTTTAAAAATTGATGAAAAACATCCTAATGATGATGGTTTTTATGCATACAACAAAGATGAGATTGACTTCTCTGACTTAAATGGTATTAATGAGTCTACACCAGAAGAAGAACTTCCTTTGACCATTGAGTGTGATAACTACTACAAAGTTGGAGATACTATTGAGATTAAATGTAACAAAGAAATATTAATTTGTGAAGTCAACGATTATGACATGGTAGCATTATCTAGAAAAGATGATAAAACATACACTGCAATATGCGAAAAACCTGGTATCTTGACAATTAGGGTGCAAGATACAAATGAAAATTCAGTATTCAAAAATGTTATTATTAAATAGGGGGTGTGAGTGTGCCTTACTTAATTAATCAATTTAATGTTAATGATAGTAAAAAGATAAGTAGAGCAGCTGCAATTGTTCAATATCTATGTGAAAGTATTGATAATAATCAAGATATTAAACGACTATGTAGATATTTAACTCCTGACCCTCTAGCAGATTATGCGATAGATTATGGTAATAATGTATTTATGCAACCAGACTTAAACGAAAGCTTAATGAGTAATGTAAAAAATGATAAAGTTAGTCCAGGTTGTGAAAAACGTATTTTATTCAGAACTATGTTCAGTGATAAAGTAGCAGAATCATTATCACCATTAATTTATGTATATTGTGACGAAGTTTCCTTCTTTTCAGAAAGAGGAGGCTCTAGTCAGATAGGGACAATGTTGTTCTATGTTGATATTGTTTATGACATAAGCACAGAAGAGCTAATCGATTGGCAATATCGTAGTTGGACAATCGGGCAAGCTATTATGAATATGTTTGACGAAATTCCAATTACTGATGAAAAATATGCTAAAGAGGTAGGAAACATTAAATTTAGATGTGGACAAATGAATATCACTAATAAAAAATTGTCTCCTAATACTTCTTTAGGTGTATTATCAATTCCACTTTACGCAGTAGTGACAGGTGGTAGATATTAATGTCAAAAGACATTGAAAAAGACTATTGGAGATACTATGTTAGACTACCATATAAAAGTCCTGTTTATAAAGTCGTAGATGATAAAAAAGAATATAAGTGTTGTTATCCAATAA
>JBGVIL010000081.1:0-5413 GCA_045123185.1 Bacilli bacterium | reverse complement strand
TGGTATAAAAGTAGTTACTGCCATAGTTATTCACCTTAATAGCTTATAAAAGCTATCCTTTCTTATTTTAAATTATTTTTTATACTTGCCCAGTTCTTATTGATTTCTTCAACTGACATTCCTCTTAGTTGCTCCATACTAAATGTGTTTTTAGATACTGTAGATGTAGATGGAGATTTTCCTTTTAATCTTTCTGCAACTACTTGCTCTACTGCTTCATCAAAGCACTTTTGGAATGTATTAACATTATCCATTATTTCATCTGCATTTTCAGATGTTATGAATTGTGCTAATGCAACTGGTATTTTTCTTTCATCAAGCATTTGCATAGTTTGATTTCTGATTTTTTGTTGTTCAAAAGCCTTCATTTGCTCATTAAACATTCTTTTTTCTTCTTCAAACTGTTTACGTTCTTTTTCAGCTTTAGCCTTTAATCTGTCAGCTTCATTCATTTGCATAAGTCTTTCAGATTCTTTTAACTCAGCTTCTAATTGTGCTTGATAAGCCTTTTGTTTTTCAGCTTCAATCTTTTTAGCTTCTCTAGCTATTCTTTTAGCTATCATTTGGTCTACTTCTTCTTGAGTGAACATCTTTACTTGTTCTTCAGTTTTAGTTTCTTGAGCTTGTACTTCTTCAGTTACAACGTTGTTTTCTAAATTTTCCATTTGTATCCTTCCGTTTTAGCTTCGTCAAGCATAGAATAGTTAATTAACCATACAAGCTTTTAAAGTCGTCAGCACGTTTTGGACAATAAAAAAGGACTATATAGTACTTAGTGGCATTTGCTATAACCACATTGTAAACATATCCCACATCCACCTGTAGGTATTACTGCTTTATTACCACAATCTGGACATACAAATTCTTCTGTTTCAGGTTCAGTAATTTCTTGGTTTAAAATTTCTCTTTTCTCTTCTTCTTTAGGTTTTTCATTTGTAAGTATTCCACTTCTTTTACATCCATCTCTATATATTGTTATGCCCTTTAAATCGTTTTTCCAGGCATTTACATATATATCATATACATCTTCTATTGTAGCTTCATTTGGAAGGTTTATAGTTGATGATATTGAAGCATCTATATTCTTCTGCCATGCACCCTGCATTTTTATTCTTTCTTCTGCTTTTAGGTTCATAGCTGTTACAAATATATCACCTAAATCTTCTTCATTACTTATTCCATTTATATCCATATACTCCTTAACTACTTGAGTATATACTTTATATACTACATCTTCATCATGGACACTTTCTGTTTTTCTAAAATATGATAAGTTAAATATCGGCTCTATTCCACCACTTATACCTAACATAGTAGATATTGATCCAGTAGGTGGTATAGTAAGTAATTGTGAATTTCTAAGTCCATATTCTCTTACTAATTCTTTTACTTCATCACTTATATTATTTATAAAGAACTTTGAATTAAATATAACTTCTTCATTATATTTTTCAAATGGTCCATATTCTTTAGCTAAAAGTGCTGATTGTTTTACTGCTTCATTTAACATCATATTAGATAATTCTTCACATAGTTTTACAGCTTCATCACTTCCATATCTTATACCTAGTTTTATAAGCATATCAGCTATCCCCATAACACCTAGTCCTATTTGTCTGTATTTAGATACACTTTCCTTTTGTTGTTCTAATGGATGAAGTGGTAAACCTTCTTCTAATACTTCATTTAATCCAACTACACAATCTCTTACACATTCTTTAAATTTATCATTATCGAATGTAGCATGTTGTGTAAATGGTTCTGTTACAAACTCTGATAAGTTTATAGAACCTAATAAACAACTTCCTCCTGCTGGTAATGGCTCCTCCGCACACGGATTAACTCCAGCATACTTAAAGTCTTTATCAGCACTTAGTAAGTGATTATTTTCTATCTTATCCCAAAATAGTATTCCAGGTTCTGCATAATCCCAGTTATTAGTTATAAGCTTCATAAATAATTTATGAGCATCAACTTCTTTTGTAATTACTTCTTGGCCTGAATTAACTATAAATTTACATTCATACATAGTTTTATTTAAAACTGCATCCATAAATTCATCATTTATTCTAACTGATATATTAGCCTTAGTTACTCTATCTAAGTCTGTTTTTATATCTATAAAATCTTCTATATCTGGATGATTAACATCCATAGAGATCATTAATGCTCCTCTTCTTCCCTTTTGTCCTATAAGCCCTGTAGCCATAGAATAAAGGTCCATAAATGATACTGCACCTGTTGTAGTTTTAGCAGCATTATGAACTTTAGCACCTTTTGGTCTTAGATTTGATATATCTATACCAACTCCACCACCATAACTAAAGGTCCTAGCTATGTATTTAGCAGTATCAAATATACTTTCTATATTATCTTGAGGTGGTTGAAGTACATAGCAATTAGAATAAGTTACATTTATACCGTCTTTAGGTAATCCTCTATTTGCAAGTATTCTACCAGCAAATAAGAACTTTCTATCTCTTATTAATTGTCCTATTTTTTCATTTCCACCTGATACTCTATTTATCCAATTATCAAAACTTTCACCTTTGTATTGATATTTATTGGACCAAATGGACTGTTGTAATTCATCCATTTCCCATATCTTCTTTTCATTTAAAAGCATCATTTTATTCCAATTCCTCTTCCTCAAATAAATCTAAGCATGTACAAAATAAATTTGGATTGTCTATTATAACACCATGTAACCCCTTTGCTAATGAATCTACTACATTTTCAGTATCTTCTCCAAAGTGCAATTCTTTGTCAAAACAAATTGCATGGATTAATTCGTGTAAAAATACTCTTTCTTTATTTTGTTGAGTTAGCTTATTATCTAGTGTTATAGTTTGTGTATGACTATCACATAACCCACTACATACCATATTGTCCAGTGTTATAACTTCATCTGTAACATCTACTGCATAAACAAAATTTCCTACTTTTACATCACTTGGTATTATCATAAAAACACCTCCAAATTATTTTCTTTTCTTAGATTTATTTTTAAATTCTTTACCTTCTACATGTTCTTTATACCAGGTTTTATAGCTCATATTTGCTGGTACATCATATGTTTTTCCACCTGGAACTCTTGCTGTTCTTGTTTCACCTTCCATGTATGGAAAATAAGGAATAGTTGTTGATCTACAATTTGGATGTAGAGGTGGAAAATTTTCCCCTATCTTCTTCTTGTCAATATCTATTACCCTTAAATCATAATCCCTACATTTTTCTGATGTTCTAGTATCTAATGTAGCTAAAAACTGATACTTATCAACATTGCTTTCTTTATATCCTTCAAAACTTGCTTCATTCATAATATGAGCATGTTCTGTATTAACTACCCTAAGTGAGTACTTAAAATCCACATTCATTTTACTAGATATTCTTTTAGCAACTTCTTTATTGCCTTTACCTTGTATAATCATCTGTGTCATTTCACTTCTAAGTACTTTTTTCAGTTTATCTCTATTATCCCAAATAGTAGAAGAATAGTTTTTACCACACCAGGGATAAGTTAAAATACTTCTTATAACTTTATCATCAATCAAACTAAAGCTATATCCTATGCCTGAATACTTTTGTATAGAGTATATAGTTTGATAATAGCTGTCTTTAACTGAATCCTCTAAGAATATAGTTATGTTTTTATGGAATTCACTATATAAATCATTAACTTGCTTGTCCACTTGGTAAAACATTTCTTCAAGTCTAGTAATTCTTGATTTCATAGCTAAAGTATTTAACTCTAGTAATAGCTGTGGATCTCCTGTTTCTTCGATTAATTTTATATAATCTTTAAGGTCCATTCTCCACTCTTTATATTCACTAGATGTTAATAATTGATTAGCTTGAGCATATGTAAGTTCATTATCTTCCATATACTTTATAAATAAGTGCATTATATTATTATTTATCTCTTTACTAGCTTTTGCATATTCTTTTCTTAATAGTTTTTCAAGTTTATTTAAGTCCTTCATCTGTCCTTTTAGCTTTTGGACTTCTCTATCTTCCCAGTATTCAATGTTTGATTTAGATTTCTTATTCTTCTTCATCTTCATCACCTATTTCATTGTTAAGTGATAATAAAGAATCATAGTTATTATAAGTATTTTCTTCATCTAGTCTTTTTCTTTCTTTTTCATCCTCTACATCTGTAACCATAGGGTGCATAGATAATAATGTATCTTCACTTAATATTCCTGTTAAATCCCTCATCATTTGAGATATTTCAACTTCATTAACAGGTCTATTTCTAGTAAATACAGGTTCTATATCTATAAAATCATAATCAATATTAGATTTTATTTTTAAGAAGTTACATATCAATTCTATTCTTCTAAGTAATCCTTTTTTAAACTTACTTTCCTTTATTCCTGTGATGTTTTCAAGTCCCATTAACTTAAATTTAAGAGCTATACCACTTGCATTAGATGCGAAGTTTTCATCGCTCATATTAGGTACATTAGCGAATTTATGTATATCTTCATTTAATCTATTTTTATAGTTTTCAAGAGCAGCATCTTGGATATTTTTTATTAGATATTCAGCTTTACCATCTGCATCTTGGAAGTTAATCATATACTTATTATTTATATCATTAGCATCTTCACTATCTACAACATATCCAGATACTACTAACATAGCATGAGTAAACATTTCAAAGTCATTAGCTGAATCTGATTGTGTTTTATCATAAGCATCGATTAAAGATTTTACTTTTTCAAAATCTCCATATCTTTCATCGTTGTTGTCATATGCAACTACAGGCACATCTCCAAAATAGTGGAATGTATCTTCATTACTTGGATCAGGTTTTAACTCTTCTCCATCTAATATGAAGTATAATATTTTTCCATTTTCTATTACTTCTCCTAAGTCATTTCTTACTGCATCTGTATATATTTCAACTTTAGTAATTTCTTTATCTTTATCACCATCTAGGACTTTTTCATTAAAATACCTTATAGCAAATAAATAATTTTCTTCTAAAGTGTTATCATATACAACTGCTAATTCATCACCACTTAGGGCTTTAAAACGTGCATTTGCTTTCTCATCTGCATATAATAACTCGTATGAGTAACCACCAATACTTGCATATTTAGCTAAAGTTGTATTATTATCAACTTCATCATTGTACTTCATAACTCTAGTTAGTTCTTCTAATAATGATTCATCATTAGATTTATATGTAACAGGCTTTCCTAAGAAATAACCTACACTAGAGTTTGTAATATATGCAGCATATGGATTACTTAATTTGTTTTGAGGTTTCTTAGGATCATCATATGTTCTATTCATTATGTCATTTTGATTGTTATAATATTGTTTTAATTTTTCAACTCTAGTCTTTTCAGCTTTATGTTGTTCTAAAACATATTTAATAACTTTAGGATTAGTTACATCT
>JBGVIL010000080.1:0-2706 GCA_045123185.1 Bacilli bacterium | reverse complement strand
AAAATGAGATTTATGTTATCAAGTAATGAAAAATTAAAAGATTATGTTGAAAAATAAGAAATCAAAGAATTATTTTAGAATATTATAATGAGTTTAAATATGGAGATGATATAAATGAAAAATAATAGATTAAATGAAACTACTATAGGAACAGCAAAAGTTATAGTTGATATTTTACCAAAAGGAAAATGTATTCCAAATACTAAAATAACACCTACTTCTATCACTATTCATAATACAGGTAATATAGGTGCTCCTGCTAAAAATAATCATAATTATATGAAAAATTGTAATAAAAATGGTGATAGAATTGCAAGTTGGCATTTTACAGTTGATGATAAAGAAATATATCAAGCACAATCAACTAATTATAAATGCTATCATGCTGGATGTTCAACTGGTAATGCTACTTCAATAGGTATAGAAATATGTATGTTTAATGATAAAGAAAGACAAAGAAAAACATATGAAAACGCAATTGCATTAGTAAAAATTCTAATGGCTTATCATGGATTCAATATTAATCAAGTTAAACAACATTACAATTGGACTAAAAAAGATTGTCCAACTTGGCTAAGAAGCGGACATTTTGGTTTTACTTGGAACTGGTTTATAGAACAATGTAAAGGAAAAGTAATAGAACAACCAAGTGAATTTAAACCATATTTAGCTAGATGTACAACTAATGAATTAAATTGTAGAAAAGGTGCAGGAGTAAATTATGGAATTGAAAGACAAATAGATAAAGGTGTTGTTATTACAATTGTAGAAGAAAAAATGAATGGTTCTACTAAATGGGGTAAATCCCTAAGCGGATATTGGGTTGCTTTAAAATATATGCAGTTTATTCGCTATATATAAAGGTGTAAATATATGAATCATTTTAATTGTATTTATATGTACGAAAATAAAATAAATGGAAAAATATATATAGGTCAAGCAATAAATTTTAATAAACGCCATAGAGACCATTGTAAACCAAGTAATAATAGTATTTATATTGATAGAGCATTAAAGAAGTATGGAAAAGATAATTTTAATGTTTATATATTGATAGAAAATTTAGATTCTCAAGAAGAAATGAATATTTATGAAAAACTTTTTATAGAACAATATGATTCTTTAGCTATAAATGGTAAGGGATATAATATAACAGAAGGCGGTTATTCTCATCCTTGGAAAAATAAAAGTGAAGAAGAAATAAAAATTATAAAACAAAAGATAAGTGAAAAATCAAAAGAAAGACAACCAATGTTGGGAAAACATCATTCAGAAGAATCGAAAGAAAAAATAAGCAAAGCACTTAAAGGAGAAAATAATCCAATGTGGAACAAACATCATACTGATGAAATAAAAGATAAAATGTCTAAAAATAGCACCAATAAAAAAGCAATAAATCAATATGATTTAAATGGTAATTTTATTCGTACGTGGGAAAGTTCTAGTGCTATTATGAAGTATTATAATTATTCAACATCTGCGAATATACGTAAATGTTGTAGGTATTATCTCAATCCTGAGAAATTTATGCAAACAAATAAATATCCTATAAAACAAGCATATGGATATATATGGAAGTTTGCATAAATATTATTGAGCTATGTAATAAATTAAAATAAGAATGACATAAATGATTAAATTAAGGGGGATACAATATCCCCTTTTACATAATCCTAATATAAGGAGGTGATATTTTGAATCAAGAATTAATTAATAGATATGAAAATTATTTAAAGAATTATAAAAGGTCTAATGAAAAAACAATTAGAAATTATATATATGATTTAAAGGCATTTAATAAATTTATAGATAAAGAATTTACTGATGTATCAGAAGAAGATATTGACACATATATACAAAATAAGAAAGATAAGAAGATAAGTCCTAGTAGGATTAATTTTAGTATAGCCACACTATCTTCATTTTATAAATATTTAAAAAAAATAAAAATAACAAAAGATAATCCTGTTGAAAATATACCTAGATTAAAAATAAAAAGAAAAAAAGAAATAGAATATTTATCAACTTATCAAATATATGAGACAAGAAGAAAATTAGCAGAATATGGTGATAAACAACTAGAGGTATTTTTTGGAATATTAGTTGCATCTGCACCAAAGAAATATATGATAAGTAAATTAGAATGGAGAAAAGTTAATTGGAAACAAAACTATATAGAAGTAATTATAAATGAAAAAGAAAGAGGAATATTATATTTAGATAACTATACAATGGAGAAATTAGCCGAATTAAGGAAAGAACGTAAAGATAAACATATTAAACGAAAATCTGTGTTTTTAACTCGCTATAAAAACAATTGGAAATCTGTTGGTGATTCCACAATAAGTTATTGGTTAAATAAAATAGCTAAAATAGCAGAAGTAGATAGATTGACTATTAGTAATATGAAAACTACTATGTTACATTATTCAAAGAATGGTAGAAGATTTTCAGATGAAAAGATAAATAAAATATTAAATATGAGTTGTTTTGATAATGAATTTAGGAGTATATATTTACAAGATTTAGAGGAAATTATTAAAATGGAATAGTATAATATATTAAGGAAGGTGATTAGTTGAAGCATAACATTATGTGGAGTTTTAGAGGTGCAAATGAAAAGAATAAATTATTATTGATAAACTATAAAAAGAGTTTGCAATATGGCAACGTAAATGAAAACACAATTAAAGCATATCAAAAAGA
>JBGVIL010000079.1:0-2183 GCA_045123185.1 Bacilli bacterium | reverse complement strand
TAGGTTTACAAAACCTAACTTTTTTTGTATAATAATAATGAAGTTAATAAAAATAAAAAAGGAGAGATTTTCAATGGATTACAAAAACACTATTAAAGAAGTACAGGAAATGGCTGAGATTTTAGAGGCAATTACAGATGTGATTAATAACAATCATTTATTAGACTGTGAGAAAATTCATACAGTTAAAGTCATTTTAGGACAAGAGGAAGAAGAAGAAACACCAGAAATCAACTACGCAGTATTCCCCATTCCAGATGATGTAGATGTTACAAATGGGTTCTATGCACATTTTACTACAATTGATGAAGATATTTTAAGTTTATTACTAAATACAGAATTTGATATCGAAGAGTAGGAGTGGTTAAATGAATTCGCTAGAAAAACGAATCAATGATAATGTAGAGTATTGGACAGACGAGTGGGAAATAGGAGACAATACAGTATTTAAGATGGAACTGGACGAAGATGAATTAGAGCTAAATATTGATTGGATTAATATTGATGTTAGTGTTATCGGTGCCTGGACAGAAAGAAATTATTTATACATAGAATTAGATAAACTAGCATTAATGGAACGATTCGACTCAAGGTGGAAAGAATGGGATTTGGATAACAAGTATATGCGAGATGAATTCTGGAAGTCAAGAGGCATCTGAAGAGAGGATGATTGTATGAGTAAGGAAATGGTGGTTACTACTAAAGAGATGATTGCTGCAGGTATTGTGGCAATCATCTTAGTAGTTATATTAACTATGATTGATTTAGCACTATTTAGAGCAGAACATGATACTCATAATATGATAGAACAATACGAAGAAAACTATGAAATTCCAAAATATGAAATTTAAAAGGAGATAATGTGTATGGAATGTAGAGTGCATGGAATTGAAACTTTCGGTTGTGATGATGGTTATGGGATCAGATATATAGTATTTCTTCAAGGCTGTCAAGGTGGATGTATTTATTGCCATAATGTTTCAAGTTGGAATTTTAACGGTGGAGAAGTAATGGACACTGATGATATTATAAAAGACATGGTGCATAATAAAGAATTTTATAAACCAAACAAAGGTGGAATTACCATCAGTGGTGGAGAAGCACTCAATCAGCTAGATGCTTGCATTGATTTAGCTAGAAAAACGCATTTACAGGGGCTCACAGTTGCATTAGACACTACTGGATTAATTAGTCTAAAGGACAATAAGGATAAGATAGTCAGCCTGCTAAGATACGTAGATTGTGTGCTAATGGATATGAAAGCTGGAACTGATGAAATGCATGATAAACTATGCAAGTTCAAATTACAAAGAGCTAAAGAATTTGCTACATTATGTGATAAAATGGGAGTAGAAATTTGGATTAGACATGTAGTTCTCAAAGGATACAATGCAGAAAGTGATTATGATTTATGGAAAATACTAGGTTTCGTAAAAACTTTACATCATGTTACAAGATTTGATTTACTTCCATTCCATAACATGGGAGAGTATAAATGGAATGAATGTGGCATCAAGTACACACTTTCAGATGATAATGTCCCAGACGAAGATGATATGATAAGAAAAGCAGAATTAGCAGAAAGTATACTACCAGGAGTAAAAGTTACAAGATAGTTTTTACAAAAGTTTTAAAAAGGAGGTATATTGCCTCCTTTTATGCATATAATATAGTGTAAAATAAAGAAAGGATTGATATTGCATGGGTGAAATAGCATTATTGTTAAGTTGCTTATTCTTAGGTGCTTGTAAAAATGAAATGGAAGTAGACCCACGAATTAATACAGTTGATGAAATTGTGCAGTGTGAAGGGATGGAAAGTACATGTGAAACACTAACCAACGATGTGGTCGAAAGACTTCCACTGGAATTGCAAGATAAAATTGTTGACACTTCGGATAGATTGGTTATTTATGCAGGAGATGGACAAGACTTTCTAGACTATGTGTGGGAAAGAGAGAGAACAGTTAAGTCACTAGAGTTTAGTGGGGTTACATTATATAGCAAGAGACAACCAACAAGAATTTATGCTCTAGCGGACAGCTACGTTATACTCCATGAACTAGGACATGCATATGACTATACATATCGGCATAATGGTAATAAAAAATTACTTTCACACTCAAAAGAATGGACAGATACATATGCTACTGAATTTGTTAGTCCATATGGACAAATAAGTGC
>JBGVIL010000078.1:0-10674 GCA_045123185.1 Bacilli bacterium | reverse complement strand
AAACAAAAAAGGTTTAACTCAGAAAGAAAGATTATTTGCAGAGTTATATGTTACTACTGGTAATGCAACTCAAAGTTATATTAAAGCATATAATTTAACCTACGAAAAAGTTAATGACAAATTGTATTGTAGACATAAAGTCCATGCTTGTAATTTACTAAAAAAAGAAGAAGTTAGAGCATACGTTGAAGAATTAACTAGCCAACGTTCACCTCTAGCTAATGAGAACTGGATTATTGATAGATTACTAGAAATTATTAATGACCCTAATGCAAAAGATGCAGACAAATTAAAAGCTATGGATACTATTTTAAAATGTTTAGGTTCATATACAACAAATACAAATATCAATGCTAAAGTAGAAAACAGTGGAGAAATGACTATCAAAGTAACCATTGAAGATGATGAAGCAGAAGATGATGAAGATGCAGATTGATTTAAGAATCGACAAAAAAGTTTTTAGTCCACATTTCTTTCCATACTTAATGGACTATTCAAACCGATGGGAAATCTATATGGGTTCAGCAGGTAGTGGAAAGTCACATTTTATAGTTCAGAAGTTAATTATCAAAGCGTGTCAATCCAAACGTAAAATAGTGATGTGTAGACGTTATGGTTCTACTATCAGTAATTCAGTATGGGATTTAACTAAACAAGTTTTAAGAGATTTTAAAATAATGAAGCTATGTAAAATTAATAAATCAGATAGAACAATTACATTACCTAATGGAAGTATGATTATTATGCTTGGATTAGATGATGAAGAAAAGTTATTATCTATCAATGGTATTACTGATTTCTTTATTGAAGAGATATTTCAATGTAGTAATGAGATTATTGACCAAATAGACTTACGTTTGAGAACCAAAGCAGATAATCTACAAATATATGGCGCATTTAACCCAATTAGTCCACATCATTGGCTCTACGAATTTTGTGAAGGGACAAAGAAACCTAAATCATTATTCTACGATAAAAGTACGTATAAAGACAATCCATTCTTACCTAAGGAATATATAAACTCATTAGAAAGTTTATATGTTCGTAACCCTAATAAAGCACGTATATTCTGTGATGGTAATTGGGGCGTTGACACAGAAGGAGTCGTATTTAGGAATGTTAAATATATTAAAAGTACAGATGTTAATATCAATGCTTTATTAAGAAATAGAGATTGGCAAGTAAGATGTGGAATGGATATTGGTTCATTAGACCCTACTGCTATTGCTGTTAGTTTATTTAATGAAAAGACACAAGAGTTATATCTAATCAAAGAGTTTTATCAACGTGGAGCAACACTTGATGAAATGTATGATGCCATTATTAATATGGATATTGCTAAACAACGTATCTATGTTGATTCGGCTTCTCCACAAGTTATCAGTTATCTTAAATCTAAAGGTATTAACGCACAACCATGTATCAAAGGTGCAGGAAGTGTAGAGGCAAGAATTAACTACTTACAGAATTTAGACATATATGTACTAGAAGATGTGTGTCCAAATGCAGTAGCTGAATTTGATAACTTTATTTATTTAAAAGACAAACAAACAGGTAAATACACAAATAAAACAGACCATGAATTTAGTCATTTGTGTTGTGATGCATTAGGTTATTCTATTTGTGACATATATACATCTAAACCTAAAGCTAAAATCCTTGATATTAGAGGATATGGAATTTAATATTACAACAAGAAAGGAGAGAATAATGTGCTTAAAGTAAAAAGTATAAAACAATCGCTAAACTATAATGAAGTAGCCAATCTTGTGCATAAACACGAAATGGTACTACATAAATATATTCACTTAAAAGATATGTATGATAATAAAAACGATATTAAACATAGAGTGCAAGAAGATACTTCCAAACCTAATAACCGTATTAGTCATGCTTATGCTAGTTATATTTCAGATACAGTTGTAGGTTACTTCATGGGTAAACCAATCTCATATACTTTTGGTGATGATACATTAGCAGAACAGTTTGACGATATTTTTAAATACAATGATGAAAGTGCTGAGAACGTACAGTTGGCAACAGATGCTAGTATCTTCGGATGTGCTTGTGAATTATTATATGTAGATGCAGACTTAATGCCACGATTTAAAACTATCAATCCAATGGAAGTGATTGCTATCTATGATTGCTCTATTCAAGAAAATCTTATCGGCTGTGTAAGACACTGGAAAGTAAATTTAGATGAAGAAGAACAAGTAGATTATATTGAATATTACACAAAAGATACAATCACGAAATTCTTACATAATGAAGATGGTGTAATTAATGCACCTGAAGTAACAGAACATTTCTTTGGAGATGTACCTATTGTTATTTATAAAAACAATAAAGATATGAATGGTGACTTTGAAAAAGTTGTTGACCTAATTGATGCACTAGATAAAGTGGTATCAGATACTGCTAATGACTTTGAAATGTTTACAAATGCTATCATGGTTATTCAAGGTGTAGAACTTGATGAAGAGACATTTAGTAAATTAAAACAAATGAGATTAATGAATCTAGTATCTGATGATGGTGTAGACACTAAGGTCGAATACTTGTACAAAGATATCCCTGACCAAGCATTAGAGAACTTCAAGAACCGATTGGTATCCGACATTCATAAATTTGCTAGTGTTCCAGATATGTGTGATAAAGAGTTTGGGAATAATTTAAGTGGAGTATCCATCCAGTTTAAATTAAGTTCATTAGAGTTTAAATGTGCTACTAAAGAAGCATATTTCCGTAAAGGATTATTAAGACGTATTGAATTAATGTGTAATCTACAAGGTTTATTAGGTAAAGTTGGAGATACAAAAGATATTATTAAAAATGTAGATATTCGTTTCACTCGTAACGTTATTAATAATACTAATGAAATTATTCAACAAGCTATTCAGTTATCTAGTCTTGTATCTAAAGAAACTGTACTTGAAAACTTACAAGGTCTAATTCCATCAGTAGATGAAGAGTTAGAACGTTTAGACGAAGAACGTGAAGCTAATGTATCATTCATGCAAGATAATTTTGATGCACATGACCCACAAATTGCAGAAGAAGAACAAGATACAGAAGAAGATATGCAAGACAAAGAAGAACAACAAGAATAGGTGATTAGTTTATGGCTAAGAAAACTTATTTTGAACAACGTATGGAAGCAATGGATAACAATTATAATAAATACTTTAACTATACACTTAAAGAGTTACAAAAGGGTTATCAACAAGCATATAAAGATATAGAACTAGAAATTCTTAGATGGTATAACAATATGGAAGTTATAAAGTCTAAGAATCCTAACTTTAAATTTAGTGAATTACAGTATTTAGAGGACTTACAGAAACAGATAAACATTATCCTAGAGAAATTATCTAAGGTAGAAGAAACAGTTGTTACAGAGTCTTTAAATGAGTTATACGTTACTGATTATATGGACTTTAATGAACTAGACAAAAAGTATGGTAAACAATTAGGGTTACATACACCCATGTCAGAGATTAACAATATACAATCAGTACAAGTATTGGAATCATATATGGCTATGCCAACCTATAAGGCTACTAAAACAGTGGCAAAAGAGATTGCTAAGCAAATGAATTTATCTTGGTGGTATGAACCAATACAAGGTAAATGGTATAACACTCGTATCTATGAACGTGCAGAGAAGTTGGGATACTCTATTGAAAATAGTTTAAGACAAGCTATCATCAGAGGTGATAGTTATGCTAAAGTAGCAGATACTATTGCTAAAGAATTAGATGTTGATTTTAAATCGGCTAAGACGTTAGTTGCTACTGAATTAAGAACTGCAGAAGTGACTGCTACTATCCATAATGCTGAGAAGTTAGGGTACAATGCTCTTAAACGTCAATCTATGCATGATAGTCATGTATGTGAGATTTGCAAGGAAATGGATGGTAAGATATATCCATTAGGTACAGTTAAAGCAGGAGACTTTATGATGCATCCTAATGATAGATGTGTACTTATTGAGGTTTTGATAGATGAGGGTACAGGTAAGCAATTGGAAAATCCTTTTAAAAAAGAAGCAGAAAAATATGTGCAAAGAAAAGCACAAGAAAATAGAGAACGTACTCGTAAAATACGTGAACAGTATGGTCTAGATAAAAATGGTAGAAAACGCAAATAGACACTCTATGAGTGTTTTTATTTATATTAAAAATCAAAATTAACTGTCGACGGACATTAAATGGAGGTATAACATGGAAGATAATCAAGTACAACAAACAAATACTGGAACAGAGGAAACAGAACCTCAAGTACAAGACAATCAACCTAAAATGGTCTCAATGACTCAACAAGAGTTAGACGATTTAATTGCTAAACGTTTATCTCGCCAAGAAAGAAAATTACAAGAAGCATTTGATAAAAGACTCAATGAGTTGACAGAAGCACAAAAATTAAATGCTATGGACGAAAAACAAAAAGCAGAATATCAAGCACAAAAAGAACGTGAAGCATTTGAAGAAGAACGTAAAACTTTCTATGCAGAACGTGATGCTTTCAATAAGGCTCAATATAAGTTAGAAATTCAACGTCAGTTAAATGAAGCGGGATTACCTGACATTTCAGATACTCTTGTTGGAATGGAAGCAGAAGCAGTAAAAACACAAATTGATACTATGAAACAAGCATTTGATAAACAAGTTAATGTGCAAATTGAAAGTCGTATTAAATCTAGTGCTAGTGTACCTACGACTCCACAAGTGGAAACAAAACCATTAACACTAGATGATATTAATGCAATGACACCTGCACAATTTAAACAGAATAAAGCTGAAATTGAAAAAGTTTTAATGGAAGCTTTTAGAAAATAACATTTGTTTAAAAAGACTTTTATGTCTTTTTTATATAGATTCCTTGATGGTGGGGAGTATGTGAGGTTAAACCATTGTCGGTTAAGCTACCGAGTAAATAAATAAGCTACTATATTAAAAAGTAAAGGATGATTATAATATGCCAGATTTAACAAAAACGTCATCAATCAAAGATGCTTTTGGACGTTTAATGTCAACAGAAGTTCAAGAAGCATATCAAACTGCTTCGATTTGCCGAGAATTAGCTCGTGAAGTTCAAATGAACGGTAATGGAGAATATGTAGTCGTAAAAGTTTTAGACGAAACAGAAGATGAAGCTTTAAAAGATTATGTAGCATATGGAGACAATCCATTTGGTAAAGTTCGTACTGAAGCTATCAAAATGGTACCAGACCAACAAAAATGGGTAGGTATTGATTTTGATTCAGTAGAATTTGCTATGACTAATGTAAATGTACGTGAAGCAAAAGTTCGTATTGAAGCAAATCGTATGGCTTTAGCATTTGATAAACACGTATTAGGTATGGTTCGTGCTGCAGAAGATATTCAAAAACAACAAGCAACTTTATCTAAAGCTAACATCGTTGATGAAATTAATAAAGCAGTACGTGCTTTAGATGCAGTTGAAGTTCCAGTTCAAGACCGAGTAATCTTAATGAACTACAAATCATTAATGTTATTAGAACAATCTCCTGAATTCAAAGGAAGTTTCCATGTATTCACTGAATCTCGTGGATTATTAGGTGTTCCTCTATCAGGATGTGAAGTTCGTGTATCTAACTTAATTGAAGATGGAGAAGTATTAGTTCTTCAAAAAGACGCATTAAACTATGTTGCTTTAATTGAAAAACAAGCAGTAGGTGAACATGAAGCAAACTTTACAGAATTCTACAAAGCATTATTTGTATTTGGTGCAATGATTGCTAGACCAAAAAGTATTATACGAATTGCTGCAGAGTAATTAATTAACTATAAAAGTGAGGTGATAGGCATATGATTATCGATTCAATGGATTTAGAGATGTGTTCAGAAATTGAAGAAATCCTGGAACTATGCTTAAACCCTATGAAAAAATTGCTTACGAATGGAGAACAAGAGGAAATCAAATCTCTAGCCAGTAATGATAAAGAATTGAAAACTATTTTGGATGAATATTTAACATTCTATTTAACCATTAGTGCTAAAGCTTGTATCCTTCACGTCTATCCTCGTAGTTATACATATGATGAAGCATTTCTTCTAGTTGCTAATTACTATGTGGTAGTTATTGAATATGCGACAATCTTAGTTCGTCAATCATTGCTATCACGCTCATTAGCTTCAAACGGAAATTCTTCAATAAAACAGATTAGTAGTAACGGACGTTCAGTGACATTTATGACTTCAGCTGAAGTATCTGAACAATCTGAACTACCTCAATCTTTAAAAGATAGATTACCGTTACCACAAGGAAAAGCTAAAGTAAGGGTGTGGTAAGCATGGGAGTAATGAACTTATTCTATACAGACACTTGTGTTCTCATGACTTCCACTACATCTGCTCCTAATATGTATGGTGTGGTAACTGTAAAATATGAGGAGTTAGCTTCAGATATCCCTTGTTGTCTGACACCAATCTCCACATCACTTGCACGTGAGAAATATGGGATTGATAGTTCATCTAGCTTCGAAGTGTCTATGGATATGGCTGATGGAATGTTTGAAGTACGACAAGTTAAAGCTATTCAGTATGATGGTGAATTATATGTCGTTCAATCTTTTCAACAGTTCTCCGAATTTCTCATCTTACCTAAGAGTGTAACATTCTTAGTTAAGAAGCGTGATTCATAATGAAATATGAAATTAAGCTAGACTTAAAAGGATTAACAAAAACTCTTGATGAGATTGAAGATGCAATTAAACAAGGCACTGAAAATGGACTTAAACAAGTTGCCAGTGAAATGAAACAAATGGAACATGATATCATTGATGCTAATATCGGTGGAGATGGAACATATGTGAGAACTGGTAAACTTAAAAGTAGCATTACCATTATGCCTATTACTTGGAGTGGTGGCTTAGCAGAAATCAGTGTAGTTCCTAAAGGTTGTAACTATGCACTGTAAACATTGTGCAGTGAATATATGGAAACATATATTAAGAAAATCGAGCAAAATCGGTAAAACTCTTTATTAAATTTAAAATAAACCAAGGTTGAATTTTTGTTTTAAAAATACTATATTAAAAGTGTAAATAGAACAAACGTTCGATAGGGAGATGATTGTTATGTGTGCTGTATGTGAGATAAAACAATATGAAACTTTTGAAGAGTTACCACAAGATTTAAAAGATAAGTTTAAATATAATTCAGAACATCAAGTCGGAAGAGCTAAAAAAAGTTATGTTAATTTTATTAATTTATTAAATAAAGATGGTAATGAACTAGTTAGTGATTATATAAATTCAACTGAAAAAGTTTCTATCAAATGGGGAGAATGTGGTCATATAACACAAATTAAACCTATACGCTATAAAAATGGAAGAAGTTGTGGTCTTATAGAATGTCGTTCTAAACATACTTCAAAAACAAAAACAAAAGATTTAACTGGACAACGTTTTGGTAGATTAACTATTGTTAGTTTATGTGAGGAACAAGTAGGAGGTTATGCAAAATGGAATTGTTTATGTGATTGTGGAAATATGACAACTGCAAGAAGTGGAGATTTAAAATCAGGATTGAAGAAGAGTTGTGGATGTTTACATCACGATACATTAGTTGAAAAAAATATGAGTAATAAACAACGACAAGCAGTAAAAAAATCCTGGGAAAATAACAATGGTTCAAGACGACAACAAATTAGACAGTTAGGTCTAGATAGTAAAGGTGAATCCAACCCTATGTGGAAAGGTGGAATAACACCAATTACAAATCACCTTAGAGTGTTTGCTAAAGAATGGAAAAAACAAACATATGTAAATGCTAAATATAAATGTCAATTAACTGGAAAACAAGTCCATGGTGGTAATAGTGATGTTCATCATTTATACAGTTTTAATTCCATTGTTTTAGATGCTCATGCAGTAAATAATATAAACATTAAACCACAAGTAAAAGATTACACTGAAGAAGAATTACATAAATTAGAAGAATATGTGGCAGAATGGCATAACAATACTTCTAATGGTGTTCTTTTATGTAAAGAAGTACATAAATTATTCCATGATTTATACGGATATGGAGATAACACACCAGAACAATTTGAAGAATTTAAACAAAGATATTTAAATGGAGAATTTAATAAAGACAATACCGAGGTAACTTGTGAAACTAAAGCATCATAAGTACCGTAGAGCATACTAACTGAACCTTACAATAGGTTCTTTTTTATTGTAAGAATATAATGTTGGCAAGAGTGTTCGACACCTAAGTATCTTAATGATATATGGTGAAAATATATGCCGAACTATATGGTGACATATAGAAGTGTAGGATAAAAAGCCTATACGGTAACAAAATAAGACAATGAATTAGGAACGGGAATTTATGCTAGTGATGGTAATGGGAGAAAAACACCATGGGTTTTCCCACTTGGAAATGGAGAGTTCCGTTTCACTAGGGGATTACCGCCTAAATATTTTGTCCGCGATACTAGAGAATTTTATGATGCTGAAAAAGTGTCTGTTTTTATAAAAGAAAACATTTATCGTTTATTATAGGGAGGTGGTAGTTTATGAGTTTAATAAATCTGACCACGCAAATTAATAATGAATTAAGTGGTATTACAGAATTACCTATCTACTTAGGTTTCTTACCTCAACAAGGTAAACTACCACTTTTAGTTATTGAACATAGTGATACAGATAAACAAAAATGCAGTGGTAGAATTGTCCTTTCAGACTTAACTACTAATGTCATTTTATTTGTTGAAAATCCTATGGACATTTTTAAATATACTGATATAATTGAAAGTTATTTCAATGATATTAATATGGTGAAAGTTTACACATCACCAGTAGAATATGATGAAATTTATTATAAGGAATTTAGATTCCAAGCAACAGTTAAAACAAATAATGATGGTACATATGAAATGTATCACAAATAGAAAGGAATGATTAATGTGGCTGTAACAGCAATGTTATCAAAAGGTATTACTTTAAAATTAGATGACACTTTAATTGAAGGCTTAAAATCAACAGCTGAGTTATCTGAGTCAACAGAAAAAATTGAGGTAACGACACTTGCCAACTCAAACAAAACGTACATTAATGGGTTACGCGACTTTGGTGACTCATTAGACTATACTTGCGTATATTCTAAAGCAGAATTCATGGCAGTTCGTGCTATGCAAGATGGAGAAAAACATTCAGTAGAGATTAAGTATCCAGATTCATTAACAGTAAAATTCGAAGCCTTCGTAGCAGTAGTATTATCAGCAGCGGAAGTAAACTCTGCTCTTGAGTTCACCGTACAATTAACTCCAGCTTCAGATATCGTTATCACTGATTCTGCTGAATAATAGATATATAGAGGTCATCTATGTCATGTAGGTGACTTTTATTATATCCATTAACATAAAAATCTTAATCTTAAGGTTGAAAAACATCTTTTAAAAAACTATATTATAAGTGTAAAAACAAACAGATGTTCGGAAAGGGAGAGATATTTTATGTGTAAATCATGCAAGACAACATTATATAAAACATTTGAAGAAATACCACAAGAATTAAAAGATAAATTTAAACCAAATAAAGTTACAAAACAGACCAAGCAAGGATTTCTAAAATTCATAAATACGTTAATTGAAAACGGAGATGAATTGGTTGGCAACTATACTCACAGGGATAAAAAAACAAAAATAAAATTTAAAAATTGTGGTCATGAATATGAAGTTAGTCGTAATTCTTACATAATAACAAATGGAGGTTGTGGTATTTGTAAAAACAAGGTAATTATTCAAGGAATAAACGATATAGCAACAACCCATCCACATTTAATAAAATATTTTGTTAATATTGAAGATGCATATACTCATAGTTCATGTTCTCCAAAGTATGTAGAAATGAAATGTGATTGCGGAAGAATTAAAAAAACAAGTATATTTAATTTAACAAAAACTGGACATCCAAATTGTGACGTATGTAATGATGGAATTTCCTATCCTGAAAAAGTTATAAACAATGTATTGTTATGTTTAGGGTTAAATTTTGATACACAATACAAAATAAAAGGATTTAAGTTCAGATATGATTTATTTGTAAACAATTGTATTATAGAAGTACATGGAGAACAACATTATCAAAATTGTCCACGATTTACTGGGAGAAGTTATGAAGAAGAACATGAAAACGATATGATAAAATATGATATTGCAGTTCTAAATGGATATGAATATAATAAAAACTATTTTGTAATTGATGCAAGAAAGTCTAATATTGAATGGTTAAGAAATAGTATTGAACAATGTGAGTATTTTAAACGATTTGACTTAACCAATATAAATTGGGAAGAAATTGATAAAAATGCACAAAAATCATTGCGTATTTCAGTTTGTGATTACTGGAGACAAAACATAGAAAAAAATCCAGATTTAACAACTTTTATTCTAGCTGATATTTTTGGTATACATAGTGATACGGTTGGAAAATATTTAAGATGGGGAATGAAAAATGGAATATGTCATTATAGTTCCAAAGAACAATTGAAAAAAAGAGACCAGAGAAGAAGTATATATATTTACCTAATAAATAAAAATGGACAAAAATGGTTTAATGAACCAATGAGCTGTTCTAAAATTACAAAGATAACTGGAATTACGAATCCGAAATCAAAAATTAATAAAGTTATAAAAGGT
>JBGVIL010000077.1:0-2202 GCA_045123185.1 Bacilli bacterium | reverse complement strand
TCTTTGGATTTTAGTAAGGAGGCAACTCACGTATGTCAATGATTAAAAGGATTACATTAACTATAAATAAAAATAACAATTCCGTAAAACTCAGTTGTCCTTTAAATTTTTATAAAAATGATACATTAACATTATATTTTGAAGTTGAAAAATATAACTTTAATATTAATAATTATGTTGGTTATGAAAAAATTATTCCACTTTCGGCAATAGCTTATGTTGAAACACCCGAAGGAATTGACAGCATTCAAACTGCAATTATAGACGATAATCTTATTATGGTTAATCTGTCACAATATCATACTTCATTTATTGGAACTTCTAGAATGCAACTTGTTATAAGAGATAAAGATGGTTGCCAATGTGCTACGCCTTGCTTTACATTTAATGTTGACGATTTAATCAATAACTATGAAATCATTACCGATGAAGATGGAAACATTATTACATCTGAAAATGATGTTCCTATTGTACATGGACACGGTAATGGGTATAATGCAATCAGTGATTTAGAAGAAATGATAGACTTAGAAGATGCATATATGCTTATAACAAAAGATGACAAATCTTATAAGGCAAGAACTTCATTATTTGGTGCGGCAAACCTAGAAAATTATGCAAGACTTGAAGATATTCCAACATCTGTAAGTCAATTAGAAAATGATTTAGGTTATTTGACAGACCATCAAGATATTAGCAATTTAGTAACAAAAGAAGAATTAACTACGGATTATGCATCAAAACAATTAGTAACAAATGAAATATCAGATTTAGATGCTAAAATAGATTTATTAGAATATAATACAAGAAACGAATTAGAAACTAAGGCTAGTAATAATCATAGTCACGATGAAGCATATGCACCATATTCACATACGCATTCGTATAATAATTTAACTGATGTTCCAGTTTTACCTAACTTTGATAGCTTTGCTATAAAAGAAGAATTATTAGATTTTAAAAATAAAACAGAAACAGATTTATCTACTAAATCTGATACAACTCATACACACGATGATAAGTATGCTACAATAAATCATGTACACTCATACAATGATTTAACAGATAAACCAACTATTCCAAGTATAGATGGATTGGCTACACAAGACTATGTAAATTCAGAGCTATCTACAAATTTATATTTCTATGCACTTAAAACGGATGTGCCTACATCACTGCCAGCTAATGGAGGGAATGCAAACACTATTAACGGTTATTCTATTTGGGTAGGAACACAAGAAGAATACAATGCTTTGGAAGTAAAATCTGATACAGTAATTTACTTTATTAAAGGGTGATATAAATGGATTCAGAAGCTAATAATGTTGAAAGTATTAAAAATGAAACTTCTACAATCAAAGAAGTTTACATTGGTACAACTAAAATTATAAAAATTTATATTGGCACAACTTTGGTTTATGGGTAGGATGATGGTTATATGTCAATGATAAAGAAAGTAACTGTAACAATAAGCAAAGACAATAAAAAAGTAAAGTTAAGTTCGCCACTTTATTTTTATAAATATGATAGTTTAACTATCGAATTTGAAATAGAAAAATATAATTTTGAATTAAAAAGCTATCAAAGAATTAATCTTCTTAAAGCTGTTGGTTTTGTAGAAACCGCTAACGGAAAAGATAGCGTTGAAACTACAATTTTGCAAGGACAAACTATCATGATTAAATTACTACCTGAACATACAAAATTTGTTGGTGAATCTAAAATACAGTTTGTTATAGTAGATGGAGATGGTTGTCAATCGGCTACTCCTCCTATTCCATATAGAGTGGAAGAATTAATTAATGATGTAATTGTAAAGATTGACAATGAGGGAAATATCGTAATAGAAGAAAACAATGATATGCCTATGGAAAACTATTAAATATATAAAAATAAGGAGGTGTGATATATGGATATGACATTATATGCTCTTTTAATGAATAAGTTGAATGGTAAGGATGAATGTACGACTTGGAATGGATATAAAATAGAAGTAGTGGATGAATTACCCGACATACAAATTCCTAATACCATCTACCTTGTTAAAAAAGGAATAACATTTATACAAACTTCTAGTGGGGTAGAGCTTGTTACTAAAGACGGTAAAAATTTAATTTTAAAATAAAAGAGGTGAATCATTATGGCTAATGCCACAATTTCAGACTTAACTTTAGCATCATCTGTGGCAGATACGGATGTTTT
>JBGVIL010000076.1:0-4086 GCA_045123185.1 Bacilli bacterium | reverse complement strand
TATTTTTATCAACAAAACATTTTCTATTTTCAATTAAATTTCCTTGTTCAAGTATAGTTATATCTTCTCCATTAAAGCCATCAGATAGGAGCTGTAAAGAAGTAAAAACTCCACTCACACCTCCACCAACAATTATGATTTTCATATATCCCTCCTAAAAAATAGTATAGGGAGTAAATATCCCTATACTTTATTATACGATAAATATTAAAAAATGTTCCATTTTATATACTAAAAGTATCATTATTTTTATCAGCGATTACTATTTTAGAAGTTTTTTCAATATTTCTAGTTTCTTCCTCTGCTAATATTTTTAAACATTCTTTTGCCTCTTGATTACCATGGTGTAATATAATATATTTTCCTATATTTAAATGCTTGATATATTCTAATAAATCAGATTGTTGAGCATGAGATGAAAATGTTTTATATACAATTATCTTACATCTCTTAGGACAAACAATACCATCAATTGTAACAGTTTTAGTATCAGGATTTTGTATTTTGTTTCCTAAAGTATTTTTACCACAATAGCCTATGAAGAATACAGCATCATTTTTATTTGGTAATAATGATTCTGCCCAACTCTTCGCATGTCCATTGTCTACCATTCCACTTGAAGATATTATAATCATAGGTTGATTTTTCCTAGCCATTAATTTTTCAGTATCTTTAAATGATGTTATAAATTTAAATCGTTCCCAATTTAATACCTCTTTAAAATATTCGCGCTGCTCATCTTCGAGGATTTCCATAAATACATTATTTATTTCATTTGTAAGCCTTGAATCTACTACTATCATTGTGTTACCTAAGTCTACATCTTTGAATTCCTCGTATAGCATACACATTGCCATTTGTGAACGTTGGAAACTAAAACAAGGTATTAAACATCTATTTCCTTTATCTACTACTTCTTTTATATTTTTTAATAAATCTTTTCTTTCTAATAAACACTGTTCTTTTGTAAATGAATCTCTATTACCATAAGTACTTTCCATTATTACAATATCAGCTTTACTACATAATTCATTTTCTACTACAAATGGTTGGAAATCTACATTATGTTTTGAGCCTAAATCTGAAGTATATAATATTTTAACTACGTGATTAGAAGGCTTTCTAATAAATATTTCTGCTTGATTAGCACCAAAACAATGTGAATTATTTAATAACTTAATAGATACATATTCATTTATTTTAATTAATTCATTAGTTGGTATATGTTGGAATCTATCAATTGCTAAATAAACATCACTTTTATCATATAACTTATCATAAGATTTCTTTCCTTTGTTTAAATCGCTAATATTTCTATCGTGGATAAAACTACAGTCAAGCAATAATTTTTCTGATATTGCTAATGTTTCTTTTGAACCATATATTTTACCTTTAAATCCATTTGGCACACTTGAACATATATTACCTATATGGTCACAATGACAATGCAACACTAACATAAATTCTGCTATATCATATGGAATAGAACTTATCATTTTTTTATTGTCATTATAATCTTGTAATACAGTTCCTCCTTGAATCATTCCACATTCTATTAGAAAACATCCTTTATATTCTTCATTTGTTGGGTAGTATATTGCAAAACAACTTCCAGTAACATCTGTTGTACTACCACCTAATGATTCTATTTCTATTTTATTATCTTTATTCTTTCTTCTAATTGTTTTTCTTTTAGGTATCTCTACCTTCTTTTCTTCTTTCTTTAGTAAATTATTTTTAATCAAATCACTATGGCACTCATCACACAATGTATATTTTCCATTCGGTAATCTTCTTCCACATTGATTACAATGATAATCTTCTCTTCTTCTTCCCACTTTTATTCCCCTTTCTTTATATTAGTGGTTTCGTTTGATTTGCGAGCATCACCTCCCCTCAAATACGTTTTAATTATTCATCTTCTAAATCCCATTTATTTTTCGCATATTCTTGCCATTCATATATTTTATTTAATCTTTCTTCAGAAAAGAAAGGTTGTTCTTTATACCACTCGAGCATATCTTTTGTATGTTTGCTGCTATTTAGATTCTTTAACATAGGGACTAAATTATATGCTTTATGTTCACCATTTTTTGATAAGGGTACTATATGGTCGATAGTTCTATTATTGTTAAATTTTTCGCCACTGTATGCACATCTCCAATCAAAGAATTCCATCATTTCTAGCCATTGTTCCTTAGTAAAATTATTCTCTTGTATTTCTATTAAACTACGTCTTTTAGATTGGGAATTAAAGGCTTTATCTGGATTTTTCTTATGATATTCTTTGCGATATTCTAATATACTATTTTTATTATCTTTATAATATTGTTTTTGATAATTTAGTTTTTGCTCTCTATTTTCTTTATAATGCTTTTGACTACGCTCTAACGATATATCTTTATTGTTTTCATACCATTCTTTTTTAGAACTAGCTATATCTTCTTTATGATTTTTCTTATATTCATTTATTTTTTCTCTTCCGTTTTCGGACTCTCTATATTTTTTACTTGCTTTTCTATGAGACTCTTTGGCTTTTTCAGTTTTCATATATTCTTTTTTATAATTAGTAAGTTCGTCTTTATGTTCTTCTCTGTACTTTTTACCTATTTCTTTATTACATTCCTTACAATAATTTCTTAAGCCGTCTTTACTATCTTTTCTTCTAGGGAAATTTATAGTGTTAGCAACTAATAACTTACCACATTTAATACATTTTTTAATAATAAAAGGACATTTCATTATTCGTCTTCCTTCTCAAGAGTTAATAACCCTAATCTTAATGCTTCTTCTCTATCGATAAAATGGTCGCCTTCCTTATACCATTTATTCAGTTGCTTTTTGCTTATTGGAGTTTTTTCCATTATTATATTATCTATTTTAGTTTGCATTTGTTTAGTTCTCTTTAATTCTTTTTCATGGTCATCAGGGCTACCCTCCCAATTATATTTAATTGTATGACACATTAATTCTCCATATTTTCCCATATAACGTTCATCACCAAAACACCATAATATAAATCCACAGCTCTCTGCATATCCACTGCAATTAGTCATAATTGTACAATCCCACTCATCTTTTAAATCTTGTAATATATCTAATATTGCTAATAAAGATGCTAAATAACCTCCGTGACTTGAAATATTAACATATAAAGGTCTTTTCTCATCTGCTTCATAATACCATAAATTATCAGCAAATGTTCTTACATGTTCAACTAATTTATCATCAAATGGAGCCATTATATTTAGTGTCTTATGATTCACTTCATTCATTATTAACTCCATAAATGCTCCTTCACTTATTTGTTCTTTTTCTTTCTCAACCAATTCTTCTTCTTTTACTTCTTGTTCCTTCATTTCACCTTCTAATTTTCTTAATATTTTCATATATATTACCTCCGTAATTATTTAAATTATTTATTGACTGACATACATACTGACCAAAATCATAAATCCTTTAACTTGTTAAGAATATTTTTAATTGTTTAAATATTCTTATGTTTGTTGGCTATTGAACTACAAAATGTTCAAGTTCAAAAGCAGATATTTTTATACTATCTGTAAATTTTATATACTCCTGAATATTTTTAATTGACTCATATACGTTTTTTAAAATCATTTCAGTATCTTGTTCCGATAGATTATCTAGATTAATTTCTTTATCAGTTGTTACAATCTTAATTGAATACAAATAATATCAACTCCTTAACAATATTTGTGTTATGTCAACTAATTTGACAATTGATATAATATATACTTACCGTATATTATCAAATTAATATTTTTTATCATTCGTTTATTAAATTCTTTATTCATCCGTATCAAATCAACAATTTCAAAAATTCACAAAACTATTTAGTTTTATGCCTTTGTTTTAATTGTTGATTTAACTTTTATATTATATTATACTATTTTAATTGTTTGTTTATTCCTAATCTTGAGAAATAATTTTATAATCACTTAACCATAATTCATATTCTCCTGTTTCAATCCATTTACCATCCATTTTAGTTTTCTTAGGTTTTTCATCTATACCATATACAATTATCATATCACCAATTTCTAATGGTTGATTTTTAAATAC
>JBGVIL010000075.1:0-7560 GCA_045123185.1 Bacilli bacterium | reverse complement strand
ATTTAGATATTCTAAAGCAGACTATATGATGGATAAAGAAACCAATAGTATTTATAAAGGTATTAGCAGTTATAAATATCTAAATGAAAAAGTTGGTGAAGAACTTTATTATTTAAGAAATAATGAATATCCAACATTCATGGATTTATTAATGGATTTACAAACCACTTCTATTAATAGCAGACAATTAGATATCTTAATAAGATTAGATTTCTTTGAAGAATTTGGTGGCAGTAAGAAGCTATTAGGAGAAGTTAAAATATTTGAAGCATTATATGGCAAAAAGGTATTAAATAGAGAGAAATTACCATTAGGATTAACTTTTGATGAAATAAGACCTTTCGCTAACAAGATTACAGAAAAACAAATAAGAGAAATAGATATACTAAGTTTAATGAATTATTGTGAAATGAAATTAAGTAATGAAGATTTACCATTAAAAGATAAGTTTAAAGCAATGCTAGAGTATCAAGGATTTATTTCTTATAAAGATGACTCTTGGAATGAGGATGTATATGCAGTATTAAAAATTAAAACTAACTCATATGGAACACCATTCGTAACTTTATATAATCTAAATAAAGGCGAAATGTTAGAAGTCAAAGTATATAAGAAGACCTTATCACGCAATCCATTGGATGAATATGATGTCATATATGTGGCTTCTATCCCAGATAGAAATAAGAAGAGGATGGATAAGGCTACTGGCGAATGGATTACCTTATCAGAAACAGAAAAGATATTAGAAACTTATAGGAGGGTAATATAATGAAGTTTACAGAGAATCATGTTTATGACTATGGTTTAATAACTTGTGATTATAAAAGACCTTGTATGATGTGTGGAGAAGAAACAGAATATATAGAATGGTTTTGTCAAGGTCGCTTATGCTCCACAGAATGTTATGAGGAGTTCTATCAACAAGTAACGGATAACGAAGATTGTGAGGAATAACTAATGAACGACACAAACATTAAAAAGATATTTACTGATTATACTTATATTCTAGTTGATAAAAGAGAAAAGAAGTTGCATATTAAAGAAACTTATGATAAATTAAATATACACAATGAATTTAGGAACTTGGATTATGGTGACTATGGTATAGTCATCAAACCCAATCCTATTATGAAGAATACAGAAGAAATGGTGTTTAGTATATCGGTAGAAAGAAAAGCTTCTTTAGATGAACTAGCTGGTAATTTAACAAAGGGTAAGGCTCGATTTTTTAGAGAGATGGAACGCTGTAAAAAGGATGGAGGATTTATGGTAATTATGATAGAAGACGCTACTTATATGGATATAATTCAGCATAATTATAATAGTGAATTAACACCTAAGTCATTCTTGGCATTACTTCATACTATATATACTAGATATAATATACCATTCTTTTTCGTAGAAAAAGAAGTTAGTAGTCTATACGTATACAATATACTAAAGTATTACGTAAGAGAATATTTAAAAGAATTATAAAATAAATTAAAAAGTATTGACTTCTATACCTATATATGATACAATATAGGTATAGAAAGGAGATGATTATATGGCTAACTTAAGAATGAGAATTGGAGAAACTAGAGTTTTAAACCAAGGAATGAAAGCAACAATAATAGAATATCGCAATGCCAATGATATAGATATACGGTTTGAAGATGGTTACATTAAAACAACAAGATACAGTCATTTTAAATCTGGGAGCGTAACAAATCCTTATATTCCAACTGTATATGGTGTTGGTTATATAGGCGAAGAGAATACGGTTGATGAATATGGTAAAAACACTAAAGCTTATAAAGTGTGGCACAGTATGATGAAAAGATGTTACAGTATTAAGTATCAAGAATATCAACCAACATATAAAGATTGTACTGTATGTGAAGAATGGCATTTCTATGGCAATTTTAAAAAATGGTTTGATACTAACTATTATGAAGTAGAAAACGAAGTAATACATTTAGACAAAGATATTCTTGTAAAAGGAAATAAAGTTTATAGTCCAAATACGTGTATATTTGTACCACAAAGTATAAATTGTTTATTTTCAGAGCATGATACAGAAATATCAAGAGGTGTTACTTTTAGGAAAGACACTAAGAAGTATACGGCACATATAAGCATAGAAAATATAGGAACAACACTAGGATGTTATAATACAAAAGAGGAAGCTGAATTATCTTTTATCAAAGCAAGGAAAGAATATATAGAAAAAACTTTAAAAAAATATGAAAATAAAATACCATTAGAAATATACGATAAATTAAAAAAGGGGTGTTATAATGAGTTTGAGAATTAGAGAAGGTTGTATAACAGCGTGGAATGATAATAGAATAATACACTCAGATATTAAAATGACTAAAGTAAATCAATTCTATTGTCAAAGGTGCAAAAGAAGTCATTCAGATTTAGTGGTATATGAAGGTGAAACTTACTGTAGTGAGTGCGTACCAATAAGTAAAGAAGAATATGATAAACTACCTGTATACTCTCAGTGCGGAAGGAGATTAAAATAATGAAAGTAGATAGTAAAGTATTATTATGTAAAGATACGTTAAAATGTGAAACTATAGATGATTTTTATGCTTGTTCTTGTTATGATGTTAAATGCGATGAGTGTCCACTATCTGAACTTTGTAATTCAGAATCTTTAGAATTTATAAAACTTAGAGCAAGAAGATATTTGGATAGGACGGAAGAACTCGACAAAAATATGGAAGAAGTTAAAAGAATTGCAGAAAGTACAAAAACACAACCTTGGACTAAAGAGGTAGTATTTAAAGTTTATTGCAATGATAATTTATACGAATTACCATTAAATATATTAGAACAAATGAGAGACCATTTAAATAATATAATAGATAGTAAAACGCCATTGGAGTGATTATATGTGGGTTAAAGTAGTAGTGGGGGATAAGACGGTGCGTTTAACAAAAGAAGAATATTTAAAAATAATAAATGATAAACCAGACGAAGAGTTTTTAAAAGAATGTGAAGAAGTAGTTAAGTTATTTAAAGGAGATGGTGATAATGAGCATTAGAGAGTTAATAGAATTAATATTAGAATTTAATGGTTGGGATTTTAGACAAACTGCAGAGGATATTGGTGAATTATATATGCAATTAAAACTAGCACCTTCTCAACTCTTAGGTGAGTTTGAAGATATATGTTTTAAAGAAAATAAATGCCCTAATTGTGGTAGTGATTTAGAATATGAAGCCTATGAAGAAGATAGAGGGGAATTCCAAGGATTTGAATGTAAAGAAATTATGCACGAATGCTATTGTCCTAAATGTGATTATGGAGATGATGAATAATGAAAATTAATTTTAATGAAACTATGATAACTAATATGGACATAGAAAAGACTGGAAATACTTTATTTAAAATAGCTATAACCATGTTAGATGGAAGAACTATAGTAGCTGAAAACGTCAATTTAAATGTATTTAATATTGAATATGAAGAAGAGGAATATCATGAATATAGAAATGAAGATAGCGTTAGACCAGTAACCACAATCATCCCTTATTATAAACTATTTTTAAATGGATTGTGTGGTAAGGATGAAAATGGTGTTATGATAAAAATGTATGAGAAAGATAAACTTATAAAATAAATTAAAAATTAGTTGACAAAAAATAATAAATATGTTAATATAATATATGAGGAGGAATTAGAGATGAATAAACATCAAGTTGAAAGATTATTAGAATACCTAGGAAATATTAGACCTGGTGACGTAAAGGGGGTTATTGATAAATATGACTTGGACTTAGATTATTTAGAGGTATATGATTTATTAAGCAATCTTTATGATGTACTATATAAAAATTGTTAGGAGGAATAAGATTTGAATATTATCAAAAGAGACGGTAGAATACAAGAATTTAATTCAAATAGAATTAAAGACGCAATTAGAAAAGCTTATGAGGAGGTGTATGGAAATAAAGATAAGTTTATAGAAGATATAGTTTTACTATTGCCTTTAATAGAAAATAAATTAAAAGATAAAGAAGAAATAAGTGTAGAAGAAATACAAGATGTAGTTGTAGAATATTTAAAAATAACAGATGGTAAGGTTGGCAAGGCTTATGAAGAATATAGAAGACAGAGAACAGAAATAAGAGAAAGTAATCAAAAACTTTATAAAGATGTACTTGGTATAATCAATGGTAGTAATAAAGATACTTTAACAGAGAACGCTAATAAGAAGGGATATATGAACTCTACTCAAAGAGATTTAATAGCTGGTGAAGTTAGTAAGGCTTTAGCACGTAAAGTTATACCTAAAGATATAATGGAAGCACATGATAGAGGAGTGATTAAGTTACATGATTTAGATTACTTTATCAACCCTATTTATAATTGTGAATTAGTTAATTTAGAAGATATGCTTCAAAATGGAACAGTTATAAATAATAAATTAATAGAGAAACCTCAGTCAATTAAGACAGCCATGAATATAGCTACACAAATATCAGCACAAGTAGCAAGTTCGCAATACGGTGGGCAAACCATTTCCTTAACACATTTAGCACCATTTGTTAGAATAAGTAAAGAGAAGATAGAAAATAAGTTTGCTAAATATCCAATAACACCAGAAGTAAGAGACCAAATAATAGAAGACGAATTAAAGATAGAAATTAAAGACGCAGTACAAACTTTCAACTATCAAGTAAATACTTTACAAACTTGCAATGGTCAATCACCTTTTATGAGTGTATGTATTTATTTAAATGAAGACCCAGAATATGCTTATGAAGTTGCTTTATTAGCAGAAGAGATATTTAAACAAAGAATACAAGGTATGAAGAATAAGTTTGGTATAGAAGCAACTCAAACATTCCCTAAGTTATTATATTTCTTAGATGAAAATAATACTTATGAAGGTAGTGAATATTTCTGGTTAACACAATTAGCTGTTAAGTGTACTAGTATAAGAATGAATCCAGATTATATGAGTGTTAAAAAGATGAAAGAAGTAATAGGTTATGCTTTCCCAACCATAAACACATTCTGTGGCTAATAGTAGTGATATTATTAGAAAACCTGTCTAAACGGAGAAAGTCCCAAGGGATAACTTACCGTACTAAATATTTATAGTTTAATAAATTTAATTAAATTAAAGGAGGTGATTATATGTGGAAATCAATTAAAGAATGGGAAGGTCTATATTCGATTAATGAAAATGGAGATGTAAAAAATGATAAAACTGGAAAATTAATTGTAGGTGATAAAAATAATTGTGGATATTGTAGGGTATACTTATATGATAAACAAAATAATAGAAAACAGAGATATTTTAGACATAGATTAGTAGCGATACATTTCTTAGACAATCCTAATAATTATGAACAGGTAAATCATATAGATGGCGATAAAACTAATAATAATGTAAATAATTTAGAATGGGTAAGTGCTAGAGATAATGATTTACATTGTATGAAAGTTTTAAAAAGTAGACCTTACAAACCTTATAAAGTTGTATATGTGAACGGAGAAGCAGTAATATATGAAACAAAATCAGAATTGGCAAATATTCTTGGCGTAACAACAACAACAATAAAACATTATCTGCAAGGAAAATCTAAAGGGTATTTAAATTATGGAATAATATCAATAAATTATATTTAATTAAAAATTAAACTATAAATTAAAAGTCTAACGACTACCGAAAATAAATAATAAAGAAATATTATTATGGGAATGAGTAGGGTACACTCAAGCGAGTGGAAATGGCAGGGTTCTTAATTATGGTAATAGTAATTAAGAATGTGATATAGTCTCAACCTCTATGGTAACATAGAGAAGTTCATAAGAGAACTGGCTAGGATTAGCGACCCTAGTTGAAGATATTTGGGGATGTAGGGCAATCCTTTCACTTTGGTTTGACGATGAAGGTAATCCAATATTTTACGGTAGAGGTAATTTAGGAGTACAAACAGTAAATCTACCATTCGTAGCATTGGAAGCTAAGAGAGATAACAAAGATTTCTTTGAAGTATTAGATAAATATTTAGACTTATGCAGAAGAATGGGTGAAATAAGATACAACAAGTTAAAAGGAGTTAAAGCAGAGGTTTGTCCTATCTTATGGCAATATGGTGCTATATCAAGATTGAACGCAGATGATGATATAATTGATGTTATAGATAAGAAAGGATTTACAGTAACATTAGGGTATAGTGGTATATATGAAGCTACTAAAGTCACTAAAGGTGTTAGTCATACTACAGAAGAAGGTCATGAATTTGCTTTAAAACTAATAACTTACCTAGAAGATAAGTGTAAAGAGTGGAAAGCTAATAATCCTCACACTAGATGGGCTTTATATGGTACACCACAAGAAAGCACAACAGATTTCTTCTGTAAAGCAATCAGAAGAGAGTTTGGTGAGGTAGAGGATGTAACTGACAAGGGCTTCATTACTAACTCTTATCATGTAGATGTAAGAGAAGAAATAGACGCTTTCAGTAAGTTCTCATTTGAAGCTACTTTACAAGACCATAGTTTAGGTGGAGCAGTTAGTTATTGTGAAACTTATCCAATGCAAAAGAATCCAGAAGCCTTATTACAAGTAGTACAACATATATATGAGGAGATAATGTATGGTGAAATAAACTTTGAAAGTGATACTTGTGGCGTATGTGGATTAAAAGGAGTTATGGAGTACGTAGATGGTAAATGGACTTGCCCTCAATGTGGTAACAATGATATTAAACAAATGTCAGTATGTAGAAGAGTCTGTGGTTATCTATCAGATGATGGAACATGGAACGAAGGAAGAACACAAGATATAATCAATAGAGTTAAACATCTATAATAATTAGGGAGGTAACTCCTCCCTTTAAGGAGGTGCTAGAATGAATTATGCAGATTTAAGAAAGTACGATATAAGTAATTGGAATGGTATCAATACTACTTTGTTTGTTACAGGATGTAACTTCCATTGTGTGGGATGTTGGAACAAGGATGCTCAAGATTTTAATTATGGTAAACCATATACAAAAGAAGTTGAAGATACTCTTATTAGTTATGCCCAAGATTCTCACGTAACTGGCATTTGCTTATTAGGAGGAGAGCCTTTACATCAAGATTTAGATATAATATTAAATCTAGTTAAAAGGATAAAAGCAGAAGTGAATAAACCAATATATTTATGGACTGGTTTTACTTGGGAACAATTAATGAAAGATAATAAGAGGAAAGAGATAATAACATATGTTACTGTACTTATAGATGGACAATTTGAATTAGATAAAAGAGATTTAACTTTGGCTCATAAAGGTTCTACTAATCAAAGAGAAATTGATGTACAAAAATCTTTAGAAGAAGACAAGGTAGTTTTATGGGAGGGTATATGATTAAAGATTTAATAGATAGAGTTTTAGATTCATTAAAAGAAGATTGTGATAATGTAATAAACCTTTATGGTGAAGAATATTCATGTAGTTATTGCAAACATCGTAAAATATGTGAAGCAATATATAAATTAAGAATTAAGGAGTGATAATCAATGAAAGAAGTGTGGATGGTTGATTTAAATTTAAATAGTGATA
>JBGVIL010000074.1:0-3172 GCA_045123185.1 Bacilli bacterium | reverse complement strand
AAGCTATGAGTTACTGGTTGTTCTTTAATATCATTACCAGTACCATAAATTTGATTAATAATTAATCCGTCAAATAAAATATTTTGCCCTGCATCTGCTTGTGCTGGTTCGGCAGTGTCTACTTCAGGACTATAAGCAATTAATTCTCCTTTATCGTCAACTTTTAGACGATATACTTCACCAGTTTCGGCAGTTAATTCAACATACTCACCAGTCAGAGAACCACTACCTCCTCCAACGGATGTAATGTTACTAATTTTTGTTCTTTTTGTTACACCATCTTGATTAATAATTATGTATTCATTTCCAGTTATATTTAATGTTTCTGTTAAGGCACTAATTTTTACACCTTCAGCCATTTTTTATCACTATCCTTTTAAAATTTGTTTATTATCTTCAGTAGTTAAAACTAAACCTAACTCAGTTAAAATAGCATTTGTTAATATTTCTGTACTATTATCATCTTTCACCCCATCTGCCAATAATACTTTACCATCTTCTGTTAAAATTTCAGTACTATTACTATCTTCAATTCCATCTACAAGTAATACTTTTCCATCTTCGGTTAAAATATTTAAACCTAATTCAGTTAAGATAGCACTAGTAAATGTAACTTCGTCCATCCCATCTGCTAATATTAGCATTCCATCTTCGGTTAAAATACTTAAACCTAATTCAGTTAATAAACAACTGTCCACTGTTGTTACTGGTGGTTTATCTGGGTTTTCTGGTTCTTCTGGTATAACAATTGTTATTCTTTCGCTATCAATAACTAGCATAATTTGATGCTTTAAATCATATAATGAATATATAAATGTTTTTACTTCTTTTTGTACTTTTTTCGCTTCTGCTTTTAATGACGATGATAAACTATTATTAATAATTGATGTTTTCGATTTTGTTAATTTATCTTTTAATAAATTACAATCATCTATCATAACGTTTAATTCAATATTGAAATCTGTAACTTTTTGTGCATTTTCTGGACTAGTTATTTTATTGATTGCATTTTGTAATGATGTTAGCCCATTTTCGATTGTAGATATTTTACCATAGGAATTATTTAACATCATTATATAATTGTTTTTTAACCTATTTTCATAAGTATTAGGTTCTAATGTATAAGGAGTGGAAGAATCTACCCAAATCATTGAAGTATCTTCAGGAGGTTCTTCACCTATATAAACATTAGCACCACTACTACTTCCAGCTTCATTTTTAACTTGTTCGATTTTTTTATCTACATAATCTTTAGTAGTAAAATTAACATCATTGGTTAATTGACTCATTCTTGTTGGAATACGATTTGTTAGTTCATCTAATAATTGACCAACTCTCATATCTTCTTGGTCTAATAATCTTTTAATTTCGTCAATTTCTGCTTTAGTATATGTGTTGGCTTCTAATGCGTCAATTAATTCTTTTAAGACACGACCTTGATTAGCTGCTAGTGCTCTATCTGTTGCGTTTGATGTTAGATTATTTTCAAGTGGAACAACAACGTCTGCTATATCAAAACCAAAAACTTTCCATCCTGTTCCAGTATATTGATATGTTGTTTTATCTCCAATTACATAACATAGCATCCCCTCATATGCACGACCATTATCAACGTGTGCATCCCTTTCTTCAATTGTATATGCTATACTTCTTGAATCAAGTGGAAGCTTTGCTCCCAAGTCGAACCCCGAAGCAATGGATATACCTTTACCGTAGCTTGTATCGCTCATGTTTACACCTCCTTCACTAGAATGTAAATGTTAATCTAAAATTGTTTACGGTTGAAGCATTATTTACATATACATAATATGTTTGGTTAGTATTGTCTAAACATTTAACAATTAGTTCACTAACTGTAAATGTTCCAGTTACATCGAAATTATTTGGGTCGGTTATTTTTGTTAGTGTCCCATATGCTTTAGGATACGCTATAACCATACATTGATTATTTGTTGTATATGTATACGCTTTTGTTCCTTTTGTCTCTATTTTTTTGGTTAAAGAATTAATAATATTGTTAATACTATAATTTTCATCAACTATACCATAATAAAACGGATAACAGAATGAAAATCCTGAAGTATTACATATATATGTTTTATTGGTAACATCTGTTACTGAAAATCTAAATCTAGAATTACTTAAATTACTTGTTATTTGCATAGGTGTTTCAAAAGTATGTTTATATGAACCACTGCCACCTATACCATCAGTTATTTCATTTAATATTATACTATTGTCTAAAAATTTTATTGATGTAATAATTTCAGATTTTTTAGTTACATTACCATTGATAGATATAATTGAAATTACTTGTCCATATTCAAATAAGCTTCCAGTTGGAGAGTATGTTAATGATGCAGAAATTGTTGGAGCTACATAAGGGAATAATAATTTATTGACAATATCTTTCAATGTTAATCCATTAAGGTTATCTCCAGCTTTTATTCCTCCGAGTCCAGTAACAACATTCATGTCATTATCAAAAATAACATTAGCATCTACCACGTCACCGACATACTCTTGAGTAGCATAACCATCTAAAGATGGTATCGTTGGAGTATCTGTTAATTCATTGTATGAATGCATATGAACTATGTCTGCTTTTTCGGCTAATTGTGTTTGTGTTGCATAACCACTTAAATCAATTTCTTTATCTGTTAATTGTGCTTCTGCAATTTTATTTGTAACAAACTCTTCCGTTGCATAACCTTCTAGTGATGGTATTTCGGGATGATTTAAAATTTCTGTATATTCATGGGTATGGCTTACATTCGCTTTTTCCAATAATCTTTCTTCAACTTCTGATTTTATTGCATATCTTGATAAGTCCATATCAACACTAATATTTAATTTTTTCCACTTGCTTAATGTACCATCTTCCAATGGTTCTTCAATGCCAGTATAAAAATACATATATCCTGACGTTTCGACAAAACAGAATGCACCGATTGGTACTGCTATATCAGCATCTAGATTATTCATTATTTCAATATCCCATACTGCGTAGTTGTATGCAACTTCTGATACATTAAATGATTTCCATTCTGTTCCATCCCAAAAATACATATTTTCATTATTATAATCATTCTCTACGAAAACTAGTTGTCCTTTTGTAGGATTTTCAATGTTATTAATATCCGATAAATTGTTATAGACTTTAGTTGATAAA
>JBGVIL010000073.1:0-3512 GCA_045123185.1 Bacilli bacterium | reverse complement strand
AATGATAATGCTAAGATTATTACATTCCAACAATTCGATTCTATTCTCCATAGTGATATTATTGCTCATGTAGGATTTAAACTTTAAGAAGGTGATAGGATGTTCAAGGTAGGAGATATTGTAGAAGTAATTACAGAATTTGAATTAAAAGAAATAGCTACACGTAAGGATAATGATGGTAATTACTTCTTAGATGGTGGATTTAAATTTGTTGCAGATACTAAAATTAAAGAACCCATGTCTGAATTATATGGTAAGCAAGTTAAGATTAAAGAAGCATACAAAACATATGATGGAACATATAGATATAGAGTAGAAGGTAATGATTATAGATTTATTGATGAAATTATATTTAAACCTAATGATAAAGAAAGACTTGAACGTTACAAAAAGATTTTAATTACCAATAAAAGTTTGTGTTTATTCAACTTAGAATATATTGATAATGAATTAAATAGAATTAGTGGATTATTGGAGGATTGATATTGTGGATTATGTTAAAGTAAATGGAATTGATTTAGATGGGCAACCATTAGTAAGTAATGCAGTTGTATATAACTTTAGTAACGCAGTGCGTGGTAGTAAATTCCCTATGGCTATTGATTCAGAAAAACCAACTGGTGAAGTTGTAGAACGTACATATGCATTAGGAAATGCTAAAAGTGGAAGTGGTCATGATTGTTTCCTAAAGGGAATTGTAGTAGTATTTGATTTAACATGGAGTGTAAAAGCTTCAGTAGAATTGCAACGATACCATTTTATTGATTTTGTTTCTAGTCAAAGTACAATGCATAGAATTAGTAAATTTGATTTAGATGGACAGTATATGAAGTATGTAGATAAACGAATTATTGAGATTATGAAAGAGAAACAAGCAGATTATAATGAGAACCCAACCAAAGAAAAGTATTTAGAATTATTATATAGCAACCCATGTGGATTTAGATTAACTGCCGAAATGACTACCAACTATTTACAATTAAAAACAATATACGCTCAAAGACGTAACCACCGATTACCCGAATGGCAACGATTTTGTGATTGGTGTGAGACATTGCCTATGTTTAAAGAATTAGTATTAGGAGTGAAAGAAAATGATTGAATTAAAAGGTGACGATTATATTTTATATATTAAAGGTTTAGATAATGAGAAGTTATTGTATGAAATGATTAAACAGACGATTATTTTTAATAACTTAGCCCAACAAGAAATAATTACAGAAGATGATATTTTTAGATATAATATGGTTTTTAATGAAGCATACATTAGAATGGGGCAATAACGCCCCTAATCTTTTTATAATAATATTTATTGACAAATAACATAGCATAACATATAATAGAAACATGAAGGACATGATAAGATGGTAAATGGTAGTGTAGCTAACATCTTCAATACATATTTCCGTGGAGATGTATTTGATTTTGTTTCATTCAAGACTGATGTTAAAACGTTACGAGGTGTGTTTGGAAATTACCACAAAGCATTAAATGAAGTAGTTAATAATGTTGCTAGTATTACTGCTCTAGATGAGGAAGAATATTTTAAATTAACTAAAATTAGATTTGAATATGATTATACATTAGAATTATTTGATACAGTGTTCGAACAATTAGATGATAACCTTCTTGGAGCAAGTCTAGTTATTTCTATTGTTTCTGATTTGTCAAAACAATTAGAAGATATTAATGAAATGTTAACAACTATTGAAGAACGATTAGATTCTGGAGAATTAAAAAACCTAATGGTAGTTGATTTACTTCAGGTTGTTTGGGGCAAATATAATAGTGAACAAGCTCTGTTCAGTTATAATAACCTAGTAGAACAAAGTATGAATAATAAACCTTGGTTAGTAATTGATACTATTAGCGATTTTGATGAAGTAGCATATATTAGTAGTTTCAATTCAAAACCAGAAGCTCTACGATATGCTATGAGTAAAGGATTAGGCTTTTCAAGTGTAGTATGTAGATACTAAGGAGATGATTGGATGGCTTTTGAAGAGAGAATGTTATGGGATGATGTTGAAGGTGAAGCAGTAACAACCATTTACGGATTACTAATGTGTTACGTGTTAGCCGATTATAAAATTACATTTAAAGACCATTGTAAAGATAGAGTTAAACAACGACATATAAGCTATGATGAGATACTAGATACATTACAACATGGTAAACTGATTGAAGTGCATTTCTTAGGCAATAGATGCACTATATTACTTAGAAAACAACGACATAATAAAGCAGAGGATTTAATTGTAGTATTTAACCCCGTTATAGGACAAGTAGTGTCTGTTTACATAAATGCTTCAAATGATAACCATGATACACTTAGAGAGGAACTATATAATAAAGATTTAGAAGTTCAAAAAAGACTTGAACAATGTATAAAAAATAGTAGATAAATTTTATAAAATGATGTATACATATTAGGATTTTGGTATATAATAGTAGTGTAAGGAGTTGATAGTATGAGAGCTAAGTTCATTATTAAGTATTCAAGATGGTGGAATAGATTTGATGAAGAAGTGTTTGACTCATATGAAGAAATGTATGAACGATACAAAGATTTGAAAAGTGGTGGGTATGATGTAGTTCAAGTTCGTAAGGAATATGTTTTAGATATTAGTATTGAGATTGAAGACAAATATGAAGGAGAGATTAAATAATGGATAGACGATTAGTAAACTTATTAATTACACCAGATGGAGATTTTGTTGATGAAAAGGCTAAACTTACTTATATGTTGATTACACTTTCCGATATTGCAGATTCTAAGATTGATGAAGCTAATAAAGTTGCAGAAGAAGCTAGTAAATTATTAGCTAGATATGAAGAATTATTAGTAGAAGTTGAAGATTACCAAGAACGTATTAAAGAAGTATATACTCAACTTCATAAATTGCAAGAACAAGAGGAAGAGTAGTCTTCCTCCTAATCTCATCACCTATATCAGACCTATATGGTCAAAACAATTGAAAGGTGATGTTAATATGAGTAAATTAAAACAATGGGTTATTATGTTAGGAGTCATCCTAGCAGTAGGTGTTGGAGCTTTTATGTATGGTACTTATAGCTCTAATGCTAGTCATGGTAGACAGTTGGATGATAGTACTAAGAACCAAATGATTGCAGAGCAGAAGTTTGGTAACCAACTGAAAGCAGAAAGATTTGTTAAAGTCGTACAACAAGATACTGAATTAACTCTTATTACTGAAAACGGTATTAGTAATATGAAAGTTAATAAGTTCGCAGATGGATGGAATAAATGGTTGACAAACAGTGATATTGAAATGAGTTTAGAATACAGTGCTAAAGTGTCTATTAAGACAGATAATATTGTTTTCTTCCCTAAAGATGATGGAAGTTTAATGGTTGTTGTTGATAAAGACGATATTGAAGTTTCTAGTGTCGAAATTGTTAATAAAAACATACTATTAAATAGAAGCATCTTTGGAGAAGCATACAGTGAAGATGAAAAGATAGTTCTAGAGAAAGAAATGGTGCAACAA
>JBGVIL010000072.1:0-8159 GCA_045123185.1 Bacilli bacterium | reverse complement strand
TCATTTATTTGGAGGGTAAAACTCTCAGTTAAAAAGTGAATTTGAATTTTAAATATATAAGCTACGGAACAATTAAATAATTAAAATAGTATAATAAAAAGAGAATGGATAATAAATTTATTAAATAAATAATTAAAATAGGTGTAACATTTCACATCTATTTTACATATACATATATTATAAAAGATAAAAGGAGTTGGGATATATGAAAGATATAATAAATAATTTTATGGAATGGAATATGAAAATGAACAAAGCTGAAAAGACTATAAAAATGTACAATGATTATATAGTAAATTTTGTAAATGAATATCAAATAACAATTGAGAATATAAATCAATTAGAAGATAAGGAATTTGCTAAAAGATTTATAGATGATGAATTAGCTAAAGGATTAAAACCTGGTAGCATAAATAAGCATAAGAATATCATAAGTACGTTTAGCAATTTTTTAGTATTCCAAGATTTAATTGAAACTAATAAATTTAAAGAAATATCTAATATAAAAAATGATAAAAAAGAAATAGATATATACACAACTGATGAAACTGAAAGAATATATAATTATATGGATAGCAAAATAAAAGAAAATAACTTCCAAAGACACATAGACAAAGATGTATATTTTACAAACTATGTAGCAATTAAATTAATGAATTCATGCGCATTAAGAATAGACGAATTATGTTCTATACAAATGAATGATTTAAATATGGAAACAAGAAGATTGAATATAAGAGGTAAAGGAGGACATGGTAAGGTTACTAGATTCAACAAATTAAATAAAGAAACATTTGAATTAGTAAATAAATATTTAGAAATAAGAAACGAAATAAATATTAAAAATGGAAATGAACAATATTTATTTATATCAGCAATATCAAAAGCTAAAATAACAGATGCATCAATAAGAAAATTTATAAAAAAAATATTAGATGAATTAGATATAGTAACATCAAGTCCATGCCACGCATTTAGACATCAAAGAGCAACTGAATTAATAGCAAAAGGTGCAGATGTAAAAGCTGTAAGTTTATTCCTAGGTCATTCATCAGAAAAAGTAACTGAGCAATATTACATTCATCAAGATGAAGAAGTTATGGAAGATTTATGTGAATTATAAGGAGGTAGGATTATGAAAGAATATACAGTTTATGTTCATATAAGTCCGAGTGGAAAAAGATATTATGGAATAACAATGCAAGATGTAAATCAACGTTGGCAAAATGGAAGAGGATATAGAGGAAATAAATATTTTTATAGAGCAATTGAGAAATATGGTTGGGATAATTTTGAACATATTATAATTGCAAGAGGATTATCTGAGGATGAGTCCAAATGGTTAGAAATAGAATTGATAAAGGAATTTGATACAACTGACAAAAACAAAGGATACAACATCACATTAGGAGGAGAAGGCACAAACGGATTAAAACGTTCTGAGGAAACTAGAAAAAAACAAAGTGAAAATCATTCTAGATATTGGAAAGATAAAGAACGTTCTGAGGAAACAAGAAGGAAAATAAGTGAGTCTACTAGAGGAAAACAATGCTCAGAAAAAACCAAAGAGAAAATAGGCAAAGCTAAAATCGGCAAAAATAATCCTATGGCAAAAACTGTAATCTGTATTACAACTGGTAGAATATTCTATACAGCTAGAGAAGGTGAAAAATATTATGGAATAGCAGATACTTATATAAGTAAATGTTGTAAAGGTAAATTAAAATATGCAGGCAAATATCAAGGTGAAAAGCTAATATGGAGATATTTAGATATTTTTTTAAATGAATGTAAATATATTTTGTTATAAAGTGTAACAAATAAATAATTAAAAACATATTATATACTATAAAACAAAAGATTAAAGATTAAAAATAATAAAAAAATATATGGAGGTTGGTAATATGAAAATAACAGTTAGATGTTTAGAAACTAGTAAAAAAGGAATGTTCATACAAGGAAAAGAATACGAAGGTGTTATTTGGGGAAATACACATTATAGACTTATTGGCGAGGATGGAAAACCACATCTAATGTCAGTAAAAAGATTTATAGAAATTTATAAAATATAGTGAACAAATTAATAATTAAAGCATATAATGTAGTATAAAACAAATGATAAAAGATTAAGATATAAATATAAATTATAAAGGAGATTGATATTATGAAAAATGAATTTAAAGTTGGAGAAACTGTTAAGGTATTAGTTAATGAAAAATGGAGATTTAGAGGAGAGATAATCCACATACAAAATAATATAGCAACAGTTGCAGTCCCAGTTTATTACGGTAGTTGTGTAGAGTATATACCAGTTGAAAGTTATTTAAATAATTTATGGAAAGTGAAAGAAACATTATAGGGACTTAGTCCCTAGTACATATAACAAATGATAAATTAATAGAGATAAATAATTAAAATATATAGGAGGGTTATATTATGAAATATTGTAGAGAATGTGGAAAAGAAATAAATGAAAACGCTGTTATATGTATCCATTGTGGATGTCAAGTTAAAGAAGTTAAAAATGTAAATACAAGAAATAATAAATGGATAGCATTATTATTATGGTTCTTCCTAGGAGGATTTGGAGGACATAAATTCTATATAGGTAGAAATGATTTAGGTATATTATATCTATTAAGTATGACAATAGGATGGGCATTTTTTATGATACCACCAGTTGTAGTAGGTATATTATTAATAATAGATTTAGTGGCAATATTAAGCGGAGAAATGAATGGAGTTAAATTAGAAGGATAAGAGGATATAATATCCTCTTAGTACATAAAACATAAGATAAATAACTTTTAAAAGTGTAACAAATAAATAGTTAAAACGTATAATATATTATAAATAAAAATTACATATCAATTTAAATTAAATTGATATACCCACAAATATAAATTATATGGAGGTAATAATATGAAAATAGTAAAAGAATATGATTTTGATGATTTATACAGAAATAGTTGGAATAGTGCAATAGATACACTAAATACAATTAGCGAAAATAATATGGAAAATGAATTAATGGAACATTTAGAAAGCGTATTTAGTGACAAAATACCAACTGAAACTGAAGTAAATGATTATTTATGGTTTGAAGCAGACTATATATTTGAATGTTTAGGAATTGATGTAGAGGAATAATTCCTCTACTTACATAAAACAAAAGAAAATTTTTTTAAAATTGTAACAAAATAAATAATTAAAACATATAATATAGTATAAAAGAAAAGATTAAAGATTAAAAATATAAAATAATAAAGGGGAATGATAGTATGGATAAAAAATTATCTGGTTATATAAATGGTGTAGAAATAATAGATATTATTCAAAAGAATATTAATAATTTTGGATGTTATGATTATTCTGTAGCCAATGAAATAATAAAAGATATATTATCCAAAGTTGAAATAGACGCTAAAGAAATAGATTTTACTCCAAAACCTTGTACAATATTTAATATATTCTCATACGATGATTATGCTTTCTCTATTTTAGATAAAAAAGAAGATACCTTAGTTTTATTAGTTCTTGAGACGTATTATTGGTTTGATTACTACGAAAACAAAGATAAGATAGAGATAATAAAAGAAATACCTAAGTTTCATAAGAATGAACCTTACTACGATGATGACCCAGTAAATACGAATGATAAATTTATTTTTAATGGAGAATTATACATTGTAGATGGATACCAATATTTTTCTATGGATATAATAGCGAGTAAAGTCATAAAAGTTATAGAAGTGCCAACTAGCGATTTAAAATACGATTTCGATTTCAAGGAATATTGCTATAGTTATAATGATGAGGATGATAACTAATATATAAGGAGGTTATCTCCTTAACCTACATATAACAAATGAAAAAAATAAGTGTAACAAATAAAGAATTAAAACATATAATATAGTATAACAAATAACAAGAAATAAGAAAAATGATTGGAGGTAGATGTTATGGCTATAAAAAGAGAGGATGTAATAAAAAAGAGAAATAAAGAATTTAATCTTATCGAAGCAATAGATTTAGCTGCTACTAAAGCAATGGAAGGAATTGAATATCGTAGAGCGTTAACATTATATTGCTTAACTCATAGAATTATGAGTGATAAAGAAAAAGAAGAAGCACTAGATAAATTAGGAGAATTATATGTGGATGATTTTTGTAAGAAAATTATATCTTTGGCAGAAGAGTCTACAGTAAAAGATGAATTTGTTAAAAAGATGCCAGAAACTAGAGATGAATGGAAACAAGCACATATTGAGAGTTTAAAAGCACAATTTAAAGAATGGGATAATTTAGATTAGTAGTTTATATGTTTCAAAAAATAAATTATAAGTATGAAGTATTAAATTAGGGACTTATAAGTCCCATTACATATAACAAATGAAAAATAGATAAGATTTTAAATATAAAGGTGATAGAAATGTTAGACATATTAGCAATTGCATTAGGTTTATCAGAAGTAAGTTTTGTAATATGGTTAGTAGTTAAGAATTTATATCTCAAAGGTGGTAAATAGTATGAAATTAAAAGATAAATTATATAGTTCAATTGTAAAAATATTAGTGCTATTAATATTAGCAAATATAGTATACATGTTTCATTTATTAATTAATTTATATTTCTAAAGGAGTTGACATCAATGTTAATCGTAAAATTAGTAGATTTCTTTGCAATGTTAGGATTCATGACATTTATTTTAATAGTGATAGTTATTACATCAGCTATAACTAATAAGACTTCAAGAAAAAGAAAATTTAGAAGAAAATAATTAAAATATTTGGAACAATTTGGTAATTAAGATAGTATAATATAATATAGGAAGTTTTTAACTTCCTAATAAATAAATAATTAAAATAGGAGATGGATAGTAATGACAGCAGATAGATTTGATAGAGCATATAATAGATTAATGGAACTAAAAGTTAAATTAGAATTGGCTTCAACAGAAAAGGAAAAAGAAATAATAGAAAAAGAAATAAAAAAAGTTGAATATGAATTAGCTTATCTAGAGTATATATATTTATACGAATGATATTAAGCAAATATATTAAATATAGGAGATGGTAAAATGTTAAAACTAAGTCAAATTATAATTGCAAGAGATGGTCAAAGATTTATGGTAGTATTAGTTCCAAACGGAGATAAAGGATTGCTTGATTTAAGCAATTATCAAGTAAGATGTGTAGATGATATTATGAATTATATTAGTCAATATCATTTTGGAGTATATGCCATTACTGATTCTCTAGTGCTAATAAATAATAATTAAATAGATACATTTGGAGTTGATTATATGAACATGGAAGAATTAGGGATGTTTAACGATATGCCAAGAGGTTGGATTACAGGCAAAGACCAACCTTTATGGCATAGAAGAGTCTATGGTATGTGGAAACGTATGTGGGATAGAGTCACTAATGTCGATGGCGAATATTATGAAAACTACAAGGATTGTAAGATACACGAAGACTTTAAGTATCTATCTAATTACGTAGATTGGATAATACAGGAACCTAGATTTGAAGAGTTCTGTAACACTTGCGATACTATAAGTTGGAGTGTAGATAAAGATGCTAAACAATCCGACAATAGAAATTATTACCCTGAGTGTATGACGCTTACTACCAACAGTGAAAATGTCAAAGAAATGTTAGCTAGAAAAGGCACCAGAATACCAAAAATTCCTGTAATCGGCATAAAAGATAACTCAATGGCACTACTTAAGTCTATGAGTGATGGTGATAATAGAGGATTTAATAGAGGTAATATTTATAGTTGCATCAATAAGAGACTAAAGACTCATAAAGGTTATAAATGGTACAAAGTAAATTACAAACACAATCTAAGATTAAGAAAAATGAATAATTAAAATAGATAGACATTAGGAGTTGATGACATGACTAAAAGAATGTTAAAAATGATAATAGGTGTAACAATAGCATCATTTGCTATATCTTGTACTATAAAAGCTGGGTTAGGTGTTTTCCCAGGAACAAGTGCTAATATAGCTTTAAGTAATTGGTTTGGAATCTCAATAGGTCAAGCGTCAATAATAGTTGAATTAATAATGTTAGCAATTGCAACTAAGATGAAGGAAGGTGTAGGATTAACATCAATTGTAAATGCGATATTAGGTGGAATAATGACAGATGTATTTAATCTTATAATACCTTCTAATCCATTAGTAATACTTGGTTTACCTCTTATGATAGTCGGCTGGTGTATAATGGATAAAGCTGAATTTGGTAACTGTGGTAGTAATATGTTGACAACTGCAATGCTAAAAAGAAGTAATAAAGGGATAGGATTTATACGTACAGCTATTGAATGTGGATATTTATTAGTTGGTTTATTAGGTGCAAGACAATCAGTTACGATATTTACTTTGATATTATCGTTTGGATTTGGATATCTTATGAAGATAATATATAAAATAATGAAACACAAACCTGAAGAAATGCAACATCAGTATATCATAAAAGGAGGCAAGAGAGGAGGAGATACAGTTGAAAGTAAAAATTAAAGTTAAAAGTAAAAAGGTATTAGCAATAATATTAGTAGCAATAACTGTATTCTGTAGTGGATTTAAGCCTACTAATACGTATGCTCAAGAAAGTAATAATACAAAAATAGAAATATCAAATAAAGACAGTAAAGTAATTAACATTAAGAGAGGATTTGATAAAATGAATGGAAAAGAAATGAAAGTTAGAGCAACAGCATATTGTAATGACCCTATTACATCTACAGGTAAAAAACCTAGACCTTATCATACTATAGCAGTAGACCCTAAGGTGATACCTTATGGAACTAGAGTATACATCCCTGAATTTAATAAAGTGTTTATTGCAGAAGATACAGGAGGAGCAATCAAGAACAACCGTATAGATATTTATATGAATAATGAATATGAATGTAGACAATGGGGAATTAGAAATATAACAATAGTAATCTTAAATTAGGAGTGATGACATAATGTATTATATAGGACAATTAGTAGCTATTAAACAATGTGGAAAATATATACGTGGTATAGTAGTAGAAGTTGATACAGATTTTATAACATTAAATTTAAATTATAAGAAGTCAGTAGGCACAACTATTAGAGTTAGTAAAGATTCAAAAGACTTGATTAGATTTGATTTCAATTCAAAGGAAGCATATAAAGCTAATACAGAAGCCTTTGAAGTAAACAATGATGATTTTTATAAGGCGTGATGTAGATGAAAAAAGATAGAAGATATAGAGTAAACATAACTAATAACGATGAGATTATTACAATATCAGTTGAAGATATTGTGTCTAAATTAAAACAAGTTAAGTCGTTCCAAAAAAGCTCTTTAATTAATATAGATATCAATATCAATATATTCCTTGCGAATGAGATAGAAAAATTAAAAAATAAATTAAAAAAAGAGTTCACAAATTAATAATTAAAACATATATATATAGTATAAGAAGATTAAATAAATATTTAAGCGAAAAATTTAAGTAGTTCTCCAAGTCGAGAACAGAGATTTCCACTAGGTGAGTATGTAGCTTAAATATTAATCTTCAAGTTTAAGTAGTTCTCCAAGTCGAGAACAGAGATGCATCTAGTGGAGTTTACATATAACCAATGATAAATCACTTAGAGAAAAATAAATTAAATAGGAGTGATTTTATAATGAAAGAATTAATAATAGCTTATCAAAATGGAAATAAAGAGGTTTATGAAGATATTTTAAAAACATATAAAAATTTAATGTATGGTATAATAAGTAAATATAATAAAAATGTAATATATTCCAAAGAAGATTGTTTCCAAATAGCTAATATAAGTCTAATGAAAGCATTAAAAACATTTGATGTTAACAAGAGTTATAAATTTAGTACGTATCTAACTACTATAGTCACAAATGATTTAAATACTGTATTCAGACCAGTACAAAAAAGAAATGCAATTGTAAATTCATTAGATGATGTATTACCTAATGAAGATAATAAACTAACTGTAAAGGACACAGTTGCAGATGATACAAATATTGAAGAAGAAGTTATGGAGAATGTTGTAAATGATTTTATTAAAGAATGTTTAGATAAATACAAATATGCATATCCACGTAAATATGATACAGTTAAATACAGTATGATGAATATGCCTAATA
>JBGVIL010000071.1:0-40204 GCA_045123185.1 Bacilli bacterium | reverse complement strand
TCATAAAAACTGCAAATAATTTTTTCATTTTATATCACTCCTTTCAATCATATTAACTTTATTACTTAATAATACATTTTCAAAGATAATCACCATATTCATTAAATAAATCTTAATCATGTGTAACACCTCCTATTATTTATATTATATGTTATAAACGCAAAAAACTCTCTTATTTCTAAGAGAGTCTAATAATTTCTTTCCCTTTTTAATTCTAAATACTTTAAGGTAATTATTACAACTATCTTAGAGTATGAGTTTTTCCCCACACCTATATTATACCAAAAATTACCTGTAATAGTCAAATAATTAATATAATATTGGTTCAAATCCTATCAACCGACTATTTTTTCAACTACCATAAAATGTCTTATGTTCAAATCCCTTTAATCACAAAAATCAATAAACCTCGTTGAAAATAAAAAAATTGCTCCAAATGTGGAACAAAATCTTTTAAATTGGTTTTAAAACCTCTATATAATTACTATAAATCAGATGACTTATAGACACATTCTAATGGTGATCCGTACGGGATTCGAACCCGTGAATGCATGCGTGAAAGGCATGTGAGTTAAGCCGCTTCTCCAACGGACCAAATGGCGGAGTAGAAGGGATTTGAACCCTTGCGCCAGTTTCCCGACCTATACCCTTAGCAGGGGCACCTCTTCAGCCTCTTGAGTACTACTCCATTGCTTTAATATTCTACACTATTTTTCTCAAATTGTCAACTAATATAATTTTTATTTTGTATACTTTTACAATTAATGGTTAAAATAATTATAGTAATCTAAGGAGGGTATATGCCAAAATTAAAATGTGATGTTACAAAATGTCATTATAATTGTCAATCTCTATGTTCTAGAAAAGCAATAAGCGTAGATGGGCCACACGCATACGCAAAAGCAGAGACATTATGTCGTAGTTATGTTCCTAAAAATTCATCTACTTTAATGTTTGAAATTGGTGATTTTGAAGAACATCCAACAAGTTCAACAAATGTTTATTGTGATGCTGAAAACTGTGTTTTTCAACATGATTCTGTTTGTAAAGCTGATAAAATTGAAATCAAAGAAACGACTAATCGGATTGGTGCAAAAGCTCATCATGAGTCAATGTGTAAAACTTTCGAATGTGTCGATTAAAAAAAACCTGCAATGCAGGTTTATTTTTCTTTATTGTTATAATCATAAATTAAATCATTTAAACAATCATTAATATCAGAAACTGTTAAATCAATTGCACTACTAGAAACTTTTTGATTAGCTACTTTAATTAAAACAGGACATGTTGTCATATCTTTGATTTTAGAATCAATAGCTGTTATAACAGATGCGTTTTCGGCTGTCATTTCTAATAAGTAAATTTTAGCAAGTTTACTATCTTTACCTTCTGTGCGAACTAAGTTTGCATATTCTAATACTGTTTCTTCAATTAATTCATTAGTTAGTGATTCCTTATTATAAATTAATACATAATAAGAAGTTTGTGTTCCAGCTTCGTTTACATGTTTAGTTAAAGCTTCACTTGCTTCAATTTGTGGAATACTTTCTAGTTTTTTGTAAGCAAATGGTTTTACCCAGTATAAAACGATAAAAATTACAAGTGCTAAAAATAATACAACAAAGCTTCCAACATAAAAATATGTTAATTTAGATGGTTTTTTATTTTGAGATTGATTCATAATTGTCTCCTCTATTCTTCAATTTTTAGTCTTTCTAAGATTTGTGTTCTTGCATCATAAGCTGCAATTACTTGTCCTTTTCTCACCCTTATTAAATATGGTGATGTAGGTGTCTTAATATCAAAATAATTGTATGTCCAAACAAAATTTACAGGATCATCGCTTTCGGCATTAATACCTTTATTATTCACTGTATCACCTTTGTTTAAAACATATAATCTTGGTAAATCATGTTTTTTATAATTTTTATAATAATAAATTACATCATCTTTAATTCTTTCACAAACTGCACAGTCATAACGATAAACATAGACATAATATTCATCTTCTTTTTGAGATAAGATATCTTGATAATAGATATGTTTCATATCTTCATATTCTTCAATCTTACAACTAGTTACAGTTATTAATAAAAGTGGTAGTAATATTAAGATTAAACAAATTCTAATTTTTTTCATTATTGTTCACCAACTTTTAATAATTATACCATAGATAACATAAAATATCAAGAAAATAGGTTAGGAGTTTCCTAACCTATTATTTTTCTTGATCAACTATTAATGAATACGCCATTTTAATTAATTCGGAAGTTTTAACCTCCATTGACGCAACTATATATTCCATTCCACTTTGAAAAAATGTTAAAGTATTATTATTTAATACAGCAACTGCATCGCCTAATATATATATGTCACCATCTAAATAACTCGTTCTTTCGATGTCAGTTTTAATAACTTCTTGTTCAATTATAGTATAATTAACAACACCAGTAAATGTCATAATGTAAGTTCTTTCATTTTCTTCTGCGATAGTTTTTTCATCATTTAATTTTGAATCTTCTGGATAATATGTCGGATATGTCTTTTCTCTTTTATGTTCAATCGAACTATAAGTTTCAAAAGCCAGTGTCATTACTTCATCTTTCTTAAATAACATTGAATCAAGTTTTGGATTTTGTTCTATATTCATGAAGACAAATCTTGATGTTAAGTTTTGATTATCATCATATAACAAAACCTCTTGTGGTAATCCAGTTTCATTATTAAAAATTACTTTTTCAATTGATTCTTTAGCATTGTCAAATAGTTTTACTTTCATTTCAACTGTTGTTGTTTTTTCTTCTTTAGTTATTGTTTTTGTTTCATCATTAACATAATCTTTTACAATTGATTCTAATAAGTATGGATATGATGAATTAATTGGCCAACCACTTTTTAATTTGAAACTTTTATTTACTGATGGAAGTAAAACATGAACGTCACTTTTATTTTTGAGAATAATTTGTTTATCGCCATTTGATGAATTGTCAATATCTACACGATACATTTCCGGTTTTTGATAGTATACAGTAATTAAACTTTCTTTTGTACCTGTAGGAAATACCGAATATAATTTACCTGTTACTTTATAACTTTCTAATTTATTAACAATCTCTGGGAAATCATCAATTCTTTTTTCAACATTTTTACACCCAGTAATCATTAACATACTAATTAAAAGAAATATAATTATTATTTGTTTTTTAAACATTATGTCACCTCAACCACTTAACTATATGTCGTTATTAAATCTTTTATGTATAAATATTTTATTTTTACAAATACTATTTATATAGGAGGCATATATGACTTTAATTAGAAGAATTTGTAAAACTCTTGTTATTATAGGTGCAATTAACTGGTTGCTTATTGGACTATTTAACTTCAATTTAGTAAGTTTTGTGTTTGATAATTTATCAGTCGTAATATCTCGCATTATCTACTCTTTAGTAGGTATTGCTGGGGTGTATTTAATTGTGTCTGAATTATTTGATTTAAAAGAAGCATTATAAAAGACAAGCTAGTTATCTAGCTTGTCTTTTTTATACATATGATGAGCTTCATAAATTTTCATGATTTCTCTTAAACAATGACTAATACCTGATTTGGATAAATGTTTACCTAAGATATTACTTGAATAATCACTTAATTCCGATAAAGTAGCATCAGGATATTCTTCTCTTAATCTTATTGCGTCTTGTAGTCTTAAAGTTAATTTATTATAAAGACCCTTTTCTTTTAAATATTGAATAGCTTCCATTTGTTCTTTACAATATTGTAAAGATCTTTGAGAATTTGCAATATCACAATTCATCACTCGGTTAACTGAATTTTGTAAGTCGCGCATAATACGTAAATCTTCAAATTGTAAAACACCTGAGTTCGCGCCTAAAAATGCTAAAAATTCACTAATCAATTCTGATTTTTTAATATAGAGCATACTTTGACTTCTTCTTGCTGTTAAAGTCATAGGTATTCCATACTCATAAAGAATTTGTTGAACCATAACAGCTATTTCTGGTTTTTTAACAACTAATTCTAAATGATAGTTACTCTTTCTTGGATCATTAATTGAACCTTTTGAAATAAATAATCCTCGAATAAATGCCATCTTACAACATTCATTTTGTAATAATGGATCATCTAAAGTTATTGTGTCAAAAGGAAACAAATGGTAATCATCAATAATTTTTTTTGAGTTTTCAGAAATCTCTAAACAATAAATTCTACTTTTATTAATATTAGTTTTTTCTAAATAACTAGTTTGAGTTTCAACGCCATATTTCTTTTTTAGAATTGGTGTTAAATATCTAATTACACTAGGCAATGGACTTTTTACAATTAATTTTGTTTTTAAATTTGCAAGTACTATTTCACTATTACCTTGAAGGATTCCAAGGGCGATTGCGTCTTTGCAACAAGAGTCAACTTCAAGTGATAATAGTTCTTTTTTTACTTCTGATGCAAAAGACATACAACCCTCCTATTTAACTAATATACTACCAACAAATGAACCATCACCAACAGCTGTTCCAACTTGTTTTACTGGGCGGTTAGTAATATCACCAATGGCATAAACATTTTTTAGTTTTGTTTCGTAGTTTTCATTTACAATGATTTGTCCAATTTTATCAGTAAATCCATCACATTTAACAAACTTACTACTTGGTGTGTAACCATTATATATAAAAGCAAAATCAACATCTATTTCTTTTTCATGTTCTTCTTGTTTAATAGCAACAGACGTTAGTTTAAATATACCATTAAAAGATGTAATTTTAGCATTTGATAAAACTTCCATATTATCTTTTAGCTCAACAAATTTTAATAGTTTTTCATTACATATTAAATATACTTTATTTGCTAAAGTCGCAATATAACTTGCTTCTTCAAGTGACTTTAATGTTGATGCGTACATTAAGACATTTTTATTCTTAGTTAACGCAGCATCACATAATGCACAAAAACTAATACCTCTACCAACAAATCTATCTTCATTAGGAACATTTAATGGTTTATTTACAAATCCAGTCGCAATAACAACTTTATCAGCGGTATATTCATTTAAGTTAGTTTTTACTTTAACTATTTCATCACTAGTTAATTCAAGTACTTCTTCTTGAACAAAATTGACATTGCTAAAATCAATTTGAGAAAACATCGTTAATGCAATATTCGCACCTGAATCTGTTTTTACACCAGAGAAGTTCGCAATTTCAGTTGCTTGTAACATTCTTCCACCAGGTGTAGCTTTTTCAATTAGTAATGTTTTTTGTTTTGACCGACTTAAATATAAAGCAGTTGCCATTCCGGCAGGTCCTGCACCAATTATTATTACATTATAGTTTTGCATATTTATCTAATACTTCCAATAATTCCATCGGATGATCAATAATATAATCTGCGCCAAAACTTTCAAATTCTTCGCGTGATGTTTTACACCAAGTTACACCAACAGTTTTAAGTGCAGGATGAAGTTCTTTTACATTATTACCACATTGGATATCAAAATTAGTATCACCAACAAATAAAACTTTATCCAATGAATATTTATTAATGACTTGCATGATTCCATCTGGATCAGGTTTTGGATGAACTAGTTTTTCAACACCAATAATTTCGTCAATGTATTTTTCAATACCAGCAATCTTTAAGCCCATTTTAATTGCTTTAGTAATTTTATTAGAAACTATTACTGTTTTAAATCCTAACATTCTTAAGTTTTCTAAAAGTTCTTTAATTCCATCATATGCTTTAACATAGTCTGGATGATAAACTACATTATATTTACGATATTGTTCAACACAAGTTTTCACAACTTCTGGATCATCAGAATATTTCGCAAATGATTCATCTAAAAGTGGCCCAAAAAATGAATCTACTTCTTCTTCAGTAAATGTACGATCAGGGAATTGTTCTTCTAAAACTTTTCTTGTGATAAACATAATTAAACCATATGTATCAAGAAGTGTTCCATCACAGTCAAATACTACAACATCACTATATTTCTTTTCTTCAATTTGTTTTGCTTTTTCTTGTTCTGGACCATTATATCCATCTTTCCAAATAACTCCACCTTCATAGAAAAACTCTTTTGTTGATACCATATGAATTTTAAATACTCTTCTTAGGATAAATAATGTTATACCTGCAACAAAGAATAAAATAGAAGTTACAATAGCAGCTTTAAATTTAATTCCAAATAAATTAAACACAAGTGGATCTTGACGTAATAATTCAATAAAGAAACGTACAAAACCATACCAAGTTAAATAGAAACAAATACCATCACCAACATAAACTTTTTTAGAATATTTTCTTACAAAGATATATGTGAATGCTCCTATTAAATTAGCCATTGATTCATAAAAGAAAGTTGGATGATAATAACCTTGTACATATATATAACTACCATCAACTAATACTCTACTTGTTAAATACATTTGATCAATAACAAAGTTCGGTACTAATAAATGTCTTAGTGTTTCTCTTTGAGCAATAAGTTCATCACTTGTTAAAGGATGACCTGGGTAACCATTAACTAATGGTCCATAAGCTTCTTGATTAAAAAAGTTACCCCAACGTCCAATTACTTGACCTAACATTAATAGTGGTAATACTATTTCAATTAATTCTAAGAATTTGATTTTTTTAACAATACAATAAATAAACACAAATAACGCAGCTGCATATATTCCACCATGGATGGCAAGTCCACCGCCAGCTGGATTAATAATATCGATTATTCCACGAATAATACCATTATCAAAACTAATGCCTTCATGTTCAAATAACACATAATATAAACGTGCACCCATAACACCAGAGATAATACCAATGGTCACTCCTGTAAGTGTTGTGTCGCCGTCTAAGTGACATCTTTTAGCAAAACCATAGTATCCATATAACGCAACTAAACATGCACCACCGACAACACAAATTGCATACCAACGAATTTCAAAATTTTTAAATTTTAAAAAATATGGATCTAAAATATGTGGTTCTAAATGCATACCATATGGATATTTATAAACTAACGATAAAATTATATAAACCATTAAAAGTACTGCAGCTAATATAATTCCACCTAAAATATAATGTTTTTTGTTTAATTTTCCCATAACTACCTCGCAAATAATTTCTTAAAGAATTTTCCAATCATTTCGCTGATTAGTAACATTGCCATAATATATATAACTAACATAACGTAATCAACACTAATAATACCTGGAATAAACTTTATAAGTACAATACTTACTACAACTGTCACAACATAATTTATATAGTCACCAATTAAATTCATCAAAGGTTTATTAGATAGATGTGTATAGACTTTTACAAGTCCACATAGTAAAGCACTTCCTATAATATAAATTAATGCTATAAAAATATTACTATATTTAAATGGTGGAAAAACATTTAATAAACTAATACCAATACCAATATAAAATATCAGTTCAATTAATAAATTAATATACCATTTAAAACTAGTTCTAAATACTTTTTCACTTTTTAATTCTTTTTCAATATGTTCTAAAACTCTTAAAAAATCTTCTGAATCAAAAACCGGCGGATTTTGAGAATTATCTTGTTCGGTTTTGAGTTGTTCTTTTTTTTCTTCGTTTTGTTCTTGGTTCATACATATTCCCTTCTCCTAACATACCTATTAATGTACCAATAAAATTTAAAATAATATCAATAATATCAAATATTCCAAGTAAAGTAACAAATTGAATTAATTCAATTAAAACAATTGGTAGAATACTTAAAAGAATTAGATACTTACTTTTTGATAACATTCTTAATATAAACCCATATGGAATAAATATCAAAACATTACCAATCATATTAATAAATATAGTTCGGTCTTTCAATAGTAATTTTATCCACTTAAATAAGTAAAATTTTTCTTCAACATTTAAATTACTAGGTTTTCTTAAAAACAAAATAATTAATAAAAATATGAAGTATGTAATTATTAAATAGATTAGATTATCTTTATTAATAATTGTTTTAATAAAATAATAGAATACAAGTAATGATAAAAAGACATATATAATGGGTGGTAAAAACCTAAAATATATTTTGATAATATTTGATATTCTAGTTAAAGATATTAAATAACTTAAAATAAATATAATACATGATTCTATTATAAACTTGTATTTCACAATATTATACCACACTTTCTATGATGTGGGGAATACTACAATACTTTTTTCAAAAATTGTCCTGTGTATGAGTTTTCGTTTTCTGCAATTTCTTCTGGTGTACCACAAGCGATTAAACTTCCCCCAAAGTCACCGCCTTCTGGACCTAAATCAATAATATGGTCAGAAATTTTAATAACATCTAAATTATGTTCAATAACTATGATTGTTGCTCCTCCGTCCACTAGACGGTTTAAAACATCAATTAGTTTAGCAATATCTGCTGTGTGAAGTCCTGTCGTTGGTTCATCTAAAATATAGACGCTTCCTTCAGTAACTTTTTTATATAATTCACTCGCAAGTTTTACTCTTTGAGCTTCACCACCAGATAGAGTTGTTGATGATTGACCTAATTTAATATAGCCAAGACCAACATCGTATAAAGTTTGTAATCTATTTTTAATGTTTGGTATATTTTCAAAAAACTTAAGTGCGGCCTCAACTGTCATATCTAATACATCAGCAATTGATTTATCGTGATACTTAACTTCTAATGTTTCACGGTTATAGCGTTTACCATGACATTGTGAACATTCAATATAAACATCTGGTAAAAAATGCATCGCAATTCTAATTACACCATCACCACCACATGTTTCACATCTTCCGCCTTTGACATTAAATGAAAAACGACTCTTTGAATATCCTCTAACTTGAGCTTCTTTTGTTGTTGAAAATAAATCTCTAATTAAATCAAATACGCCAGTGTATGTTGCAGGATTTGATCTTGGAGTTCTACCAATTGGAGATTGGTCAATGTCAATAATTTTATCAATAAATTCTAAGCCTTCAATTTTATCATGAAGACCAACATGAACTTTAGATTTATAAAGTTTCTTACTAATTGCATTACCAATAATTTCATTGACTAAAGTTGATTTACCACTACCAGATACACCAGTTACACAAGTAATTTTATTTAGTGGAATTTCAACATCAATATTTTTTAAATTGTTTTCTTTACAACCATATATTTTTAAAGAATGACCATTACCTTTTCTTCTTTCAGTTGGTACTTCAATTTTTTTTCTTCCATATAAATAATCAGCTGTTAAAGAATTGGTAAAATCTTTAAACTCTTCATATGTTCCTTGTGCAACAACATAACCACCATGAACACCTGCACCTGGACCAATATCAACAATATAGTCTGACTCCTTCATAATTTCTTCATCATGTTCAACAACAATTAAACTATTTCCTGAATCTCTCATTAACTTTAATGAATTAATCAGTTTCGCATTATCTCTTTGGTGAAGACCAATTGATGGTTCGTCAAGTACATATAAGACATCTGTTAAATGGGAACCAATTTGTGTAGCAAGTCTAATACGTTGTGACTCTCCACCTGATAAAGTTCCTGCACGTCTAGATAATGTTAAATAATTTAAACCAACATTATCTAAAAACTCTAATCTTGATTTAATTTCTTTTAAAATTATTTTAGAAATTTGTTGTTCAGTTTCAGTTAAAGTTAAGTTATTAACAAACTCCAACGCGTCATGAACAGACAAATTAGTAAAATCAAAAATATTTTTACCATTAATTAAAACCGATAAAATCATTGGTGATAATCTTTTACCATCACATTCTGGACATGTTTGTTCGCTTAAATAACTACCATAATATTCTCTTTGAAATGATGAAGATGTTTCTTGATATCTTCTTTCAATTAATTCACATAAACCTTCAATATGTTTATTCTTTTTCATAGTAATTCCACCACTAGTATGAATTTCATATTTGATCGGTTCGCGAGATCCATGAAGTAAAACATCTTTTTGATCTTCGGTTAAATCTTTATATGGTTTAAAAACATCAATTTCATAAAAATCACAAAGTTTTTTATATTGTTGCCATTCAATGTTTTCAGTAAACACAATATTCTTCAAATATCTGATTGCTCCATCAGCAATCGATAAATCAGGATTAGTAACTAGCAAATCAACATCCATCATCGAAATAATACCTAACCCCTTACACTTAGGACATGCGCCTAGGGGTGAGTTAAATGAGAACATCGCTGGTTCTAGTTTTGGTACGGTAAAATCACAATGTGGACAAGCATAATGTTCAGAAAGTAAAAGTCTTTCACCATTAATATCAACATATAGTTTTCCATTACCGTGAGTTGCAGCTTGTTCAATTGATTCATAGATTCTACTGCGATTTTCTTTTGTTAGTTTTAATCTATCAAGTACAACATATATATTATGTTTCTTATTTTTATCTAATTTTATTTCTTCATCTAAGTCATACATTTCTTCATCAAGTAAGATTTTAGTATAACCATCTTTTCTTAAAAGCTCAAATGTTTTTTCAAATGTTCCTTTTTGGTTTTCTGCGACGATACCCAAAATTATAACACGTGAATCTTCAGGATATTTATATATCTTATCAGTCATTTGTTCATAAGTATCACTTGTTATTTCAATACCATGATGTGGACAAGTTGGTCTGCCAATTCTTGCAAACAAAAGTCTTAAATAATCATAAATTTCAGTAACAGTACCAACTGTAGATCTAGGGTTTTTACTAGTAGTCTTTTGGTCAATAGAAATAGCAGGAGATAACCCTTCAATTTGATCAACATCAGGTTTATCAACATTATCTAAAAACTGTCTTGCATAAGCAGATAGACTTTCAACATATCTTCTTTGCCCTTCTGCGTAAATAGTATCAAATGCTAATGATGTTTTACCACTACCAGATACACCTGTCATAACGATTAATTTGTTCTTAGGTAAATTTAAATCAATGTTTTTTAAATTGTTTTCACGTGCTCCGCGAATAATAATTTCTTTGTTCATGGTTAAAACACCTCCAATAGCTTATTATAACACACATTTATTTAATTTATTAATATATTGCTTTAAAATTTCAAGAATGATATAAAAAAAGTATTAAGTGGTAAAATTCTTAATACTTCTTATTTATTCGATAAATTTGGCTTAAAATACCCCCAATATCGAACTTTTAATGATTTCTTCACTAATTATTCATAATCATTTAAAAAGATCAAAAAAATAACTACGGTATTCTACTTCATCACTAGATTCATAACTTACACCAAAAAATTCAGGATACAAGATACTCCACCAATTACTACCACTACCTTCTTCTATCTTAATAAGTACTGTTGGATATTTACCACTTGGTATAAACTTACCATCTAAGATTTTAGAAGGAAACATAACATCTTCAAAACTAACAAATATTTCTTTTTTTGGATATAACTTTAAATACTCTTTTTTTAAGTAATTTGTTAATTCGACTGGTTCTAAATAACTAGTCTTTTTTAATAACTTCAAAGTTTCTTCTTTTAATTCATTTTTAAATACAATTGAAGATTCTTGATTATCTTTAGAAAGAATCCTAATTCTTACTTCTTGTTGTTCATGATAACAACTTACTAAAAATAAACTTATACCTAACAATAAAGAAAAACAAAATAATAACTTACGCATAAAAAAACATCACCAATATTATTATTGGTAATGTTTGGTAATTTATACATTTATTTTAATATCACCTTGGCGTAATACTTTCACAATATTTGTTGTTACATCAACAACTGTTGAAGATGTTTTTGATAGTTCATGAACATCAGTAACTAAATAGTCAATCTGATTACTAAAACTATCTTCAATTTGTTTTGGATCATTCAGTGATTCTTCACCACTAATGTTAATTGATGTTGTTACCACAGGGCCTAAATAATTAAGTAGTTTTAACGCAATCTTTGAATTTGGTATTCTAATTCCAATTGTATTAGTACTTGTGACTAAATCATAATACTCATCACTTTTATTAAAAATTAAAGTTAACGCGCCTGGCCAAAGTTTCATTAAATCATATATATGATTAGATGTAATTTCAACGTGATTTAAAATATCACTAATATTAGAAACTAAAACAGCTAAAGGCTTATCGAAACTTCTTTTTTTAAGTTCATAAATCTTGTTAATACCTGTTTGAACATTATCATCAAGAACACAACCAATTCCCCAAACAGTGTCAGTTATAAAACAAATTGTTTTACCAGAAAAATTACTTTTAGGTAATTTGATAAGTTCATCTACACTAATTTTTATCATTGTTCTGCCACCAAAGTTTTTTCAACTTTTCATTCAATTCTTCTTCTGTAATTTCACCACTACGATATTCTTCAAAATAGCGATCCATTAAAGACTGTTTATCAACTTTCTCAATTTCTTGATCTTTCTCTTCAACTGGATTTCCATATTCTTCATAGTATTCTCCAACTACATCAATTGTCGATTTAACTGATTCATTAAAACGACCTTTACGTTTTTTATAAAAGTAAACAATTACAAAAACAAAACAAAGAGATAATAAAACAAATCCACCAATGAATAGTTCTATAATTAATATGACATCAGTTTCTAATTTATTTTTTGGAAACTTTGTATTTCCTAAACCAGTTAAATATTCAATAGTTTTTAATTCTTCTTGAATATTAATAGAATATTTAAGATCTTGTGATTCATGATGAATAACAACATCAACCATATCCGTTTCTTTTATTTCAATACCATAAGCATTAATAACTGTACCTTCAACAACATATGTTCCATCTAATTCATTATTGATATATACTTGTAAACGCATATTCACTGATGCACGATTTAAGAAAAAAGCACTAATAAAATATTCGTCATTTTTAATACCTAAGACAACTTTTATATCACCAACAGTTGTTTCTTCATCAAGAATAACACTATATTGATTATAACAACTATTAACTGTTTCATTAAACTTTTCTTCTTCAATCGATGTTGTTTTTAAGTTTACACTAAAGAAAAGAATAATTATAGATAAAATCTTAGCCATTAAAATCACCATTAATAATTACTAAGAAACGATCTTTACCTTGAAGATCTTTTAATACTTCAGCTTTGGCATTTGGGAAAGTACGATTTGCAAGTTCAAGCATCTCTTCTTTTGTTTTGTGGCTATGTTCAAAACATAACAAACAATTTGGTTTTAAAATTTTACTAGCATTTTCTAAAATCTCTTTGTAAAATTTCATTCCCTTGTCTCCACCAAATAATGCAATATTAGGTTCATTATCTTTAACTAATGGTTCAACATATTCATCATCTGGAATATATGGTGGATTGGAAACTAAAATGTCAAACTTCATCCCTTTTTCAATTAAAGGATCTAACATATTTCCCTGTAAGAAATTAACATTTGCTTCATTATTAATGGCATTTTGTTTTGCAGTTAACAAAGCTTCTTCCGAAATATCTGTTGCAGTTAATGTCATATTTGCCTCTTCTTTACAAAGAGCAATTGCAATATTACCAGAACCAGTTCCAACATCAACGACATCAACTTTCTTACCATCAAATAAATCATCATAATATGATAATACTAAACCTACTAATTCTTCAGTTTCAGGTCTAGGAATTAAAACACTAGAATTAACTATCATTTTATAACCATAAAAATAACTATAACCAATAATATGTTGGGCAGGAATACCACTTAAATATTGTTCAATAGCTTGATTAATTTTAGTTTCTAATTCACTATTGACTTCACTATTTAAATTCATAAAGAATTTTGCACCATCAAGTCCAGATAATTCTAATACTAAAAGTTTAATAGCTTCTTCTTCAAGTCCTGCTTTTTGAGCAAGTTTTTGTCCTGTTTTAATTAATTTTTGATATGTCATATAAACCTCCTAAGAGTTTTTATATATTGTATCACATATATCAAAATTTATCAAGTTTGTTTATTGTTATTCGCAAAAGTTTCATTAAATCATTTGATAATTATCATATAAATAAAAAGGAGTTAATATCAAATATTAACTCCATTTATATTAAAACTTTTTATTTCTTGTTCCACTTGGCATATAATTTTAATTCAACCATATTTTCTACATCAATTGATTCATCAATCATGTCTTTATCAAAATGCCATTTATTAATGCATTCTGGTTCTTTATACCATCCTAAGAATTCATATCCTTCAAGATATGGAACAGGTGGTTCAAAAATTAATGTTTGATCTTTTTCATAATCAATCCAATACATTTCACAAGGTGCTGAATCTATATTATAGTAGAACTCAATGTTTGCGGCTACATATCCATATTCGTATAAAAGTTTAATATCAAAAACTTCATCATCATCAAATTGTAAATGCGTTTTCATTAATTGTTCATCATTAAGAAACTGACAAATCATATTTTTACTAAATACATTTATTAAATTCGATTTTTTATAGTAATTTATTGGTTTCAAAATATTGGTAAGCATAAATTCAGCATCAATATATAACATATCATCGCTTGATAAAGTTCCATAATATAAATCACTCATAAACACCCTCTTATCAGATGTTTTTGTATAAATAGATTTATTAGTGTGATGCGCACCAAAATATAACGTCTTTAATTGGTTACTTTCCATAACGCCAGTTGTTTTAGCATAATAATCATTAGCATGCCAAACTTCGATTGTATCATAATACCAGAGATACATAGTTTCAGGTAATCCAAATCCTAAAACAGGAATACCTTTATATAACGATGGTATGATAATAATTTCTTGATTTAAAATTTTATTAAAACAATCAATAATTTGATAATATCCATCCGGTCTAATACCAATAGCATAATATTCTAATGCTTCTTGATTGCGATATAGTTCTTTACCTTTTATCCCTGCATAATTGGGTTCAGTTTTACAACCACAAAGAACCAATATTATAAATAATAATAATAAAATATACTTTTTCATAACATCATTACTCCTTTATTAATTATATATTTCTAACATTGTTCACAAGGACAATTGATATCTTTGTGTTCCAATAATCCTTCATATCCACAATACAAACATATTATTCTATAATATGTGTCGTCATAATAATAAATTCTATATTGTTCATTTACATAATGTGGCATTTCATATTCGACTTCACAATAATAACATTTATATAAATGAAGTTCTTCATCAATGATATCGCAATTATGTGCATGACATTCCGTAAAACGTTTATTACAAACTGTACAAATTGCAGAATGTTCGTATTCATGAAGACTTTCATAAATTAGTTCTGTTGAAGTTTCGTATGCGCAGTTATTACAATATGCATAATGTTCATTTGTATTAGAACTTAAACAATTGTACAACAAATTATGATCAATAACATTACCTTGATAATTACATATTCGACAAACTTCTATATGACCATCATTTCCTATATTATGATATTGATTAACATGGTTTACAATTTTTATAAACCCACAGTCTGAACAAAACATATAATGACCATTTTCATTATATCCAGCTTCTTCATAATAAATAAATGTGTGATAATCTAAATAATAATATTCACAAAAATCACAATACTCTGCATGACCGTTTTGATTTACTAATAAATCAGTAACCTCATTATGACACAAAATATAAGTTGAAGAACATACTGTACACTCTAATGTATGCATATCATCTAACATTTCATAGGTATGAGATTGACTAACTACATAATTACAAATATCACATTCTATATTATGATATCCAGTTTCAATATTATTATCTACATTCATAACTTCGCTATTGTCACTAAATACATGTTCGCATGTTTTTATACACATGCAGTACCAACAATATAATTCATGAGTATTATTGTTTGCCTCACCAATTATTCCATCACATATATGATATTCACAATATATACAAATATCTATTGAGTCATTTTCATAATCAAATGTACAGAATTGATGATTTGAAATTTCACAAATATCCTCGCATGTTAAACATATTAATGTATGATTATCATCATTATCAACTAAAACCTCAACATTTGATGAACAACGTTTCTCATGATTACATACATTACATGTTTTTATATGACAAACTGCAGTTATCTCCCCTTCAAAATGATGATCATAATTATGTTCCTCTATAATATCATAATCACAGAAATCACATTTAGTTTTATGTAAAAATTCGCTATTATAATAATTGTTTTCGTTACTTTCTATAATTATATTTAACTCAAACGTATGAGATTCATTTTTAATATATTGACAAGTTTCACATATACCTTGATGTCCATATTCATTCAATATTATATGTTCACCAAAATTATGATTTTCTAAAACTGAATAATCACATTTCGAACAACAAATATAATGAGAGAAATTATCATTTTGAACAACATTTAATAAATTATGTGAATTGCAATCTAAATATACATATATTGTTTTATTATATAAATCCCAAATGTTCACGTTTTGATATAATTCATCAGGTGTCTTTTTAACATTTTCAGTATATAATCCAATACATTCTTTTCCACCTTTATTATAATTGTCTAAGTTAATACTATAATTTGAATTCTCATTTGTTAAATTAATAATTGTATCAAATTCAACATTTGTCTCATCAGTATATTTCATATTTAATTTAATTGATGTGCTAGCCATTTGATTGTTAAACATAATTGGGTAATTCGAATATAAACAATAAGTATAATATAATCTATTGTCATCATCAATAGTTTTTACACCGACACGCAAAAATGCATCTTCATCTATATCCATAAATGGAGTGCCTGTAACAGGATCCACATAATATAAAAAGATTCCTTCAACTTCTATATCACAAAATGCTTTTGGCATTATTTTTATAAATATATCATCCAAGACAATTGTTTTTAACTCTTTATGATTAGTTACAGCACCTGGAGCTATACCTACAATATTATCAAAATCAGATAGCTTAAAAACTTCTATATAATCCAAATACTGTATTAAAAAACCTAAAACTACTAATTTTCTACTTGCATATTGCATTTCTGTATGTTGAAAAGCACATTCACCTACTTTTTCTAGTTCTGAATATGTTCCGTCACCATACTCAATTTTTCTTAATAAACGACATCCATAAAATGCATAATCACCAATTGATTTTAATGTTGTATCTACTATTACCTCTTTAATTGGTTGGCAAAAAAAAGCACCATCCTCAATATGTGACAAATCATCTAATATTACATAATTTACAACATTTCCATTATTTCCAAATTTAACTAGTGTTTTAGTTGATAAATCAATTTCATTCCTAATTATATTAGCAGAATATATGCTATTATTTTCTAAAAAGTACTTTTTTGATTCAGCGCCGTTTATTATTTCTTGTGTAAATTCAAAGACAACTTGATCTTTTAAATAAATTAATGAATCACTTTGCAAAATTAGATTTATATCGAAGATCATTTTATCAATGTTGTCCGTTGTTTCATGTGTAATTATATTTCCATTCAAAATCGATGAATAATCAGATACTTGAGCATCATTATATTCTATTCCAAAAAATTTTGGTGATAATTTATATGGAATTTTCGAATCTTTAAAAATACAATAGTCGTAATGTATTTTTTCTGTTCCACCATTTAACTGTTCACCATTTTCTACTGACGACATATAATTTTCGCAATTATCAAATCGCAATATACGTTCATTATCATTTACTTTGACTAATTTATCATAATTATATCCAATTATTTCAAAATTTTCATTAATGATTAATCCATTATCACCATAGCCTAAATCTATATTAGATAAAACACATTTTATAATATCCTCATCAAATCGTTCTATACTATGTCCTATAGCAGGCGTATTTGAAGAATCTTTATGCTTGTCTGTATTTATTGTAAATACTTTTTCATATTTAATAACATTTTCAAAACCACAAGCATGTTGTGAATTTAAATCTACAAAAATATCATCTTCAAAAACAAAATCACCTTTCCCATGTTTTCCGTCTACAGTTGGATCGTAATAAGATCGCTCAGCAATTTGTTTAAAAAAATCATTAAATACATTGATAGCATCCTTTCTGCCACTATCACATACACAATAAACATTATCGCAAACCAAACAATTGACATATGGTATTTCGGAAAGATTAAACAACTTTTGAAAATAATTGATTATATTCACAGCGCAAATTAAAAATGATAAATCTACTCCAGTATGATCTATAAATTTATTAACACGATAACTATCATAATTAATTACGTATCTATCTATATATTCTTCTTGCTCTTCAATATTATAATAACTAGCTCCTAAAAAATCATTGAAACTATTTAACATTATATTTCCAACAAGTCCATATAAGAAACCTTGATTTGAAAACGTGCTATCTATTAATTCATTAAATAATTCTTCGATATAACTCAACGTCATACTTGAACCAATTGCAACTAATTTAGTATTACATTGACCTCTTCTATGCAATTCATTCCATTTTTCTCTTATGCTATCTTGACAATTCTTATCCAATATATCCTTACAAGCTGGAGCATCTTTCTTAATAATACCTATATAATTTAATAGTTCAATCATTCCAGGAGATTCTCCCAAAATCGAACCGTTATACGGCGTACCAATACTAACAAGCGTATCAACAACACTTGGATGTTCAATTGAATACAACATATTCAAAAGTCCACCGCGAGAATGTCCAATTAAATTAATCATTGGACAAGTAGGGATATTTTCAGCTCCTTCTGTCTTAATTTTACTGTCAATGTATTCATATATAACTCTATTTATTATTGCTTCACATTCATAATATGCTTCTGCATCAGTAGTATCATTTTCTTCTTTATTATACAAATTATGGCCTTTATTAGTCTTATACGGATGAATAATGAAAACATTAGGCTTATTAACGTTTAGTTTTGGTAAAATCTGTGTTCCATCGGATGACAAAATTTCATCATCAAATGATAACATCCCGGAATCACTACCACGTAATATATTAATTGATTTTAAGTCGTTTATCTTTTGATATTTAAATATATTATTTTCGGAATTTGTCAGAACAACATATACATCAGCTCCCTTTCTCATTAAATATGAGATAATAGAAGATTGGCTAAATACTGTTTGTTTATTAGTTGCATCATCTATGCTAGAATTTGTACCCCATGTACGAGAATCATTTCCCATACCTGGTGTTAAAAATGTTATTTTATTATTATCAAATTCTGTGTTGTTTTTTAAATAATTATTAAATTCGTCAAAGTCATAATTTTGATTCATTATTTCATTTATACTGTTATCATTTGTAGCGAGAACTATCTTTATATTAACAATTGATAAAAAAATAAAAAATATTACCGCAATTATTTTTTTCATATTATACCTCATTTATAAATATTTGGACCTATACTTACATATTATACACATTAAATTTTTTGTGTCAATAATCACGATCATTTCAAATAATATCTAAATAAAAAATAACCAGTTTTGAAGTGAACACCAAAAATTAGACACTTAAAAACTAGTTATTTTGTTCTTTTTTTTACTATTAGTTTAATTAGTTTTCTTGAACACTTAATTGTTTCTTTTGGTCTTCAGCAATTAACGCATCAATGACAGGATCTAATCTTCCTTCCATGATACGATCAAGTTGTTGAAGTGTAAAACCAATTCTGTGATCTGTTACACGATTTTGTGGATAGTTATATGTTCTGATTTTTTCACTACGATCTCCGCGTCCAACTTTAGAAAGTCTTTCTTCACCTTCTGCGGCTTCTTTTTCTTGTAACATATGGTCATAAAGTCTAGCTTGTAATACTTTTAAAGCACTTGCTTTATTTTCATGTTGACTCTTACCATCTTGACATGAAACAACAATACCAGTTGGAATATGAGTTACGCGAATTGCCGACTTAGTTGTATTTACACATTGTCCACCAGGTCCTGATGCACAGAATGTATCAATACGAACATCGTTCATATCTAAATTAACTTCAATCTCATCAGCTTCTGGCATTACTAAAACAGTTGCAGTTGATGTATGAATTCTACCACTGGATTCAGTACTTGGCACTCTTTGAACACGGTGAGAACCAGATTCATATTTTAAATAAGAATAAACTGAATCACCATATACCATAAAGCTAATTTGGCTAAATCCACCAGCTTCACATTGTAATGAATCAACAACTTCAATTTTCCAGCCTTTTGCTTCGGCATATTTTACATACATTCTATATAAGTCACCAGCAAAGATATTACCTTCATCTCCACCAGCAGCACCTCTAATTTCCATAATAACGTTCTTCTCATCATTAGGGTCTTTAGGGATAAGTAAAATTTTAAGTTCTTCAGTAACAGCTTCTAATTTTGTTTTTGATTCTTCAAGTTCAAGCTCAGCCATTTCTTTGATTTCAGGATCATTATCATGTAATAATTCTTTTGCTTCTACGATATTGTTTTCAAGTGTTTGTAATTCTTTATATTTCATTACAATCTTTTCTAAAGATTTTTGTTCTTTAGATAAAGCTGTTAACTTTTTAATATCACTTACAACACTCATATCTAAAAGCATTTCTGAAATTTGATTGTAGCGTTCAGCAATAACTTCTAAACGATCTTTCATGTGGCACCTCCTATTCTTCTATAGGTTTATTACTAACTTTCTTTCTTGTAATGTGTTTTACTTCTCTAAAACGACATTCGGCAGGGAAGAAGTTATAACGAATATCATTAAGCGCACCTTGACGGTTTTTTGCAATAATTAATTCGATTTGTTTTTCAGTTGTGTCAGGTCCTAAAGATGATGCTTCTACAACTTCTTCTTCAGCTCCTTCAGCTTTCTTTTCTTCTGGGCGATATAAGAACATAACGATATCGGCATCTTGTTCGATACTTCCTGATTCACGAAGGTCAGATAATACTGGTCGTTTATCTTCACGTGTTTCAACACTACGTGATAACTGTGATAAGGCAATTACAGGAACTTCAAGTTCTTTTGCTAAAATCTTCAATGCACGAGAGATTGCAGCAACTTCTTCTTGACGTGATCCTTTTCCATCACCAGAAATTAATTGTAAGTAGTCGATGATTACTAAATCTAAATGACCAGCTTGTTTTAACTGACGACATTTAGAACGAATATCATAAATATTTGAAGAGTTTGATTCATCAAAATATAAATGATAACTTGATAATTTTTGTCTTGCACGCCCTAAGATAATCATTTCTTGGTCATTCAATTCACCTTTTTGAATCTTAGACATTTGAATTGCGCCTTCATATGAGAATAGACGCATCATCAACTGTTCAATACTCATTTCTAGTGAGAAGAACGCAACTGATACATCACTTGCACGACAAGCATTAATTGCAAGATTTAACGCAAAAGCTGATTTACCAACAGATGGACGAGCCGCTAAGATAATTAAATCACCTCTTTGTAAACCCAAAGTTGCTCTATCTAAAGCAGGATATCCTGTTGGAATACCTTTTACTTCACCATATTCATTGTTGTATTTTTCAATAGTTTCATAAACGCGTTGTGCAGCTTTTTCAATTGTTAAAAGTTCACTTGTTCTTCTTTTCTTAATCAAATCTAAAACAACATCTTCAGTTTTATCAAGTAATTCATTAAATTCTAATTTATTAGATAATATATCACTATTAAGTTCATTAAATACTCGATGAAGTTCTCTTTCAATAGCTTTATCTTTAACTAAGTTTACGTATAAATCAGTAGATGCAGTTGTAGGAACTTCATCAGTTAAACCTAATAAGTATTCTTTTGGATCTATTGAAAGAGTTAAATTTAGTCTTTTTAATTCATCAATTACAAGTAATACTTCAACATTTGAATCTCTTTTAAAAAGATTAAGCATTGCTTCATAAACTTTACGATTATCTTCGTTATAGAAGTCACGAATATCAAGTTTACCACTTACACCATTTATGACATTATTGTCAATCAGAATACTACCTAAAACATAACGTTCTGCAGTATTGTTGTATAAGTTTTCATAACTTGGCATAGATTACTCCTTTTCTACAACATATAGTTTAATAGTTGCTTTAATTTGTTTATGAAGTTCAATTGGTATATCATATGTGCCTAAAGCATTAATATTATCTTTAAATTTAATTTTTTTCTTATCTAGTTGGATACCAGTATCTTTTAAGAAAGTATCAACTACTTGTTTAATACTAACTGTACCAAACATTCTACCTTCAACACCAATTTTTACACCAATTTTAATAGGTGTTTCTTCAATTTTTTTCTTTAGTTCTTTCATTTCTTGAATTAGTTTTTCTTCTTCAAGTTGAGCTTGTTTCTTTTGTTCATCAAGACGTTTTAAGTTTTCATTAGAAGCAACAATTGCTTGATCTGTTCTAATTAAGTGATTAGCAAAACCTGGATTTAAATCAACGATTTCACCAACTTTACCATGTCCTTTAACGTCTTTAATTAAGATTACTTTCATACTTTCCTCTTTCTCGATTAATTCATCGATACATTTAGTTAGTTTACGATAAACACTATCGATATCATCAGTTTTAATTTGAGCAGCAGCATTATTAAAGTGTCCACCACCACCCATTTTTTCCATAAGAAGTTGAACATTAATTGTTCCTAAGCTTCTTGCACTAATACCAACAAATTGGCTACTTATACGTCCAATTGTGATACCAACGTCAATTCCTTTAATTGAGATAATTTCATCACTAATTTTTGCAAGTTCTGGACGATCAAATGTTTTATTTGCATCACCAACTGCAATACCAATTTTTTCTTGGTATTTTACTACGTTATCTACAAGTTCATGTCTTGTTACTTTTTCAGTTAAATCTTCTTTTAAGTATTTTTTAACACCAGTCATATCTGCACCATTTTTTGCAAGAATAGATGCAACTTTAAATGTTTTTTCAGTACAACGATAAATAAAATTATTTGTATCTACAATAATACCAAGTAGTAACCAAGTAGCTTCTAATTTATCAAATGTGATTTCTTCTGACATGAATTCATATAATTCAACAATTAATTCAACACTTGATGAAGCAGCTGTTGAAGATAAATAGAAATCAACTTTTTCAATTGCATTGTCTCCACGTCTATGGTGATCAATAACTCCAACTTTAGAAGCTTTTTTAACTAGTTTTGGTTCAACTAATAATGCTTCTGATTGACAGTCAACAACCATTAATAATGTTTCATTAGTCATTCTAGCAAGAGCCATTGATGGAGTAATAATAGCTTCTTTTAAACTAATAAACTCTTTATCAATTGCATCTTTAATTCTTTGAACAGTAGGGTCAATGCTTGATTCATCTAAAATAATATATGCTGGCTTTCCTAATGCTTTTGCCATTCTGTAAATTGCAAGTGTTGCACCAAATGCATCAGCATCAGCTGTTTTATGACCAATTGTCATAACACAATTTGATGACTTCATTAATGATTGAAGTTCTTCACTCTTCATACGAATTGTGACTCTTGTTTCAGATTGAGCTGTATCATTTTTAGCACCAAAGAAGATTACTTTTTGGTCAATCTTAACACTTGCTTGGTCACCACCACGATTAGTAGCAAATTCAAGTTGTTCTTTTGCTAAACTTGATAAGTCATCAATATTTTCATCTGCACATGCAATACCAATACTTAAACTAATTTGATAAGGCTTTGCACGGACAAGTGTTTTAATTGTATCCAAAATAGAGAAGTTATCTTTCATCATTAATTGTAGTTGACCTTTATCCATAATGATTAAGTAACTACTATCACTATAGGCACGTACATAGGCATTATATTTTTCAGACCATTGTGCAATCGCTGTAACGATATGCCACATAAATTCAGCTTTTTCTTCTACATCAAAGTCAGATAAAATATTTTCTAAGTTATCAACTTCAATATAACCTAAAGCTGTTATACGTTTATCATATAATGCTTTGACATTTACCATATCAGTAACATCTGTTAAGTAGATTGTACGATAATCTATTTCATATTTTGCACTAAATTTTTTACCATAAATTTCAACTTGGAAATTTTCATTCTTTTCTTTAACGTTTTGATAAATCTCTTTACTAATATTTTTTAATTTAATATCATGAAGAGAACTCATAAAGATATCTTTGGCATAACTGTTTGACCAAAAGATTTCGTTATTCTCAGATAAAATGATAATACCAATTGGTAATTCATTAAAAGCATGTTCACCAGCTTTTTTTACTCGGTAACTAATAGTATTCCATTCACCAAGTCTTGTTTCTAAAAAGTTAGTACGTTTAATATGTTTATTAATACGATATTTACTTAAAATCTCTGATAAAGTTAAAATTAAACAAATTAAAGTCATGTATAATCCATATGGATAAATAACGACTTTACTAATCTCAACTTTAGTTGCGTAAAGATAATAAGTAACAAAACCCATAACAATCGTTAAAAATGTTAGGAAAATTGATAATATGTTATTTGTTTTCTTCATGTTATCACCTATTTATAATTTATGGCATACTAGGCCATATTACTCTCTTATTCTATCACAAATTCAATTTTTTATAAAGTAATATGATATTTACATTTAAAGTTCTTTGTAAAATAGTTAATCAATCAAAGACTAAACATATAAAATTGGATAATTATTTCAAAGATTCATAGTTTATTCAATTTAATGTTATATAAAATAAATTTATATATGAATATGTTTTTCAAAGAAAATATTATATAATATAGTTATAATATAATATTTTTGGAGTTTTTATGAAAAAATACTATTTACTATTTTTATTCTTAATATTGATTACTGGTTGTACTTTTACACCCAGTATAAACAACTATGAAATTGATTTATCAAATTTACCTGAAGTAATAACCCTAAACAATTTTGAAATTTCAGATATTAAATTAATTGTCAAAGATCATAACAATATAGAAAAGACTGTCACATTAGATGAATCAATGATCAGTAATGAAGATTTTGATAAATTAAAACAACCAGGCATTCATAACATTACAGTAAACTATCAAAACATTAAAAAATCATTTGAAATAGAAATTCAACCAAATAAATACAAAGTAACTTTCTTAGATTTTAATAAAGATATTATCAGTGAACAATATGTTATAGAAGGTGAAGACGCACTTTTACCAAATTATGATAAAATTATTGGATATAATCTAACTGGCTTTTCTTCAGAAGAATATCTAAATGTAACAAAAGATTGTATAATTACTCCGATTTATGAGGAAAATATCTTGATAGTAAAATTTATGGTAAATAATGAACTAGTTGAGGAACGTCAAATTCAAGAAGGTCAACAACTATTAAATTTACCAAAGGTTCCTGAGGTTGTTGATTATATAGGTTTTTGGGACGTTGAAGAAGGTGTTGTTATTATGGATAATATGACTATTAACGCAACATACAAAATTGATGATACTGAAGAACAATTACAAAAAACGCAAGAATATATTAATAAAACTTATTCCAATATAATAGTTGATTCTAATATAATTTTAGAAACATCATATATCGATACAACAATTACTTGGGAAACTAATTCTTTATATCTTTCTAATTCTGGAATATTAAAAAGACCATATGAAAAAACAAATATTGAAATTACATATTCAATTGAATATAACAATCAAACTTTAAAAGGTAGTATTCCTATTACATTAGAAGGTTATAAAGACATTACAAAAAATGTTGCTTCTGGCTATATATATCGAAATTATTATGGTTTAACTAACCAATTCTTTGAAACTATGGATATTATCTATTGTGCATTTATAATGTTTAATCCTGACGGAACATTAAAAAATAATGCCGGTGTTTTAGCAAATATTGAATATTCTGTTTTACCGAAAGCTAAAGAAAATGGTATATACACAGTACTTTCTTTAGGAGGTGGCGGATCTGAACCTAGTTCTGCTTTTGCATCAGTTACTAAGAATGCCGAAGCTAGAAAAACCTTAATCAATAACATTATTGACCTCATTAATAAATATGGATTTGATGGCGTTGATGTTGACTGGGAAACTCCTACTTCTAGTCAAGCACAATACTTTACATTATTTATAAAAGAACTTAACGAAGCAGTTAAAAAGAACAATTCTCATCATCTAATTACCGCTGCAATTGGCGGTGGTAAATGGCAACCAACTAGATATGATTTATCGAATTCTAGTAAATATCTTGATTTTATAAATGTTATGACCTATAGCATGAGTAGTTCATCTGGTTATTATCAAAATGCTTTATACAAAAGAACAGGATTCCACAATACTGAATATCGAGTAGGTGGTACATTATCATCTTGTTCCATTGATGAAACAGTGACAATTTATAATAACTTAGGCGTACAAAATAATAAATTAATTTTTGGCTTAGCATTTTATGGAACAAGACAATATAACAACGAAGGTCGTTGGGTAAGTAATGGTAGTGTTTATTATACCACAATAAAAAATCAGTATTTAAATAATCCTAATTATACTTATTACTATGATGAAGATGCACAAGTACCATATATAATCAGTAATGATTTAACTACTTTTATCTCATTTGATGATCCAAGATCAATCGCAGCTAAATGTGATTATGTTAAAAATAATAATTGTGCAGGTTTAATGTATTGGGAAAATGGTTGTGACACAACTGGGGATTTAGTTCAGGCTATTTATGATAATTTAAAACAGTAATAAATCAAAAACAAAAAGAGTAATTTCTTTAATGAAGTTACTCTTATTTTTATTTACATACAACTTGTTTATCACAATATGAAATTAATTCTTCAGCAATTCTTTTCGCATCCATGATATCTTCAAATAATGCGACAAAGTTATCATTGTATCTTGTTTCTACTGCCCATGAATTAAGCGTCGATGCCATTTTTCTTAATTCTTCTTCACAAGGAATAAATTTATCAAGTTTTTTTAATATATTCATTTGTGCTCTTATATCATGATTTTCAATATAGTTTTCACCACTCATTTCCACTAAATACTTTAAAGTAAATTCAATTACTTGTTGAAGACAAAAACAACATTCATCAATATAAGCATCATCAACTGAGATAAAATTAAAACTGTTATCTGCACTAAATTTTTTTGCTTTAGCACGAGCCAATAATTTACTCATAAATAGTTACTCCTTTCATATATATATTTTGATATAATCTAGATTCGTTATTTAGTGTATTTAACCACACAATATCAGCATTATATCCAGTTATTTCTTGAATCTTTTCTGATAAGACATTTTGGTTATCTTGAGTGAAATCTTTCGACTTAAGTAGAATAGCAATATCAATGTCACTTTTGTTAGTACATCTAATATTAATGGAACTTCCAAAAATAATTGCTTTATCAACAATATCAGATAATTTAAGTTCATTATAAATTTCATTAGTTACCCGTTGTTTTAATGGGTGTATTCGACTACATTCATAATTACAATTTTCAATTAAAATTGGAAAATAAAACTTTTTGTCTTTATTGTCAATCCATGAAGTTGATAAATTAGTATTATCATTTTTAATCAGTTTCATTAAACTTTCAATTGATAAGTTTAAGCTTTTTGCAATTCTTTCAATAGTTTTAATTTTACAATCATCAATACTCTTTTTTCCATTTACTAACTCATTAATAGTAGTATATGGTACATTAGAGATTTCTGAAAGTTTATATACTGATAGATTGATATTTTTTAAATATTCTTTTAACATACTATCACCAATAATATTGTATCATAAATCAATATAACTGTCAACAGTTATAATGTTAATTTATGATCTAAAACAAAAGACTTAATACACAAGTATTAAGTCTTTAATTTTAGATTTATTCAAGAGCACCTGGAAGAATAGAAGATAGAGTTACAGTTTTAGTTGTATTACCATCAGTATAAGTAACTGTATAAGTTACACATTGTGTATAATCTGGTAATTCACTTACTCTACCATTATCTTTTAAATATTCACTAGTAGATTCAAATGATAATTTATATTGACTATAGTCTTGATATAATGACATTTGTTGTCTAGTAAGTTCTACGAATTCTTTCCAAATTTCTAAATCATTTTCTAACATTGGTTGTGGGCACCACTTACCTGAGAAGAAATGGTGACCTACAAGTCTATTTAATGGAAGTTCATATTTGATTAAAAGTTTAGCACAAAGTTGTGCAGTGTATTGCCATGTTAACCAAAGATCAGAACCTTCACGAACTGATGTTTCCATACCAATAGAGTTATTATTACCACCAGTTGAAGAAATATAGTCATAAGATGTGTTATGGTAATGTCCGCCTAATAAAACTTTATTTCCTTCAATTTTAACACCTAAACCCATACCATTTAATTTAGTACCTGTTGATGTATTTTTAATATTTGTTCTAACACCTTTAATATAGAAATATCCATCGCTACCTAATGTTACATCAGTAGTATATAAATCATCACCAACTTGAGCAGTTGTTAATCCACTATCTGTCCAAGTCATTCTCTTACTTGCACCTGCATGCCATGCACCATAAGCTTCACTTTGAGAAGCCCAGATACCATCATTACCAACACTATAATGCCATGAAGCTTGAGTACCATTTGTATTACAAGATTTATTGTAAGACGCTAAGTTCTTACCACCATTAAACATTGCTGATTGAGAATATGGCATATCAGCTGCGTAGTGAACAGTAATAAAGTCAATACCACCAATACCATCACCATTTAATATAGATTTGTTTGATGGGTTTGATAGATAGTAATCATCATAAACAGCGTAATCTTCAAATAATAATTTAGATACACTTCCTACGATATCAGAGTAGTAAGCACCGTCAGATCCAATCTTAATACCGATTAATAAATCATTCTTAGTATAGATTTCAGGATTATTACTTTCAACTAATAATTTTAAGATATCAGATGGTTCTTCATCAAATACTGTTACATAGAAAGTAAACTTAATATTTTCATTGTCATTACAATAAACAACGATTTCTGCAAGTCCTTCTTTAACACCAGTAACTACTCCTTCTGAATCAACAGTAGCAAGTTCTGGAGTATTAGATTTCCATACAAGTTTATCAGTAGTTGCACCTACTAAAGAACCACGTAGTTGAATTGTCTTACCAGATACAACATATGATTGGCTAACAAATTCACCACGAATATATGGGTCAACATAAACTTCTACTTCAAATTCCATATTTAATGATGTATTTCCATGAACTGTTACAATTACTTTTGCAACACCTTCACTAATAGCTTCTAATAAACCATTTTCAGAAACTTTTAATACTTTAGGATTACTTGATTCAAAAGTTACTTTTTTGAAAGTAGCGTTATCAGGTCCAATTAACCATGTTAATTGATGAGTAGAAAGTTTTAATAATTTTTCAATTTGATTAGTGATTTCAAATGATTCAACAGGAGTAGCTTCACTCCATTTTGCTGTTAACACTAAATCACCTTTAGTATTAGGAGATATTTTTTCAACTTTATTTCCATCTTGATCGTACCATCCTAAGAATGTACGTCCATCTTCAATAACTAATTCAGGAATTGAGAATTCATCTCCAAGTTTATATTCAGCAGGTAGTGGAATTTTAATTTGAGTTGCATTAATTAATGCTTGGTTCATTGAATCTTTCCAAGTAATTGGAGAAGCTCCAGCTAACCATTGACCAAGTCTTAAAATACCTACATAACTATTCCAAGCATTTTGAGCACCATTTGCAGCTGTTACTTGTGCATCAAATACTGTAAACCATGCATTCCATTCTTCAAAGTTTTCAGATGCATTACAGAAATAACTTTCATCAATTGTATCTTTTCCACCTTGTTTATAGAATTTATAATCACCTTGTGCTTGTTTATCTTTCCATTGAGCGATTACTTTTGTTTTGAATGTTGCGTAATCATCACTAGGTTTTAACCAATTGTAATATGAAGTAAATACATATTCAATAACTTCTTCTAATGAACTTGGAGTTCTAGTTGGAAGTTTACCGTCTGTATAAACATAAGTAATAGTATATATATCTTCTGCACCTTCAATCCAGTTTGCGTAAACAGTAACATCACCGTTTGTCATTGGATTAATTTCAGAAACTAATTCTTTACCTTCAGCATCTAATGACCAACCAACAAATGTATAACCGTCTCTTGAAGGTTTAGTTAATACTGCACCTTCACCAAAAGTAAATTCTAGTGGAGCATCTGCAGAATTCTTACCACCATTTAATACATAATTAATTTTAAATGAAGGAGCTGGTGCATTTAAGTTATACCATGCAGCATATAAAGTACAACCTTTAGATACAGCTGTCACTTTTTCACCAGTAAGTTCAGGATTATCATACCATCCTAAGAACATATGTCCTTCTTTAACAGGAGCAACTAATTGGACTAAAGTTCCAACTTTTCCAGTTAATACTTCATATACGTTAGTTGATGATTGAGCACCATCATAACCAACAGTTGGAGTTGGAATAGTTGCACGTAAAGCATTAAATACTTCGTAATTTGCTTTAGTAGAAGCAAGTAATCCTTGTGTTCCATAGAAGTAACCATCAAGAACGAATCCCATCGCACCTTTAAAGCTTGCGCTTGTTGTTGCCATTGAGTATCTAGCTGTTGTTAATTGAATAGCATGTTTAGTAACGTTAGCATATTTTTCTTTGTAAGGGCTAGTTCCTAAGAAACCACCAACAGCTTCATAACCATTAAGACTGTCAAAGAATAATTGGCTATATCCATCAGCAGCACTATATCCACCAGTAGATGTAGCATTATACCAAGCAACCGGGTCACCATAAGGAGCACTGAATCCAGCCCAATTACTTACATGTAATTTAGCTGCAACTGCAGATGAATCTAATAAATCATTTTCTAATAAGTATGCATAGAAATCAGCCATGAAAATTTCTGGTAAGTTAGAAACAGCATCAATACCTTTAGCTGCATCACTAATAGTACCAGCAGTCCATGTCCATGCACCACCATTTAATTCATAAGTGATTTCAAATGGTTCTCCGATAACTGGTTCATCTTTCCAATTAGGATCAATTTCACCACATTCACATTTACCTTCAACAAATACGTGTTCGTGTGGTGCTACATAGTCTGGATCAATTTCACCACATTCGCATTTACCATTAACAAATACGTGTTTATGTGGTTCAACATAATCTGGGTCAATTTCACCACATTCACATTTACCATTAACAAATTCATGTTCATGTTCTAATTCTTCTTCCCATTTTGCTGTTAAAGTTATATCTTCAGTAACAGTATCTTCTTCAAAGTCCCATAATTCTTCTTCGTTATACCATCCTAAGAAAATATAACCATCACGAATAGGAGCTTCAGGTTCCTCGACTAATTCACCTTTTAAAACTTCAACATCTTCAATTTCACATTCGATTCCACAATCAAATGATACAGTAAACTTTTCTTCTTTTGGTGTTGGAGCAAAATTACAACCAACTAGAACAAATATAAATAGAAAAGCAAATAAAAATAAAGATATTTTTTTAAGCATTATATTCCTCCTTGCTTATTGTATAAATATTCTATCATACTTCTAATAAAAATGCAAACGTTTTCGTTAAATACATATAGCCGATAAAAAAAGACTAAATTTTTAAAATTTAGTCTTATTAATTTTATTCTGGTTGTTCTTTTAAACTATCTATTAATGCTTGTTTTTGATTTTCTAAAGAAGCAATTGCATTTTCAATTTCATCTTTATATTTTGTTTCAAATTCATCAAATGCTTTATCTTTGATGTCATTGATCTTTGTTTCAAGATTTGATAATGATTCAGTAACTTTTGTTTTAATTTCTTCAGGTAAATTATTATAGAATTCTTCCATATTTTCTAAAGCAGTTTCAATAGCAGTGTTAAGTCCGTTAACAATACTTTCTGCAGCAGCTTTAGCTGTATCAAGTGCTTGTTCACAAATTACTAATGCTTGTTTAGAAGTAGCTAGTTCAATTTCCTTAAAGTTTTTCATTAGATCACTATCATCCATTTTTGAAATTTCATTTTCTAATACAATAACTTTAGTTTTAGCTTCTTGATAACCTTTTAATGCTTTTTGGTAAGCAGACTCTTCTTTAATAAACCATTCAACATATGTGTCATTTAATGCTTTTTGCGCTTCTACTAAAGCATTATACATTTGGTTATAAGAATTTTTAATATTAAGATAAGTTGCATCTAAAGTATTTATAACAGCTTTTGTTTCTTCTTTTTCTAAAAGTTTGATTTCTTGAAGTTTAAATGAGTTATATAATTCTTCAAGTTCTTCAGTTGGAATACTAACTTTTTCAATTTGACAAGCACTTATATATTTTACTAAATCTTCTGAGCTCATGCTTTCTGCTTTTTCTTGAGTTAATGTCGGATCTAATTTTAAAGCACGATTAACTAAATTTTCTTTAGCATTTGTTTTTGCAATTTCTAAATTTTCTTGAATATTTAATTCATCACAAATACTTTGAACAGCTGTATTTACTTTATCATTTAATTGGTTTAATAATTCTTCACTGTCACCTTCAATTGTAACAGTAATTTTATTTTCTTCAGCGCTAACATTACCGCTTACTAAATATCCTGTTTTATTTTCTAATTCAATTACTTTTTCAATAGCATCTTCTATTGATAAATCAATGAATACTTCTCCACTAATAATCATTTTACCTTCATCGTTTTCACCATATACTGATAATACTTTTCCATCATCAGATACAACAAATGAAATACTTGGATTTACATTAAGTTGAACAACTGCAGAAGTTTCTTTTTCTACACTTGGGTTTTTATTGCCTGTTAATAAAACAATTGATACAACAGCAATAGCCACAACAACTAAACATGGTAAAGCGAATTTTAAAATGTTTTTCATTTTCATAAAATTAAATATCTCCTTTTTTTCTTTCTTTTCTCTTTTTTGAAGGTTTGCTTTTTTAACGATACTTTCATATTGATCATCGTGCTTTAAAACATCTTCAAAATATGATTTAATTTCTTTTTCAATTTTACTCATATCTAAACTCCTTCTTTAATTTTTTTAATGATTGATAATAAATACCTTGAACTTTATTAACTGTTAATTTACAATCTTCAGCAATTTCTTTAAAAGAAAAATCATAAACAATTCTTAAAATAACAATATGACTAGATTCTAAATCTAAAAGTCCTCTTATTGTTAGTAGTAAGTCAATGTTTTCTGTAGGTGCTTTGACACTTGTGATAATTTCATCATCTTTGATTGTATTTTTTTCTTTGTTTCTAGTTACTTTATTGTAACTTAAATTTCTTGCAATTTGCATAAGCCATTGTTTAAATTTATTTTTGCCACTATATGTTTCGATCGATTTTAACATATTTAAGAACGTATCTTGTACTACTTCTTCAGCATCTTCTTTGTTCTTAACAATTGAGAAAGCAATATAATAAATTAAATTTGAGTACTCATTATATATTAGTTCAAAGGCTTCTTCATCTTTTTGTTTAACCATTTCTATTAAATGTGATTCATCTCTCATATCTACCACCTTCATTATACTAGACACAAATAATTTAAATTTTATTTAAAAATTTTTAATTTTATGAATTTTTTTCTTTTTTAACACTTCAACAATAAATAATATTATGCCATAACCTACTGCATACATTGGTGCCATAACCCATGTAGTTAAATTAGTATTATCAATAAGTGGTTCGGCAATATGGAATGCATCACTCATATTAAATACTTCCATTAAAAAAGCTCCAACAGTTAAATAACAAGTAAAACCAAACAGTGTGCAATACCATTTCTTATATGTAATATCTATTTGTTTAAACACAAATAACAATACGACAAGTAACGCAGAAAAGCTATGATGAACTAGACCTGATATTGTTGGTAAATAAAAAATGCTTGAACTTTGGCCAACAAATGTTGCATAAATTACAGTTGAAATACCGCCAAAAATACCCAACAACCAAACAAAATGTAATACACAGTTATTCTTTTTACCAAACAATACTGCTAAACTTAAAACTAAACTTGTCATACCACAATAACTATCAGGTATAATACAATACCATCTTACAGTATCATATCGAAATACTTGTGATAAACGATTAGTCATAATAGCAATAAATAAAAGTCCTGCAACAACCTTAAGAATTATATTTTTAGTTTTCTCTTTTTTTACATATTTTAAAGTTATTAATACAAACAATGTTCCTACAAGAGTACTAATAAAAATATATAAAAGATGTTCTAAACCAAATAATGTTGGATTCATAAAATAATACCTCCAATTTTTTCATAATCATATCACTTTTAATTTTTATTTACAATACTATTTGAATTAGATTGCATTTTAAGCACATTAAAATGCACATTATTTTAATAATTATTTTTTATTTATTAGCTTAATTTATATAATAAAAAAAGAATTTACCACTTACGTAGTAAACTCTTATTTTTTAAGATATTATTTACTATTCAGAAACAGGAATGGTATCAATAACAGAATATGTATCAATTATGAAACATTCATATTCTGAATCATAGAAAATACTTATATTATAAAGTTGATTATTAATTGAATATTCTTCTTCTAATGAATAATCATAAGATAATTCAGTACCATCCTCAAGGTACCATTGACCATCAATTACACACTTTCCAGAACAATTTGCAATTAGATCAATATATATATGACTATCCCAATTAGCCATAGATGGATTTGAACTATTATCGATAACTACGGCAAGAACATCTTCAATATCGAATGTTAAATATAAATATTCGTTATAATATTTATATTGTTCAGTGCCTGTTTCGTAATCATAAGAATAAGAATAATGTGGTTGAACAACTTTAACTACAATAGTTGAATCATTAACTGTAATAAGATCTTTTGATTCTTCAGGAACTCTATCCCAATCGATAGTTGGAATAGTTTCTTGATACAATTCAACAATTTCAGCTTTTGCAGTATTAAATTGTTCTTCATTTAGATATTCTTTAATTGATAAATTACCATTAATTTCTACATCCTCAATAAAGTCAATAGTGCATCCTAAATCGATTTTTTCAATATATCCTTCTTTATCAGTTGTAATTACTAAGTTAATTGCATCATTAATTAAATCAATTACTTCTAGAATTTGATCAGCAGTATATTTATCTAAAACAATTATTTCAGTTTCCAATTCTTTAAATATATTATTTAATTCTTCAAGAACTTCATCTCTAGATAAATTATTTTCTTCACAAATAATATCCATCAATGTTTTATTCATAAATTCTTCATCATTAAAAGTTAGTTCAATTTGGCTAGAATCAGATCCTTGAATTTTACAAATATCAATCAAGATTTGTTTTACGTCAATATTGTATTTTACTTTCATCATTTTAACTAAAATAGACAATTTAGCGTCAAAAATTCTAATTAAATTCTTTTTACTTATTTCATATTGATTTTTACCAAACACTTTATCAAAGATTGAATTAACTGGTTTATTTGTACTATAATCAATTAATTCAGCTACTTTATCTAAATTAAATGTTAAAGTATAACCATCTTTAGTTTCTTCTTTTACAAATAAGAAATCAATAAAAATTTTTGTTAATTCATTATTAGAAAGATTAAACAACTTATTAATAACACCTGGGAAAATGTTTGTAATAGTTTCGTAATGTTCTTCTAACATAGAAAAATCTAGACCCATTTGTTTATATAGCATATTCATGATAAAATCTGCAGACGCTTTACAAGAATAGAATTGTTCATAATCGTCAGTACTATCAGTTAACGTAGCTTTAAAATATACATTTTCGCCGTCAAGCACTGCATCTAAACGACCAGTTCCATTTACTTTTTCTCCATCTTCTACTGTTTCACCTGTTAAATCACCTTGAACTAAAATATTAACACCATTATCAGTATCCATGAAAATAGCATGACCGTTTAAAATAAATTGTGAATTTTCAATAATCATTTCTTGACCAACAACATTTACTATTTCTTCTGTAATATCTAAATTCTTTAATTCAATAATAAAATTATTTTCAGTTTTAAATAAATTATCATAAAAAGAGTTTGAATTTTCTGAAATTAAATATTCACAAACACTACAACGAACATTACCTAATTCGTTTTCAACACCAGTGTGATCTTCATGAGCTTCTTCATAACCACAAATTTCACAGAAGTGATAGTGACCTTGTTCGTTTTTAGCATATGCTGCTCCAAATGAATGTTCTAGTTTTTCAATAGTAGAGCTCACTACTTTTTCACATTTTAAACAGTAATGTTCTTTTTCTCCATTTGATGAACATGTTGGATTTTTTAAAGTTTTCCATTCACTCCATTCATGATCACATTTGTTTCCACATGCACTAACAAAGAAAAATAATAACATTGTTAAAATAAATAAACATATTTTTTTCATATAACCCTCCTCTTAAGTTATTTATAATATACTATAATAATAAATATTTGTCAATATTAAGTTGTACATTAATTGTTTTTTAATTGTAAAACAGGTTAATTTATTATATAATTAAATTAATAAATAAAATTATAAGGTGACTATATGAAAAATAAATCATTTAAACTATTTTTAATTATATCTTTGACTATACTATGTAGTCTTTATTTTTATTCCTTACCTACTAAAGCAATAAGCGATAATTACATTACTCATACTAGTGAGGAAACTTCCAAAGCGGTTGAACCTTTACCAAGTGCGTATTGTTTAAGAGATGACTATGTTGTATTTAGTCAAAATCAAGATAAAACAGGATTTTGTTGGAACTTTGGAACAACAATGGCCATATCAACTGCAATAATGAAAGCAACAGGTGAATACTATGATTTTTCTGAGTTATGGACAGGAATTTCAGCATACAATAGTACTTCATACAGACAAATTGGATCAGGTGGTGGTTACTCTACTCATTTTAATGCAGCAAAAATTGATGGATTAATGTTAGAAGTTGATTTACCATATTCCAATACATTCATTGTCAGCAATGATAATGCAAGAGATTATTACAACTTCTTTCGTAAAAATTCTAATTTGCCAATTGTAAGTACAATTATCCATGATTCTACTACAAATTTTTCTCGAACTGATGTTGAAGAAATGAAAGAACATATTTATAATCATGGAAGTCTTTCTATGGCATTTAATTTTAAAAAATCTTTTGTTGATGAGAATGGAAGATTATATAAATTTCCTAATGAAAAAGACACAAACGGTTGTCATGCAATCTCAATAATTGGTTGGGACGATAATTATGAACAAGAAATTTATTTAGATGGTATGGATAAACCAGTAGTTTTCAAAGGTGCATGGCTTGTACTTAATTCATATACTGAAAGTCAAGGTACAGATGGAGTCATTCGTATTTTTTATGATGATACAAATATTCTTTATGCAGATGGATTTAAATATCAAAACGATACAACAAAAGATTTCTATTTTTATGATAAAATTGAAACTGGTGGAAACATAGAAACACATGTCAAAGGTAAATATTATGGCGACTACACTGCTTCAAATAATGCTACAAAACAAAAAAATATTTTCTATGATGATGTTGATTTAAATTATTCTTATGTATCATCAGAAAATACAATTATTTCTGACATTGAAATATACTTAGGTAATCAAAATGTCACTGATCAATTTACAATTAATATTCATAATTCATCTAAAACATTTAGTATTCAAAAAGAAAATGCCCAGTATGGTCAATATAAAGTTTTAGTTAATTACACTAATGGAGAAAAATCAGATAGTTTTCTTAATAACTTCTTTGTCACATATAATCTTGTCGGCGAAGAAATAGAATTTGATGTAGAAAAAAACTCACTTCAGTTTACAACAGGAAAAGATTTAGAATATTATAGTTTTGCTAATCCTTACAAAAATTATATAATTTACACAAATGAACTGAATGGTACTATTTCATTCTTACAAACAAAACAATCAATATATTCAGATAGAAATATGTCAATTCCAGACATAACTTATAATATTTCATCTGATAATACTTATTCATATGTTCACACAGTAACATCTACATCAGGCTATGAGCTTGATTATAATTTCAATATTGAATATAACGAAGATACTTCTCTTCAACCTGTTACAGTTTTTTATGATTTAGATGGTGGTGTTAACCATAGTAAAAACTATTATAAAGAACTAGCTGGTCCTAATACTGATTTAACATTATATGCGCCTTCTAGACCAGGTTATACTTTTGCCGGATGGTATTTAGACTATGGTAACAACTCTAAAAAGATTCCTGAAAAAGATGGTATATATTCAATTGCATGGGATGATATTCATCATATGGGAGAAAACCCTGATTTATCTGCCTTAGGATATTATCAGACTTATTATAAAAACTCTAATACAGTCTTTGTTTATGCTCGTTGGGAAGAAGTTAATTATTATGACATTGATTTAACTATTGATGGTCCTGGTACTACTAATATAGGTAATATTACTGTTTCCGAAGATGGTTTTGCAAAATATAGTTTTAAACCTAATTCAGGATGTTGTTTATACGAAGTGAAAATCAATGGTGTAAAAGTTGAAAATAATGAATTCGAAAATATTGTTAAAAATGGTATAACTTTTAAAAACATTACCGAAGATATTTCTTTAGAAGTCATTTTTAAAGAAGGTTATCTTCTTCGACTTAGTACTGGTGAAAATATTAAATCAGCATATGTCTATAGAACAATAAATGGGACAACTTATAAATACTATGATGGCGATTTAATTTCTATGAACAATGTGCCACATTTTTCCAGTGCGTTAACATTAAATTTAGTAGTAGAGTTAGAAGAAGCTCCCGAGGGATATGCTTTTATTTTAGATAATATGGAAACATATACTAAAGTTTTAGATAATATATATCGTAAAGAGATGTTTATCAGATCTTCAAGTTTGATGAAAATAAATGTTGGAAGTGCTAAACAAATAAAAGCAGAACCAGTAACAGTAAGTTACAATATTGGAGATAATGTTCTTAACCACTATATATCTACAGATATCAACGCCTCATCTGGAGAACAATTCTCTGGTCAATTTCAAAGTGGTCAAATAGTATACTTGTACATTGAAGTTCCAACAGATACATATGAATATGACTACGAAATACCTGATGGATTTGAAGCTTATAAACGACCTTATTATAGAAAAGCATTTGTTGTAACACCTGAAAATGCAAATCTAGGAACTATAAGCATAGATTACTCATTGAAAGATTATATTGTGTACTGGCGAAACTGGGATAATTCAATAATTTACTCAAACTATTATGAAGTACATAGTATTCCAGAGTTTAACTCAAACTTTTACCCAACTCCAACCAAACCTGATACTGAACAATATAGTTATGAATTCATTGGATGGGATAAACCTATTGAAGAAGTAACTAAAAATGTTTCATATACCGCAGTTTTCAAAGAAGTTTTAAGAAAATTTACCGTTAATGTATCAACTGATCAAAATGGTACTACTGACAAAACTGGAACTACTACATTGGAATACGGTTCAAGTATTACCATCAATATTACACCAAAGGTTGGATTTGAAATTGATTATATAAAAGTTAACAATGAAACTGTCGAAAATACAAATACTTTAATATTTGAAAACATCACAAATAATTTAGATATAAATATTGGTTTTAAATCAATTGTAGAACCAGACAATTCACAACAAACTGAACCAACAAACACTCCTAATAATCTTAAACTTGTCTGGATTATTATAGGATCAGTAGTTGGAACAGCTGGTGTTGGGACATTAACTACAATTTTAATAATAAAATTTAAGAAAAAGAAAAACAATTTAAATTAAAATATAATTATATTTTTTATAAATAAATAAGCTTGATATTAAATTGAACTGATATCTGTCAAGTAGACAGTAAATAAAAATAAAAAGTTATGCCAATAATGCTTGGTTTCGATATTCTAACGGAGCCAAGCATTTTAATTTGGCTTGAAATCTTTTGTTATTATAAAATTCAATATATTGTTCTATAGACGTAGTTAAATTTTCTATTGAATAGAATTTATTTACATAATACATTTCTGACTTTATTGTTCCCCAAAAAGC
>JBGVIL010000070.1:0-2568 GCA_045123185.1 Bacilli bacterium | reverse complement strand
CTGTTGTATCCCATTCCATTTGTGTATCTAACACAGCATCTCTTACTATTTTTATTCTTGGTACTGCATCCTCTGTTTCACTATCAGTTGATTTTGTATCAAATACTCCTATTATTCTCCATATTTCACAATTACTTTCATAATCATAGTTCTCACTACCATATGCATTTGTTCCGTCTGTTTCTGCACAATTGAAATATACTTTATTTTTTACATCAGCAGTTGCACCAGCATATCTTATATTTTGATCAGCTGTATCATCTACAATTAATCCATTATGCTCTGTTTCTTCATTAGCTAGTAATCCTTCTAGAAAACTTACACCAGTTTCTACATTTCCACCTGATGTTTCGCATTCTTCATCAGTTGCTTCTGCACTTGTTTTTGTTCCATTACACACATATAATCCTTCAAACTTACCTGAACCTGATATAGTTACTTTTGCTGTATTATTTTCAAATGTAATATCACAACTTGCATAGTCTTTATCATTTATTTTTGCTACACTTTCACATGTTATTTCATCTGTTTTTCCTAGTACTGTATTTTGTACGTTTTGCTTTTCTGCCTGACCTGCTATCATCTTAGCAGTACTTTCTAGAGTTGCCTTTTTAGCATCTTCAATTACAGACATTACTTTAGGTACTGCTATTACAAGAATTATTGCTAAAATTACTATAACTGCTAGTAACTCCACCAAAGTAAAGCCATTCTTTGAATTTTTCTTTAACTTTTCCATAATTATATCCTCACTTTCAATATTATTGCCAACCTCTACCCTACTTTCTAATAATACACTAATTTATTATTTATTTCAAGTACTTAAATTTTAAGGATTGCGTTTCCAAAGTGTGGAGATATGTAAAGCAAACCCTTATAAACAAATAAAAAAGGTTAAAACCTTAAAATTGCTTTATAATTAAGTTGTCTAAACTAACAGAAAGCGAGGTTTTAACCATATGAACATTATATCATTATTTAACGAATTTACTAATAATTTTAATAAAATTTTTCAAAATAATTTAAATCCACTTAATTTAGAAAGTAAAATTAGAGATGTTGGCGACACTTTTACTATAAAACTTTATGAATCTTTTTTGAATTATTTTGATGAGCAATTTAAAAATAGTAAAGATAGAAAACTTAAATACAACATTAAAGAAACTAGACAGAGAACTCTTATAACATCTATTGGTACTATTACCATTAATTCTACTTCTTACATTGATAAAGAAACAAAAGAATACTTTGTTCCATTAAGAGATATTTTACATCTAAAACCATATCAAAGATTAACTAATGAAGCTGAATATCAAATAATTAAATATGCTATGGAAGAAAACATGTCTCAATCTGCTAAACATGCATTAAGAAATACAATTATATCTCGTAGTTGTGTTTCTAAAAAAATAAGGGTATTAGATGGCTCTATAACTGAAACTATTACTAAATCAACAAATCAACCTGATGTACTTTACATTGAAATGGATGAAATACATGCTAATCTTCAACACAATGGTAATAAAATATGTCCTTGTGCAATTGTTCATGAAGGATATGTGGAAAATTTTACCAAAAGAAAAGTTCTTAAAAATATTAAATACTTTGCTTCTTCTAAACTTTCATATGAAGAACTATGGGAAGTTATATTTGATTATATAGATAAAAAGTATGATATTGATAAATTTAAAAAAATATTTGTTTCAGGTGATGGTGCTACTGGTATTAAAAATTATACAAATTGTTTTCCTAACGCTAAATTTGTTCTAGATCCATTTCATTACATAAGAAAGCATTTAAAATATATTTTTAAGAATGATAAAGACCTTAGAAATATTGCTGATGATTACATTAGAAATGATTTAATAGATGACTTTAGAATTCTTGTTAACTCTCAAATTGAAAAATTCCCTGAACAAACTAAATATATGATTGAACACATGAATTGTATTATTAACAATATCGAAGGTATAAAAAATCAAAAAGATGAAGATTATAAAGTCCACTGTTCAATGGAAGGTCATGTTAATCAAGCATTTGCTAGATATATTACTTCTTCGCCTTATGCTTTTTCAAAACAAGGATTAGAGAACAAATTAAAATTACTTGTTTACCATGCTAACAAACACGAACTCACTATACATGATTACTATAATTTAAAATATGGCAAAAATAATTATGAAGAAATAAATCTTAAAATTAAAAAAATTTGTAACATTAAATATAATCAAAAATTATCATCAAATCATTCTCTTGAATATAAAATTAATACATCAGCTCCTATATTTGATACATATGAAGAAAATAATTATTTCAAACAATTAATATCTATTAGACAAAATAGTTATATAATTTAAAAGAATAGATATTGACTATCTACTCTTATTAAATTACAATTTACTTAACTTAATTATAAATACTATTTTGGGGTTTAAAATCTCCACACTTATTCTACACTAACCAAAAAAACAACTAACTAGTTAGCTGCTTCTTTTGATAATACTTTCTTACCTTTGTAGAATCCACATTCAGTACATACTCTATGTGGTCTTATGATTGCACCACCGT
>JBGVIL010000069.1:0-2220 GCA_045123185.1 Bacilli bacterium | reverse complement strand
TTTTAAATCCCCCTAAATCAATTTCGATAATTTGTTAATACAAAACTCAAATGATTCATGCTGAAACGTTACAACCTTAAATCCTGTCATAAATGCTGCGATCCATTCGCCATTTCGTTTTTCAATTGTCCCCACTTGTTGATGTTGGCGATAGATTTTAAATCCTGTTATTGACTCATGGATACTTTCATAAGCAACAAGCGATAAATCCATCCATCCCATTTCTAAGCCCCCTTAGCTTCTTTAAATTGACTAGCCATCGAATAACCGATAATGATCCCAGCTAGTTGATCTTTTTGCTCTTTCGGCACAATATCCAGCGCTGCGAATATCTTCGACACGATTTGAGCCTTTTCTTCAATCGTCATTTTTTCACCTCTTTTTTTGTGAGTTTCTTGTCCGTTTTTTCTGCTTTGCGAACCTCACAAGTTAATAATAAACTATTTTTTTCTGCTTTGCAACCTTTTTTGAATATTTTGTTTGCTTTGCGAATATAATAATAGTAATATAGTTTTATGAAAGGTGGATTTGACATGAATAACAGAATTAAAGAGTTAAGAAAGTCATTAGGATTAAATCAAACGGAATTTGGCGAAGGTATTAATTTATCTAAAAGTCAAATAGCTTGTTACGAAAATGGTTCGCGAAATGTTACTGATAGATCTATAAGCGATATTTGCGAAAAATACAATGTTAACGAAGAATGGTTACGTCATGGGATTGGAGAAATGTTTAAACCCGAACCAGAAATAGACGAACTGGCATATTTAATGGGAATGTTTATTTCTAACAATAGCGAAGATGAAATAAGAACTAAAATCATTAAAGCTATGTTAAGTTTAGACGATGATGGATGGAAATTCATCGAAGGGTTAGTTGAACGAATTGCAAAATAAAAAAAGGCCGAGAATTATTTCTCAGCCTTTTTTATTAATCCTAAAATAAATTTGTAAATTGTTGTTAGTTTAACCTCATCATCGATTTGATTAATGACGTTTAGAATTTTTTCTCTCACGAACGACTCACCCTTTTATTTTTTCATCAATCCCTAGAATCGCGATAAAACATAACCATTCAAAAAACAAACATTCGTTCAAATTGTTATTTTTTATAACGATTGACAAAATTATACAATATATAACAAAAAATGACAATTCTATTTAATTGCAGTTTTTTAAAACTTAGATTTTAATTAACCGTATCTTTCCCGTAAATATGATATTCAGTAACACCTTCATGTTCGATTATTTCTAAATAACCTTTGACGATTAACCTATCAAATACTTTTTTAACTTGTTCTTTCGGATCTTTGAAACAATTAAATAATTCACCATCAGTAAAGTATCCTTCATCAATAAACGCAAACAAAGTTAAGAAGGTTCCTAATTCCTCTAAATCTAAATCAGGATTTAATATATCCTTGTTAGGAACCATGATGTTATCTCCTTTTATGTGTGATTCTGTATGATTTACAATTTTATTCATTTTCAAAACTCCTTTTTTATTCTCCATCCTCTTTCATCCAGTCGTAATAAAACTCTTTTGGAACTGGCGCCTTGCTATTATTATTAGCTCTTTTAGTATTGATATTATTAGTATAGTTAAACTTAGTATTATTAGAGGAAAGAATTTTTCCATCCGGATAGAAAGAATTTTTCCCTTGGACAGAAAGAATTTTTCCATCCGGATAGAAAGAATTTTTATATCCTAGTTCTTCTTGCGTTTCAACGTCATTTTCAGGTTGAAGTAAGTAAAGGATATTTGGTAAATTCATACCCTGTCTAACAACATGAATTAACTCGGCATCTTTTAATTCATTGAACGCTTTTCTCAACGTAGGAGGCGAAACTCTTAACATTTCCGCTAATTCTTCTTGTTTGAAGTAGAAGTAAATATAACCTTCTTTATCTATCCAACCGTTTTTAATTGAGAGTTCATTGCGATCTTTTAATAGCATATATAATTCTCTGGCAATTCCGTTTTTCATTAGTTTGAAATATTTAGACTCTTTGTTGTAAAAAATTTGTGGCATTTGATAAAACTTTAAGCAATCTTCCGGCGTATAAGCGCGTTTTGTAATCATAATAAAAAGTCCTCCTGGTGCTGTAAATATCTAGCAAACAAAAGGACTCCACACAAAATTCAGCTAAAATGGAATAAAACTATTGCATTTAGCGCAAAATGATATTATAATTACAAACGAACTTAATAAAAAGCTAT
>JBGVIL010000068.1:0-4868 GCA_045123185.1 Bacilli bacterium | reverse complement strand
AACGTGGGGTACACCGATTAGTTCGCATTTCTCCTTTTGATTCAAACGCAAGACGTCATACTAGTTTTGCGGGGGTTGGAATTACACCACAAATTGATGTTCAAGTTGAGGTGGTAATAAATCCAGATGAAATAAGAATCGATACATATCGTTCTAGTGGCGCAGGCGGACAACATGTTAATACGACTGATTCTGCTGTTCGAATTACTCATATCCCAACCGGTATTGTTGTTTCATGTCAAAATGAACGTAGTCAAATTCAAAATAAAGAACAAGCAATGAAAGTCTTAAAAGCGAAACTTTATCAAAAGAAACTTGATGAAAAAAATGAAATGATCAAAGAAACAGTAGGAACATCTTTAGATAATGCTTTTGGTAGTCAAATCAGAAGTTACGTATTACATCCATATTCAATGGTAAAAGATCACCGAACTAATATCGAAAGTTCTAATCCAATAAAAGTACTAGATGGTGAATTAGATATTTTTATTAATGCTTATTTAAAATATAAAGCAGGAGGAAAATAATGAAAAAGTTTTTTAGTAAAAGAAAAGTCAAAGATTTCATTATGTTAAATATTGGAATCATTATGACTGCTTTTTGTTTAGTATTAGTATTTGAACCAAATGGTGCAGTATTTGGTGGGGTAGCTGGACTTGGTATTGTGTTACATAATTATATTGATGTTCCAGTATCAACAATTATTTTAGTTATTAATATTTTATTATTAGTAGTAGCTTGGATATTTATTGGGAAAGAGTTTTGTATTAAGACTCTTTATGGGTCTTTAGCATATCCAATCTATGCGTTTATCTTTGAATTATTATTTAAATTAGTTGACCAAAAAGTATTTGTCGAATTATATCAAACTAATGGGTTACTATTAGTATTCTTTTCTGCGATTATTATGGGGATTGGTTTAGGACTTGCGATTAAAGCAGGTGCCTCAACTGGGGGAGTTGATATTATACAAGCTTTATTTTATAAGTATTTAAAAATACCTTATTCAAAGAGCTTAATTTTTGTTGAAACACCAATTATCTTATTAGGTAGTATTATAAACTTCAGTGGTTCAGCCGCAATTCTTAATGCGTTATACGCCATTGCGTTTATTATTCTATCTGGATATATAATGGATTCGATTATCTTTAGTGGATTTAATGTACGCGCAACCTACATTATTACAAATCGTCCTGAAGAAATCAAACAAGAAATTTTTGATAAATTAGACCGTGGAGTAACGGAGATTTATACAAAAGGTGGTTATACTGGAGTTGATCGTAAAATGTTACTTTGTGTATTATCAAGTAGAGAATTTTTTATCTTAAAAGACATTATTGAATCAATTGACCCTCTAGCATTTATTTATGCAGTACGCGCATCAGAAGTACATGGTGAGGGGTTTAGTTATGATGCAAATAAAGGAAACTAAAGAGTTTGATTTAATTGTTAAAAAAATAAAAAAAGTAAATAGTAATTATCTTGTTTCATTTATAAATAAAAATAGTCAAGAAATTATTCATAAATTTACCGAAGATCAAATGGTTGAATTTAGAATAACGGTTGATAAAACTTTCAACAAACAAGAAGTTGACTTAATTTTAAAAACTAGTAATCTATCTAAATGGTATACTAAAACATTAAAGTATATCTTTATAAAACCTCGAACTACAAAAGAAATATCAAATTATTTAAAACGAAGTGATTTAGATCTTACTAGTCAAGAACAAATTATTAATAAGTTAACTAGATATAAGTATTTAGATGATGAGGCTTATATTAAACAATTTATGACAGAATCAATGGATAAATGTTTAGGTAGAAATTATGTTATTCATACTTTAGAAAAATTAGGAATTAGTAAATTTTTAATTAATAATTATATTGATTCTTATAACGAAAAAGATTTGGTCGAAAAATTAACGGCTAAATATCAAAAGATTGAATATACACTAATAAGTTTACCAATTATTAAACAAAAGCTCATTTTAACGCAAAAAATGGCTTTAAAAGGCATTTTAACAACAACTATCCAAGAAGTACTAGATAATATTGATTTTAGTGAAAATATTGAAGATACTTTTAAAAAAGACTTAAACAAAATCAAAAATGAAACAAATGATAATAATAAAATAATCCAAAAACTTTTAAGACTTGGATATACTTATGATTACATTAAAAGACATATTGATGTATAAATATCATAAAACTGACATAAACTTTTACAAAGACTTGTAAAAGTTTTTTTATTGGAGGTTTTATGAAAAATAATTTAAGAAAAGAAAAAGAAAACTTAAGAAATATAAAAAAGAACTTTATAAAAGATAGTGATCTAGAGCCAACTCTTAAATATGAAATATCAAAAGAATTTAATGATAATAAAAAAATAACAGAAAGAATTGAAAAAAAATAAAAAATATTGTATAATGTTATTATTAAAGGAGACTAATAATAATGTTAAAGAAATTATCTAAACTATTTTTTGTTATTTGTTGTTTATTTTTAATTACTGGATGTGTTACACCAACGCCTACACCTACTGATAATAATGAAATTAAATATGTATTAGATGGTGGAGAATTTGTTGGTGATTATCCAGATAGTTATGAATTAGGTGTAGAATTAGAATTACCAATTCCTGTAAAAGAAGGTTATACTTTTGAGGGATGGTATTTAGATTCTAAATTTAGTGATGAACCAATTACTCATATTAATGAAGATGAAAATAAAACTATTAAGTTGTATGCGAAATGGGTTGAATCATCACTTCATGAACATATCTATATTGATGGAAAATGTGAATGTGGAGAATTAGAACCAGTTCACGTTCATGAATATATAGATGGTATTTGTGAATGTGGTGATGTTTTAGTTGATAAAAATGTCATTTTCACAATTGAATATGAAACTAATGGTGGTATATTACCTGATGATACTAAATATGAATATTATCAAGGTGAAAACTATGAATTACCTGTTGCGAAAAAGGCTGCGAAAGAATTTACTGGTTGGTTTGATTATGAAACTGGTGAACCTGTAACTCATGTTAATTATGGTAATATTAAAGTATATGCAGGTTTTAAAGATGCAACTGTAATTTCTAATATCAAATATGTTGTAGATGGCGGAATCATGCCAGATGAACATATTACTTCTTATAAAGAAGGAACTACATCAGTATTACCTGCACCAACTAAAGAAGGTTATTATTTCAGAGGTTGGTATACAGATTTAGAATTAACTAAAAAGATTGTTGCGATTACTTCAAAAACATGTGGTGACTTAACACTATATGCTAAATGGGAAGAAGCAACAATGGAAAATACGAACATTGCAATTATGGGAGACAGTATTAGTACTTTCTATTCACCAAATTCTAAAGTAAATAGTATTTGGCAAGGTGAAAACGAATATTACTATCCAAGATACGCCCCAAGTGTATCAAGTGTATCAAGCACATGGTGGTATCAAACAATTGAAGCACTAGGTGCAAATCTTCTTGTTAATAACTCTTTATCAGGAAGTGCTGTTTGTGTTGGTAATAATAAAGCAATGGATAGAGCTCGTATTTTAAAGAATATGTATAATAATGTTATTCCTGATGTATTAATTATTTATATGGGTGTAAATGATGGTGTTTCTAAAGTATCACAATCACAATTTGAAAAAGGCTATCGCCAAATGCTTGATTTAATTAAAACTAATTTCCCAAGTTGTCAAGTATTTGTTTGTACACTACCTTATGAAACTTATACTGATGGTACATATCGTGCTGGATATAATTCTACTATTGAAAATCTTGCGGAAGAATATAATTTACCAGTAATTGATTTATCAAATATCTGGGATGAAACAACTGAAATAAAAAATAATTGGCATTATTTATATGATAATATTCATCCAGGTGTATTAGGTATGCAAAAGATTTCTCAACAAGCTATTAAATCAATTAAAGAATTTTATGGTATTGAATAATTATTAATATCAAAAAATATAATAAATTAATTTATAAACAATAAAACTTTCTGACCTAACAATTTGTTAGGTCTTTTCTTATGACAAAATCTTATTAAAACAGAATCTTAAATTATTTCGCGGACAAATTATTAAATAGAAATAGTACTTTGACAGAAACATTAGAATATGATATAATAAAGAAAACAAATAATATTACTAAAATTACAGAAACAGGCTCAATAGCATTACATAATATATCAAGATTAGACGTTTCTAAAACAAAAGAGTATGAGTATAATGTTATTGGTAATCTAACCAAAGAAACAATAAATGATCAAGATACATATGAGTATGAATATGACACTTGGGGTAATCTTACTAAAGTAACTAAAAACAATCAAACTCAAAAAGAATTTACATATAACCATGACCGTTTATTAACTTATAAACTAAATAATGTTTATAAAAATATTAATTATGATCTAAGAGGTAATATTACCGAAATTGGTAATAAACACTTTAAATTTAATACACAAAATCTTTTAGAAAAATACGAATGTGACGCGATGCCAGATAGTTATTTTAACTATTATTATTCTAATGAAGGTATTTTATATCGTAAAATTAAAAGAACTTTAGTAGATGGTAATTATGTGATTGATTATGACATTAACTACTATTTAGATGATGATAAGATTTTAGCAGAATTTAAAGAAACTAGTGAAGGTATTAAGAAAATCCAATATTTTTATGATTTAACTGGAATTTCTTCAATTCTTTACAATAATAAAGTTTATAATCTAGTAAAAGACTCATTAGGAAGTATATCTAAAGTAATTCGTGATGGATTAATTTTAGCGGAATATGATTATGATGCGTGGGGAAACTCAACAACTAATTACATTCAAAAT
>JBGVIL010000067.1:0-4497 GCA_045123185.1 Bacilli bacterium | reverse complement strand
TATAAACATAGATATTAATGATAATAAAAAAATAAAAATAAAGAAAGATGATATTAACTATTTATTTATTGATATAAAAGAAAATGGTAAATCAGTTGACGTATCAGATTATACTATAAAAGCTGTATTTAATGCATTTGGTGAAATCATTAGGAAAGAATGTAGAATAGATGATGAAGTAGGGTTAACGAGAGTAATATTAAATAGAGATATGACATCAAAAGAAGGTATTATCCAAATGGAAATAATATTTAAAAATCAATTTATAAAAGTAACAACATTTACAATTAATTTAGAAATTACTGATAAGGAGTGATATAAATGTTTGATTATAAAAAATATTATAAATTTAGTTTAAATAAATTTGTAGAAGATATGGTTAAAATAGGTAAATCAGATGAGGATATAAAATCATGTTATGAGTTGTGGGCAAGTAAAATAGATGGAAGTATAGTTAGATATGTAAATGAGAACAGTGGATACTGCGATGGTTATTTAGTCGATTTTGATTGGTGTATTGAAGTAGACCCATATGATATGTAAAGGATAAGGAGTGATATAAATGGCAAGAAATGTTAAGTGTTGCATATGTAAAAAAGAAATAAAAAAAGACGATGCGTATATGTTTATTTATACAAGTCAATCAGGAAAAGAATACCGTAAATATGCGTGTAGTTTGGAAGAGATAGAAAACGATAAAAGAGAAAAAGAATTATATAGAGAAATACAATACCTAACAGATGATATACTTGGATATAAGTGTGTAAATAATTGTAGAAATGCTAAAATAAAAGAATTACAAGAAGCTGGATTTACTAATGAACAAATATTTAGATGTTTTAAAAAATATAAAGATGAAATAGTTAAATGGATAGAATTAAACGGTATAGATAAAGAGTATAATAAAATTGCTTATATGTTTGGTGTGATTAATAATGTTATAAAAGATTTCAGCATAGAAGACGAAAGCGCAAATCAATGGGAACAATATAAACAAACTGAGGAGGAAGTAGAAGTTGAAATGGATACTCTCGTTGAAGAGGACGATGAAGATATAAGAAATAGATTAGATATAAAGAAAAAATCCAATGGATTTTCAGATTTATTAAATAAATTAAAATAGGAGGTAAGAATATGGAAGATAGATTACTTACTGAATCTTTAGTTTTATCTTGTATTTATCAAGATTTAACATTAGTAGTAGATACGAATTTAAAAGTAGACAATTTTAGCGTAGGTAAAACAAGTTTTTATTACCAATTGGCCATAGAATTAAATAAAAATATAAAAACATTAGACGAATTATCAGTAATGAGTTATGTATCTTCTAATGGGTTAAAAGAACTATATGAAAAATACGGAGGATATCAATCTATAGTTAATTTAATGAAGTTGGCTGATATGCGTAATTTTGAATCTTATGTGGATAATTTAAAAAAATATTTAATAATAGAAAATTTAAAAGAAAAAAGAAATTTTGATGTATATAAAAAAATAGTTTATGATGGCGTAGAAACAATACCAGCTGATATGATGCCTTATATGTCAGCAAGTGAATTTCATAATTTTATACAATTATTATTTGAGGATTTAGAAGTTCAAATAGATAGCAAAGATGTAGTACAAGAAGAATTATATTATACAGATGAAGAGATAGAAAAAAGATTAAGTGGAGAAGTAAATGATACTTCTCATTTTGATATAACTTTAGATTATATTGATGAAAATGGAAAATACAGATATCAACAATCTTTTAAAATGTTAGATGACGCATTAGGCGGAATACAAAGAAAAAATGGAGTGCATGTAATTGCTGCAACTTCAGGTGGTTTTAAAACCACAACGACACTAAATATAGCAATGGGGTTAATAACAACTTCAAAAGAAAAGGTAATGATTTGTAGCAATGAGCAACAGGTAAATTATTATAGAGACTTAATGTTGAGTATGATATGTCATGTAATTCTAAAATGTAATTCATTAACAAGAAAAAAAATAAGTAGATGTAAATTCGATACAGAAGAAGAAATACAAGCGTATAGAAAAGCAAATAAAATTATTAAAGAAAAATTTGGAGATAATTTAAAATTTGTATCTTTGCCTACTTTTAATAAAGACCAATTAGGTAGAATAATAAAAAAAGAAAAATTAAAAAATGGATTTTCCTATTTTGTATTTGACACAATGAAATTTGAGGGAAATGGTAAAGATAATAGTACTAGTGGCATAGCAATAGAATTGGTTGAAACATCTAGACATTTAGATAAAATAGGAACAACATATGATTGTGGAATAATACTTCCTATGCAATTATTAGTAAGTCAAGATAAAGTAAGTTTTCTTACTTCTGGAAGTCTTGCAAATAGTAAACAAGTTAAAGAAGTGTGTAGTAGCGTATTGTTGATGAGAAGAATAAGAAATATAGAATGGAAAAAAGATGATAAATATTTTCTAGACCCATATGTATGGAGAAAGGATATGAGCGGAAGATATATTAAAAAGAAATTAAAAATTATAGATTCTATGTCTAATGAAAGAGATAAAGATAAACGTTACGATAATGATGTAATTGATATAAATAATCAATATGTATTATTAAGAATTGACAAGAACAGAGCAGGTGAAGATAATGTATTAATAATTTTAGAAGTTAATGGTAATACAGGCATAGTTAAAGAAAAAGCCTATGCAAATCATGTATATATGGGGATGCTTGGTGATTAAGGAGGATGTTATGGAAAACATAAGAGAGTGTCATATAAAAGCAGGTATGACAAAAGATGAAGTTAATGCTATAATTGGAGAATTTGTATTATTAAATGATGATATTTATACAGGAAAAAGATATATTCATAGTTGGATATGTTTAAAATGTGGAAAAGAATTTAAAAAAACATGGAACGCAGTAAAAGGTGGACGTGAAAATAGTAGAGGATATATGTGTCTTGAATGTTCCAAGAAGATAACAGCAGAAAATAATAAAATAAAAAAACAAGAGAGAGAAGAGGAAAATAAAAATAAAATTGAATATTGTTCTATATGTGGAAGAGGTCAAAAATATGGAACTTTAACTAAGAAAATGTGTTATAAACATTATGAGCAATATAGAAAATATGGATATTGTTTAGATAATAATCCAAGGACGGTTAATGACCCAAATGAAATAATTAAATATGAAGATTATGCAGAAGTAATTTTGTATGATAAATTTAATAACGAAAAGGCAAGAGCAATAATTGATTTAGATGATATGGATTTAATAAGTCAATATAAATGGAGTTTAGATAATTCAGGATATGCAAGAACTAGGTCTCCAATATCTATAAGTATGCATAAGTTAATAATGAGTGCGAGTGATGATGATATTGTAGACCATAAAGACCATAACAGATTAAATAATAAAAAAGAAAATTTAAGAATATGTACTCAAAGTCAAAATGAAATGAATAGGAGTATTCAAAGTAATAATTCTAGTGGATTCGCCGGTGTTTATCAAACAAAAGGGGGATTATGGGCTACACAAATAAAAATTAATGGCGAAACAATTCCTATTGCAACTTCTTCTAGTTTTGAAAAAGCTGTAAAGATAAGAAAAGAAGCCGAAGAAAAATATTTTGGAGAACATAGTTTGTTTAATACATGTGAAGATATTTTAAATGATTTATTAAAAATTAAAGTAGGTAATATTTATAGAGTTATTTTAGATTATAGATTAGATTTTGGTATAGTAACTGAAATTATAGATAATAACGTATGTTTAATGAAACCTATTAATTTCAATCATATTGTAGACGAAGAAATAAGGGTAGATATTTCTAAGCTAAAGAACATAGAAGGTATTTACTAAACAAATGATTAAAATATTTTTTAAAAAATAGGAACAAATTAATGATTAAAATAGTATATATATACTATAAGAAACAAAAGATAAAAAGAAATAAAAAATAAAATTTAAAGGAGAGATTTATATGGCAGATAATAAAAAATGGGATAGAAGTGATAGTTTTATATATACATGGAGAAATAGTGAAGGTAAAAAAGAATATTATGCAGCACAATTAATATTTTGTAATAAAACAATATTAAAAGAATGGGACATGGAAGATGAACAAACAGGCTATTATGCAATGATGGTTAATTGTAAGTATGATAGAGAAACGGGTAAACCATATGATGCAAATATGTTGTTTAGTGATTTAAAATTATTAGTTCCTTGTACTCGTAGAAGTCAAAAGAATTATGAACTATCTATGGAAAAATTTTCTGAAACTGTATATTCATCAATTGAAATAATGGAAAAGGATAGAGAAACAATGAGAGCATTGGGAGCAACAGATGATGAAATAGATAATATAATAAAAAAAATAAGAGAAGAATATGAAAATGAAAAAATGGAGAAGGAGGAAAAGATGCCTATGTTAAGAGCAGAATCAGTAAAGAAAAATATAAACAAAGAAGAAGAAAAAAATGATAAAAATAAAGTATACCTAAAAGATA
>JBGVIL010000066.1:0-9234 GCA_045123185.1 Bacilli bacterium | reverse complement strand
GGTGGCAACCACCTAGCATCACAAGTACAAACGGTGTAATTAGAGTAATATTCCTCCTTGTGATTGTTGATTTTATAGCATCGGCTCAACTCACCTAGTTATATTTTAAATCCATTACTGCATTTGGATTACCAATTGTATCCATATACATATATATTATATATAATATAATAATTAATATTATAAAAAAATATTAAATATGGTATTGCAAAATAATCCTATACGTGATATTCTTATATATAGGATAAGGGCTTTTAACAATTGGATTTCTCTTATTCAGTTAATTTCCTAATTCATATTGGCGTATGAATAAGGATTATCAATTTGTATTGGCGTACAATTGATTACTTAAAGTTATTTACGATTAATATAATATAATATCATATCATAATTTGTCAATAAAAAATCTAAAAACATTTCTGAATTAAGACGTCTAAAACATTTCTATATCAATCAAAATTTAATCTCAATATAGTATCCCTCCATTTATTTGGAGGGTAAAACTCTCGGTTAAAAATTGAATTTGAATTTTAAATATATAAGTATATGGAACAGTTGAATAATTTAAATAGTATAATAGTTTAAGAGGCTATCTAATGGCCTCAAATAATATTCATAGGAGTGATTAAATATGGAGTTGCAAGTGTTTAATAATGATTTATTTGGAGAGATAAGAGTTGGATTAATAGACAATGAACCTTGGTTTGTTGCTAGAGATGTTGTAGAAAGATTACAATATAATTTAGAAGGAAATAGTTATACGAAATATATAAAACAATATGTATCTGAAGAAGATACTAAAAAATTGAATAAGTCTATGGCAGACTTATTCGGAATAAAAGATGCAGGTAGAAAAGGTGAAATATTAATCAATGAATTTGGATTATATGATTTAGTTTTAGATGCACCATTACCTAGTGCAAAAGCATTTAGAAAGTGGATTACGCATGAAGTATTACCTTCTATACGTGCTAATGGCGGATATATATTAGCAAATGAAAATGAAACAGATGAAGAAATAATGGCGAAAGCATTATTGATTGCTCAAAAGACAATTGAAAATAAGAATCAAAAAATAAAAGAGCTTGAACCTAAAGCTGAAATATATGATAGATTTATAGACAAAGAAGCTACGTGGGGATTTAGAGAATTAAGAAAAGAATTAGAATCTACATTAGGATTTGCTATTAAGGAAAATGAATTTAAAGAAATTCTTAGAGATAAAGGTTGGATAGGTAAAACTCTAAAGGCGTTATCATATGCAATTAGAAATAACTATATGGTTACAAAAGATGTTGAAGATAAATTTGGCAATCCTCGAACTCAAGATAGATTTACAACATTAGCAAGAGAAGAATTGTTAAATTATTTTAAAAATAAATAAATAATTTAAACAAAGGTGGAAACTTTATCCACCTTTTATCATATATATATAACTATAAAACAAATTAAGGAGTTGGTATATATGAATAGTATGTATAAAATAAGAAAAATGTGGATAGAAAATAGTAAAGACGGAATAAAAAGAGATATAGATACTATAAAAAAAATAACATTTAAGAAATCAAATGCATTTGATATAAGAGATTATAAATTATTTAAAGATTCAATTGCTAAAGAATTAAGAAATATAAAAAAACAAGAAGAACAAATAACTAATGAAATGATAAGAGAACAAATGAATAACCAAGAGCAAACTGAAATTGAATTTGAAGATGTAAGACATATTGATAGTATAGAAGTTGAGGAAGTTGAAGAACCAAGAAGAAGAATAAATCAAGATGTTATGGTAGTATATGGAGATTAAATAAATAATTTAAATAGGAGGAAATTTTTCCTTCTATTTTTCGTATTATAAAGTAAGGGGAGAAATCCTCTAATTAAAATATTAAGGAGTGATTTAAAATGGTAGATTTAATAAATAGTATGCAAGATAGAGAATTAGTTATGAAAGAAGAAAATAAACCTAAACTATTGAACATATTAAGAAAATATGGTGAAGTAGTAGATTATATGACAGAGGAAATGGTAACAAAATTTTATGGGGTTGGGAATACAACAATAAAATTATTAGCAACTAGAAATGAGGAAGAGTTAAGTAAGTATGGATATAAAGTTTATAAAAAGAGTGAAATCCTAAAGTTACACAATGTAACTTTAGAAAATATACCAAACAGAGGATTAAGATTATACCCAATTAAAGCAGTAGTAGTAATAGGAATGATGTTAACTGAAAGTAAAGTAGCTGAACAATTAAGAAGTGAGATAGTTAAGGAGTTATTTGATAATACTCCTGTAATAGACCCATTAATATTTAATCTAAACGATATAGTTAACGCTAGTCGTAATGGTGATGATGTGAAATTAGCTATAGCAATAGGTCAACGTGATAAACTAATTGAAGATAGAATTATAGAAGAAAAAGTTAGACCATTAGAAAATGAGATAGAAGAGCTTGAACCTAAAGCAGAAAAATATATAACTATTTACAATAGCGATAATCTATACAAAACTACTGATGTGGCAAAAGACTTAGGAATGAGTGCTTCTAAACTAAATAAAATATTGAATGAAAAAGAGATTATATTTAAGAAAGGAAACACTTGGTATTTTTATAGTAAATATGAAGATATGGTTCCTGAATATGCAGACTATATTATAAATGAATATGGGCAACAGTTGAGATGGACGAATAAAGGTAGAGAATGGATAATAAATTTATTAAATAAATAATTTAAATAGGTGTAACATTTGCACCTATTTTTACATATACATATATTATAAAAGATAAAAGGAGAGATGAATATGAAAAATATAATAAATGGATTTATGGAATGGAATATGAAAATGAACAAGGCTGAAAAGACTATAAAAATGTACAATGATTATATAGTAAATTTTGTAGATGAGTATCAAATAACAGTTGACAATGTGAATCAATTAGAAGATAAAGAATTTGCAAAAAGATTTATAGATGATGAATTAGCTAAAGGTTTAAAACCAGGTACTATAAATAAGCATAAGAATATTCTAAGTACGTTTTCAAATTATTTAGTATTTGAAGATATGATTGAAAGTAATAAATTTAAAGAGATATCAAGTATTAAAAATGATAGTCATAAAGTAAGTGTATATACTGATGAAGATATAAAAAGAATATTCGATTATATGGATAACAAAATAAAAGAAGATAAGTTCCAAAGACACATAGATAAACAAGTTTATATAGTTAATATGACAGCTATAAAATTACTATATAAAAACGCATTAAGAATATCTGAAGCTGTATCAATTGAAATGAATGATTTTAATTTAGATAATGGAAATAAATTCTATATACATGGTAAAGGAGGTCATGGAAAAGTAACTAGATTTAATTCATTTAGCAACGATATGATAGATTTAATCAATAAAGTATTAGAAATAAGAAGTAACATAGAAATCAAAGATGGAAATGAAAAATATTTTTTCATAAGTCCTATTTCAAAATCTAAAATAACAGAAGCAAGTTTAAGAAAATTTTTAAAAAATATTCTAGCTGAATTAAACATAGAATATAATAGTCCAGCACACGATATGCGTCATTCAAAACTAAGTGAGCTAGTAGGGAAAGGTGTTGAAATATCTAAAGTAGCAAGTTTTGCAGGACATAAATCAGCTAAAACTACTGAGGCTTTTTATATTCACCCAGTTGAATCTACAATGGATGAATTAGTAAATTTATAGTAACAAATAAATAATTAAAATATATAATATTAATATAAGGGTTCTTAAAAGAACCTAAAATTTAAGGGAGTGATAGTAATGTGTGATTTAATAAAAAAAGAAGATAAAATATTAGCGAATAGTAGAGAGATAGCAAAAAATTTCAATAAAGAACATAAAAATGTAGTAAGAGCTATTGAAAATTTAACCGCTCAAAATTGTACGGTTAAAAATATGTTTATAAAAGATATATTTATTCATAAGGGAAATGAATATAAAATGTATTGGATGAATAGAGACGGATTTAGTCTATTAGTTATGGGATTTACAGGAGAAAAAGCATTAGAATGGAAATTAAAATATATAGAAGCATTTAATAAAATGGAAGAAACTCTAAAACAAATAAATGTTCCATCATATCAAATTGAAGATAAAATAGCTAGGGCTGAACAATGGATAGTTGAAGAAAAAGAAAGACAACAATTAAAACTAGAAAATAAACAATTAAAAGATGAAATAGATGAATATAAGGATTTCAAAGAATTAAGAGAAATATTAGAGGGTAATGTATCCGATATGAGAGTTGGAGATTTTAGTAAATTATTATATAATAATGGAATTAAAATAGGCAGAAACAATTTATACAGATGGTTACAAGTGAATAAATATATATGTAAGGTTTATGGACATTTTTCACCTAAGCAACAATATTTAGATAACGGATATTTATCTTATATAGATGAGTTTGTAGATACACCTAAAGGAACACAAGTACAATATCATATACTTATCACACCAAAAGGTGCGTTACAAATAGCTAAAAAATTATTTGAGGAACAATTTATAAAAAATAATTTTAAAAATAGTGAACAAATAAATAATTAAAGCATATAATGATAATATAAAACAAATAAATAATAAAGGAGTTGGTATTATGAAAAATTTTGTATATTTTATAAAATTAGTTATAGGTATATTTATAGGATGCGCAATTGTATGTATAGGAAATGCAGTTGTATGTGGAATATATGACGGAATTACAACTGATAATGTAGAACATCAAGAACCACAACAAATTGAAGAACAACAAATACAAGAAGAACTATATAAATAAATTATATTAAAATTCAATAGGGTCTATAAGTCCCTAGTACATATACAAATGAAAAATAATTTTTAAAAGTGTAACAAATAAATAATTTAAACATATTATATAGTATAAATAAAAAATCCCACAAAATATAAATTATATGGAGGTAATAATATGAAAATAATGAAAGAATATGATTTTGAAGAACTATACAGAAATAGTTGGAATAGTGCAATAGATACACTAAATACAATTAGCGAAAATAATATGGAAAATGAATTAATGGAACATTTAGAAAGCGTATTTAGCGACAAAATACCAACTGAAACTGAAGTAAATGATTATTTATGGTTTGAAGCAGACTATATATTTGAATGTTTAGGAATTGATGTAGAGGAATAATTCCTCTACCTACATATAACAAATGATAAATAGATGAGATTTTAAATATAAAGGTGATAGAAAATGAAATTAAAAGATAGATTATATAAATCAATTATAAAAATATTAGTATTATTACTATTAGCAAATGTAGTGTATATGTTTCATTTATTAATTAATCTATATTTCTAGGAGGCAGACATCAATGTTAGCACTAGTTAATTTCTTCTGTATATTTGGTTTTGTAGTATTTATGATAATATGGATGGCTATTACAATAGTAATCACAAGCAAAATGTCAAGAAGAAAAAGAAAATTTAGAAGAAAATGGTAAAATATTTGGAACAATTTGGTAGTTAAGATAGTATAATATAATATAGGAAGTTAAAAACTTCCTAATAAATAAATAATTAAAATGGAGATGACAGTAATGACAGATAATAAATTTGATAGATTTAATGAAGCGTACAATGAATTAATGGAACTAAGAGTTAAATTAAGTTTGGCAACTGAAAATGAAAAAGGATTAATAGAAGAAAAAATAAAAGAAGTAGAATTTGAACTTGCATATCTAGAGATGAAATGGATGTATGAGTAATTAAAGATATGAAGTATAAATAAATAATTAAAATATAGGAGATGATATTATGGATGAAAAATTAGAAGGTAAAATAATATTAACAAAGGATAATAAAGCGTTTATGGTAGTGATAGCACCTAATGGAGATAAAGCATTGATGGATTTAAGTAATTATAAAGTTAGAATTGTAGATGATATAGAGGATTACATTAGACAGTATCATTTTGGTGTATTAACTATATCAGATAGTCTGATATTAAGTAAATAATTAAAATAAATAGACATTAGGGAGAGATTGACATGGTTAAAAGAATAATGAAAATGATAATAGGTGTAACAATAGCATCATTTGCGGTATCCTGTACTATAAAAGCTGGATTAGGAGTATTTCCCAGGCACTAGTGCAAATATAGCGTTAAGTAACTGGACTGGGATTACAATAGGCCAAGCGTCAATAGTAGTTGAATTAATAATGTTAGCAATTGCAACTAAGATGAAGGAACCCCTTGGATTAACATCAATTGTAAATGCGATATTAGGTGGAATAATGACAGATGTATTTAATCTCATAATACCTTCTAATCCATTAGTAATACTTGGATTACCTTTGATGTGTGTAGGATGGGCAATAATGGATAAAGCTGAATTTGGTAATTGTGGTAGTAATATGTTAACAACTGCAATACTAAAAAGAAGTAATAAAGGTATAGGTTTTATACGTACAGCTATTGAATGTGGATATTTATTAGTTGGTTTATTAGGTGCAAGACAATCTGTTACAATATTTACTTTAGTACTAGCTGGTGGGTTTGGATACCTTATGAAGTTAATATATAAATTAATGAACCATAGACCTGAAGAAATGCAACATCAGTTTATAATAAAAGGAGGTAGAAAAGAAAAAGGAGGAGATACAGTTGAAAGTAAAAATTAAAGTGAAAAGTAAGAAGGTATTAGCGATAATATTAGCAACAATAACAATATTTTGTAGTGGATTTATAAAACCTACTAAGACATATGCAAATGAAGTTAGTAATACAAGAATAGAAATGACTAATCAGAATATAGACAATAAAGGAGTAGATAAAATGAGAAGTGAATTTGTTACAATTAATGGAAAAACATATAGAGCAAGAAAGGTAACTATGAAATGTAGTGCATATACTTCGGCAGCAAATGAAGGAGGTGCATACTCATATAGTGGTCAAAGATTAAGAGATGGAATGGTAGCAGCAGATTTAAAATTATATCCAATAGGTACAAAAATTTTTATACCTAAACTTAATAAAGTATTTACTGTAACTGATACAGGAAGTGCCATACGCAATCAAAGATTGGACATTTGGATGAACTCTAAACAAAAGGCTTTAAATTGGGGAGTTCAGACATTAGATGTATATATATTAAATTAAAATGACAATAGGAGTGGTGACAATGAAAGTTGGTTCAATAGTTTTGCTTAAACAAGCAGGTAAATTAATTCGTGCAATAGTTATAGATATAGATACTGAGTTTGTAACTTTAAGATTAGATTATAAGCGTGGAATGGGCTGTGATATCAAGGTTAATATCAATTCTGAGGACATTATAAAACCTTCTGGCCTACACGTAGATGGATTTGATTACAAAGATGATATTGGATTTTTTAGAGCGTGATGTAGGATGAGAAAAGATAGAAGATATAGAGTAAATATAACTAATAATGATGAGATTATTACAATATCAGTTGAAGATATTGTGTCTAAAATGAAACAAGTTAAGTCATATCAAAAATTATCCTTAATTAACATAGATGTTAATATCAATATATTCTTACAAAATGAGATAGAAAAATTAAAAAATAAATTAAAAAAGAGTTCACAAATTAATGATTAAAACATATATTATATTAAGGAGGTGAAAAACCTCCTATACATAGAACTAATGATAAAATATTTGAGAGATTATTTGAATAGGAGGTGATTATGATTAATGAAAAAAATATAATCGAATTATATTTGCAAGGATATTCTATGAGAGAAATAGCTAAACAATTTAATACTAATCATAAATTAATATCGAGAATATTAAAAAGAAATAATATAGAAATTAGAAAACCCAAACATTTAAGAGAAAAAAGAAAATTCAATGATATTGATTTAAAATATAATAATATGATGTGTCATTTAAGATTTGATGTTGAATTAGAATGGTTAAAACAATTTGAATTTGATAAATTAAAATGTTTAAATGACATGATTGGTAAAACAGATAGATGGAATGTAGATACAAAATGGTATATAGAATATGTTGAGCATTTTTATTATAATGAACAATTTAATATTATTTATGAAAAATATATAAAAAATAAAAATGATAAATATTTAAAACCTTCTTTAGACCATATAGTACCAAAATCTAAAGGTGGAACAAATGATATAAATAATTTACAAGTATTAACATGGTTTGAAAATAGATGCAAAAATGATATGGCACAAGAAGAATGGGACAAAATGAAAGAAAGGATTGGTGATTATTTAATATGATAAACTTAAATAATTTATTAAAAGGAGGTGATTTCAATTCATATGGTGATTCTGATTGTGCTTTATTCCAAGGAGATTGTTTAGAAGTAATGGATTATTTAATAGAACAAGGAATACAAGTAGATTGCATACTAACAGACCCACCATATGGTTGAAATCAGGAACAACAGCTTGTAAATGGGATTCTATTATTCCTTTTGATGAAATGTGGAACAGATTAAATAAATTAATAAAATCTAATGGGGCAATACTTTTGTTTGGTAGCGAACCCTTTTCAAGTGCTTTAAGAATGAGTAATATTAAAAATTATAAATATGATTGGGTGTGGGAAAAACCACAAGGAGTAAATCCTCTTCTCGCAAAGAAACAACCGTTAAATAATATCGAATATATACATGCCTTCTATAAAAAACAACCAATATATAACCCACAATTTGAAGATGGTACACCTTATAAAGTAACAAGAGATAAAAATGAAAGATTGTGTGAGATTAATAACCACATATTTAAAGAAACAACAACCATAAATGAAGGCAAAAGGTATCCTAAGAGAATATTAAAATTTAAAAGAGAAACTGGCAAACACCCAACCCAAAAACCAGTAGCATTACTTGAATACTTAATAAAAACATATACAAATGAAAATGAATTAGTATTAGATTTTACTATGGGTAGTGGGTCAACTGGTGTTGCTTGTATAAACACAAATAGAAAATTCATAGGAATTGAATTAGATGAAAACTATTTTAATATATCTATCAATAGAATATTTGAAAATTATAATTAAAAAATTTAAAAATTAGTTCACAAATTAATGATTAAAACATATATATATAATATAAGAAGATTAAATAAATATTTAAGCGAAAATTTTAAGTAGTTCTCCAAGTCGAGAACAGAGATTTCCACTAGGTGAGTATGTAGCTTAAATATTAATCTTCAAGTTTAAGTAG
>JBGVIL010000065.1:0-2606 GCA_045123185.1 Bacilli bacterium | reverse complement strand
GAATGCTGTAATAACCGCTACGATTGCAACTGGATTAAGAAGAATATCCATTAATGCTTGAAATAATAAATTCCAACTAGTTAAGGTTTGGAAATCGATACCTGCCGCACTAAAAATTAAAGCAAATACTGATAACCAGAAGTATGGGTTTTTTAATTTTTCATTCATTACTCTTCATCTCCTCTATATAATTCATCCAAATCATTTTGAAGTTGTTTAACTTGTGCTCGAAGTAAAAGATTTTCATTCATCAATTTCGCTAATTCTTCTTTATACTCATTAATAATTAATTGAATTTTAATTTCCATTCTAATCTCTCCTTAAAATAAATTTATAATCACACTTAAAATCGCACTAAAGACCGCTAACCCTAATGAAATAAAAACACTAATTTGTTGCTTACGACTATCTTGCAGATTATTTCTTACGAATTCTTCCATAGTATCATTTCTTTTTTCTAACGATCTGATAATTCGTTCATGTTCTCTATTTTGACCTTCTAAATTATCGATTCTTGCTGATAATTTTTGCTCTTCGATATTGGATAATTTAGCTTTTACAAAGGACATATCCTGAACAAGCTGTAAGAGTAATTCTTGTATTTTATCGTCTCCCATTTAATCATCCCCTTTTTAATTTTATACTATACTTCAAGTTGAGCACTAATAGGTATTTTATACATAGCAATAGGTAATATTTTATTTAAACTTAAATCATATCCTTTTATAACTATATAATCGGAATAAACATCCATAATTGCACATTCAGATCCAACATAATTTTGAGTGATAGTTCCATTGCTTAATATTCTAGGTCTACCTGTTGATGGAATATGAACTCTTATAGGCATATCATCGGTAGCTAAACTCACATTCGCAGTAGATGCTAATTCTTGTAATTTATATGTCAAATGAGAATGCCCACTAAAATATATAACATTGTTTTTATAGGTATTCATTAAATTCCTAAAAATTAATGCTTGACCTGTTTTTGCTAAAGCGCCATTATCTAAATTATTTGCATTTCCTACTGGACTACAATAATAATGGAGAAATAAGAATACTCTTTTATTTGTATAACTTGATAGTTTTGTTTCTAACCAACTTAATTCTTCAGTAGAAAATGGTTCCACTCCACTTGCTTTATATGCCCCTAAAAATAAATAAACATCATTACCTACTACGTGTTCGTAATATAAACCATTTCCTGTTATTTCTTCTAATTTTGAATAACTATCATGATTTCCAGCTATTGTTTTTAGCGGTATTGTATTATCGGCTATTGCGTTAGAGAATGCGGTATAATCACTAGTCCTATTATCTTGTGTTACATCCCCACAATGAGCAATAAAACTTACATTTTTATTTTTAAATAACGTTAATGCTTTTTTTAAATCATTTATACTATCTGCAGTGTCTGTTCCGTCTCCATCGATATGGGTGTCACTTATTAAACCTACTGAATACAGTGGCGTATCGGTTACTTTTTCAAAATCACTAGGTAAATCGATGCTTGCTTTTATTTCATTATCTTCTACTAAAACAACTTTTGTGGCATTTTCAGGCGCCATGTTCAAATTCATTAAACCACTATAGGTACCGCTTTTAGCTGTTATATTAGTAATACTATCATAATCTTCCAATATGGTATTGCCATTCGCATATTTTAGACTATAATTACCACTTGAAGGAGTAGTAAATTTATATGCGTAGGAAGAATATGTTAATTTATAGTTATTACCTCCATATTCAAAGATAATTTGATTATTTATTTTTCCAAGCTTTATATCAAAACCGTTTATCTTAATTCGACTGATATTAGAACCATTTATTTTTAACATATATTAAACACCTTCTTCTGCTATTACGATTGAACAAGTCCAATTACTAAATGTCATTAATTTCTTAGCTTGAATTAGTAATCTAAATTTTACGCAATCAACCTTTGGTGTAAATGTAAATTTATTATATATTCCACTAGCATCTCTTTCGACCTGGTCAATTAAAATTATAGGTGTATTAGATGATTCTTCATAACCTTTAAGTTCCACCCTACAAATCATACCATCACTTTGAGAAACCCTTTCACTATCATCGAATGAACCGCTTACATTGGTAAATTGTAAATAATATGTTTTATTAGCCGCTAAATTCATATCAAATTGTTCTGTTTGACATTGAATAGATCCAGTATCCCTACTTCCGTCTATAGTCACATTTCGTTCTGTAAACGTGATTGTAAAGCCATCTGAAGTTGTTGATGTTGTTTGACTTGGATATAAGTTTGTAACAGTTGTTTCTTTTACTAAATAAAGTACTCCTTCAAGCTCTACTTCTGGTAATGCATCTACTACCATTATTGACCTAATGACGTCTGATGAAACATTACCAGTTCCTCCACCTAAGCCAGAAATAGCATCATTTAATTCGCTTTCAGTCACATATTCATCATGAGTATGTTTCACGTTTGATTTAGTATTTAATTGAGTATTAACTTCTTTTAATAAATTTTCTTTAGTAACTTTAAATGTTTCATCATTAGTTTCAACCACCAAAACATTATTATCGGATACCGTTGATAATTCTCTTAAATCAGATATAGTTTTA
>JBGVIL010000064.1:0-2634 GCA_045123185.1 Bacilli bacterium | reverse complement strand
TATTTTTATCAACAAAACATTTTCTATTTTCAATTAAATTTCCTTGTTCAAGTATAGTTATATCTTCTCCATTAAAGCCATCAGATAGGAGCTGTAAAGAAGTAAAAACTCCACTCACACCTCCACCAACAATTATGATTTCCATATATCCCTCCTAAAAATTAGTATAGGGATTTACTCCCTATACTTTATATATATGTTTTAATCATTAATTTGTTCCAAATATTTAAATTTATATTTAATATTATTTATAATTATATATTCTCTTTCACCTTTACAACATTCTGATATTCTACCATGATTTATATCGAATTGTTTAGCACATTGTCTTATACTATTATATATTTTACCATTATTTAAACAAATTACTTTTCTAAAATTTATTTTATTTCTTTGTTGAGACCCAACCTTGTTTATTTTATTAATAATATCTTCTTCAGTCATACTTAAATAATCTTCATAATAAACCCATACTGCATATTCTCCATTTTTTAATTTTCCTCCATAATTTGCATTGCCTTTACAACACTCATTTATACAATCATAAGTTTCAATACCTGCATATTCAGCCGCAATCGCTAAAGAAGGGAATACTTTTCTATTATTCAAACAAACAACCTTTATACATCCACTATTAATTTTATCCCCACCGCGTCCTCCAAACGATTTATTATATCCATATTTTGGGTCAGTAGATTTATAATATTTTATCCAATATTTTTCTTTCATATCTAATTCATCTCTTAATTCTTCTTTTGTTTTATTCTCTTTTATAACAATATCTATATTCTCTTCTACTTTAAAATTTTTATAGCCATATTTTTCTATTTCTTGTAATAAATATTTATTACAATGCGGGTCATTTCTATTGTTTGCTTTTTTATGATATAAATATATTCCATAATTTAATTCTAATTTATTAGATATTTGATACCTTTCTCTGACTCCAACAGTAGTTTGGCCTATATAACATTTATTATTTATAGTATTAGTAATTTTATAAATCACTCCATACATCAATCTCACCCTATATAAAAAATAATTTATTATCTTCATCTGCACATACTATCTTTGTTGATTTACCTGATAATCTAAAATCTTCCTCCATAAAATCTCTAAAATCATATTTAGTATCGTCTGAATGGTGGATAATGATAAGATTTGTATTTATTCCTTTTAGCGTTTCTATAAGTTCCAATCCTTGTATATGAGAACTCCAACATTTGTATCTGATGACTTTTGCTTTTTTCTTATATGTCATATTCTCTATTTTTACTTCTTTTGATTTATCATTTAATAGTTGTCCTCCAATAGTTCCGGGAGCACAATATCCGATTATCACAATAGTGTATTTCTTATCCTCTATATTGGCTTTTAGATGATTTAAAATTCTTCCTATATTAAACATACCCGCACTGCTTACGACGATTTTCTGTTCATCTTTTCTTAATGCTAAATTAACAGAATCTTCATATTGATTAACGAAGTGTAAATTATTCCAAGATAATATTTCTTTAAACTTTTCTCTATCCTCGTCTTTTAAAATATTGTTGTAAACATTATTGATTTCATGGGATAGTTTTCCATCTAGATATATAGGTATTTTAAAATCTTTATCTTTAGAAAAGGTTTCATATAAAAATGAAAGTAGATTTTGTGTTCTACTCATTGCAAATGCACCAAATAATATTGAATGTCCATCTGCTATTTCCTTTTTAATATCTTGTATCATTTGTTTTCTTTCTGTTTCAACATCTTTAGCCATAAAATTTCTTGTTAAATCAGAATAAGTAGCCTCTGTAATTACGAGATTTGCATTTGTTGGAAAAATAGTTTTATCACAGAAAGGCTGAGGATTATTTTCGCTAGATACATCACCTGTATAATAAATTTTTTTTACATTTCCACTAGGCATTTTAAAAAATAATTCTATCGAAGTTGCACCAACTATATGTCCATTAGGTAAAAATCTAAAACTAACATAATCATTCAATTTGTATATATTATTTTTATCATATATTTCAGTTTTATTTAACATTCTATAAACATCTTGTTCTGTATAAAACGGTTCCGCTTTATAACCTTGATTTTCTAAAGCCTTACAGTTACGATTTAATATATAAGCACCATCCAATAATAATGGTTGAAGTAATTGTTTATTCTCATTTGTCATTATATATTTATCCGTATAATCTACTAATGTTGGGAGTAAGCCTGTATGGTCTAGACTCACAGATGAGCATGTGATACAAAGATTGCTTTAAAATCTTCGTAACTTCTAGCTCTATTCATCACCTCCTTGTTAACTGCATATTCTTCTTGTAATCTTCCATTCTTTTGAACCATTCCATTTTCTATCAAGATAGTTTCATACTCTCCATTTATTGTTGGGTATGAAATTGCTACAGAACTTCCTACAACACCTGTATGAGATTCTCCAATAAATTCAACTTTAACTTTATTTTTATTTTTTTTATCTACTGTAGTGTTTCTTTTTTTTGTTGTTTTATTTTCTGCGACTTCTATCTTCTTTTCTTCTTTTTTAAGTAAATTATTTTTAACGAATTGAGTATAACACTCATCACACAATGTATATTTTCCGTTCGGTAATCTTCTTCCACATTGATTACAATG
>JBGVIL010000063.1:0-3576 GCA_045123185.1 Bacilli bacterium | reverse complement strand
AACTGAAGGTAAATGTTTACACAAAACAATTAAAGATATAGGTGATGAAGAAGCACAAGTAGTAACAGATGATACAATTGTAGAAAACATAGAAGATGCAGATGCATTAGATTGTGGTAACTATGGAATAAGATATACAAGATTTACTGAAAATGCATATGCAAAAGAAGGTAATTTATTTAAAAGCATAAGATTAGAATGTACGTATCCAAGAAGAGTAGATGAAGAAAAGAAAGAATATCAACCAAAACATGAATTTGCTATAACAGGTGTTTTAATAGCACCAGCAGTATTATTAGAAGATGCAGAAGGTAATGAAAAGGTTAAATTAACAGTAACTATTCCTACATTACAAGAAGCATGGGGAGATAGACCTGAGTCAGTTACATTACACGATGTGACAGTTGAAACTAGAGACCCACAAGCATTTGATTATGTATTAGATAATTTTAGTGAAAAAGGTACATTTGTATATCTTGAAGGAGAAATATTTAGAGAAGTAAAAAGAGTAGAATTAGAATCAGCAGTTGATGATATGGGAAGAGGATTTGGTAAAACTAAACATAATAAAGATGTACAATATAGAACTGAAATAGATGAGGCATTTATAATAGAGGCTGGTTATCCATTAGAGGCAGAAGAAGTAGAAGATATGAAAGAGATGAATATGGAATTATGGTCAGTTGCTAAGAAAGATAAAGAATTAAAAGAACAAGAAATGATAGAAGGTAGTAATGTATCAACACCAAAAGAAAAAGGATTTGGTAGAGGTGAAGCAAAACAAACTAAAAAAGGTGGAGTATTACCATTTTAATTTGTAACAATTAAATGATTAAAACATATAATAAAGTATAGGAGGATATAAATCCTCCTCCTAATAATAAAAGGAGTGATAATATGAAATTAGCAGATAAAGAATTTAAATTAAATGATATAGTAGAATTAGGTTTTATAAATAAAAATAATTACTGGCAATTAGCTATGGGTAGGATTTTCAACTATGATTCACATTATGTTTATCTTGATATGAGTGAAACATTTGTAGAATTAGATGATACAATTAAAATAAAAAAAGATAAAGTTAAATATGCTAGAAAAGTTGACCATAATTTATGGAGATAAATAATTTAAATAGAAATGAGGAGGAAGTTATGGTAATAGCAATATTGAGAAGTAATAAGACACATATAGAAAAAACATTTAGATTTAAAAGTTTAGAGGAACTTTTGATATTTATTTTAGATAATAGACATACTTTAGTTTCATATAAAGAATATAAATAAATTCAAAATTTTTAAGGGAGGTAAAGTGAATATGATTAAATCAATTAAACGTAAGTTTATAAAAAGAATAATAGATTTTTATGATTACCAAATATTAAGTTTGTCAATGGAAATGGGTTATAATAAAAAATGCTCAAATCAGGAAATTAAACATATGACAGATAAGGTAAACGAATTTAACAATATAACAAATGTACTAAGATATATTTTAATAGATTTAGAAAATGATAGATTCTAATTAAAATATAATTTTATTTAAGAAAAGGAGAATATAAAAATGGAAATTTGTGATAATTGCAGAGTAGAAATAGAATGTGAAGATGATATATATTACTGTGTAGTATGTGGTGCAACAGTTTGTGGTAGTTGCATAAGTGATGATTTAGATATATGTAATGATTGTGTTGAATAAAATAATTTTTATTTAAGAAAAGGAGAGTATTATGAGTAATATAAATATGGAAAATCTAGCAACAACAAGATTATGTTTAGAAGAAATACTGCAAGAGAAAATAGAGTTAGAAAGTGAAAATGACTTACAAGATAGTGTAAGTTATGGATTGAATTTAACCATAAGAAACTTAAAAGGTGCAATAGAAATTATAGATGAAAAACTAGAAGATTACAGATAAAATAATTCTTTTATTTAGATTTTAGGAGGTTGACACATGAGTTTAAAACGTAAATTGTTTGATATGTATAATGAAAAGTCATATACAACAGAGATGGAAAAAGTTGCTTGTGAAATGTATAACGCTATTTGTAATGTGGTTGAAATACTTGTGGAAGAAAGTAAATGGCATATAGAATCTAAAGATGCAATAAACGAAATAAGAGAAGAAATGAATGTTGTAAATAGAATATAAATTGTTAAAATAAAACTGTTATTTAAGAAAAGGAGTTGTAAGTTGTGGAAGATGCTAAATGTATGAATGATGATTGTAATATATTAAACAAGAACATTTGTTGTTGTGATTGCTTAGAGATAAGAAAATGCGAATTTGTATGCCCAGCATATAAGTTTGAATGTGAAAAAAGATATTATGAAGAAACAGAATAATATCATTAAAATAAAACTTTAAAGGACATGAGTATTATATGGAGATAGCTTACAGCAGATACGTCAAAAGTTATATAAAATTAATAGAATATAAATCTGATGATGATTGGACATTTATGAAATGTAACGAAAATGGCAAAACATATTTTTGGAGAAGAAGAATTATAAAATCAAAAGTTAAATATTCTGACCCAGATTTTATATGGATAACAATTAAAGAAAATGAAGATATTGCTAAAAAGTAAATATCATTAAAATAAAACATTTAAAGGAAAGTGGAGAAAAATCTATGCGAGGGATGTAGGTATGGAATTAGAAGAACCACAAGAGCAAGAGTATAGTTGGGAATAGATAAAATAGAATAAATAATTTAAATAGGAGTGATATAATGGCAGACAAAAAATTAATAAATGATTATTGTAAAGAAGTAGCAGATGAATTTGTAAATAAATATTTAAAAGAATTAGATGATAATATCTATAAAATGTTAAATACATTTGGCTTTAGCGGAGACGTAAATGATGCAGGTCAATGGCTAGAAGATAATGAATACAGATTAGCTTTTGATGAAGATTTCACAGATTTTGACGGAGTAAAAACTAAAAGTATATATCTAGTTGAATACTCAACTAATTGTGTAGTAGGTATATTCTTTGTAAGAACATATTTAGAAGATGGAAATCTATGTTATGAGATAAGCGATGTTTTTATAAATAGAATTAATGAAGGAGAATAGTATGAAGGAAAAATATATTGTAAAACCTATAGTCAATGTTACAGCTGTTGAGTATGTGCGAACATATGGTGTATATGAAAATTATGTGGTTGACCCTGATTCAAGACATTGTATCAATTCTGACCCAAATTTAAATTTAGTATGTGAATGTAAAAATGAATGGGTAGCCATTCAAATATGTGGCTTACTAAATACTGATGATTATATTGAAGAATTATAGGAGAATATTATGAAGAATGTTTTAGAAAAATTTTTTATAGGCATTGGAATTGGAGTATTGATAAATATAATTATAAAAATATTATTATAGGAGGGGAAAATGTTAAAAATATTTACTATATATTCAATGGTATTAATAATATATTCTATGATACTTTGTATTTGTAAAATAATTAAATCAAATAAAATAGAAGAAAGAATAATTAATTCTCTATCAATAGTTTTATATTGTCCGATGTTATATGTATTAGTTGAAATGTTAAAAATGTTATAGGAGG
>JBGVIL010000062.1:0-2639 GCA_045123185.1 Bacilli bacterium | reverse complement strand
CTCATTCTTTCAGCTTGTTCTATATTCTCCCATGCTCTAACTGGTGGTTTTATATATCCAGTTTTTAAATACTTATTTAATTTCTTTAAAGTTGTTACATGATATACTGTCATATTAAATCCCCCTAATTTTAATTTATTTTATGTATTTGCTTACAAGTATATTATAGCATACACTCATAAGCTTGTCAAGTGTTATTTTAAAATAATTTTACATTCTAGTCCAACAAAAATGCTTACAAATGGCTCTTGCGAGTGTTATATAATCGTACTTATTATTCCTATTATTCCTATTATTATCAGTATTGAAAATAAAATAATCGTCATATAAACAACCATAATTATCACCTCCTACAATAATTATCTCATACTAACTTATATCTGTCAAGCTTTGATTTATTTTATCTTTTGTGCATCTCTATTTCCTATAAGTTATATTTTTCTCTTACTTATCTCTTTATTGTATTCAGTCATTATACTGCTATTAGTACAAATCGTCATGCCTATATAACCTTCTTTAGTTACTTTTACTGCCATTGGTATATAAACTACCGTTTCACCCTTTTCAAGAAATTTATCTTCATCTTTCTTTATTATCTTATTTAATAATTCTAAATCTAACATAATCCTCCCTCCTTAAATTTTAAATACTTTTCTGAATAATTATATTCCCCATACCATTCAGAATCTTCATAACTAAATATCCATATAATATCAGTTATAGGTTTGCAAGGACTTCCTAGCTCAAACTCTTGTATGGTGACATAATCACACATTATTCCTCTTTTAACTTTCTCATATACCTTTTCTGCAAATTCAATAGCGTCTTGTTTGTCTATTGTTAAATAATTCTCGCTTTCTTCATAATAATCTCCATAAACAACTTCATATAACATAATTTACCTCCTAATTAATTATATGTAATTTCCCTTACAAGTAATATTATAGCAAACTTGTAAGGTTCTGTCAATATTAATTTTAATAATTCACTTTATCTTTCCTCACCATTTAAAAATCTTCTAGCTATATCATTTATTTCTTTTTGACTTAAACATGTACAACCTACGTGTTTCTCATTGAGTTTACTATCATAGCTAAATGGGCAATCTCCACAAGCTATCTTTGTACATCCTACTACGTTCATACAATTTGTACCATATTTTACACATCTTTCAATTAAATCAAGTATATCTTTTGCTTCATCCTTCTCTTCTTCATATTCACTGTCATCTTCTTCTACAGAATAATCGTCATCGTCATAATCGTCATCAAATTCTACTGTTTCACAACTATTAATATCTGCTACGTTACCTACCCTATATAAACATTGGTTTATTCTATCTTCTATTACTTCATATGGTAATTCTGAGCTAAAAGGTGAATAATCGCCTTCGCTATTATAAACTGTTAAAAGTGAATAAGTATCTTCTTCTTTTTCTAAATAAATGTCTTTTTCTCCTTCTTTTAGTGTATAATCTTTAACTAGCACATAAACATCACCCATAGCGTCTGGCACATGACATTCATCATTCACCCATTTAAATAAATCTCCTACTCTATATTTCATATAAATCCCTCCTAAATATCTTATATATTCATTTTAAACTATTTATTTTAATTTGTCAAGCACTTTTTAATTTATTTTATTTAATTGAATTTTAGCCATTGCCCATACATCACCTGGGACATAATCGCAAAATCCATAATCCTCTCTATATACTGTCGCCTTAACACAATATGGAGCTGTATCTGTAGTTTCTATGCTTCTAACTAAGTCACCTGTATTAAACTTATCTCCTTCCTCAATAAATAAAACCTCAAATAAATCTCCTTTATTAACAACAAAATCCATAATTAATCCTCCTTTAATATTTTACTTAATAACATACCTACTATTATTCTAGGTGCAATAAGCACCATTATCGACACTACTACCCCCAAAATCATATTTACACCTCCAATTCCTTTCTACACTTCTATTATATTCTCATTAACTGAAATTGTCAACACTTTTTTTAATTTATTTTAGGATAATTTTTGCTAGTATATAAATTTCCATACAAGCATAATTTACCGTCCTTCACATCAAGTGGATAATATGCCATACTAATAGGTCTTATAACGCCCCTAACAATCGCATAGTGATTAAATTCTAAACATAGGTATGATTGATAGGGTATCTTTTGTTCGCTCTTAAATTCGTATTCTTGCCCGTTCTTATCTATACAAGTATATTGAAACTTATCTACGTTCTGATTAAGTATATTACATACACTAACTACTTTTACACTTAAACTATATTTCATCATTTAACACCCCCCTTAATTAATTTTATGTATCGCTTACAAGTAAATTTTAGCACTCTTGTAAGCTGATGTCAACTACTTTTTAAATTTCTTTTCTAAATATTCTACTGCCATTTCTAACATTTGCTCTTTATCTAAACAACTACACGCTAGTTTCCAAGGATTGGTTCGACTACAAAATGGACAATCTTTACAACTTATAAAATCATCGCAAGGTATTTGATGTGTGCTTGTAATCTCGCCCTTTAGTACTTTAACCAGTAGTTTATCTAGTTCATCCTTATCCATACTTCAATACCCCCAATATAAATTATATCACTTCAACTACTTCAAA
>JBGVIL010000061.1:0-10413 GCA_045123185.1 Bacilli bacterium | reverse complement strand
TTATTGGATAACAACACTTATATTCTTTTTTATCATCTACGACTTTATAAACAGGACTTTTATATGGTAGTCTAACATAGTATCTCCAATAGTCTTTTTCAATGTCTTTTGACATTAATATCTACCACCTGTCACTACTGCATAAAGTGGAATTGATAATACACCTAAAGAAGTATTAGGAGACAATTTTTTATTAGTGATTGACATTTCACCGACTCTGAAACTAATGTTTCCAATTTGTTTTACATATTCTTCATCTGTAACTGGAACTTCGTCGAACATATCCATAATAATCTGTCCAATAGTCCAACTTCGATATTGCCAATCAATTAATTCTTCTGTACTAATGTCATAAATAATATCAATATAATATAACATTGTACCTACTGTACTTGTCGAACCTCTTTGGTTGTAAAAAGATACTTGGTCACAGTAAACATAAATTAATGGATTTAACGTTTCCATAACCTTACCACTAAACATGGTTTTATATAATATACGTTTTTCGCAACCCTTACTAACATTATCTGTTTTAATGTTTTCCATTAAACTATCGTTTAAATCAGGTTGCATAAATACGTTATTACCATAATCAAAAGCATAATCTGCTAGAGGGTCTAGTGTAAGATATCTACATAATCTTCTAATCTCTTGATTCTCATCAATTTTTTCACATAAGTATCTAGAGATAGTTGCTGTTCTACTTATTTTTTTATTTTCCCCAGCAGCATATTGATTGACTAAGTAAGGCATATCTACACCCCCTATTTAATAATAACATTTTTAAATACTGAATTTTCATTTGCATCTTGTACCCTAATTGTCAAGATACCAGGTTTTTCACATATTGCTGTATAAGTTTTATCATTTTTTTTAGCTAATTCTACCATGTCATAATCATTAACTTCACAAATTAATATTTCTTTATTACATTTGATTTCGATAGTATCTCCAACTTTATAGTAGTTTTCACACTCAATTTGTAATGGTTCTTCAGGTTGTTCTTCTTCTGGTTTTTGATTTTCAATTAAATCACTAAAATCAATTTTATTTTCATTGTAAGCATAAAAACCACTATCATTAGGATGTCTTTCGTCTATTTTTAAAGATACGACAAACATTCCCGGATAACTAATATCATCCATCTCAGTAATAAAATAATAATATTTTGTTTCATTATCTCCAACTATAACACGATAACTTCTATGGTTTTCAAATAAACGAACAGTATATTTATTTTTTTGTAAATATAGTTTATTTCGTGAATCTAAACCTAAAACTTTATCATAGTCAGCTAATCCAGCACTTGAATATGAACTATTAAAAGCGTATACTGGAAATGTATAAGGACAACCTTCAAGATATAAGTTTGTAGTGCAAACATATGCTTTATATGATGGCATAACATCATTTTGGTCTAAAATATTTTCACGTATAATGCAAGTTTTATTTTCATACATGACGTAACTACCTATCGGTAATTCAATATAAGGTTTAGTAATAATTTTTTTCTCCTGTCCGGTTAATGCGTGACGTACTAAAATATCCATATCATCCCAAAGTTGTATATCGTTATCAACTTGATTTCGTGTTAATACTTTTCCATTATGATGTCCATCTGCTAAATTCCATGCTAACTCATTATTCAAGTCTGCCGCCTGACGTCTTTGTTCTTTAATATGACGATTAGAAGATTTTAATCTTTTTTTGTAAATATCAAATGTTGGCATTATTTATCACTCAATTCTTCTTTAATTTCGTTCATGAGTGAGCTTTTATCATAATCCATAATTAAATTATTTAATTTTGCTTCACAAGCTGTATACAATTTTAGACACGCTTGTAAACGGTTCGCATTGCTAAATTGTGTAAAATCTGTAGATGTTAATTGTGCTGCAAGTAATTCCGCTGAATTAACTTTTGGAGTAACCCATAATAAAACACTTGCATATGCTAAAATATATTGTTCATGTCTTGTTAATTCTTTAGTAAATTGTCCATCTACAATTTCACAATTATTCATACAACCTTGTAACTGAACTTCAATTAATGCCATAGATAGAATTTCTTTGAAGTCTTCTACTAGTTCTTCTTCTGTGTATTCTAGGTAATCATATTCAGTAATGATACGTAAATACATAGACATAATATTGTCATTCATTTATTAATCACCCTTTCTGGTGGGAGATTACATAAATTTACGTCCTAGTATTTCTCCCAATTCTGCAATCATATGGTAGTTGGTTAATTCTTTGTTTCTAATTTTACGTTCAACAAGAACTGTAATATCCATGCTAATATCACAACCATGTTTTCTAGATAGTTGAATAGCTTTTCTAACATCATCTAATTCAACGTTTTCAATATCTTCTTCCATATCTTGTAATGTATAAATGTATTCGTAAACTGGTTCAATTTTCAATACTGTAACAATATCGTCAATTAATTCTTCTTCGTTTTCGTACCCATCTAGTACAACCCAAGGAGTATGTAAATATGTTCTTGGCATATTGATGATATCCTCAATAGTCATAATTTCAATATCACCAGGATTTTGCCATTCGTATAAATTATTTTTTGCCTGATATACTACTAATCCCTGAGATACATTTGAAACGTAAATATCAACATCTTTGTATTTACGTCTTAGTTCTTGTTTATTCATTTTGTTAATGCTACGTGTTCGTTTTGTTTTACGTTGTTCTTTTCGTTCTTCCTCTTCTTCAACAACTCCCTTAGGTTGTTGTTGTTTAGCCATTAACTCCATAATTTGTTGTTGCTGAGCCATCATCATAGCCATCATTTGAGCCATTTGGTCCTCTAATGAATTAGTAGTTTTTTCTTCATCTACTTTTGGTTTAGATGTTGTAGTACGTTTTTTTGGAGTTGTTTTTTTGACTTGTTCATCCGCCATGTTGGCTACCTCCTTCAAATTTTATATTCATAATTTTGCCATTTATCCATGACTTGTTTAAATTTGTCATCTACCTTAAAGATAATAGCAATTTTATTATCTACTCTACGCTTCTTTACTCCTATAACAGTACATCCTTCTTTAATAAAAAGATTTGCTTGTTTTAAGTTATAAATAGCAAGTGCAGGTGCTTCATTCATATTTTCACCTTGCTTTCAAATTTGTATTTAATATTTCAATTGAAAAGGACATATAAATATTATATGTCCTAATCTATCAAATATTAAATTAATCAACATATTTCCAATGTAATTTTTCTCTGGTGGTTGGATGTTTACCCGAATAACTAATTTTTCCTAAACAACATTGTCCAATGGAAGAAGCTCCGCACCATTGTTTTGCTTCTCCAATAGTATTAAAAATTTCATTTGTTTCTAAACAAATGACTTTTTTTGAATTTGGGTTATCCATACCTTGTCTTTTTTTACTCATCTTTACTTTTGTTTCATTACTTGCTTTTCTTCCTTTTGCCTTTTCACTTATTTTTCTTTTTGCTTTGTCTGTATGTTTTTTACCGTACATTGGGTTCTTTTCACCAGTGGTTGCTTTACTTACAGAATCTGAAATTTTCTTTTTATGTTCGTCATCCCAATGTTTACCATAGTTCGGGTTTCCTTCGCCTTTTTTTTGTTCAGACCATAATTGTCTAGTTTCTTCACTGAAGGTTTTCCCTTTTTTTGAATCACTCATTTTTTTCTTTGCTTCTTCACTAAATTTTCCGCATCCTTTGCGTTTAGAACCACTTCTACGTTTATTGTATCCATATCTTGGGTCTAAAGTGTTATATATACATATATATAAATCTTCTAAATCCCACATTTCATCTTCTGTATAAGCTACATCAAATTTTTCGTTTATTTCAAAATTTTCAATTCCATATTTTTTAATAGAACGCTTTAAATGGTCGTTATGTGTATGTTTAGCAATATCTCCACCGTATCTAGTATCAAAATTATCTTCAGTAATACCAAAATACATTTTACCATTTACTAAGTTTTTAACCATGTAAATATAACCATAAATTTCTTTTTTCATGTAATCACCTCGTCAATTATTTTTATAATTGACCCTCGGAGGTCACTAAGGTTTTATCCTACGAGGGGTTATTTACATTATTATTATATTATATTATAAGTATTTATTCAACCATAAAATACTTAATAAGAGATAGATTTTTCAATCTATCCCATTTTAAATATTTTATATTAATGATTGTTAAAACGATATTAATTAAGCTAATTTAATTACACCTAATGCTGAACCTGTAATTAAAGTACATCCAAATGAGAAACGAACTGCGAATTCGATTGTATCATCTGCACGTACACCTGATTCATTAATATCCATTACTTGCTTATTCCATATGAGTCGTTAATTCATATGCGTTCTCTCATGAACTGCTATACATCACTGTATAGAATAGACTATATCATAATCCTATATAAATAGGATTCCTCCCATTTCCACTCACTTGAGTGTACTCTACTCACTTCCATGTTTCCATGTGTTTTCGATAGTCGTTGCACCTTCCCTATCGGGCTTGGCTCATGATTGTCTTAATTAAATATTAAGAGTTTCCATGAATTAAAGAGGTTTTCGATAGATGTTACCATCTAAAGGAGCTAAACTATTAAGTTCACTCTGGTTCAACAATCATTTTGATTGGTTTACCAATGTTATTTGGTAAGATATAGATTAATTTGTCGTCTTGTACTAATTCAGTTTGGTCTAATGAATCTAATTTTGCTTTTTTAACTGCTTGTGGTAATTCAACTAATGGCATACCACGGAATACACGTAAAGCACCATTTTGATGGATTTCTTGTTTCATAGCGTCATTTCCAAGAACTTCAATTTCTTTAGCATCTAAAGCTGATAATGCTACTGCAGAACCAACTAACATAACTTGGCTAGCACCAGTCATCATTTTGATATTACGTGCTGCTTTCATGATATTTGCTGCATTAACGTCATTTGATGCTACTGTAAATGCAGCTGGAATAGCCGCTACAACTTCAGCAAATGCTGCATATACTTTTTGTTGGATAAATTTTTCTACTGCTGCATTTAAGTGAGCAACTAAATCTCCCCAATTAGCGCGTCCTAACATAATACGAGCTAAATGTTCATATACTTTGATAGCATATGTTTCAACTTTAACTTCTACTGCTTGTCCTTCATCGAATCTTTGACGGTCTAATGCCACTTTACCATCTTTAGAAACACGTGATACGTGTAATTCTTGTTTAGCTTCGATGTAGAATTCAGTTTTGTCTCCACGACGTTGAGAACGTGATTCAACAAATTGGTCGATGAAAGGATTACGCCAAGATTCAGTTAAGATTCCTTCACGGATAACTTCTTCTACAACTGCGAATACTCCTAAACGTACTTCTTCTTTACGGAATGCTAATTGAATATCTTCAACAGTGCATCCTTCTTGTTTTAATCCCATGATTGAGAAGAATGCTTTGTTAATAGCTTCTTCTGGTGTTAGCATTCCTTCTTCAGAAAAGTTTGCTGGTAAAACGACTTTACCTTTTGAATTGTCAATTAATAAACGTGCAACTTGTTTTGCAGTAAATTCCATAATCAAAATTCCTCCTTGTTATTTTCATTTGAAAAGTAGTTTTAAAAAATAAAGTATAAGATATAATTAGAATTCAATTTTTTTCATTTCGATTTGTGCATCGTCATACATTTGATTTTTAACTGGTGCCATAATTAATGGTTTAGCCATTTTACGAGTAGAAATTACAGTTCCTGCTTCTACAAAATTGTGATTAGCAGATAATTCTAATCGGTCATGTTTTTGTAATTTGTAAGCAGTATAAGTTTCATCTGCTTCTAAACGGAATAATCCAATGTGTCCGTCAGTACGACGAGCTTCTTCAACCATAATTTCTGGTGCTACTACAACATAAGCAGTTCCTGCTGCTACAGCGTCTGCTACTGCTTCTGGTTCTAATACTGTTACTGCATGAACATGGTCTAATTCTGCACCATCTTTAACAGCACCTAAAGTAACGATTGTGCAGTTTGGTAAATCTTTTTGTGCTTGTTCTTTAGTGAACATAACAGTTTGTGGTCGTCCATCTTTCATTTCTTTAACATTTGAAGTGTTAGCAACTTTTAATTCTTTTAAAGCGATTTCTTTAGCGATTGCCATAATCAATATTCCTCCTTGAATTTTCAATTTTTAATTAATATATACTATTAATACCCTCTATTTAAACAATAGTCCACCATATCTATCATCTTTTTTAGGTGTTTCTTTGTGTTGGGTAGTAATATTAATTTTCGGTGGTGTAGATGTGTTTCTTTGACGTTTAGCTCTTGCTTGTTTACCGGCAATAACATAGCATCTATCTTCTAACTGTTGTGGTGTTAAATTGTCAACATCTTTAATTAATGCTTGATAATCTTCAAGTTCTTCTAAATCTTTAAAATTATCTAGAATAGCATTAATTTGTCCTTGACGTTGTTCTTTTTCAATGTTATGTTTATATTGACGTAAATCTTCAAGTTCTTTCATAACGTCTTCCATTTGTTTTTGTTGGTCTTGTTTTAATTGTTCCAACTGTTGAGTTAGTACGTCACGTTCTTGTGTTAATTCACGAATTGTACGTCCACTTTCAACTTGTTCTTTTTCTAGTAAAGATTTGTAATCTACCTCAGGTTCTTTTTCAGGTTGTTTTTCTTGTTTAGGTTCAACTGTTTTTTCTTCTTGAGGTTGTTCAGGTTCAGTAGTTTGAGGTTCTACTGGTTGTTGTTCTTCAAATTGATTACTTTGCACTGGTGGCATAGTATTTCCTCCATTTTCAAAATTATTTAATTCGAACATCATTTGTTGATATTGTTCATCCTGTTGTGAGAAAGTAATGTTAGCCTCTCCAAACGCTGGTGTGATACCAATACCTAATACTGTAACTGCTGTGAAATAGAAATCATCAATATTAAGAATGTTGCTTTCTTTATCAAACTCAGAATCAGTAATCATTACTTCCATGCTTACGCTTAATTCTTTATGTGTTTGAATAAATTCAAATTCTTTTTTCTGACGTTTCCATAACAATACATCGGAGCATAGATATTGTTTTGTTTCTCCATTTTCTTCCACTTCTTCAATCCATTGTTCAGCACTTTCAGGAATAGTACCAATAGCATAAGTTAATGCATTACCATTTTTGTCAAATTCATGTCCTTTAAGGTTACCAGTTTCGTCGTTATATTGTGTAACAATAGGAACGTTTTTTAAGGTTGGTAATCCTTTTAGAACTGAATCTTTACTAAAATTACATCTATTAGCGATAGATTCAATTGCCATAATTCTTGTTTTTGCTTTATGGAATGAGGGATTAACACTAGGTTCAATATCAGAGAATGTAGCAAACGTTTGAATTTTAATAAGTTCCTTATCCATTGCCAAACACCCCCTTTCCAATATTTTATCTATGTGTTTGATATAGGATAGTCATACCCTATCAACTCCCATATTAAGTTTCAGAAGCTTTACGTTCCGCATCAGTTCCGTTCTCTCTATTAGCAACAGTGCTTTCACTTGTTGTATCCTCTTTAGTAGGTCGTCCTCCTTCATCTCCTGACATACCGCTTTGAGTATTTGAAGATGATAAAGGAACGAATTTTGTTCCGATTTCTAATACATCATTTTGTAAATAATTTAATGCCATTAAATCAACTTGATTAATTCCTAGACAAGCTGCATAGTGAATAACACTAGGAACTCCATAAGTAGCACCTTTTAAATAATCTTCCGCAACCTCTTTTTTATTTCTATGTGTAATATCTAAGAATTGGCATTTAAAATTACCTTTAAAATTGTATTGTAATTTACGTGTAACCCAAGTTTCAAGTTGTCTGTTTAATGAATATAATTTAGATTCATCAACAACCACTGAATACTGTAATGTTGTAGCATTATCACTATTAAATAATAATTTAGAGAAACCTAAACTATCATAAAATTGTTCAGTTGATTCTTTTACTTTATTTCTTGAATTAGTATTGTTAGCACTAAAACTAATTGCTTCAAAATCCATAGGTGAATAAAATAGTCCAATACTATCACTTAAACTATTTCTTGTTAATTCAAAGAATAATTTAGCAGTAGATAATTTAATAGCAAAATTATCTGTTCTATCATTGTTTCGTTGACTATTTAATTGTGGAATTTTAAAACCAATAATTTTATAGTTTGCTTGTTCCTCTGCAACTTTTGCTAGTGCTTTATAATCTTCAATATCTTGAATGTCCATATAGATACTTGCAAAAGGTGGATAACAATAATCTAATTCTTCTTTAAATTTAATGCAAATAGAGTTTTTACCTGGTAATTCAACCCATCTTAAATTGCTATCTGCTTTATAAGCGTTGTATGCTTTTTTAAAGAAACCTGGAATATATTGTTCGTATTCTTCTAGTAATTCAATATCTACATCTGTATTTTTCATGTTATCAAAGAATGACATATCAAATTGGAATACATATGAACCGTATTCAACTCCACTAATACGACATCTATCAGGGTCTAATTGTCTGATATAATATGCATCTTTAGTTTCATATTCTAATCCATAAAATACATCTTCTCTAAAACATACACGATAAACTTGTAACAGATTGTGTGGTAAATTTAATAGATTAATATAGTTACACGCTTGTTCGTATTGAACTCTAATTGTTTTTAATTGTTCAGGTCGTGTTGGGATAACGATTGGACAAATTTTATTAATATTTGGAAGATAGCTAATTGCCTGTTGGAAAATTTGACTTGTGTTTTCTAGATAACGTGCTACTTCACGTAGTTGTTTTTCGTTTGCACGTGGTTGTTCTAGGAATCCTTTAATCTCATCATTAGTATAAGAAGTATAACTTCTTTGTACTTGTGAAGAAATCCAGCTATCTGTTTTACTGTTGTTTTTAATTTGTAACGCTTTAGCAAACGATAACATTTCTTTATAATAATCTTCTTCAGTATCAACACCGTCGACTTTTACAAACAACTGCTGTAATCTTTCATCTAATTCATCCATTTTCTCACTCCTCCCTTATCTTCGTCTAATGACTGGTTGTCTAATCATATTACCAAATACACTAGCAAAATCTTCTTCCTCTTCTTCATAACCATTATTTTTAAATTTCATTATATACCAAGAACCCATCTCAACTGCCGAGAATATATCCTTATCAGCTCTAACTAGTTGTCCAATTTTTAATTTTCCTGAACCTGGTATTTGTTCAACCGTTAAATTTTGAACTTCACTAATAAAGTTTTCAGTTCTTAAAGATGGTAAAATTTCATTAGCTAAATAATCGTTATCTGGTATATCTAATGCTTTATTAACATCAAATGGTTCCAATAGACGTAAAGTCTTAGTCTCAACAACATTAATGAAGTTAGTTATCATTTCAGTATTGTTTGATTGTGCTTCAATTCCGTAAACAATTCTTTTAGCATTTCTAAAATCACTTCGATAGTCAGTATTAAGCATATCATATGGTTCTAATACGGTACCATTATCCATAATGTTTTCGTCAAGTAAATAATCCATAAGACCTTTACCAAGACCGTTGATATCGACTACTAATGCTTGAGGATTAAACAAATAGCAAATTTGTTTACAAATAATTGCTTGTTGTTTAAAGTTTAAACCATTAGGAAGTTTTGCAATATATGGTGCTTGTATTTCACGTACTTTACCACGTGAATCTCTACGTACTTTTAAAACTGCAATAGCACTGGCATTGTTAGAATCTTTTGCTGAACGTGCAACGTCGATAGAAACATAGTATTCACCATCTCTTTGTGCTGAAAGTTCAACCTTTGTTAATGTTTGACATTCTTTTAATTTATCAACATCAACAATACATTGCCCATTGCTTACTGCCCACCGTGAACGGTAGTTGAAGTTGAACATTAAATCTCCAACTTTATCTCTTAAAGCTTCAACTTCTTCTACATCCCTATTTCGTTTAAATTTTGCTGGTAGTACATAACTTGCACCAAATACAAAAGAATTTTTACAATTTGCTTTGTCAATTACCATTTGCTTACAGAATTCGTAGGCATCATTTTTGTAATATGCAGTAGTTACAAATGTTTGTTTATTACAAGCATAAGGGTCTACTGTTGACATATATTTTAATTGAGATTTATATGGCTCTGATGTAATAGGTTCTGTGTTATCTTGGTATTTTGTAAAATCCATTAACGCACACTCTTCAAAAGTACATCCATTTCTACGCATACCTTTTGCAGTACCATTATTAGTCATATTTGTAATTACTGAACCACTTTTAAATTTAATTTCAACGAAGTTATCAGTAATTCTACATTTCTCAATTTCTTGTTCAATAATAGGATAGAAACGACAGATGTCTGCGTGTTTATCACTAAAGAATCCAGCACTAGCTTCAAG
>JBGVIL010000060.1:0-44254 GCA_045123185.1 Bacilli bacterium | reverse complement strand
ATCAAATGGTAAAAGTGGTAAAACTGTAACTACAATAAAACTAAGAATGTTTACTTCATATACACTTCTTATTACAAACAAATACATTATCCCAATAAGATATATAACAATAAGTGCTATAAAACTTATTAATAATGTTTTAAGTGTTTCAGATTTGATTTTTAATTTTGATAATAATTTAACGATAATTGGTACAAATATAAAACTTAATATAAATCCAAATGAAGGCATAAAGATTTTAGAGAAACCTGCTGAAAAGGTAGAAAATACAGGTATTCCAAAGAGTCCCATGACAATATAAACTATAATTATTATTTCTGCATCTATAAAAGGTAAAATAAGTGCTAGTAGTAAAACCACTAGCACTTGTAATGTCAATGATATATCGGATAAAGGGATTGATATATATGAACTAACGATTAATAGTGCTAGAAATATACTATCAATTGCTATCCGTTTAATTGTCATATCTTATCCAAAAATACTTAGAAGTAAACCTGCAGCAACAGCTGAACCAATTACACCTGCAACGTTAGGTCCCATAGCATGCATTAATAGATAATTTGATTTGTCTTCTTCCATACCAATCTTGTGTACAACACGTGCAGCCATTGGAACAGCACTAACACCAGCAGCACCAATCATTGGATTAACTTTGCCGCCTGTAAGTTTGCACATAAGTTTACCAACTAGTACACCAGCAGCAGTAGCAGCACCAAACGCAAGCATACCAAGAAGTAAGATATATACAAAGTTAGCAGCTTGAGCGCCATCTGTTAAAATTGCAGTAGCACCAACTGATAAACCTAAAAGAATTGTTACAGCATACATAATTGTTTTTGCGGCAGCATCTACAAGGTTTGGAACTACACCAGATTCTTTAATTAAGTTACCAAGCATAAGCATTCCAATTAATGGAGCACATGATGGAATTAATAAAATTACAACAATCATAACAGTAATTGGGAACATAATTTTTTCACGTTTAGATACTTTACGTGGTTCAACCATTTTGATCTTACGTTCTTCTTTTGTTGTTAAAGCTTTAATGATCGGTGGTTGAATAATTGGAACTAGTGCCATATAAGAGTATGCAACTATCGCAATTGAAGCTTTAAGTTGTTCACCACCAACTGATCCATTTAATAATTTATTTGAAAGGAAAATAGCTGTTGGTCCATCAGCTCCACCAATGATACCAATTGATGCAGCTTGAAGTGCATCAAATCCTAAAACTAAAGCGCCAACAAATGTAATGAAAATTCCAAATTGAGCAGCCGCACCAAGTAATAAACTACTTGGTCTTGAGATTAGTGGACCAAAGTCAGTAGTTGCACCAATTCCAAGGAAGATTAGTGGTGGGAAGATTTCCCAAGCGATTCCTCTTTGGAAAGACCATAAAAGACCTGGAGCTGCATCACCTACTGGGCCTGCAACAAGTGACGGTGCAAGGTTGGCAAGTAACATGCCTACACCAATTGGAATTAATAAGTATGGTTCAAACCCTTTTGCAATTGCTAAGAATATTAATAAACATGCTACAGCAATCATTGCAATTCTAAAGATTAAATTGATTGTATCAATTTTACCCTCTGTGAAAAAACCCATTTGTTCGAAGAAGTTTTTAAATAGTTGTCCGAACATTGAATTTGAATAAATCATTTATCTTAACCTATCCGATAATAGCAATTAATTGACCATTAGATACGCTTGTACCTTTAGTTACAGCAATTGATTTTACAACACCTGCAACGTCAGCTACAACTTCGTTTTCTAATTTCATTGCTTCTAAAATACATACTACATCACCAACGTTAACAGTTTGTCCAACACTTACTTTAACGTCTAAGATTGTTCCAGCCATTGGAGCTTTTAATTCAGCACCAGCACCACCTGAAACAGGTGCAGCTTGAACAGGTTGAGCAGCTTGAGCAGGAGCTGCAATTGTTTGATTGTTTTCAGAAACACTTTCAAGTTCTACTTCGAAAAGTTTACCATTAACTTTTACTTTATATACTTTCATGATTACTCTCCTATCCTATTTGTTTAATTGAAACAACTCGAACATCTTCTTTTGTTTCTTCGTGATAATCAATAGTTGCAACTAAAGCCGCAGCCATCATATCTTCGTCTTTAATATCTTCAAGTTTTAATGCAGGACGAGCTGCTTGAACTTGTGGAGCAGTTGGTTTAACAACTGGTTTTGCTTCTTCTTTTGGAGCAACGAATTTAAATAGTGAAATGATACCAGCAATTAATGCTAACATTCCAAATACGATTGCCATACATACAACAGCAACAATACCAGCTTCAGCAAATGTCATATATTTAGCATATAAAACAAGATTTTCACCAGCAGTAGTTACTTTTGTACCAGACTTGAATTCAGCAGTTGTATACCAACCACTAAAGTTTGCACCTTTTTTAATCATAGAAGGAAGTTCAGTTAAACTACCTGTAACTACATAATAGTCTCCATCAGGTAATGCTAAAGTACTAGCTCCTAGATATAATACATCATTTGCTTTGTCATATAAACCGATTACAACATCTTCAGATTCAGCTTTAATTAATTCAGCTTGAATTTCTAAAATAGTAGCTGCATCAGTAATTGGATTTTTAATTGATTTAAATTGATCGTCTTTTGCACAACCTGTTAAAAGAGTTGCACATAATAAAACAAATACTAATGTAAATACTTTAAATAATCTTTTCATATTTACCTCCTACCCAATTTGAACGTTAAATTCTACGACTTCATTTTGGCTTTTTTGTTTTTTGCCTTCTAAGAATTTAACTGCTACATTTTCAAATAAAGCACAAGATAATACATCTTCATCTGAATCACAGATATGAGCATATTTTGCTTTCATTGCTTCAAACTCAGGAGCAATTTTATCAGCAGGACGATATGTAATAACCTCAGCATCACCAATGATTTTTTGTTTTACTTCTTCATTTACTGGAGCTGGAGCTTGTCCATATTCACCTTTTAAATATGCTTTAATTTCTCCTGGACACATTTTGTAACGTTCACCGCTTAATACGTTCATTACAGCTTGTGTTCCAACCATTTGAGAAAGTGGAGTTACTAGTGGTGGATAACCAAGATCTTTACGAACTCTTGGGATTTCATTTAAAACTTCTTCATATCTATCCATTGCACCTTGGCCTTTTAATTGGCTCATTAGGTTTGATAACATTCCACCAGGAACTTGATATTTTAAAATATTAGGGTTTGTTGTTAAAGCTTTTGGATTTAATGTTCCACTTGTAAGATATTTATCTTTAATTAGAGTTAATTTATCACAAGCTTCTTTTAAAGCTTTTAAATCAAGATGTGGATCATATTCAGTTCCTTGCAAAACATATTCTAATGCTTCTGTACAAGGTTGACTTGTTCCACCACTAAATGGTGATAAAGCTGTATCAACAATATCGCAACCTGCTTGAATTGCTTTCATGATAGTCATTTCAGCAACACCACCAGTACAGTGTGTGTGAAGTTCAAGCGGTAATTTTACTTCTTTTTTAAGTCTTGAAACTAATTCATATGCAGCATCTGGTAATAATACACCAGCCATGTCTTTGATGCAAATTGAATCTGCGCCCATTTTTTCAATTTCTTTTGCAAGGGCAACATAATATTCAATTGTATGAACTGGACTTGTTGTATATGATAATGCGATTTGACAATGACCATTATATTGTTTTTTATACTTGTTAGTTGCATCTACACTACTTTTTAAGTTTCTTAAATCGTTTAATGCATCAAATACACGAATAACATCAATACCATTTTCTAATGATTTTTGAACAAACTTTTCAACTAAGTCATCTGAATAATGGCGATATCCTAACATATTTTGTCCTCTAAATAACATTTGAAGTTTTGTATTAGGACAAGCTTTACGAATAGCTCTTAATCTTTCCCATGGATCTTCATTTAAGAAACGAAGACATGAGTCAAATGTTGCACCACCCCAAACTTCTAGAGCATGATATCCAGCTTTATCTAAAAGTGGAGCAATAGTTAAGATTTCTTCTGTTGTTAAACGAGTTGCAATAAGTGATTGATGACCGTCTCTTAAACAAGTATCGACGATTTTAACACCCATTTTAATTCTCCTTTAAAATTAGTTTAATTGTGGTCCAGCTTTAACTAAAGCTTTACCAGCTTCGTTACCTTCATATTTAGCAAAGTTTTTATTGAAACGAGATGCTAAATCTTTTGCTTTATCTTCCCAAACTTTTGCATCTGCATAAGTATTACGAGGATCTAAGATATTTGTATCTACACCTGGTAATTCAGTTGGTACTGTGAAGTTAAAGAATGGAACTTGTTTTGTATCAGCTTTTTCAATTGATCCATCTAAGATAGCATCGATGATACCACGAGTATCTTTGATAGAAATACGTTTACCTGTTCCGTTCCATCCAGTATTTACTAAGTAAGCTTTAGAACCGTTAGCTTCCATTTTCTTAACTAGTTCTTCAGCGTATTTAGTTGGATGTAATTCTAAGAATGCTTGACCGAAGCATGCTGAGAATGTTGGAGTTGGTTCAGTAATACCACGTTCAGTACCTGCAAGTTTAGCAGTGAATCCTGATAAGAAATAGTATTTAGTTTGTTCAGGAGTTAAGATTGAAACTGGAGGAAGTACTCCGAATGCATCAGCTGATAAGAAGATAACGCTCTTAGCAGCAGGTGCTTTAGATACTGGACGTACAATTTTTTCAATGTGATGAATTGGATAAGATACACGTGTATTTTCAGTTACACTCTTATCGTTGAAATCAATTTTACCATTTTCATCAACAGTAACGTTTTCAAGTAAAGCGTTACGTTTGATAGCTCTATAAATATCTGGTTCTGATTCAGGATCTAGGTTGATAACTTTAGCATAGCATCCACCTTCGAAGTTGAATACACCATTATTATCCCAACCGTGTTCATCATCACCGATTAATAAACGTTTAGGATCTGTTGATAATGTAGTTTTACCAGTTCCTGATAAACCGAAGAAAATAGCAGTATTTTCACCGTTCATATCAGTGTTAGCTGAGCAGTGCATTGAAGCAATACCTTTAAGTGGTAAGAAGTAGTTCATCATTGAGAACATACCTTTTTTCATTTCACCACCATACCAAGTATTAAGAATAACTTGTTCTTTTGATGTAATGTTGAATGCTACAGCTGTTTCAGAGTTTAAACCTAATTCTTTGTAGTTGTCAACTTTAGCTTTAGAAGCGTTGTAAACAACGAAATCTGGTTCGAAGTTTTCTAATTCTTCTTCTGTTGGAACAATAAACATGTTCTTAACAAAGTGAGCTTGCCATGCAACTTCCATAACAAAACGGATAGCCATTCTTGTTTCAGCATCTGCACCACAGAAAGCATCAACTACAAATAATTTTTTATTTGATAATTCTTTTTTTGCTAAATCTTTTAATTCATGCCAAACTTCTTCAGAGATTGGATGATTGTCGTTTTTATATTCATCGCTAGTCCACCAAACAGTGTCTTTAGAATTTTCATCCATAACGATGTATTTGTCCTTAGGAGAACGTCCTGTATAAATACCTGTCATTACGTTAACAGTACCAAGTTCAGTAACTTGACCTTTTTCATAACCTTCTAGATCTGGTTTAGTTTCTTCTTCAAATAATAATTCGTATGAAGGATTGTGTACAATTTCAGTAACACCAGTGATTCCATACTTTTCTAAATTAAGTTTTGCCATTTTTTATACCTCTTTCTTTTTATGAATTTTTTGGTTTTTTGAGTATTTAACACAAAAACGACCCAAATTATTTCGGTTTATTTTACCATAATTATGTTTTTTTTTCAACTAATTAAAAAATGTATTTTTTTAAAGTGAAATAAAAACCCCCTACAATTGTATGTAGAGGGTTATATTTTTTATTCGAATTGTTTCTTTTCGTATTGTAAAGTGTACAACTTATAATACTGACCTTTTTGTTTTAGAAGTTCTTGATGAGTACCTTCTTCAATAATTACACCTTTTGATAAAACAATAATTTTATCTGAATGTTGAATTGTTGAAAGTCTGTGTGCAACCATCAAAGTCGTTCCAATATTCATAATCTTTTCTAAAGATTCTTGAATTAAAACTTCAGTTTCCGTATCAATGTTTGCAGTTGCTTCATCAAGAATAATAACACTTGGTTTATGAACAATAGTTCTAGCGAATGACAATAATTGTCTTTGACCACTTGAGAAGTTATTACCACGTTCTCTAACTTTTTCATGATACTTGTCATCTAATTTTTCAATAAAGTGATCAGCACCAACATACTTACATGCATTATAAACATCTTCATCAGTTATTGATTCTTCTTGCATTTTGATGTTATCCATAATGTCACCGCTAAATAAGAAGACATCTTGTAACATTTGTCCGAAATGTTTTCTTAAAGAAGCAAGTTTAATTTTTTTAACATCTATTCCATCAATTAAAATTTGACCTTTTTGAATATCATAGTTTCTAACAATAAGCGATAAAATAGTTGTTTTACCAGAACCAGTCGCACCAACAAATGCTACAACCTCTCTCGGTTTAATGTGGAAAGAAACATCTTTTAAAATCCAGTTATCTTCTTCGTATGCAAACCAAACATTTTTAAATTCAATTTCACCTTTTAATTCTTCAAGTTCAATTGCATCTTCGTAATCTTGAATGTTACTTTCAGTATTTAAGATTTCAAATATTCTTTCACTTGAAGCAAGTGATGATTGTAAAATATTTAGTTGTTCTGATAATTGTTGAATTGGATTGAAGAAACTATTGATATACATTTCAAATACAACTAAAGCTGCAATAGCTTGTAAGTCGTTAGCAATTAATGCGTCTTTACCACCAAACCAGAAAACAATAATAACTGTTCCTAAGTAACAAACATATATAGTTGGTCTAAATATTGCAAATAAAAGTATTTGTTTTAAATTACTTTTTCTTAGTCTTTCATTGCGTTCTTTAAATTCTTTGTATTGTTTTTCTTCAGCATTAAATACTTGAGTAATCTTCATTCCTGATAAGTTTTCAGAAAGAGAAGCATTAATTTCAGATAAATTCTTACGTACTTTTCGATATGCTTTTCTAGTCCAGAAATTAAATGCAAATGTCATAACAAGAATAAATGGCATTAGAGTTACCATATATGATGCAAGTTTTACATTGTTAATAAACATGAAAATTATTACACCAATCAATGTTACTAAACTTTTAAGTAAATTTATTAAAACATCCGTAAATAATTCGTTTAATGCATTTGTATCATTAGTTACTCTTGTAACTAATTTTCCAATTGGAATTTGGTTAATTTGTTCAATAGATGTATATTCTAGATGTCTAAATACATCCATACGTACATTGTAAATAATTGATTGACCAGCATGTTGTAAAAGTAATGCTTGAGAATATTCTGCTGTAAAAGCTATTATAGTTACACCAACAAAGATTAAAGCAATTTTTAAAATTTCATTATAGTTAACTACAGTTTCCCCCATTACTTTAATTGTTTCACCATTTAGAAGCGGGATAGCTAAACCACAACCAACTGATATCATTAACATCAAAATGGCTGATAAGAACTTACCAAGTTCAGGTTTTAAATAACGGAATAACTTTTTGAAAAGTTCTTTGTTGGTCATTGTTCTTTCATTTTCTAACTTATTACTCATGACTAACGCCCTCCTCTTCATCAAGTTGTTGTAATAACACCATTTCTTTGTATGCTTCTGATGTTTGAAGAAGTTCTTCGTGTCTTCCTTTAGCAATTATTTTACCTTCATCAATAACAACAATTAAGTCCATATCTTTAACTGTTGATATTCTGTGAGCAACTAAAATAGTTGTCTTGTTTTGTCTTGTTTCTTTTAAGTAACCAAGAATTTTTCTTTCAGTTTCTGTATCAACAGCAGAAACAGAATCATCAAGAATCAAGATTGCTGGATCTTTGTACATTGCTCTTGCAATTGATACTCTTTGTCTTTGACCACCAGAAAGTGTTACACCACGTTCACCAAGAACAGTATCATATTTGTTTGGAAAATCTTCAATGTTTGAGGCAACACTTGCGTATTCAGCATAAAGTTTTGCTTTTTCTAAATCATTTTTTTCTTCACTAAAACAAATATTATCTAACACCGTTTTGCTAAACAAGAAATTGTCTTGTGGTACATAACCAATATTAGATCTTAGGTTTTCTAATCCAACATTCATAATGTCTACACCATCAATATAAATTGACCCTTTGTCGACATTGTATATTCTAAGTAACATATCAACTAATGTTGTTTTACCACTACCAGTTTTTCCAAGAATCCCAACACTAGTTCCTGCCGGTATATCTAAACTTACGTTTTCTAAAGCTAAATTAGTTGAACCAGGGTATGAGAAATTCAAATTATTAAATTTAATTTCACCTTTAATCTCAACATCTACAACATCTTCATCATGGATTTCAACAGGATAATCTAATAATGCGTTTATTCTGTTTAAACTAGCTTTGCCTTGACTTCGGATATTGATCAATTGTCCAATAGCCATCATTGGCCATGTTAATGTATTGAAGTAAGCAATAAATCTTGTATAATCGCCAATACTAAAATTTTGACCACGAGAAGCTTTGTAACCACTAAATAAAATAATAACCAAAATAATACTGTTTAGTAGTATTGAAATTGCAATGTTTAATAGCATTGAAAACTTTACAAATTCAATATTACGTTTTTTATTCTTTTTGTTGATTTTAGCAAATCGATCTATTTCTTTAAGTTCTTTTACAAATGCTTTAACAACAGTAATTCCAGTAAAGTTTTCTTGGGTAAAGTCTGTAAGTTCAGCATATGCCTTTTGTCGTTTTTCAAATTTCTTTCTCATAATACGTCCAACCATACTACTGAAAAGAACCATAACAACCAAAGGGATGCAGGAAATAATCGTTAAAACAAAATCGATATTTACCATCTTAACAAACGCTAATGTTCCTAAGAATAATGCATCAACCATCATCATTATTCCACTACCAAAAGTTTGTCTAATAGTTTGTAAATCATTAGTATACAAAGCCATTTCTTCACCAACTTTATGAGTATTATAATACTCTCTAGAAAGCTTTTCACTATGTACAAACATCTCGTCACGAAGGTTAGATTCAACGTTAACTCCCATTGTAAAAATAGTAATTCTCCACAAGAATCGACCAGTAAACATTACTACAGCAATGCCCATAATATCGAACATAAAGCCTTTTAATTTTGCTAAAGTTAGTTGTTCTTCGATCGGTTTTTCTTGAATAATTGCGTTTAATCCATCAATAATACTACCAATAATATCCGGTATTAAAAGTTGGAAATAGTCAACCGCAAGCAAAGAAACAATCCCACCAAGTAGTAAATACCAATAGCGTAAATAGAATTTATTAACATGTTTGCCAAATATCATATTACACCTCTTTCTATATATTTCAATATAGATCTTTTATTCTAATAATATAGAATATATTATATCATAATTTTCTATATAATCAATTATTATGAACTAAAAATTCATTAGTCAAATATTTTAAATTGACAAATTTAGTAAAGTGTACTATAATAGTGATGAAGGTGTTTCTTGCATAACCACCTTCTAAAATATTAAAACAAGGAGAATTTATGTATAGAAATAATGTAGTCAAGTCGATTACATATAATGCTATCGTATGTGCATTATATGTTATAATGGTTTTTGTTTTGGGCTTTATGTCCTATAATTCCTTACAAATCAGACTTGCTGAAATACTCATCTTATTAGTACTAATCAATAAAAAATATACAATTGGGATCACACTTGGTTGCTTTATTGCAAACCTTATTGGTCCTTTTGGATTATTAGACGCAGTCATTGGTGGTTTTGCAACTTTACTTTCTTGTATCTTTGTTGCTTTATTTAAGAAACCATTTTTATCAATTATTATAGTTCCTGTATGTAATATCTTAGTTGGTGTTGAACTTGCATATTTATATTCATTTAACTTTGAAGCATTTATAGTCAACACTTTATGGGTTATGTTAGGAGAAGCTATTGCAATGATAATTGGTTACTTTGTATACAAGTCTGTTTCTAAGAATCAAGATATTGTTAAAACTATTGGAGATATATAATGAAAAAAATTAAGCAGAACCAACACCTAAATATGGCTTTGTTTGTAATGATTGTTTTTTCTGTTTTAGCTTTAATACTTTGTCTTGTTCTTTCTTTTATTCATTTACATTGGACAAAGAATGGAATTCAATCTTTAGCAACTTATAAAAACGATCAAGTTACATATTTTTCAGCCGAAGATATGGACTTTTTAACTGTTGAAGCACCTTACAAATCGGCTTCATTAGAAGGAACAAAGTTTATTATTTACTATAATAAAAATGATACTACTTCATGTTATATACCAGAACAAATAAAATTAGGATTAACCATCGGTATATGTTCAGTTGCTTTTATTATCGCATCATTAGCCTTACACTTAATTATTAAAAGACGAACAGAAGAATCAATTGAAATAATTATGAATGGTCAATCCCTTATATCTGATATTAGTGAAATAGAAATAGTTGAAGATTCCAATGATGTAAAATATGCAATTATACATTCTAAATATATTGATCCATTTGATCAAAAAGAATATTTCTTCAAATCACCTAAAATTAGAGATAAGTATTTAATCAATAATCCAGAATCGTCAGGTACAGTACAAATTCATTTCTTAAAAGAAGATCCTACAAAATATGTTGTTACTGCTTATAAATATGAAGAAAAATAAAAGAAACTACTTGCGTAGTTTCTTTTTTTATTTCAAATGGTTAAATATTTCTTTCCATACTTCTTCGTCTTGTTGTGTCATTCTATTCCAATCGAATGAATTAACAAAATCAATTCGTGATTGTTCTGTATTTAACTTTTTCTTTTTTAATAACTTATTCTTTAAAGCTGAATATTCATTTAAATACTTAACCGCATCTTCTGTATAGTTTGGATTATGCCCTTTATTATTTAATAGAATAAATTTTGTTTTTGGCCGATCCTTTAGTTCATTATATAATACTTGATATTGTGTCTTCTCTTTAACTAATGTGTCATTAGTAGAATAAATTAACAATACATCTGAAGATGATTTTTTTAAACTGTCAACGCCATTAAATCTAACAAAATATGGATTAGACTCAGTTTCTAGTTTCATTATTGCTTTGCGATAACCTTTTAAAGGTCCATCAAAGAAATCATTAACTATTCTTTCAACTGAGACAAAGCCTGACATGACAACAATTTTCTTGATATCTTGGTGGATTCCAGAGATATTTAAAGTCGAAAATCCTCCCCAACTATGACCCATAACATATATATCATGATCTTTGAAAATTGATGTTTTAAGTTCTTCAATACAATCATTTAAATCACATAAAGACTGAGCCATTCCGTTTGGTGTATCTCCACCTGATTCCATGCATCCAGTATGATCATATGCGAAGACTTTAAATCCTGCATGACAAAGTTTTTCAATTTCCTTCATATAGGATTCGTGGCCACCACCAAATCCATGATCAAAAACAATTATTTTATTTTCAATTGGATTGTCGTAGTGATATATATATCCTTGTAATATGTGTCCTTTGGATGATCTAAATTGATGAGGAATTTTTCTTAAACCAGGAAAATCTTTATCACTAAAATAATATGCAAGACCAATATTATCACATCTTGTATACATCATTTTTTTAAAAGTATTTAAAATAAACTTTTCAAATATCATAATAAGCACCTTTATAATCTATACTATGTTTTACTTATTCCTTTTCTGTATTTGGCAGTTCTAATTTATCTAATTCATGCCAATCTGTAGTAACGTAATCAACTCCACGATCAATCCAATATTGAATATCTTCATAACTTGCGTATTCTTCAAATGTAAATACTGCAAGTTTACATCCAAGAGCACGGTATTTTTCTAGCCATGCATCACTAATTTTAATTCCGTCGCGAACATTGAAACTAATATCTAACTTATATTGTTTAACAATATTATATGTATTTTCATTTTCACAAGAAGACAAAGTTAGATATTGGCATGGTATATATGAATATCCATGAGTTTTTACCCAGTTCAAACATTGTTCTTGACTAGACAAGAACACTACTCTATCTAGCATATCATACTTTTTAATTAATTCCATTATTTGTGGCATCTTCGATTGTTGAGGAGCATTTAGTTCTGTCCAATTGCTGACGCCTGCTGAAGTTTTTAATTCAATGACAGCAATAATATTATATTGTTTACATATTTCTAAATATCTTTCGAATGTACAGATTTTTGCAGTATATGTTCTTTCTTCTTCCGATAGGTGTCCACCTACAAGTCCGCCAGTTTTTACTACAGTATATTCAACATTTTTTAAATCTTCGTAATTTGTTTCAGAAAGTACTGCATCTCCCCAATTTGGATCATGAGATAAAACAAAGACACCATCTTTTGTTTGTTTTAAATCTATTTCAATTGCTGGATATTTCAATACTTCTGCAGCATAAAGAATTGCTTCTTCAGAATTAGGTACACCATAATATGATCCTGCATGTCCGATAACCATTACGTCATAACCCCAACTAACAATTACTTTTCTTGTTAATTTTTGTTCATTACCGTCACTATCTTTAATTACATATTCTAACATATATTCTCCGTATCTTCGATTATCTACTTCGCCTTTTACAACAATTTTACTAGTTATATCACCATCAATATTATCGAACGCTTTAACATTATCAAGCGGATTAAACTCTTCATTCCATGATAATGTAGATTGTTCAATAAATTTATCATTAGTTACAAAAACTGGTTCTTCATCTCCAACAACATTAATTGTAATTTCTTTTATAATATTTGTAGTATCCATAGTTTTTAAATAAACTATATATGTTCCAGCTTTCATTGCTGTAATCAAGTTATCTTCAATTAATAAACCTTCGCTATCATCTGTATATATATTTAATTTTGGATATGCTGTTTCAGGTACAACATTATATTCTAAATTAATCGATGATCCAACTTGAAGTGATATATTATTATTTGGAACAATGACATCAGTAGTCATATCACCACTAACATTAACTTTTATATCTTTATAAATCGATTTATCAAATACTGATTGTATTCTTATTGTTGTTGTTCCGTAGCTATTTCCAATAATTAAACCATCCGAGTCAACACTTGCGATGTCTGGATCAAACGAAGAAATTGTAACTTCTTGGTTTGCTTCTTGAGGAAATACATTCCAACTCAATTTATGTGTTTCAAAATAATTCAAATTAACTTGTGAAGTTGATTCAATCCTATCAACAGGGGGTTGTTCAACAATAACTAAAATCCTTTTAGATAAGGAAAGATTGTCAGCTAATTTGATTAGTATGTATGTTTGACCAAGCCCTAGGCCACAGATTGTACCATCTTCATCACAAGTTGCAATCTCACTATTATACGATAATGCTTTAATTTTGTTACTAGCATTCTCAGGCTTCACGTTAATATTAAGCTTATATGTATCATTAATATATATTCTTACTTCATCTTCACATTCAAAGCTTTCAGGTAATAATTCTTCAGCTTTGTGATTTTCAATAATTACATTAAATTTTACTGGTTTTACATCTTTATGATCTTTAATATAAACTTCAACGTTACAATTACCAACACTAAGAGCAGTAATAGTATCATCTTTTATATCTATTATAGTATTATCATAAATGTATTCAAACTCATAAGTTTCCAAATTGACGACATTAAACTTAGGCTTGTATGTTTCGCCAATAAATAATTTGATTTCATTTTCTTCTGTAGTAAATTCTATCTCTTTTTTTACTACTGGTTGACTACATGCATTTATTAATAACATAATAGAAAACACGATGAATATAATAAATGATTTTTTAAAAATTTTCATATGAGTTCCTCTTTCTAGAATAAATATATAATATTATTATAACACAAAACTTTAAATAGTTCCTAAAAAATAAAAAAATGTCTTCAACATGAAGACATCATAATTCATATTGGAGCAGGTAACCAGAATCGAACTGGCATCTTCGCCATGGCAAGGCGACATAATAACCGTTATACTATACCTGCATTTCTTAATTTGCAAAAGTATTATATCAAATTTTATCATGTTAGTCAAGCGGAATGTATATAAAAATTAAAAGATTAAATTAAGAAAACTTAATTTAATCTTATTTAAACAAAATATTTGTTATTCAGTAGTTTGTTTTTGTTTTGAATGATGTGGAGTCCAGTTATCTTTTGCGTAATCTTTATTATATACATATGTATCTTCAAAGTGAATTGTTGGATATATTAATCCCATCATACCACTAACTGATAAGAATAAATAACCAATTCCTCCAAATACTAATGCAGGAGCAAATTGTCGTCCGATTAACATACAAACAACAATATATTCAACTACAGAAAATAACATTAATACTCCACCAGTTCTCGGCGCAAACTTAACAATAGATGCACCTACTAAACCAAGTAAAGGACCAAGGATCGCCATAACAGTTGTAAGTAACCACATGTTACCAAATTCTACATTTTGAATTCCTGATACTTTACCACCTGTTGCGAAAAACGCAATCACAAAACCAACAACAACTGAACAAATTGATCCAATAATCCCTAAAATCATTGGCCAAGTCAATCTTGCTGTTTTCATTTTAACCTCCTATTTTGTTCTATATTATTTTATACAGTTAAATATATATTATAATTAGTATTTATTGGTAATAAAAAAAAGAAGTAGAATACTACTTCTTTTATTCTGCTTTCCAAAGGCTATGAAGATTACAATAAGCATAAACAGCTTCTACTTCATCACCTTCACAAATTGAAAAACATACTTCTGGTTTTTGGCCAGGAACTAATGCTTTTCTTTGGTTACCAAATTTAGTTTGAATAGAAACCCATTCAATATAATGTTCAGGAACCATTGGATGTTCAACAGAACCAACAACTACATGTACTTTATTATTTTCTACAGTGTATACAGGAATATGTTTTTCTAAAGATGCTTCTGTAGTTCCTGCAACTAACTTAGTCATTTTTTGACCACAACATACTACTGGCACACCAGATTCTTTTACCATGGCAATAATGTTACCACAATGTTCACAAATATAAAATTTTTGTTCCATATTTCTTATTCCTCTTCAAACATATCTTTTCCAACACCACATAATGGGCATTCGAAATCTTCAGGTAAATCTTCAAATTTTGTTCCAGGTGCAATTCCTAATTCAGGAGCACCTAATTCTTCATCATAAGTCCAACCACAAGCTTGACAAACATACTTTTTCATACTTAATTTTCTCCTTTATTTTATTTCTTCAAAATCATTATAACCATGTTTACATAATGGACAAATTATGTCTTCTGGTAATTCTTCCCCTTCATATACCCATCCACAAATTTTACATACATATCCTTTTTTACCTTTAGTTTCTGGTTTTGGTTTTACATGTTCATGATAATAACTATAAGTCATTGTTTCAAGATTAGTTATAACACGTGATTCTGTAATAGTACAAATAAACATGCCATGAGTTCCAAGATCAACATATTGTTCTACTTTTAAAGACATAAATGAATTAATATATTTAGGTAAGAACACTAATCCATTGTCTGATCTTAATACATTGACATCTTTAAATTTATCAGTATTTCTACCACTTACAAAACCGAACTTTTCAAATATACTAAATGGTGCGTCAACTGATAAGCAATTAATATTCATAATACCTGTTTGATTAATAATATGATGTGAGTAATTTTCTTTATTAATTGTTACAGCAATCTTATTAGGATTATTTGTTACTTGAGTAACTGTGTTAACAATTAAACCATTGTCTTTCTTTCCATCATTTGATGTTACAACATATAAACCATAACCAATATTAAATAAAGCAGTTAAATCATTTTTATTAGCAGTAGTATCTTGAATTGCTAAATACTCTTGACATAACTCTTCTGCTAAAGCTTCAACTTGATTTGTACTTTCTTCATTTAGAGCAGATAAAATTTTAACAGTGTTTTCAGCATAAGTTAGATTCTTAGAACCTTCTAACATTCCCTTCATAACTTTAGCAGCCATTGGCGCCCAGCTTCCATTTTCGATAAAAGCAACTGTTCTATTGCTAAAGTTTCTTTCAGTTAAATGGTGAATAAATTCTTTCATAAATGGGAAGATATCAGCGTTATATGTAGTTGTTGCAAGAACTAATTTACTATATCTAAATGCATCTTCAACAGCTTCAGCCATATCACATCTAGCAAGATCATTTACTACAACTTTAGGACAACCTTTTTCACGTAACTTGTCTGCAAGCATCATTACAGCTTTTTTAGTATTTCCATATACAGATGTGTACGCAATTACAATACCTTCTTCTTCTACTTGATAGCTTGACCAAATATTATATAAATTTAAATAGTATCCTAAGTTTTCAGTTAAAACCGGTCCATGTAATGGACAAATAATTTGAATATCTAAAGTTGATGCCTTCTTTAATAAATTTTGAACTTGAGCACCATATTTTCCAACAATACCAATATAGTAACGTCTTGCTTCACAGGCCCAATCTTCTTCAACATCTAATGCACCAAATTTACCAAATCCATCTGCAGAGAATAATACTTTATCTGTTGAATCATATGTAACAATAACTTCTGGCCAGTGAACCATTGGAGCAGTTACAAATGTTAAATTATGTTTACCTAAACTTAAAGTATCCATTTCACCTACAACAATTTGTTTATCTGAAAAATCAACATTAAAGAAATTTTTCATCATAACAAATGCTTTTTGTGAAGCTACAATTTTAGCATTAGGATAAGTCTTAACAAAGTTCATAATATTAGCAGAGTGATCAGGTTCCATGTGTTGAACGATTAAATAGTCTGGTAATCTATTACCTAAAACATTTTGAATATTATCTAACCATTCATGAGTAAATCTTGCATCTACTGTATCCATTACAGCAATTTTCTCATCTAAAATAACATAAGAGTTATATGCCATTCCATTAGGTACAACATATTGACCTTCAAATAAATCTATATCATGATCATTTACACCAACATAAATTATATCTTTAGTTACTTTCATTTTATTCTCCTTCATTAATTTTAATACTTTAATTACCTAATTATTATACTATAATTTAATTTCTTTTTCAAAAAGTTTGCAATAAAAAATAAAAGAGATGCATATGCATCTCTTAAAATCTAATTATCTGTTGTAGAATTCAACGATTAAGTTTTCGTGGATTTCTGTTAAGATTTCACTTCTTTCAGGATATCTAACAAATGTTCCAACTTGAGTGTTTTCATCGAAGCTTAAGAAAGCTAAACGAGAAACTGTAGCTTCTAAAGCATCTTTAACAATTAGTAAAGATTTTGAAGCTGGTTTTAAAGCGATAGTTTGACCAGGTTTTACAAGTAATGATGGGATATCTGCTTTTTTACCATCTAAAACGATATGACCATGGTTAACTAATTGACGAGCTTGTCTTCTAGTTGCAGCAAATCCTAAACGGTATACTAAGTTATCAAGTCTTGATTCTAATAAGAATAAGAAGTTGTCCCCTTGTTTACCAGGAATTTTTGCAGCTTTTTCAAATAGGTTTCTGAATTGTTTTTCATTAACGCCATAATAGAAACGAACTTTTTGTTTTTCTTGTAATTGTAGTCCGTATTCAGAAATTTTTGCTCTTCTTTGTCCATGTTGTCCTGGAGCATAAGGGCGTTTTTGTAATTCTTTACCTGTTTCTAAAATTGAAAATTTTAATCTTCTTGATTGTTTCCAAGAAGGTCCTGTGTAACGTGCCATGTTTTTTCTCCTTTTATTTTATATATTTTTATAGTGGATAAAAAAATCAATTCTTTTCTAGGATAGACTATCTTATTGGTTTCACCTAAGCAGCGAGGCTACTAACATCCTAAAGTGATAATCTATAATCTAAAACTAACTGAATGCTGCCTTTATCGCACCTTTTATATTATACTCTTTTTTTCGTTAAAAGTCAAGTAATATATTATATATATATTTTGTTAACGATTACATAATTTTATCACTTGTCTTTTTTTCCTTTTTTCGATAAAATGATAATGGAGGGTAAATTACTATGATCAAAGGAGCTTGTTTAATTGGCCAATCTGGCGGCCCTACAGCAGTAATTAATTCTAGTTTAGCCGGAGTAGTGATGACAGCACTAAACAATTCTAATATCACAAATGTTTATGGTGCACTTCACGGTATTCAAGGTGTACTTGATGAACAATTTATTGATTTTTCTTTAGAAGACATTAATGAAATTGAACTATTAAAATACACACCTAGTTCAGCATTAGGATCCGTTAGATTCTTTTTAGAAGATTTTGAAAAGAATTCAGCCGTATATGAAGAACTGTTAAAAGTATTTAAGAAATATAATATTAGATACTTCTTCTATATCGGTGGTAATGATTCAATGGATAGTTGTATGAAAATAAATAAATACTTTAAAGCAGTTGGTTACGATTGTATTGTTAACGGTATTCCAAAAACGATTGACAACGATTTATGTTTAACAGATCATACACCTGGATATGGTTCAGCTTGTAAGTATATTGCAACTACTATTTCTGAAATTTATTTAGATATATCTGCTTATAAAAAAGGTCGTGTTACAATTGTTGAAATTATGGGACGTGATGCAGGATGGTTAACCGCTGCATCAAAAATCGCAAGTATCAACGGATGTAATCCTGATTTAATCTATTTACCTGAATCAGAATTTGACTTAAATGAATTCTTAGCTGATGTTAAAAATATATATGAAGAAAAGAAAAAAGTATTCGTTATTGTTGGTGAAGGTATTCGCGATTCGAAAGGTGAATATATATTAAACTATCGTAACTACAATAATAATGACTCATTTGGACATTTACAACTTGGTGGAGTAGCTAGTGTTCTTTGTGAACATGTTCAAAACACTTTTGGTTTCCCTGTTCGAGCAATTGAACTTAACTTGCCACAAAGATGCGCAGCTCATCTTGCATCTAATACTGATATTGAAGAAGCTTTCATGTGTGGTAAAGCAGGCGTAGAGTATGCTACTCAAAATATTACTGGACAAATGATTACGATTGAAAGATTAGAAACTTCTACTAGATTCGGTTATGTACCACTTGAAGATGTTGCTGCAAAAGTAAAAGAAATGCCAAAAGAATTTATAAATGAAAAAGGCAATCACATTACTGATAAATATTTAGAATATGTTTTACCTTTAATTCAAGGTGAAACTAAACTAAAATATGAAAATGGGTTACCTCGTTTCGCAAGACTTAAAAAAATATTGGTCAATAAAAAATAAATGTTTACAAGAAAAAATATTGGCATTTTATTAAATTTAATTGCTGGTATTGCTGCATGTGTTGGTGTTACTCTAGCACTTGTTTATGCAAAAGATGAAGGTTTTTCATCAGCCGGACAAAGACTATTATATTTTACTAATCTTTCAAATATTTGGATTGGGATTACTTGTTTAGTTATTTCAATTTTATCAATCATTGAAATTAAACTTAAAAAGAGTTTGCTTAAAAATTATATATATACTTTAAAATTTATATTTACTGTATCAATTACAATTACTGGTTTAATCTTTTGTGTATTGTTAGCACCTTTTGCAGATTTTAATGTTTGGACATTATCAAGTATCTTAACTCATGTTGTTGTCCCTGTAACATCTATTGCAAGTTATTTTATCGAAATGCCAATTTCGCCAATGAATAAAAAACATATTTCGTATGCTTTAATACCTCCACTTATCTATTTTATAATTGGTAGTATTTTGTCAATTCTTAAAGTTGACTTTGGGCGTGGTCAAACGTATCCATACTTCTTTATGAATTATTATTCAGAAGTAGGGTTATTCGGTTTTAGATATTCCGATAAACCAGAAATGGGAAGTGTATATTGGATTATAGTAATTCTATTATTAATAATTGGTTTAAGTAAACTATATTACAAACTACATTCAATAAATAAAACGAGTGAGAAATAATCTCACTCGTTTTTATATTTCAGTTACATTATCTGGAATATATATATTTACATCTTCATGATTACCAGTAGCAATCTTCGATAATGGTAGTTTTAAATATGTGACTTCTGCTTCAGCAAGCACTGTTCCATCCATTGTTGTAATTTCACCTGTTCCTTGGAATACTCTACTTTTATTAACTGTAATTCTTCCAATTGCTTTGATCTTTTGATTAAGAGGAACTGGCTTTCTAAACTTAACAGATATATTTGTAGTAACACCCCATTGATCTGGTTCACTCACCCAAATGGCACGTCCTATGATTTCATCTAACATACATGTAATCATTCCACCATGACATCTTTCTGGATAACTTTGATGATGATCTTTATATTCAAAAATACTTATAACAGACCCGTCTTCCATTTCATAAAATGGTGCTTGTAATCCAAGTTCATTTTCCATTCCACAAATAATACACATTTTACTGTTTGTTTGTTTTTTTATTACTTTCATAAATTATCCTTTATAAATAAAGAGTGCCATAAGGCACTCAAATTTTATTATTCAGCAGCTTTAGCAAGATAGATAAAGTCTTCAGCAATTAAACTAGCACCACCAATTAATGCACCATCGATATGAGGTTGTGCCATTAATTCTTTAATGTTACCAGTTTTTACACTACCACCGTATTGAATGCGAATTGCTTCTGCAGCTTCAGCACCAAATAATGCTTCTACTGTTTGTCTAATGAAACCACAAGTTTCGTTAGCCATTTCAGGAGTAGCAGTACGTCCAGTACCAATAGCCCAAATAGGTTCATATGCAATTACTAATGTTTTAACTTGTTCAAGTGTTAATCCAGCTAAATCTTTTTCTACTTGATTTTTGATTACTTCTTCTGTTTTAGCTCCTTCTCTTTCTTCTAAAGATTCACCAACACAAAGAATTGGAACTAAATTATGTTTGAATGCAGCATGAAGTTTTTTATTACATGATTCATCAGTTTCGTTGAACATAGCACGTCTTTCACTGTGGCCAATAATTACATATTCAACACCAGTTGTTTCAAGCATGCTAGGAGCAATTTCTCCAGTAAATGCACCTTGTTCTTCAAAGTGCATATTTTGAGCACCAATTCTTAAGTTATCTCCTTGACGTTTAACAAGATCTCTTAAATAAAGTGCAGGTGCACAAATTACTGTATCAACTACTTCGTTAGATGGAAGATTTTTATTTACAGCTAGTACGAAAGATAAAACTTCTTCACGTACTTTAAACATTTTCCAGTTACCAGCAATAATAGGTTTTCTCATTTTTGTCTCCTCTTATTTGTCATCAAGGCAAGCTACACCTGGTAGAGTCTTACCTTCTAAGTATTCTAAACTTGCTCCACCACCTGTAGAGATGTGAGAGAATTTCTTTTCATAACCCATAGAAATAGCAGCTGCAGCTGAGTCACCACCACCGATGATTGTAGTAGCACCTTCAAGGTTAGCTAATGTTTCGCAAATTGATTTAGTACCTACAGCAAATTTTTCAACTTCAAATACACCAGCTGGTCCATTCCATACAACAGTTTTAGCGCCTTCTAATTGTGCAGCATAGAATTTAATAGTTTCAGGACCGCAGTCTAAACCTTGCCATGTAGCAGGAATTTCAGTAGCTTTAACAACTTTAGTTTCAGCAACAGCGATTGCACCGAAGAAGTCTTCAGCCATTTTTTCTTTATCAGGATTTGCAACTACGATATCAACTGGTAAAACAATTTTACCTTGTGCTTTTTCTAATAATCCTTTTGCATAATCTACAAAGTCAAGTTCACATTTAGATTCACCAACTTCATATCCTAAAGCTTTAAAGAATGTATAAGCCATAGCACCACAAATCATAATTTTGTCAGCTTTTGTTAATAAGTTTTCAATTACAGAAATTTTATCAGAAACTTTTGCACCACCAAGAATAGCAACAAATGGATGAACTGGATTATCAACAGCTCCACCGATGAAGTTAATTTCTTTTTCTAGTAAGAAACCAGAAACACTTTCACCTTTTACGTTAGCAGCAATGCCTGTATTAGATGCAGCATCACGGTGAGCAGTACCGAAAGCATCATTTACAAATACGTCGCCAAGACTTGCCCAGTAAGCACCAAGTTCTGGATTATTTTTAGATTCTTTTTTACCTTCTAAATCTTCATAACGAGTGTTTTGGAACATAACGATTTCGCCAGCATTCATATTGTTGATTGCTTCTTCTAATTCAGCACCACGTGTAGCATTAACAAACTTAACTGGAGCGTTTACAAGTTCAGCAAGTTTAGCAGCAACAGGAGCGATATCATTTTTAGCTAAATCTTTTTCTTCTTTAACACGTCCTAAGTGTGAGAATAAAATAACTTTAGCACCTTGTTCTAAAGCATAGTTAATAGTTGGTAATGCTTGAACAATACGGTTTGTGTCAGTAATAACACCATTTTTCATTGGAACGTTAAAGTCAACTCTCATTAAGACTTTCTTTCCATTTAATTGTACATCTTTAATATTTTTCTTTGCCATAATAAAAATCTCCTTTTTTTACATTTCTTATTTTACCACTTTTTGTTAAAAAAATCAACTATTATGATTTATTGATATAGCACGCTGATAATATTTGTTTATTTGTAAATAACTTTTTTTAATATATATTTTCTTATTACCGATAAACTCTATAATGGTATTAGATTTATTTTCGGTTATTCTTATAATGTTGCATGCATTAATATATATATTTTCATATTCTTTTAAATTTGAGATAGGAAACAATATTAATTGAGAATTAATATATATTGGTACTAACTTCTTATAACCATATAAATTCTTAATCGCATCAACTCTTCCGTATACTGTAGTTAATTGGTGTATTAAGATGTTGTCCAAATATATATTTATATTTTGATTGATGACTTCATTATCATTAATTATAATTTTGTTGGAATAAGCTTTTATATAATTTATATTATTCATGGATAAATATTAACATATAAATTAAACTAATGTTAAATTTATGATTTTCGAAAATAAAAAGGTTGTAGTTTTCTACAACCTTTTATTTATTAATTATTCAGCAGCTGGAGCTTCTTGAGCACCTGGTCTTTGGAATTGTTCTTTAATTCTTGGTTGGCCTTCAGCTTCCATATCGAAGAAGTGACATTTGCTCATATCAATAGCCATTTTGAACATATCGTTTGTATGAACGTCAGTACGAGCTTTAACTTTAGCAGTTAATCTTTGACCGATAGAGTCACGTCCTGGGAATTTAACAGTGATTTGAGATTCAGCACCTAATAATTCAGCTACTTCAACTTTAGCTTCAACTCTTGATTCTGGATGAGCTTCGATGAATTCAGGTTCATCATGACAATCTTCAGGACGAATACCCATTAATAATTCAACGTTGATATATCCTTGAGCTTTTAAGATACTTAATTGTTTTTCTGGAACTTTAAATGTAAATACACCATGACGAGTTGATCCACATTCGAAATATCCATCTTCACGAACACGTCCTTCAATGAAGTTCATTGGAGGAGTACCGATGAATCCACCTACGAATACGTTATCTGGGTAGTCATAGATATCTTTTGGTGCACCAATTTGTTGGATCCATCCATCTTTCATAACAACGATTCTTGTTGCCATTGTCATGGCTTCGATTTGGTCGTGTGTTACGTAGATAGTAGTTGTTTTTAAAGATTCATGTAATTTGATTAATTCAGAACGCATTTGAACACGAAGTTTAGCATCTAGGTTAGATAGAGGTTCGTCCATTAAGAATACTTTAGCGTCACGAACGATAGCACGACCTAATGCAACACGTTGTCTTTGCCCCCCTGATAATTGTTTAGGTTTTCTGTCTAAGTAAGATTTTAAACCTAAAGTTTCAGCAGCAGCTTGAACACGACGGTCAATATCATCACGAGAGAATTTACGTAATTTTAAACCGAATGCCATATTGTCATAAACTGACATATGTGGGTAAAGAGCGTATGATTGGAATACCATCGCAATGTTACGATCTTTTGGCGCAACGTCATTCATAATTTCGCCATCGATTAATAATTGTCCACTTGTAATTTCTTCTAAACCTGCAACCATACGAAGAGTAGTTGTTTTACCACATCCTGATGGTCCTACGAAAACGATAAATTCACGGTCACGAATTTTTAAATTGAAATCGTAAACAGCATGATAGTTATTATCGTAAATTTTGTTAATGTTTTTTAATTCAACAGTTGCCATAATTGTTCTCCTTTATATTTTTTCACACTAACATTATACCACAATATAACAAAAATAAAAATAGGCAATTTGCCTATTCTTTTATTTTTTATTTTAAACGTTTTGTCTAAACAAGATTAATCATAATTAAAATACAAGCAGCATATTTGAAACTTTGAACATCAATTCCAATTTCTTTTGAAATAGTATCTAATCGATTAATTAAACTATTTCTATTTAGATATAATGCTTTTGCAGTTTGTGAAACATTTAAGTCATTTTTAAAAAATGCATCTAAAGTTTCTAAATTGTTATTCTTTTTCAATACTGGATCTAGAACATATGTTTTTATTTCTTTAATAAGTGGATATATCTTGCTTGAATCATTAGAAAAAATAATATCAATTAAATCACTATAAGTTTTACCAAAGAAATTTGTATTAACAATACAACTTATATAATGAGCAACAAAACTTCCTTTAACGTTTTTATTTAATCTTAAACCAGAATGTACGTTAATAGAATATCCAAAGTCATCACTCATTGTTTGAAATAAATCATCTAGTTCAGCTTGTTGTTCATCTTCATAAAAAATTACTTCAACATTATCAATACTAAACTCAACAACATTTAACAATACGTCTTTTAATAAATTATTAATTTGAGTTTTCGATTCATTTGCTTTATACAACAAGAAATTTACTTTTTTATTAAATGGATAACTTCCACCTTCATATATATAATTATAAATAGCTTCCGTCTTTTTATTTAGATTCTTAATATTCTTTTCTAAATAAAATGATTTAATTAATTTATATTCATTTTCTGAAATGCTTTTTTCAATACCAAAAATTTTTCCATCAGTACCATAAAAATAATAATACTTGTCATTATCAAATTCAGTTGGTTCTAAAATAATCTTATTTTGATATATCTTGAAGATTTCTTGGTTCATAAATTCACCACTTTTCTTTTTATCTTAAATATATTATATCATAAACAATTATAAATTTAAATGCTTTTATTAATCTTTTTTACAAATAACTTGTATTTTCTTACTTTTGTTTTAGTAGAATTACTTGAGGTGAAATAATGAAAGAAATATCAACAATTAATTTTTATAACATATATCAAAAAGAAATGAATATTAGACTAATAGATGTTAGAGATGTATCTGAATATGATGAATATCATATTCATGGTTCTGTAAACATTCCTTTAAGTTTGTTATTAGAGAAACATAATCTATTTATTAATAAAAAGTACCATTATTACATAATATGTAAAAATGGTACTCGAAGTAAAACAGCATCGTACGCTTTATCCAAGCTAGGTTATAATATAACTAATATTTTGGGTGGCATCGAAAGATGGCCTGGTTTGTTTGTTAGAACAAAAAGATTTAAATTTTAAAGCATCTTGATTTTTAATGCTATTAATGTTGCGTCATCGTTAGTTTTGATTTTGTTATTAATTGTATAATTTAATATTTCAAAGACAATTTTTTGAGGGGATTCCCCTCTTATTTTTTTTATAAAATTATCTAGTTCTTCACTTTCAACAATGTTTTCGAAAATTCCATCACTACTCATTAAAATCAAATCATCTTCTTCTAACATTAATTCTCTATTATCAATTCCTTCTTCAATGCCAAATGGTAAATTTTGGTTTATTATTTTTTCAATAGATCCATTCTTTTTTATTATGTAAGATGTAGTGGCACCCATTTTATAAAATTTAGCCGTTTTATTATAGCGATTGATTTCCAGTAAATCCAAAGTTGAATAATTTTCTAAATATTCTTGAATTGCATAAAATGTATTTAATATTTCTAAAGCTGTCGAAACCTCTAAATTTTGTTCAATAATACTTGAAACTAATTTTAATATATGATCACTTTCACTAAAGGCTTTATATCCTTTTCCCATTCCGTCCGAAATTGCAGAAATAAACTTCCCATTATTAATTTCTTTTATCAAATAATTATCTCCACATAAATCATTTTGATTTGCAGAAAGTGAACCATATCCATAAGATATATCTATTTTAACTTCAGGTATTATTTTAAAATATAAAATATTTTGATCAGTTTTAATATATATAACCGATATTGTTTTATCAAATAAGTTATTACCAATTATTGTTAAGTTTTTAATTATCTCTTTTTGGTCAGTTTCTTGAATGCCTATTTCAAACATAAAGTCATCATAATATGATTTTGTCACTTCAAAATATGTTAAGTCATAACCATAATTGATAATTTGTTCTTTAAAATTAAAAATAGTAGTAGTACTTAATTCTTGTTTTGCTACCATATCAATTGCATATTTCCTAATAGCATTAGAAACACCAATCAATTGAACAATTAATGTATTATTATTTTGATTCAAATTATTAAAATTTAATCTCTGATTTGTTTTATATGCTAAATCTTTTAGTTCTCTGATCTTAATACAATTATTTAGAAAGTATTGATATTCAGCATTTTGTGGATTATTATTTAACAAAAGATTCTTCATATATAAGTAAAGATTTGTTTTATAATACGCATAACAATCTTTACGCATATGACAATTATTACAATTATTATTCATTAAAGTTTTAATACTATCACTTAACACAGTTGTCCATTCAATAGGTTCTTTAAAACTTTCAACAAATTTATCTAAAAAACCAGCAAAACCTAATACTTCTTTACTAATATTAGAAGTTATTTGTGAATATATATTATTAGTAATAACCTCGTTACTAATCATATCTTTACTAATGTATTTTTTAATTAACTCAAAGATTAAACTAATAACCATAATAGAGATAATTAATTTACTATTAATATTATTTTCAATAAATAAGAAAGCTGTACAAAAGATGTTTGTAAATAATAGTGGAATACTTTGTTTCATAAAATAAAAAGGAGAAATTATTAAAATCAAAATTGCTTCTGGTTGTTTAAAGAAAAACATCAATATAAAACTAATTATTAAACAATATAAAATAGCATATATATTTTTGTATGAAAAACTAAAATACATTGTAAAGTATATTCCAACACAAACACCAATATTTAAAGTATTAATATTTAATGATACTGCACCGATAATTGCAACAATTGAAATGATGATTTCTAAATAAGCATTGTTAAAAAATAAATTTTTAGAATTCAAAGACTCAATTAAATTTCGTTCTAAAAAGATATATAATAGTAAACTAATTGCATTATTTACAAAAAAAGCTAAATAGTTTGATATACCTTTATAAAATAACAACTCCATGATCACATTTAAAAATATTATAAATAAATATATATAAAACCCTTTAACTAATTTGTTCATTATCCAAAGTATAAATAATACTAAAATAATTAATAACAGAAATGGAATCATATATTTACTAAGTGACTCTTTAAAAGTATTATTTATAACAAATGACGTAATTAATCCTAAAGCGCTTGAGATTGTAATTATATATATATTCTTAATATTTCTTATTAAGTAATAAAATAACAATGGAATATATAACATGAATCCGATATTTGAATAAATGGTCAAAATAGAAAAAAATCCTACAATAAAAATATTAATTTTTTTATGCATATTATCACCTCATATCATTATATCAATTATAATTGTCGATACAAGGCGAAAAAAAAGAATCACTAAAAAGTGATTCTTTTATTGTTTATTATTTACCTTGATAGTTGAAGTTGTAAACTAAAACTGTTCCAACTGGGAATCCACCAACAACTACATTTACTTCGATATATTTATGAGTTGTATCAACACCAGTTAAATCATTAATATTAACGATACCTGCACCATCAATATTCTTATATTCATATTTACTTGCATTAGCTTCCATTGTTGATAAATCATTAAATACAAATGAGATAAATGCAAATTCGCCATTTTCATTTCTAACATTTGATAATACTTCTGGGCTATATTGTGAGAATACACCTTGTAAAATTTGAATTACACTGTATCCCATAGCGTTAAAGTTTTGCATGTATAAACTATTACCAGTTGTAAAGTTTGTAGTTGTAATAGAACCCGCAAATGTGATATGTTGTGGTTGATCAAAAGAAGTACCAGCTAGATCATCATAGTTTGGAGTAAGTTCGATACCAGATGCTCCACATAAACCATATGTCATATTTTCAAAAGTCATAATATTTGCATATGATTCAATACCATTACCAAAGCAGTTGTAAACATTAATATTCTTAGCTAAACCGTTGTTTACAACGTGGTAAATTCTCATACCAGTATTAAATTGACCAACAGTTACATTTTGCATATCTAAATAATAAGCAGATAATAAATTAGATTGTTCAAAATCGTTACCGACTTGAATACCTCTACAATAAACACCAACAGGTGTTTTACCACTTAAATCGCCTTTATAATCAATTGAACAGTTACCTAAAACTGTTAAATCATATAGTTTAATATCTAATTGTAGTCCGCCTTTAGAATGTCCGAAATATAAAGCAGGTTCTACAACATTAGAACCCCAACCAGATGTTGTTAATTCTTGATCTGAGAAAGAACGTACGTTAGATAAATCAATTTTGTGTTGGTTACCATTAATATAAATATTTTTGTTGTTAACCACAATTGATCCTTTTCTTTCACTAGTTAATTCTGCAAATGTTTGTTCGCTTGCAGCTTTTAATGCGAATGAAGGAACTAAATCATATCCATATTCATAATCGTATGCATTTGTTTCAGGTTTTTCTAATACAACAATATTAACAATTTCACCATTATAACTTGAAGATTCTAAAGTAGCTTTTAATTCTTCATATGTATAAACATTAATACCTTCATTAATGTTAAATGTATAAGAAACACTTGATTCATTTCTACTTCCAGAATCTGAAGAAACAGTTACTGTTACTTTACCAGTAGCAACGAATGTAATTTCTTTAGTTTCAGGATTATAAGTTGCAACTTGATCTCCTGAATTTCCTAATTGATCTTTAAATGTAACAACTAAATCTTCACAAGCATTTTCGCCTAAGATTTCTACAGGGAATTTTAATGCATCAACTTTTGAGAAGTTATATTCATAACCAACTCTGTCAGCAAATACATCATGAATTTCTAATGCAGTTGGAGGAACAATTACGTTAATTGTAGCTTCTTGAGAATAACTTGTTCCTTCGATTGTTGCACGAACTACTGCTTGACCATGACCTAAAGCTTTAAATGAACATACATTTTGATCATAACTTAATTCTAGTAAATCAGCACCATCAATAATTTCGAAAATAACTTTTTTGTCATTTACTAGATTTAATTCAGCGTCAAAGATTGAAGCTTTTAATAATACTTGGCTTCCTCCAAATTTGTCAACTGTTAATTCGTTACTTGATAAACTAATAAATAATTTTTCGCTCTTACCGCTAATAACTTTAAATTCTAATACATTACTTTCAACACTACCTGATACAGCTTTAACTTTGATAACTGTATCAACAACGGCATTTTGATCAACAACTAATAAATTATTAACCATTGAGCACGCATCTTGACCTTCAATAACTTCATATCTTACTGCTTCTGCTTTTGCATCAGCTGGATTTAATGTTGTTTTGATAACAATATTTCTTCCAACAACGATTTGATTGTTTTCAGCAGCAATTGTAATTGATTCTAATTTTTTTACAATTTTAACAGACACAACATTAGAAGTTTTTTCAGAAGTTTTACTAACAACTTTAACTTCATTTCCTGCTAAAGCATCTTCTTTGATTGTTAATAAACCATCTTCATCGATTGTAGCATAATCACTACCTTCTTTAATTTCATAATTAACTTTTACGTCAACTTGATCACCAATGAATTCTGTTGTAAATTGAACAGTTTCACCAGGATAAGCTTCTTCTTTGTCAGCTTGTAAGTTTAAAGAATAATTAACAGGTTGTGAACATGCATAAATTCCAAAACTAAAAGCTAATAAAATTAATGCTAAACTAATTTTTTTAATCATTTTTTTCTCTCCTTTTTTTAAAAAATTAATTATATTATTGAATTAATAATGTAACCGAAACTGAAATACCACTTCCATCAGTAAGGGTAATAGTTATATGTACTATTCCTGTTCCTGTGATTGATACCATTCCTGTTGTTGAATCGTATGTAGCAGGTCCTGAAATATTAGACATAGAAATATTTTCTGGATTTACAATTGATGAATCATAAACTATATAATTGTTAAGATTAAATTCTTTGATGTTAGTTGTATATCCAACACCTATTTTTTCAAAATTAGAATCATTATCAAAATTAAATCCTAATTTAGGTTGAGCATCATCAACTGTTATAACACATGATGCAGTTATAGTAGCATCAAGATTAGCTACAACTGTAATAACTGCAGTTCCAGGAGAAATTGCAGTAATCTTACCAAAATTATCAACTGTAACAACATCATTATTAGATGATTCCCATTTTGCTCCATCTTTATCATATGGTTCAATTACATAACTTAATTGAATGCTTTCACCAACTGATATTTGACCACTTGTAAATGGTTGTTTGTTCGAATCATAAATTGTAATTGATTCAAGTGCAGATTTAGAAACAACAACAGTAAGTCTATCAGTCATTCCTCTTTCATCTGTTTTAACTACAATATATGCAGTCCCTGGTTTATTACCCGCAGTAACTAAACCATTTTGATCAACTGTACAAATTGTTTCATCACTTGATGTGTATGTAACTTTTTTGTTTGTTGCAAGTTCAGGATAAACTTTATGAAGTAATTGGTGAGTTTCACCAACCCCAATTTGTAAAACATACTTATCAGAATATGGATTTTCTGTATTGTCGACAAATTCTACTTTTTCAACATTGATATGTGAAACCTCTGAAAAGATTCTTCCTGCGAAGGAAATAACTACAATAAGAAATATTGGTAGTACCGTTAATAAAATAATTACTATCTTTTTCATACAGTCACCTACATTTCTATTTTGTCATATTGCATATGAATACGCAATACCAACATATATATTCTATAAATTCCGAAGGCTAAACCTAATACTAATAAAATCACATAAGGGATAATTGTCATTTCATTAAAAGCAAAACCAATAACGATTATTCCCATGGCAATACCAATTGCAAGACCTAAGATTGTACTTTTAACAGTATTCTTTTGCATTGCTGAATTATCTTCGTTTCCTTGATAATTCAAAATAGGTTTTTTAATATCCATATCCAAACTCATTGCAATATGGCCAATTGCTGCAAAAATTACTGCAAAACTGCCAAGAATAACTTGAATAGGATTTTGATAAATAAACGATATACACATTGTAACTAGGATTGCTCCCACTGTAAATATAGCATTGAAAACAAGTTTGGCAGCAATTTGTGTATAGTAATTAACTGGAATAATTTTTGAAATGTAGAAGTTTCCACCATCTCTTGAAATTGACGATGCTGAAATGATATTTGATAACATCGCAAGAATTGCAACAATCATCAAATGTGATCCAGCAATCATATTTTCTCCAGCCTGGTTTACTGAAATAGTTAATAGTAATTTATCGTATGATAAAACAATAAATGGCATTAACAATGTAAACAAGAAGTATTCAAATACATTTCCTGGAGATCTAAATACACATTTAATCTCTTTTAATAAAAGTGATACAAATGGTTTTCTTTCAACATAATCTTTTTTAGCGTTTAGTTTAAATGTATTTTCTAAACTACTCATAGCTGTTTTAAAATATAAAGGTCTAATGAATAAAATAGTTAAAATCATTATTCCTTGACAGCCAACAAAATAAATAAATATCCATCCCCAACTATCAAATGTAGTCATTGCACTACCTAGTTGAAAATAGAGTGGTAATGCTTTACCAAGTTTTAAAACTATTGAATTAACTTGAATAATAGTTTCAATTTGTTTTGACGCAATATCAAAGCCGCCCGCAATCTTACCTAAAAGCGAAACATATAATGTTAGAATTGTTGCAACAGCAGCTAATACTAAAGCAACTGAAAGATACATATGTTTCTTTAAAAATTTAAGAACAATCATAACTGGAATACTTAGGAATGACGCTAGTGATAATGGCAGTAATGGTAATATAATTACATAAATTGGAATACATAAGAAAAATGATAATCCAAAACCACCAATAATTCCGAACGATAAAAACAATGGAATTGCAAGTGTTGCTGTAATTGATAGTTCATGAAAATAAATCATTAAAATTTTAGACATGAACAGTTGATTTGGAGTTGTTGGTAACCCCATTAAAATTTCATTATCTTTACTTAAATATAAATTCGTTATAATACTTCCAATTCCAAAAATCAAAGATACAACTTGTAAAGCTAACAAAACAATACTTAAGAACTCTGCATTAATTTTAAATCCAAGTCCTGTTAATCCGATTGTTAAATAACCTATTCCAAGTATAAGTACAACTAACAAAAACAATCTTTTTAAAACTGAAATTGTCATTTTCTTTAAAGAATTGGTTTTTAAAATATCTGTTTTATTATCAATTTGAAGACGTAATAGTTTAATCAGAGTATGCATTATATCTCCTCAATTTCGTCTGATTCGTATATAACATTCATAAATAAGTCTTCTAATGATTCATTCTTTGCTTTTAATTCTTTTAAATCGTAAACACCTTGTAGTTTACCTTTTTTAATGATACAACATCTATCACATAAATTTTCAACTACATCTAATATATGTGATGAGAAGAATACTGTGTTACCTGCATCAGCATGCTTTCTCATAACTTTTTTTAATTGGTATGCACTTTGTGGATCAAGCCCTGTTAGCGGTTCATCTAGAACCCATAGTTTTGGATTGTGTGCCAAAGCTGCAATAACCGAAACCTTTTGTTTCATGCCATGAGAATAACTTTTAATTGGTTGATCAATAAAAGTTTCTAGTTTAAATATTTTGGTTAATTCATCACATCGTTCTTTTGCTTTAGTCATATCGGCATTATATAAACTAGCCATATGATTAACATATTCTCGACCTGTTAATCTTTCAAATACTGCATGGTTATCAGAAACATAACCAATGTGTTTTTTTGCATGTAATGGGTCAAGTTTAATTGAAACCCCATCTATTAAGATATCTCCTTCTTGGAAAGGATAAATACCAACTAAACTTTTAATTGTCGTACTTTTACCTGCACCATTTGGTCCTAAGAAACCAAATACCTCACCAGGTCTTAAAGTTAAACTCAGATTATCAACAGCTTTTACTTCTGAGTTACCATATCTTTTTGTTAAATTTTTTATCTCCAACATACACGTTTCCTCTATTCCGGATATTCTCTCATCGCTTTTGACTTTTTACCTGTAATCTTTTCATATAAGTCAATACGAGCTTTTCTAAGTTCAAAATGATCATCATTCATTACAAATAATTTTTGTGTTAACCAATACCATACAAAGCATAATGTTAAGAATGAAACAAAAATTATTGCCATCAACAATGGATAAAATGTAAATCCATTTATTGTAATTGGGAATTTATCAACAAATTTAATAAATGGAATATAAGATGTTGCTTTATCTAAACTGAATAAATAAAAATAATTTACTCGATTCATTTCTGTTGTGCCATATGCATTAAGTAATACACCTGATGTCAAACAGAATACAAAATATAATACAAATCCAACAAACATATGTTTTAATGCTTTCTTATCAACCCTAGGGAATAATCGAAGAGCTGCGCATAAAACAGGAATAATAAATACTAACATATGTTCAAACATATAATGCATGTTCCAGAATCCTAAAGGTCCATCATTTAAGTCTGGAGCAAGTATCGCAATTAATGTACCTACCATGTTAACAATGTAACAGAAATTAAACATCTTTTGATTTTTAAATATTACAGCAATGATATAAAAATAAGCTGCCATATTACAAAGTTGAATTGGAAGTCTTGGGATACTAAATCCTTGTAAATACAATGAATCATAGTGATAGAACAATACAATTGTTAAAAATACAACTAATTGATATCTTGTATCATAACTCTTAAATCTAAAATAGTAATATAAAGCAATTGTTTCAATTGCAATAATAATTAGCCAAGGAATATGAATTTCAATTCCTGTGTATCCAAATAGAGATTGTGGAATATAAACAGGCATTACTTGTAAAAAAATAAGCGGAATTCCTACAAAGAAATAAATTAATTCTTTTTTGTCTTTGATATTTAAAACGTGTTTTTCTTTAATTTGTAATACAATTGGAATAATCATTGAAAGAGCAAGTTCGATAATAAAATATGCATATCTAATCCAAGGTACTAAATGTAATCCATTACCTTCTTCTGATAAAAAATAAACCATGTAGTTATCAAAAAATATAGTTGACAAAACTGCAAATGGTAAAAATATGTAACTTGCCATATTTCTAAAGAAACGATTTTTAAAAAATACAGCCATTGGTAAAACAGAATAACCAATGTAGTATCCCCATCTTAAAATACTTTGTAAGATGTCTTGTCTATCATAATAAACATAATTAAAGTATCCACCTTTTATTACATAAACAAAAGAGTCAGATAACATGAATCTAAAAAAGCCTAAAACACAATATACAATAGTTAAGACTTTTAAAAACTTCGAAAATGATTTCTCAGACTTATTTTTAAAAATTAGTAATATTAATATTATCGCTAAAAGTGTACTAACAAATGTTATAGCTTGATACATGTTAGACCCTCCATTTCATCAATTTACAATTATCGAGGCATAATTGCATTATCCTCAATTTTACGTTGTTATTCTATCATAAATCAAGTTTTTGGTCAATATTCTTGATACCAAAATGCATAATATACAAACTAGAATGCACAATACCAATATTTTACTTTTTGAATTTTTCCTAATAAAAAAGCAAGAAATATCTATTTCTTGCTTTTTAGTCTCTTATATACATCTAATCTTGTAATCATAATTTGACGATTACAAGTCGTGCATTCTAATTTAAAATCAATTCCAATTCTTAACACTTTCCAATCACTTCCACCACAAGGGTGATTCTTCTTAAAAGTTAAAATATCTCCAACTTGAATGTTCTTATAATCGTTCATTTATTTACCTTCCAAGATCTCTTTTGCAAGATCACGATATTCCTTTGAACCTCTTGAATTATAAGAGAATTGAATAACACTTTTACCATACATTGGAGCTTCTTGAATGTGACTTGATATACTTATAATCGTATTAAAAGTTTTAAATGGGAATTCGAATTTTACTTTCTCTACAATATTATAACCTATAGTATTTCGGTTATCTAGTTTAGTTAATAATATACCTTCAATTTCTAAAGGTTTAACTTTTTGAATTTCATCAATCTTGTTAACCATTTGAGTTAAAGCATCATACGCATAAAAGCTACACTCAACCGGAATAATTACAGAATCACTTGCGTATAAAGCATTGTCTATAATTACTCCTAGTGCCGGTGGACAATCAATTAAAATATAATCATATATATCTTTAAGTGTATCTAATTTCTTTTGAAGTAGCAATTCCTTATCTTCAACATTTTGAATCATTTGTTCAAATGTTGCAATCTTCAATGAAGCTGGAATTAAATCTAAATTTGAATCACCTGTTTTTAATATAACATTATTAGAACAATCATCTAGCAAAAAGTTTACAATATCTCTTTGAACTTCTTCTCTTTTAATGCCTAAAGTAATAGTTGTATTTGCTTGTTGATCAAAATCAACAATTAATATTTTTTTATTTTCTAAAGCCAGTGCTGCGCCTAAATTAACAGTTGTAGTAGTTTTACCTACTCCACCTTTCTGATTTACAATCGAGATAACTTTTGCCATATAATTCTCCTATAATGGTTTTTTAACAATATTCGCATATGATCTTGGATATTTGGGATTGGTTTTCTTTTGCTTTTCAAAAACAACAATTACCCTTTTTCCTTGATTGAATGGTAATTCGAAATGATATATATTCTTTATTTCAACATTTAATTCTTTAATTGCATTTTCTGCATTTACTAATTCTTCTTGATAGTTGCTGCCTTTTAAACAATAGAACAATCCGCCAACTTCTAATAGTGGGATAATTAGTTCTAACAAAACATTAACTTGTGCAACAGCTCGTGCAGTAGCACAACGATAAAATTTATTTTTAAGATTTTCGGCTCTATCATTAATTATTGTTACATTTGAAAGACTTAACTCATCTTTAACTAATTCTAAAAATTTGCATCTTTTAGTAGTTGGTTCTAATAGTGTAATTTTTTTTGATTCATCAAAAATTGATAAAACCAGTCCTGGAAATCCTGCTCCACTTCCGACATCTATTAAATTATCATATTCTTTTGTAACATTAGTTAATAATAAACTATCATAAAAGTGTTTGATAAAAACTCCTTCATAATCGGTAATAGCAGTTAAATTCATTACTTTATTTTTTTCATTTAATATTTGATAATACTTTTCGTATTTATCATACTGGATATCAGTTAAATTAAAATCACCAAGTAATCTAGCCATTTGTTTTCCAACTTTCCAAATATACTAGAAGTATTGATATATCGGCTGGGTTTACTCCGCTGATTCTCATCGCTTGGGAAACGGTATGTGGACGAACTTTAGAAAGTTTTTCTCTTGCTTCGCTTGCTAAGTTTGGAATATTAGCATAATCAATTTCTTCAGGTATTATTCTTGATTCTAACTTTAATACTTTTTTAGCATCTTTATATGCTTTCTCAATATATCCATGATATTTAATTTCTATTGTGATTTGATTTGCAATTTGATCAGTCACGTTATCTTTAAAAGGTATACCAGTCATCATATATATATCTTTATATTCAATTTCTGGTCTCTTCATCAATTCGTCAGCATAAATACCATCTTTTAAAGGTGATGAATTTTTATTAACTAAATATTCATTAATTTCTTTTTTTGGTGTAATTTTTAATTCACTTAAAAATTCTTTTTCCGATTTAATGATATTCATCTTTTCACAGAAACGATTATATCTATCTTCTGGAACTAATCCTACTTGATGTCCATATTCAGTTAAACGTTGATCAGCGTTGTCATGTCTTAATAATAATCTATATTCCGCACGAGAAGTTAACATACGATATGGATCGTTGACTCCTTTTGTTACTAGATCATCTATTAATACACCGATATATGCTTCATCACGTTTTAATATTAATGGTTCTTTATTTTGTAAGGCAAGACTTGCATTAATACCAGCAATTAAACCTTGGCACGCAGCTTCTTCATAACCGCTTGTACCATTTACTTGTCCGGCAAAATATAAACCTTTAACTTTCTTTGATTCTAAAGAAGATTTTAATTCTAATGGATCAATTGCGTCATATTCAATTGCATATGCATATTTCACGATTTCCGCATTATCAAATCCTGGTAAACTTTTTATCATTTGGTCTTGAACATATTCAGGCATACTTGTAGAGAAACCTTGAATATATGTTAAACTTAAATCTTTTGTTTCTGGTTCTAAAAATAGTTGATGTTTTTCTTTATCAGAAAATCTTACTAGTTTATCTTCAATTGAAGGACAATATCTTGGTCCGATACCTTCAACAATTCCAGAATACATACTTGATTCATTTAAGTGCGCTTTAATAATTTCATGTGTTTCAGGTGTTGTATATGTTAAATAACAAGGAAGTTGTTGTTCAAATGGAAGAACATCTTCATCTTTTGTATCTTCACTAAAATACGCTTTTAAATTAGTTCCAGGTTCTAAACGACTTTTAGAAAAATCAATAGAAGAAGTTTTAATTCTTGCTGGTGTTCCTGTTTTTAATCTTAATAATTTAAATCCATGTTTTAATAAAGATTTTGATAAGCCATAGTTTGTTGATTCTCCATCAGGTCCTGCTTCAAAATAGTTCTTACCTCTTAATATTCTAGAACTTAAGAAAGTCCCGGTTGCGATTATTACTTTTTTAGTTTCAAATTTTTCTTGATTTTCTAAAACAACAGCTGTTACTGTATTATCACTTGTGATTAACTCATCTACAAATCCAACATGTACATCAAGATTATTAGTGTTTTTAATAACCTCTTGCATATATAAAGAATATGCTGGTTTATCGGATTGAACTCTTAATGCTTGAACGGCTGGTCCTTTTGATAAGTTTAACATTTTGAATTGTAAAGCTGTTTTATCTGCAGCGCGTCCCATTTCTCCACCAAGTGCATCTATTTCTCTAACTAAAATTCCTTTAGCTGGACCGCCAATTGATGGATTACAAGGCATATTACCAACTTTTTGAAAATTACCACAAATTAATAAAGTTTTATTATTTAATCTTGCACTTGCTAATGCAGCTTCTATTCCTGCATGTCCTGCACCTATTACTACTACATCATATTGTTTATTCATTATAGTAACACCATAACAATTACAACTACAGCAATAATAACTAACAATGCAGTTACCATACCAAATATTTTATCTTTACTATTTCGTAATTTGTTTTTTCTTTCAAATTTTGCTTTATCTTTAATTAATTTTTCTCTTTCGGGAGTCATTGGTAAATCAGCCATACAAAAATCACATGTTAAATTAGTATCTGGGTTTACGTTGTGACAACGTGGACATAACATATATATCACCTCTTTATTCGATATTATATCACATTTTATAATTTGTTTGAAATCATTTGTTAAAAAAAAGACTTTGCAATACAAAGTCTCATTTTCATTTTAACTATTTAACGATTTCTCCCATTGTTCCCGGAGCAACTAAACCAGCATTAGATTCATCTGTGTCAATATGCATAGCTAATGCATATGAATCACTTACACGTACAATAACATCACCAAATATTAATGATCTGCCATTTGATTCAATCTTAACATTAACGATTTCTTTATCAACTACACCAAGTTCTTTAGCATCAGCAACAGTTGCATGAATATGTCTTTTAGCTACAATAACACCTTCAGGAATTTCAATTGTTCCTTTTGGTCCAACAATTTTACAACCTGGAGTTCCAGCTAAATCACCAGATTCTTTAACAGCAATACCTAAGCCAATACTTCTTGCGTCTGTAGCAGAAAGTTCAACTTGAGTTTGTTTTCTAAATGGGCCAAGAATAGAAACACCAGCGATAGATTTTTTAGGACCAACGATTTCTACTCTTTCTTCACAAGCATATTGACCTGGTTGAGATAATTCTTTTTTTACTGTTAAACTAGCATCATCACCAAATAATACTTTAAAATCAGCTTCAGACACATGAATATGACGAGCTGAAGTTTCAACTAATACTTTTTTCATACTAATAAATCTCCTTTATTTAATTACTGTTAAATTATATCACAACAACATTATTTTATCAAATTAATTGATTTATGAATTAGTTCAATGATTTTTATTTCTTTTTATGTTATAATATATATGTGAGGTATTTAATATGAATATAGCAATTATATCATTAGGTTGTGCAAAAAACCTTGTAGATTCAGAACTATTTTTAGGTTTATCTAAAAAGTATGGTTTAACAATCACAAGCGATTTATCAAAAGCACATTTCATAGTAATTAACACTTGTGGTTTTATCGCTGCAAGTAAACAAGAATCCATAGACACAATTATTGAAATGTTGGAATATCAAAAATATGGCAAAAAAATAATAGTAATGGGTTGTCTTGTTGAAAGATATTTAGATTCCTTAAAAGAAGAAATTCCAGAAGTTGATAAATTTATACCAATTAAAGATTACGATCACTTAGATAAAATATTTAAAGAATTATTAAATTCGGAATTAGAGTATAATTTTGATTATACCGAAAGAGTGATTTCTACCCCATCTAAAACTGCATATTTAAGAATAGGTGAGGGTTGTAATAATAAATGTCATTATTGTGCAATCCCATTAATTCGCGGTAGCTATAAAAGTAGATCATTCGAAAGTTTAATGGAAGAAGTAGAGTACTTACATCAACAAGGAGTTTTAGAATTAACAGTTATTGCGCAAGACACAACAACATACGGAAGTGATTTAAAAGATATGTCTTTAGCAAAACTTCTAGATTCTATTGCAAATTTAAATTACTTTAAATGGATAAGAGTTTTATATTTATATCCAGATGAAATTACAGATGAATTAATACAAACATTTAAAAAACATGATTCTATTCTTAACTATTTTGATATACCAATCCAACATGCTTCCAATAAAATATTAGAAAATATGAATCGCCGTGGAACAAAAGAGTTTATTAGACTATTAATTAATAAAATAAGGGACGAAATACCAAACGCTATTATTAGAACTACTTTAATTGTTGGGTATCCTACTGAAACTGAAAAAGATTTTAAAGAACTAATTGAATTTGTTCAAGAAATTAAGTTTGAGCACCTAGGCGCATTCACATATTCTCCTGAAGAAGACACAGTAGGATATACAATGAGACCGCGTGTTTCTAAAAAAGTAGCCGATAGAAGATTAGAAGAATTAATGAAGGTCCAACTATCTATTAATACAACTCGACTTAATACTTTAATTGGGAAAACCTTTGAAGCAATAATTGATCACTATGATAACGAATTAAATTGTTATCTTGCAAGATACTTTGCTCAAGCATTAGATGATGTTGATGGATATATATATTTGTTTAATATAAATAAAGATATTAAACCAGGTGACTTCGTTAATATTGAAATAACAAACGTTGATGGTTATGACTTAATCGGCATAATAAAATAAAAGAATGAAAGAAATTTCATTCTTTTTTTGTTTTTTTATTAATTTTTATTAAGCGAATTTTTCCTTTATTTTTATATTAAACAAGTCTATTTTAACAAGAATTTTTAAATTTTTCAAAATAATTTATTACATGAAACAACTATAAAAAAAGAGTAATATTGAATATTACTCCTCATTTTCTACTCTGTTTAGAACCTTTTTATTCCAAGATTTTTTGCCACATTTTGGACATTTTAAATACTTAGTTCTACCTAAATGCAATGAAAAAGCAGCTGCTTTAAACGATGGAACATATGTATTTTTACAGTGTTTACATTGATAATAACCTGCTTTTTGTTCAATTTTTATAGCAATAAAGATACCTAGTAAAGCAGGAATAAAGCCTGAAAATACAATTAAAATTTGCTTCCACTCTTCAACATTTATATAACTCGCAATAACTGCAGGTATTAATATTAATGATACAGATAGTATGACAATAATCCATTCTATAAATAATAACATACGATCATGTTCTTCTTTTTGTTTTACTACATCCATTAACTGTTGTTGTAATTTTTCTTCATTGTTTATCATATTTAATTCCTCCCCATTTAATAAATCTACAACAGAAATATTCAAAATTTTACATAGTTCTAGCATTATAGACGAGTCTGGTAATGCTCTTCCGGTTTCCCATTTTGATACAGCACGATCTGTAATAAATAGTTTTTCAGCTAATTGTGCTTGAGTTAAACCTTGTTTTTTTCGTTGTTCAGAAATGAATTTTCCAATCTTTAATTGATTCATAATAGTTCTCCTTTCACAAACAGTATACTATAAACTACTTTAGTTGTAAACATACTGTTGGTTGAGTTGTATATTTAGGGTGAAAAATATAATCTTAAATAAAAAAATCTTAATACTTTCGTATTAAGATTAATTATCTAAATGGTGGCTTGGGCCGGGCTTGAACCAGCGACACACGGATTTTCAGTCCGTTGCTCTACCAACTGAGCTACCGAGCCAGATATAAAATGGCGGTCCCAACGAGACTTGAACTCGCGATCTCCAGTGTGACAGACTGGCATGTTAACCACTACACCATGGGACCTTATTGGTTGCGGAGGAAGGACTTGAACCAACGACCTCCGGGTTATGAGCCCGGTGAGCTACCACTGCTCTACTCCGCGATATAAAAAATGGCGGAGAAAGAGGGATTCGAACCCCCGCGGCTGTTACACCCTGTCGGTTTTCAAGACCGATCCCTTCAGCCAGACTTGGGTATTTCTCCGTTTATATATTTGAGTTTTGTTTGGTGGACCCAGTAGGACTCGAACCTACGACCAACCGGTTATGAGCCGGGAGCTCTAACCAACTGAGCTACGGGTCCGTATTCCGGTTTCATAATGGTAGCGGCGGAGGGACTTGAACCCCCGACCTTCCGGGTATGAACCGGACGCTATAGCCAACTAAGCTACACCGCCATATAATAAAATGGTGGATCCAAAGGGATTCGAACCCTCGACCCCCTGCTTGCAAGGCAGGTGCTCTCCCAACTGAGCTATGGACCCATTAAGATTTGGTGCCTAAGGCCGGAATCGAACCGGCACGGTATTGCTACCACAGGATTTTAAGTCCTGCGCGTCTACCTATTCCGCCACTCAGGCATGTATAAAAATTTAAGAATGGTGTCCCCGAGACGATTCGAACGTCCGACCCACTGATTAAAAGTCAGTTGCTCTACCGACTGAGCTACGAGGACAGAAAATGGTGCCGACTATAGGAATTGAACCCACAACCTACTGATTACAAGTCAGTTGCTCTACCTATTGAGCTAAGTCGGCAAAATGGTGGAGGATGACGGGCTCGAACCGCCGACCCTCTGCTTGTAAGGCAGATGCTCTCCCAACTGAGCTAATCCTCCATGTTTGATTTCTTTTCTATATTATAGCACCAATCTCTAGTTTTGTAAATTATTTTTATAATATTTAGTATTTATAGAAAGGAGCTGGCAACGTCCTATTTTTGCAGGTTACTACTATTGTCGGCGTTGAAGTGCTTAACTTCTGTGTTCGGCATGGGAACAGGTGTGTCCACTTCGCTATAGTCACCAAACTCTCTTTCAAAATTGAATAATACTCATCTTTGTATTTAGCGTTAAATTGTAAGGTTAAGTCCTCGACCTATTAGTATCAGTCAACTCTAACACCTCACGGTGCTTCCATCTCTGACCTATCAACCTCATCATCTATAAGGGGTCTTACTTATTGCTAATGGGAAATCTCATCTTGAGGGGGGCTTCACGCTTAGATGCTTTCAGCGTTTATCCCGTCCGCACATAGCTACCCAGCTGTGGCCCTGGCAAGCCAACTGGTGCACCAGCGGTGCGTTCATTCTGGTCCTCTCGTACTAGGAACAACTCCTCTCAAATTTCCTACGCCCACGACAGATAGGGACCGAACTGTCTCACGACGTTCTGAACCCAGCTCGCGTGACGCTTTAATGGGCGAACAGCCCAACCCTTGGGACCTTCTCCAGCCCCAGGATGCGACGAGCCGACATCGAGGTGCCAAACCTCCCCGTCGATGTGTACTCTTGGGAGAGATCAGCCTGTTATCCCCAGGGTAGCTTTTGTCCGTTGATCGACTACCTTTCCATTCAGTATAGCCGGTTCACTAAGCCCAACTTTCGTTCCTGCTCGACTTGTAGGTCTCGCAGTCAAGCTCCCTTCTGCCTTTGCACTCTATGAATGATTTCCAACCATTCTGAGGGAACCTTTGGGCGCCTCCGTTACTCTTTGGGAGGCGACCGCCCCAGTCAAACTGCCCACCTAACACTGTCCTCTATCCAGCTAATGGATACAAGTTAGATACTAAATATGCAAAGGGTGGTATCCCAAGGGCGACTCCACAAATACTAGCGTACTTGCTTCATAGTCTCCCACCTATCCTGTACATTACATACCCAATATCAATATTAAGTTGCAGTGAAGCTCCATGGGGTCTTTCCGTCTGATCGCGGGTAACCTGCATCTTCACAGGTACTATGATTTCACCGAGTTTCTTGTTGAGACAGCGCCCAAATCGTTACGCCTTTCGTGCGGGTCAGAACTTACCTGACAAGGAATTTC
>JBGVIL010000059.1:0-3967 GCA_045123185.1 Bacilli bacterium | reverse complement strand
TCTCACCTCAATAATATTATATGTTTATCTTAGAACTTTGTCAACATTTCCTTCAACAAATTTATCTCGTGGGTCGTAATTAACACCTAATGCTTTAGCAAGTTTAATTCTAACTTTACGGTCAATAGACTTGAATTCTCCGACACTTTTTAATCCTAATTTGTTAATAGTATATGTACGTTTATTAGTAATATCATCTGTTAATTCTGCTTCCATATAACGTACTCTGAAAAACTCATATTCGGCTTCTGTGAGGACTTTTAATGCTTCCCCTAAAGTTGCTCGACATACCTCATTAAAAGGCTCTGTGGAGCTAAAATCGACCACACAATCAATAATTTCAACTTTATTATCTCCAATATTCGTTTCTACATTATAAGAAGTTGTTACTGTATTCATTTTACGTTTGTCTCGTTCTTGTTTTTGGAAATACTGTCCAATTTCATTTTTAATACATTTTACTGCGTATGTAGAGAATTGTGTTCCTTTATTAGTATCATAAGTATCAATAGCTCTTAATAATCCCATACTACCAATTTGGTAGTAATCATCGAGTTCCATGTCTTTCGTAGTATAAAGGTGCATATCTTTAATAGCTTTCCAAATTAACCCACTATTTTCATTAAACATAACATCTTTATTCATTTAACATTTCCCCTGTCATTTTGTTTTACAATACATTATATGCAATAGGTTCTAGTTTAGAACCTATTTATCACCAAAAATCTCCCTCATTGCAAGGGTTGTCAATATATTTCTCTTTTATTTCTTGTGGTGTCATATCTTTACAAGGGTCAAATGCTTGTTCTGGGAAAAATTCATCTACCATATTATTATCTGGATGCAATACTATTTCCCCCGTCTCTCTGGTCTTAGGAACATCTATTAAGCGTTGGTTAGCACTACCACGCCATTTAAGGTTGGGGTTAAATAGTTTAAGAATAAAACGTCCATCAATAAGTACATCCACATATTCCATAATTTCTAAGTCTTTAACTTCTTCATAATTATATCCAGTATAACACCAAACTGTTTTACCCAATGTTTTAACGTCTTTAGCCAATTGTGTTGTTACTTCTCTATTATATGGCATTAGAGGGTCTCCACCAGTTAGAGTACATCCATCACAAAATTCATCTCTTACACCATTTAAAAACTCTTCGTAAGCCAAATCGTCAAAGAGTTTACCACCGTTTTTATGCCAAGTCGAACAATTAAAACACGCTTTACAGTGATGGTCACATCCTGAAACCCAAATTACTGTTCTAATTCCTCTACCATTCACCATATTACACGTATCAATTTTATGGTAATTCATTTGTTATCATCTCCTATTGTTTACTACACTTATAGTATATGTAAAAAAGGAGAGTTTGTCAACTCTCCTATATTAAATATTTTATTTTTTAATCAAAGGGTTACCAAGTCTTTCATTTCTTTCTTTAGAGTTATCAGAAAAAGTAATAAAACAACAGTTTTCTAAACAATATACTTTACTACCATTGCCTTTAATATCTTTATCCAAAGCATACTCATAAACGTTTGTGGAAGCAATCCATTCATTATATCCTTCAATCAATGGCAAATCTTCAAGAAAATTAGCAAATACTAACCATCTATCACATACAGTAACGTCTTTGTACGTGTGACCGTTCTTTTGGTATTGTTCTGTATAACATCTGCACAACATACTATGCCACACTTTATATTCTTTAGTGTGTTTACCGTCATTTCTAGTTTTTGGTTTTGTACCATTTGGTAATAATCCTATCTTTCCTACACCACATACAGTAGCAGAATAAGGGTTCTTAATAGAACCCTTACAAATATTACCATACTCAACATTAATTATAGCTCCATATTCATCTAGAAATTTAATTGTTACATTTGCTTTGTTTTTGTAATCAATAATTACAAAAACGTCGCCATTTTTACTAGTATGAATCTCACCTATTCTTTCCAGTCTATTGTTTTTCATTACATACTCACCCTATCATTAATTTCTGCCATTTTTGCATCGTTTAATCTAGTCTCCCCTTTTACATTTGAATAACTTAAATATCCATTCATTCGGTCAATAGTAACAACATCTTCGCTACCACAATCTGGGCATACTTTAAAATCAATTCCATCATATCCACAATTAGCACAAGTAGCTAAAGACAAATTAACTCCTTGGTAAAACCCTTTAGCCATCCCTCGTCTAATCATTTGTTTCATAGCGTCATAATTATATTGGCATCTATATCTAGTATAAGTAATATGTCCACCATTACACATATGGAATAATTCTTCCTCTTTATCTTGTTTTTCAAAAGGAGAAACATCTTCTGCCACATGAAGGTGAAATCCATTGCTTACATACTCTCTGTCAAAAATACCTTCAATCTCTCCAAATCTAGCTTTAAATTGTTTAACTTGCAATCCAACCAGTCCTTCTGCAGGAGTTGCATAAATGGCATATAACCATCCATCTTCTTCTTTGTATTGGTTCACTTTGTCATTAATGTGTTGCATTACTTCTACTGCAAACTTATTTGTTTGTCTTAAAGACTTACCTTCGTGTAACAATGTTAATTCATTTAAAGCAGTAAATCCAAAACTAGCAGTCATTGGACGTAAAAAGTCTAATCCAATTTCTTCGTTATAATTTAAATAACCATTATAAAAACCACCTTGAGTAAATCCTAAAGGGTTTGTTCCGGCTTTTAGTTTTGCTAAATATTCATAAGTTCTAATATGTAATCTTCTAATCATTTCCATATAATAATCAAGTAGTTCATAGAAATCTTGTCCATTAATTTTAGCTTCTTGGTAAATCATACATAGGTTTAATGTAATAGCACCAATATTGAAACGTCCAACAAAAATCGGTTTATCATTTTCATCTTCTGGATGGCTTCCACCTCGTTCAAACCAATCAGAAAGGTACGCTCTGCATCCCATTGGGCTAATAATTCTTCCGTATTGTTGGTATACTCGTCCAGTATTACCGGCGTCTAAAGAAAGGTAATCTGGGTACATCGCTTTAGCACTACATTCAATAGCTTTATCGAACAACCATTCATAAGGTTTGCCTTCTCCATGAAGTTTGTCTGTGTATAAGAATACAATTTTAGGGAAGGGAAGAACTCGTTTAAATCCTTCTTTACCTTGACCTTCTTTTCTAACTTTTAACAACGTTTCGGTAATCATACAACCAAATTTTGTTACGTGTTCTCCACAAGTGAAAGTCGTAAATGGGTAATCTCCACGACTTGAAGCAACGGTGTTAAGTTTAATTTCTAGTCCTTGGAATCCTTGTTCTAAATCTCGTTTAACTTTATTTAATGCATATTTTTTAACCCTTTGTTCGTCAAAGTTCCCTCCATTTTGCAATACTATATCTTTATATTCTTTAGCATATACGTTATAAGACTTTTCACAATATGGTTCTAACACTTTATCAATTTCTGGAACTGTATATCCACCGTACTCTTGTGCAGCCATGCTTATAATAATATCTCCAAGAACGTCAAAAGCAGTATCTAAAGTTTTTGGTTCGTTATACCAAACATTACCAGCTTCAAATCCACCTTTCATAATATTACTTACGTCTGCTAAACAACAATTCATAGAATATAATCTATCTCTCATATCATGAATATAAATAAATCCATCTTTACACGCTTGTTGTTCTTCTGGAGTTAAGAAAAATTCTTTATACATTTCTTTAGAAATCTCTCCACGGACAAGACTTTGTTTTGTTGAAACCAAAGAACTGTCTGCATTTGAGTTTTCTTTATCTCCAATATATAAAACAGACTGTGTTTTTTTATAAACTTCATCCATCATTGAAACAAATGTTGTTTTGTAGTTACGGTAGTTAGCATATGCTTCTGCAACTTCTGGAGCTACTTTTCTAAGTGCTTTCTCTACCATTTTATGTACTTCTACTACTGGAGTGTTGTCTTGCATTAACAACTCA
>JBGVIL010000058.1:0-10728 GCA_045123185.1 Bacilli bacterium | reverse complement strand
AGCTATTGAAATGGAAGGATCGCTAACCAACTTTAAAACAAAACATTTAAATATTTTCTTAGACGGTGATGAATTAGAAGTTTATATATCTCTTGATGATTTAAGAAAATGTAAAATTCTTAATAATTCATATGATTGGACGGGAAAAGAAGTTTATATTGGTGTCGATTTATCTATTTCAACGGATAACTGTGCTATTGCTATGACAACATATGATAATAGATTAGATAAATATATAACCAAAGTATGGGCATTTTATCCATCAGATAAAGAAGATGAAAAGAAAATGAAAGAGAAGGTGCCTTATGACAGATATGCAAGACAAGGATTGTGTTTTCCATGTGGAGGAAGAATTGTCAATTATGGATTTATAGAAAAGTTTGTTTTATCACTTGAAGAAAAATATAAAGTAAAAATTAAATGTGTAACATACGATCCTTATAATGCTATGAGTACGATACAAAAATTTGAAGATAATTTACCTTATGCTGAAATGAGGGAACAAAGACAACATAGTGTTTATTTGCACGTAGGAACAAAAAGGTTAAGAGAAGTAGTATTAGAAGAAAAATTTGCTTATGAAGAAAATCCATTATTAGAAATAAACTTTCATAATGCATTACTCGACAAAGATACAAATTTAAATATGTATGTTAATAAAAAGAAATCAAATGGACGTATCGATATGTTGGATGCGCTTATTAATAATATGTGTAGTATGACAGCTGACGAAGTTGAAAGTGTAAGTGTATATGAAACAGAACGCGATGGCTTCTTATTCTTTTAGAAAGGAGGAAAATAAATGGCAAAATTTTGGGATTTTCTAACAGATAAAAAAGATGAAAATGAAGAAAGAGTAAAAGTTAATAATATGGATTATGAACCATTAAACGTTGGAATGTGGGGATTTATTTCTGGTATTGGTGGAGATAGATATACGGCTGAACAATTACTATCTATTCCAACTGCTAAAATATGTACTGATTTAATTTGCAATTCTATTAAATCATTGCCAGTTGAATTATATAGAAGAATTGATAAAGATACGGTTGAACAAGTAATAGATGATTATAGATTAAGTTTATTAAACAACGCTCCTAATTGCATTTCAACGGGAACTGATTTTAAAGCTAAATTAATTCAAGATTTATTATTACATGGAAACGCTTACGTTCAAATCAGAAAAGACGGAAACAACATTGAATCATTGTGGAATATCGATGCTGGTAATATTGGTATTAAAAAATTAGTTAATGAAGATATGCCAACAATCGTAAAAGATATTAAAATTCAAGTCGATGGTTATAAAAATTTATTGAATATGGAAGATGTAATGATACTTACTATTTCTTCAACAGATGGCGGTTTAACTGGTGAAGGAGTTATTTCAAGAGGGACAAGAACAATTGAATTGGCATTGAATGAGATTGAATTGTCTAAAAATTTAATGAGTAATGGTGCTTCACCTATGAGTGTTGTTAAATTAGATAAAGCATTATCACCAGACGCTCAACAAAGACTAAGAGATAGTTGGGAAAGAATGTATAAAGGTTCTAATAATGCAGGAAAATTAATTGTGCTTGAACAAGGAATGGAATATGACAAACTTTCTTATTCTCCACAAGAATTAGGATTAACTGCTTCAAGAACAGTTACACAAAAAGATTTATGTAATTTATTTGGTGTTCCTGAATCAATGGTAGATAGTACAGCAAATACATATGGTAACGTTGAAAGTTCGAGTATTCGCTTTTTACAATATTCTATCTCACCTTATATCAGCGTATTAGAATCATCTTTGAACAGATCATTATTATTAGAAAAAGAAAAAGGACAATACTTTTTTAAATTCAATACCGACTCTGTATTACAAACAACACAAGCAGAAAGATATGAAGCATTAAATGTTGGTATTTCTTCTGGTATTTTATCATTAAATGAGGCTCGCATTAAAGAAAATTTAAAACCAATTCCCGATAACTTCCACCGTTTATCTCTTGGTGCTGTAATGTATGATCCTGTTGATAGAAGTTATTTTATTCCAAATATGTCTACTGTTATTGATGCGGAAAATAAACAAGTTATTAGTTCTCCAGATATGGCAAAAGAAGGGTTTAATAATGGTAATCAAGAAATAAAAATTAATGATAATAAACAACAAAATAATGATGAAAAACAACAATTAAATAATAAAGAGGAAAGTGATAACAATGAAAAAGAATAGTTTTGCTCACCAATTTTATATGGCTATATTTTTAATCCTATCTTTTATTAAAGTTAATATTTCTAATATCTGTTTAGGAGGATCAGCATTATTAATATTATATTATCTAAATATTACTTTTGGATTTAATATTATGATTCTAGGTGTTGCTATTATGTTATTGCTTGTATCATTAACCACTTCCATTCCTAAAAAAGAAGAAAAAAATAATAATGACAGACGTTATTACTAGATGATATTATGAAGTATTTTGTAGCTTCTACGTATCAAAAAGGAATGGTTATTGTACGCGCAAATAATAAAACAGAGGCTATTACTTTTCTTGAAGATAGAAATATTGATTACTATGAGATGGAAACGATTAATAAATATTTTAATAATGAATTCGAAGATAGATTGTTGAGTATTGTGGTTGAAGATATTATCGAATAGATATTTATTATAGTCCGAAATGACTATAAACTACAAAAGGTTTCCTACTCACCTCATACTACCTTAATCCTCGCTTTCCTATTAGCGTGTAACAAATAAATGGGTATCATATTATCATTCCTCTTTCATAGGACGCTACTTTTATAGCGTCCTTTTAATATTTCATCATCACATTTAAAGGAGGTGGAGAAAATGAAATTAGAACAACGTAGCGGACAATTAACATTTAATGAAAATGAAATAACAGTAACTCTTGATTTAAGACAAAGCAAAAAATTCTATGGAGAACCATTTGAAACTGAATCAATTGATGCTGATTTGTTTGTAAGAAGCATTGAATCAGAAGCTCCTGTGTTATTCAACCATCGCAACGAGCAAATTGTATCAGATGATTATGATGTAAGAGCAAATAATGGTGTCGTTACTGTTAATGTAAGATTAGACGAGCGAAATATGTACGCTAATACTATTTTAAGTTTACGCGAAAAATCACAAAAGCGCTTAGGATGTTCTTTTGGTTTCCGTTGTTTGAAAGACGAAATTCGTAATAAACATCGTGAAGTTAAAGAATTAATCGTATCAGAAATTTCAATTTTATCTTGTGAGAGTGCTTATCCGTCAAGTGTAAGATGTTTAGATAATAATGAGGCTCGCGAATTAACAATGGAAGAATTACAAAATATGATTGATCAAAGTATTGCTAAAGCATTACAAGTAAAACAAGAAGAAACAAAAGAAGAACCTAAGCAGGAGCAACCTAAAGTTGAAGAACAACCAAAAGTTGAAGAAGTAAAAGAAGAACCTAAACAAGAACAACCAAAAGTCGAAGAAAAGATTGCCGAACAGGTAAAAGAAGAACCTAAACAAGTAGAAGTTAAATTAGATACAGACGGATTAAAAGCGGTATTTAATGATTTCTTAGAGGGATTTAAAGCTGTTATTCCTCAGCAAAAAGAAGAAAATAAACAAGAAGTACAAGGAGAACCAAAACAAGAAGAAGTGAAGCCAGCTCTTGATGATGAAAAATTAAAAGAATATCAAAAAATGTTAGAAGAATTAAATTAATTAGAAAGGACGTAAAGAGATGAATTTGAAAGCATTAAAAGAACAATTAAATGATGTTAAAGAAGCAAAAAAAGAATTATTAAAAAATGCTATCGAAACTCGTTCATTAGTTAAAGATGATGAATTAGTAGCATTAGATAATAAAATTTCAGATTTACAAAAACAAATTGAAAATACTGAAGCTGAATTAAGAGCAAATTCAGTTGAAGAAAAAATCGAAAATAAAGGAGAAATCAAAATGAATAAACAAGAACAAGAAATTCGCTCAATTGAAAAATTTATCAAATCTGGTGTTATTGACGAAGAAATCCGTGCAACTAACACTTCTGCTGCTAATACAGCTATCCAACCAGCTTATATTGACAACGAAATAGTTCGCCGTTTAGAAGAAGTTGCTCCAGTATTTGCTAAAGCACGTATGTATCCATCTACTGCTGGTGAATTAAAAATCCCACGTGAAGACGCAGCTAATTTATGGGAAATGGGATTTGTTGGTGAAGACGCAGAAGTTCCAGAAAAAGCATTCGCATTCGATACTGTTTCTTTAAAACAAGTTCGCGTTGGTGCTTGTGTTAAAGTTACTCAACAATTATTAAATGACGCAGAAATCGACATCGTTTCGTATGTTGTTGATATGTTAGCTCGTCGTTTAGGTGCTACATTAGACCATCATGCAATCGTTGGTTCAGGTGAACAAGGTTCAGACTTACAAGGTTTAGCAGGATTAACAAATTCTAAAGATAAAGTAAACGAAGTAAAAGGTACTGCTTTAAACGCTGACGCATTATTAGACGCTATTCATGCTATGCATCCAGCTTTATTAGACGGAGCAGAATTCTACATGAACCGTAAAACTTATAATGCTGTATCTAAATTAAAAGATGGTGAAGGACAATATATCTTAAAATTAGAAAAATCAGTAGCTGTTGAAGCTCCTCATTATACTGCTTTTAGTTTCCCTGTAGTTGTAACAGACGATGTTCCAGATAACAAAGTATTATTTGTAAATGTTAATCGTGCTGCTGCTACTATGGTCAAAAAAGGTTCACAATTAATCCGTATTTCTAATGATACTGCTAATGCATTAAAAGGAACTCATACATTTGTTATTGATGCTTATGTTGATTTCCGTTTACGTGATCCTCAAGCTGTTGTAATTGTTACAATTGCTGGAGAATAATTTTATCATATAAAAAAGGAGGAAGTGCAATGAAAGTTAAAACGACTTCCTCTTTTTATCTTGTTGGTATCGGAGTATTCGATGTTCATAAAGTAGTTGATATTGATGATGAAATTGCAGAAAAGTTAATCAATGAAAAACTCGTAGAAGCAATTAATGAAGAAGAAACATATGAACCAACTAAAAAAGAGGAAACTGAAATTAATACAAACGAAAACGAAATAGAAGAAGTTATTAATGCAGATGATAAAATAAATGAAGATGTTGATAATGTAATTCCTGAGGAAGAAATGTCATTCAAAGAAGAAATAGCATCAAGCGAAGAAGAAACAAAACAAGCAAAAGAAAAAGCAAAAAAATATTATTTATTAAAAGTCGCAGAACTAAGACAACTATTAAATGAAAAAGGGATTGAAATTCCAGACGGAGCAAGAAAAAAAGATTTACTTGCTTTATTAAATGAGGTGGAATAATGATGAAAATGTCAGAAATTACACTCAATGATTGTAAAAATTTTCTTCGTATTGATTTTTCAGAGGATGATTTTTTTATAGAAATGGCTCTTGATTGTGCTAAATCATATGTATGTAATTATTGCAAACGTACAGCAGAAGACTTAGATAATGTTCCAGAAATATGTATGGCAGTATTAGTATTAACGGCTCATTTTTATGATAATCGTTCATTAGATACAGATAGCGAAACCGTTAATTATACAATTTCAAAACTATTGGGTAATCATTGGTATTACATGAGCGACTCACAGTTAGGTGATTGATATGCCATCGATTAAAAAAAAATATAAACAAAATCCTGGGAACTTAGTACATAAAATAGATATTAAAAGAAAATATGGAGCAAAACCTATTAATGGAATTGTTCAAGAAAATTGGGAAATAATATACTCTCCTAGATGCTCTGTATCAAATAATACTGGTAAAGAATATTTAAGAGAGGATATCGAATTATACGGAAGAGAAAGTAAGAAGTTTACTTTTAGAACACATCCTAAATTAGAAATAAAACAGAAAGATATTATTATTTATAATAATGAAAAATGGGAAATAACAAGCGTCTATGATTATGATGACAATAAACAGTTTACTGTTGCGGTAGCTATTAAATGTGAACAATAGGAGGTATGGGTATGAATATTTTAGAATATATATGTAATTTACTTCAAGAAACAAATCTTGACGCATTCTATGTTATAAAACCAATGGGATATCCTGCCGATGATTATTTAACATTTAATTTTACTATTAATGATACATGGTATTCAGATAATACAAATGAAATGATTAAATATAAAATAACAATTAATCATATGACAAAAAATCAAGCGAATATATATCCTGTTGAGATGCAGTTAAGAAATATAATTAAAAAAGATCTATATTCTCATGGTCTTGTTAATCAAGGTTCAATGTATATTAAAGATACGCAAGAATATTTCACGGCATTAACATTTTATATGTTAGTGCCAACAGAAAGAGAAACGGTTGAAGAACCAACTGAATAAAACTATTATTTTATAAGCACAAATGTTTACTATTTGTGTTTATTTAATATAAAAACAATAAAAAAGTTTAGTATTATTAAACAAAATCAAGAAAGGATGAATAAAAAATGGCTCGTATAGCAGGTGTAAAATCAATCCACATCGCAAAAATCGAATCATATGACGAAGGCGGAAAACCAACATATGGTGAAATTAAAGAATTAAAACAATTTATTTCTTTTTCATCAACTAAAAACTTCTCAGAAATGAACTGGTATTCAAACGATATCGTAGAAGAAACTTTTAAAAGCGTTGTAGATATGGAATTAGAAATCGTTTTAGGTAAATTAGATAATGAAACAAAAGGATTAATCATGGGTTCTCAATATACTGAAAAAGGTGTGTTAGTTGAAAAAGCAGATGACGCTCAAGCAGAATTCGCTGTAATCGTAGTATTATCACAAATGGGTACAACTAATGGTACAGTTAATCAAGTGTTCTATCGTACTAAATTAACTATGGACGGTGTTTCAGCAGAAACAAAAACAGATTCAGTAACAGATTCACAATTAACATTAACTGGTCGTGCAATTCCATTATCTGATGGTCGTATTTCTTGTACTATTGATTCATTAGATCCAAAAGCAGACGCAGAAGTTATTGCTAACTGGACTAAATCAGTTTATGATTCAACAGCATCACTTTAATAGATAATATTAATAATAGGAGAAAAATTTCTCCTATTAGACTATATTATTTATCATACTTTTGATTATACTGCATATAATATATTGTAAAAAATAAATAAAGAAAAGGAATGATTTATATGAGTTTTTGGTCAAATTTGTATAGAGCTTATCGAGTTGCAGATATAATTGAAAGACGTAATAATAAAAGTATTTCAAAAAATAAACAAAAAATAAAAGAAATTGAAAAACAAAAACAACAACGAAAACAACAGATAAAAAATCAACATGAATATGAAAGAATTAATAGTTTATATTCTTCATTAGAAGAAATGGATAAAAGAATTTGGACACTACATAGAAAATTAGATTGTTATTGTTATCCAAATCTTTATCAAGACGAAAGATATCCATTATCAAAAATTAATCCTTTTGCATTAGAGACTGAATTTAAAGATTTATTAAGTAGAGCAAATACGATTAATTTAAAAGATAGATCAATTATTAATTATTTAAAACTTATTAATATGAAAGATAGAATTGAAGAAGTTGTAAGAGAAGCTGAGATTGAAAAACCTTATCTAAAAGAAGAAGCAAAAAAAGAAACATTTAAATCAAATAATCCAAAATTATATAATCAATATGCAAATTTTATTATCGGTAAAAAAAGTTTTAATGGGAAAGAAAGACAAAATTTAATAAAAAAAATTGGAGCAAGTGGATTAGATACTGAAAGCAGAGTTAGATTAATTGAAATGCTAAATAATAAACATTAGAATGGAGGTGATATAATGGTAAAAATGAAAGCAACGGAACAAGGTTTTGATTTAATGATAAAACGCTTAAATGAATTAACTGATATTGGATTTAAAGAATGTGCAAAACCAGCACTGAAGAAAACTGCAGAAACAATTAAAGATGATATGAAAGCAGCTGCACCTGTATCAACAAGACGTGATATTCATGGTCGTGACGCAATTAATACTTCTAGTATGCGTGTAGGAAAATATAATTTATATATGGATGCTGGTTTCAGTTCTAATATGCGTGGACACGGATCTGATTATTGGAATCAAGTTCGAGGTCTATGGTTTCAAGAATATAAAACAGATGAACCTAATTTTGGTTGGTATACAAAAGCTGTTAAATCAAAACAAGACTCATATAAAGCAATGCTGGAAGATGAGTTTTTATTTCAAGTTAGAAGATACTTTAATATCTTTAAATAAAGATGTTGAAGTATCTTTTTTTGTTATGAAAAAATAAATAAATGAAAAGGATGATAATAATGAAAACTGTAAAAGAAATTAAATTTGTAAACTATGATGGAGAAAAACAAACTTATGAAATGTATGTTGATGCTCGCTCATTAATGACGTTTGAAAAAATTTACCGTTTAGAAAGTGGAAACAAAAAAGCTACATTTATTAATTCATTAGAAAGTTTAGCTGACGGTGATATTACTTTAATTATGTGTTTAATTGGAGCAACAGTGCGAAAAGAAGGTAAAAAACAACCAGTAGGTTTAGATTATGCTATGGAAAATATTCCACCACTTGAAAACCTAGAAACATTCTCATTAGGTTTACAACAATGTCTTGAGGATTTAAAAGTAGATAAAGATAAAGAAGATGTGGGAAAGTAAAAAAAAATGATGAAATAGATTTTGATTATCTTGAGTATTTATATACAACGGAACTAGGAAGAACAACAGAAGAATTTTATGATAGTACAATTAGAGACATCATTAAACAAATTAGAATACACGTTAAAGTTCAAAAAGATAAATATTCTGATAATAAAAATAAAAAACAACAAAGCGAAAGCAGAACACAAGGAGAAAAGGTAACGTATATGAGAATAGTTGATGATGAATAGGAAACCTCAATTTATAAAGGAGGTGGAGTGATATGGCTTCTGATAATGAATTATTGATTAGGTTGGGCGTAGAAACATCGGACGCCAAAAAACAAATTTCAGAAGTAAACAAAGAATTACAATCACTTCAAAAACAAATAAAGAATACAAATGATACAACAGATGGATATAACAAAACATATGAAGGATTAAATAAAACATATAAACTTCAAGTAAATACATTAGATGCCTTAAAAACGAAATTATCTTCACAGATAACAGTTCAACAAAATGCTACAAAAGAGTATGAACGTAGAAAAGCCGTATTAGATAAATTACAAAATAGTGAGAAAGCAAATGCAAAAGAAATTGACAAAGCAAGAAAATCTGTTGAAGTAGCTCAACGTCAAATGAATCAGGCAAATAGAGATATCGACAGCACCAGATCAGAAATTGAAAAAATGGAAAGAACGTTGGCTTCAACGAGAAAAGAATTAGAACAGTTTGGTAAAGCTACTAATGTATCAGGAATGCAAAAGTTACAAACATGGTGTAAAACAACAGGCGAAAGTTTTAAAACTTTAGGAACTAAGATAACAGATATCGGTAAAAACATAACAACAACATCAGCAATGTTTATTCCTGCAACATTAGCTATTGCAGGAGCATTTAAAACTGCTTATAGTTCTTTTACTAACTGGGAAACATCTTTAAAAAATGTTCAAGCAATATCAGGATTTACTACTGAACAAATGCAACAAGTAGCAGATGTTACTAAGAAATTAGGGGCAGAAATGCCATTAACTGCCAGTCAAGTATCAGACGCTTTTGGTTATATGTCGTTAGCAGGTTATTCATTTGAGGAACAAATGGCTTCTATTGAAAATATTACGAAAGCATCTATTGCATGGGGATCTGATTTAGGAAGAACATCTGATTTAATTACAGATAGTTTAAGTGCCTTGCAATTAGGCGTTGAAGATATGGGTCATTATCTTGATGTTGTTACAAAAGCACAAAATAGATCAAATACAACTGCAGTAGCAATGACTGAGGCGTATATTGAATGCGGTGGTACACTAGCAAACTTAGGAATTGGAATTGAAGATTCCGCAACTGCTCTTGGAGTATTGGCTTAACTCTTAGGTCAACTTATCAGAAATGATATGAAAGAAAAATCGGTTTAAAATTGGAAAGCCTAAATTCACATAAATTTGTCATATTATGGATATAGAAATAATAATAAAAAACAATTAGACGAATTTATGAAAGAACATGGTAATCAATTACCAACCAATTAAAGAAATTTATTGGAGGTTTAACGACTAGAAAAATTAACCTAAGTAAGATAACCGATATTATCGGTTTTTTATATGGTGAAATTTCCACGAAATACCGACATCTTAATAGAAAAGCTAAAGATGAAGAGATAGTCTGAACTTGTGACGAAAGCACAAGAACTATCGGATAAAGAGCCGATAGGATAACAAAATTGAATAGAGGTATAAAAGGTTCTGAAGCTGGGCGTGCATTACAATCAGTATTAATCAATTTAACTAGTGGTAGTTCAAAATCTAAAAAAGCGTTAAAAGAATTGGGCGTTGAGGTATATGACTCTGATGGTAAATTTAGAGGATTAGAGTCTGTATTAGGAGATTTAAATGAATCGTTATCTGGATGTACGGACGAACAACGCGACGCATATTTAAATATGATCGCAGGTAAGACACGTATTTCAGATTTAAATGCATTATTAGCTGGTTTTTCTGATGAATGGGGAGAA
>JBGVIL010000057.1:0-4282 GCA_045123185.1 Bacilli bacterium | reverse complement strand
TATATTAAATTTGTGAAGTAATCGGATATCAATATATGACATTATCATATATACTTATTTGAAAACAAAAATCTAAAGTAATATGCAAATAAGTATGGTGAGAAAACAATATAAAAATATAGATATTAATACTAATTATATTTGCAATAACTTATAAATCAACTATTTTTGTAGCAATTTTTTCACCAAATGAAGTATCATGCTCAACAAATAGCATAGTTGGTTTTTCCTTGAGAATTAAATCTTCTATTTGCATACGGGATATAACATCTATAAAATTAAGTGGTTCATCCCAAATATAAATTTCTGCTTTTTCACACAAACTTTTAGCTATAAGCAGTTTTTTCTTTTGGCCTTGGCTCCAATCATTAATTTCTTTTTCAAACTGAGTATTTTTAAAACCAAGTTTAATCAAAGTCCTTTTTAAATCTTCTATATCTATATTTTCAACTTTAGCAAACTCCCCAAGGTAACCTTTTAAAAATGCTGTATCTTGAGATATATAAGATATATTTCCTATTTTTTTAATATAGCCACTATGTGGAATATTTTCTCCCATTATTAATTTAATAATACTAGATTTCCCAGAACCATTTTTACCACGTAACCAAACTCTCTCATGTTGTTTTATACCAAAGCTAATTTCATCAAATATATTATGATTATCATAGCAAATTTTCAAATTATTCACTTGTAATATCTCTAAATTAGAGTCTTTGCTAATCGATGAGGTAGATTTAGATAAGTCTAGCTGTTCTACCAAATCTATATTCTTTAATAACTTCGATTTATCTTCAATAGCTTTATTTTGTCTTGCTTCTATACATTTAGAACGTTTCATTATTTTGGCAGCCTTGTGTCCTATAAAACCTCTATCACAAGGGCCATGTCCCTTCTTTGTAGCCTCTGCTTTATAAGACCAAGTTGATTTTTGCTTTGCAGTCTTTTGAAGCCTTTGAATATCTCTTTGTAGTTTTTCATTTTGAGCTATCTCAAATTCATCTTCTCTATTTTTATTAAATTGATACGTAGAAAAGTTGCCCTTTTGAATTTCTATATTAGCTTTATTGATAGAAAGTATATGATTTACTACAGTATCTAGAAAATCCCTATCATGAGATACCACAATAAATCCTTTTTTACTTGATAAATATTCAGCAACAATATTTCTTCCATCTATATCTAGATGATTGGTAGGTTCATCAATAAGTAAAAAATGATTTTTTCTTAAAAATAATCCAACTAAAAGCAACTTAGTTTGCTCTCCAAAGCTCAATGTATTAAAATATCTGTCAAGTATACTTTTATCTAAACCAATTTTACTTACTTCCTTCTCTATTAATTCATTTATTATAAAACCGTCATTGTAGATATATTTTTCTAATACTTCCCCATATAATTCTAATGTTTCTTCTGATTTACTATACTCATCCATCTCTTTTTCATATTCAGTAAACGGAGCAATAGAATTTCTCACAACTTCTAATGCTATGTTATTAGGATTTTGAACTTTCAAAGGAAAGTATTCAAATTTAACACTACTATTTATTATTCCTGTATATTCATATTCACCCATTAAAAGTTTTAAAAATGTAGTCTTACCTCGTCCATTACGGCCAACTAATCCTAATTTCCAATCTGTATCTATACAAAATGACACATTTTTAAATATATCTTCACCATATGAATCATAGTGAAAACTCAAATTATTTATACTTATTTGTGACATAAAATCATCTCCCGTCATAAGGAAGATTCGCATAAAAAAATCTTCCTTGAATTCTAGTATTTTACTACTTTAAACCAAGAAAGAAATAATTGTTCTAATATAATCGCCAATATTAATAAACCTTTATTTAGTATATGAAAAGGTAAGCAACTTTAACAATCTTATTCTCAACTTAAAGTAGTTTTAGGTATAATTAATAGAGTATTTATAAAACACTCTTCAAAACCTATTAAACTATCTATTTTGAATAAGATTATTTTCTCACTTTACCTGATCACCTCCGTTTTGTAATACAGTTATTATATATAAATATATAATAACTGTCAACTTTTTATTGTTTTTATGATAAAAGTTAAAGATGCTAATTTGTACTTATGAGTTAAATGGTAAATGGTTGTACTAACTTGTTTATAATTTACTTCACATTATATAACATATGTGAACTTTACTATATTATACATAATGTTAATTTACTTTGAAGTAATACCTATGGTGTTTTACCTTCAGTTTTCCCTTACTATGCGATAATAAATTTTAAAACTTTAAAAAGGCATATATCCTTCAGTTATTTTCATATTTTTCTCCCGCATTCGTCATTAGAAACAACGATTAGTTTCACAACAAAATTTTTAAATACTAAGTAATCATACATAGTATAACATAAAGATAAAAACTTCTTTACACTATTGTAACTATCATTTTAACTTATTATATATAATCTTATTTTTAGTTTTGTATTTTCCTTGAAATAATTGACTCCAACATATATAGAATCTAGAGTAAAACAATTACCAACTATAAAACCGATATGTATAAAGATTGGATGAAAATCTTGGATTCTCACAGTATGCTTATCAAAATTCTTTAGTGTTGTTGTAGATGATATTTTGAAGTAAAGTTTGTAACTAGTTGCATAAAAAAAGACTAAGCAATTTTATTCTGCTTAATCTCTTTTTTATCTTATTGTTATTATTCTTTATTTGTTGTTTACTTTTAAATATCCTTCTATCTTTAATCACTGATATCATTATCAAGTGTTATATCTATATTATACTCTAGAAATTCACCTTCTACTTTTTTCTTTATATGCTGTATTAATCCTTTTCTATCTTCTACATCAAAATCAATTACTAAATCAAAATTTATCCTCTTCTTTTCCTGGTCTACAAAGAAACCATGTATCTGTAACACGCCATCTTCGCTCATCGAAAGCTGTCTTACTTTCTCATAAATATGAGTTATAGATTCATCAGCTGTATTAACTGCGTAAATACCTATAGCAACCATCAAAACTGCATGCTTTTGATATACTTTTTCTTCAATTCTTCTTGTCATTGAATCTATTTCACTTGCTGTCATTGAAGCAGGAATTTCTACATGTGCAGATGCCAGATATCTATCTGGCCCATAGTTATTCATGATTAAATCATATACACCATTTACTTCTGATTCTTCTGCAATTGTTTTTTTTATGGATTTCGACAAATCTCCCGTGGCACGAATCCCAATCATTTCATCAACTGCGTCACGTATCATTTCTAAACCAGATTTGATAATAATAATTGATATTACTGCACCTACATATGCTTCAAGACTAATTTCTGAAACACTATAAATAACAGCACTAGCTAGTACCGATATGGATAAAATAGAATCAAATAAAGCATCTGTCCCCGATGCAACTAATGAACCTGAATTAACTTCATGTCCTCTTTTCTTTACATACAAAGCAAGAATCAGTTTAACTACAATTGCCGAAACTAAAATTACAAAAGAAACTATAGTATAATTTGCCGTTTGAGGATGAATAATTTTCTTCACAGATTCTATCAAAGAGGTAATACCTGCATATAGGACGATTGCTGCTATTACCAACTGACTTAGATACTCAATTCGTCCATACCCAAAAGGATGTTTTTTATCTGGTGCTTTTCCTGATAATTTTGCCCCTAGAATTGTAATTACACTTGACAATGCATCACTTAGATTATTTACAGCATCCAATGTAACTGCTATAGAATTAGTAATAATACCAACAAATGCTTTAAATACTGCCAGTATTATATTTGCAAATATTCCTATTACACTGGTCTGTACGATAATTGTTTCCCTTCTATTTTGCGTAAGATTTGATTTTTCTTTCAAGGTAACACTTCCCTTCTATTTTGTTAAATCAGACAGCTTACTTTATTAGTCCCTTTTTATATGGTATTTGTTTCATATTATTACAAACTATCAAGAATATTATGCCCCCTTTCCCCATCCTAACACATTTTTAAGTTTATTTAAAAATATAAAGATTACACTAAATTAAAAAAGAGACTAAGCCATTTCCTGCTTAATCTCTATATTTTCTTGTTTTAAGTCTTCTTTATTTACTTTTTTAATTTTACTACTGTTTCACAGTGGCTTGAGAGGACAGAATGAATGTCATTTGAGTACGTCCGTTCTCGGAAACATATCCACTTCGCTTTTGGCACTATCGGTATACGGGAACATATCCAATCTCTCTCTGGAATGTATACCATACTTTTAAAAGGCAGAATAGCATTT
>JBGVIL010000056.1:0-33755 GCA_045123185.1 Bacilli bacterium | reverse complement strand
ATTCCTTTAGATAAGTTGCTAATTTTAAGTTCAGAATCAACGTTGAACTTCTTTAACAAGATTAAAGCTTCTTCTTTATTTAAATCAAATAAACTTATAAAATCAATAACTTTTATAAAATTCGGCAATATTACTTTTTCAGGACAATACGCATACGATTTACAATTTGTTAAAATAGTCCCTTTATAAACAATTAAACCTAACATCATTTTTATTAATGTTGATTTACCGACTCCATTAGGTGATACTAGAAAATTTACCTTGTTATTGTCAATAGTTAAGTTTAGACTATTAAAAATTATTTTATTACGATATTTCTTAGATACATTATTGAGTTCAATTGTTAATAATTTCATATTCATATATTGCATAATCAATATTTGATGTAGTGAATAACAAGTACGGGTTAATTATTTGATAATAAGTAGATCCGTTGTAATCTAATTCAATTAATAAACCGAGATGATCAACAAACTCTTTTTGGGTATATGTGAGGGGAATTATTATATCCTTTGCTATATTTTGATCTAAATCAATAGGGTTAAAAGAGTTTGATGAATTTAAATACAGATTATATTCATTACCAAATAATTGTGAAAGTGGAGTAGTATGTTCAACATCTGTATTATGATCAGTTACAATAACATATTGGTTATTTACTTCAATTGATTGTGATAATGTTTTTATAGAATTTATCCTGATAACTGATGATAAATCGTTTACTACGCTGATTTTTAACGCAACTAAACTTTCTAAATTTCCTAAGTCATTACATATTGCTTGAACTTTTCCAATATTAATAATATTGTTATTTGTTTTTTTATCGAAACAAATATTTCCTACATTTACTATTATTTTTTCGTTCGTAGAATACATTAATTCTAATTTTGCATCCAAAATATTCAATATTTTGTCAATTTCAAAATTAAATTTTAGTTCAATTTTATATTGAAAACATTGATTATTTTTAATTAATTTAGTTCCATCCATTTTTTCAATATTAATGATCTCTGTAGAATAAAAATCTTGACTATTGTATATTGATGATTTAATTATTTTTGCTTTTTTAAGATATTCGGTATCTTCGGAGTTAGAAAATATTCTTATATCAATAATTGGATATGAATCACATATTATTGAATAATGTTTTTTAACAACATAAAATTTGTCTTGATTATTACCCATAAAAGACAAACAAATAACTAGTATTGTTACTAAAAGAACAATAGAAACCGGTATAATTATTTTATATCGTAGTTTCATAGTAATCGTAATATTCGCTTATAACATCTACATATTCCCATGCACCTTTTTTAAATCTAATACCTAAAAAATAATAACAGGCAACACCAGAATTAATATAAGCTTCTCCTTTAGTAATAACAGTTAATTTTCGATGTGGAGGAATTATTAAAGTTGTTCTTAATGTTTCAATAGTTGTATGTTGATTTTTTGAACCAATCTCTTTTCGTATTTTTCCATTTAAACCACCAGATACTACTTTCACTTTTCCACTAATATCAATACTTAAATCACCTTCAACATTAACACTTGATTCAACAAACTTTTCTTCTTCAAATGTATAAACAAAAGACAATTCTTGATCAGTATTGTTAGCTTTTGCAAAAACTGTATTTCCAACAAATTTGGCTTTAACGTCATCATTAAATTGTTTGATACTCCAACCAAATGCTTTTCTTTTAACAAGTTTATATTCTTGTTTAAGTTCTGAATCTGAATAGTCTTCTAACAGTTTTGCAAAACTGTGTTTTGGCAAAATTATCTCTTGAAAATCAGGGTGGCCGACAGCTCCCACTTTAATTGGAACAATTAACAAAAAGAGTAAAATTAAACCTAAAATTTTTTTATAAATAAAAACACCTTCTTTCGGTACAATTATAAACTAATTATTTTTTAAATACAATTAGTTTATTTTTCGAAAAAAGGTGTTATTTTTAAATTGAAATTTAGTTATGTTTTTCGAAAAAATCTTCGATTTCTTCTACTTCTTTAATAATATTTTTAGATAAATTGATTGATTTTTCTAAACCTATTTGAATATTATCTTCGATACGAATTCCAATGTTTTCTTCAGCAATATATAATCCTGGTTCAATCGTAATAACCATACCCTCTAAAAGACCTAAATTACGTAGTGAAGGATCATGAACATCAAGACCTAAAGAATGTCCAATTGAATGATAATAGTATTTTACCAATTCACTATCTTCTTTAATTAAGCCAAGTTTTTTACAACCTTCAGCTAGTATTTTTTGAGCAAATTCATTAATTTCTTTCCAAGTAATACCTGCTTTTGCGAATTCAATACATTTTTTATTACAATCAAGTACAACTTCGTATACTTCTTTTTGACGTTTTGTAAATTTACCATTAATTGGGAATGTTCTTGTGATATCGCTAGAATAGTGTTTTGTGTAACAACCTACATCCATTAACAATAAATCATCTTTTTGAATATTAGATTTATTATCAACATAATGTAAAGTAGTAGCGTTCTTACCTGCTGCCACAATACTTGTAAATGAAGCAACTTTACCTTCTGATCGATTGATAAAATCATAATAAGCTTCAGCTTGCATTTCATTATTAATCTTTTGATGATTTTTCATTACTTCAAGTATTGCATTATTCGTAGTACCAATACTTTCTTTAATTAATTCGATTTCTTTTTCGTCTTTCACCATACGAAGTTTGATGATTTCAGAATAGATATCTTTTATAACAATAGCTGGGTAACTGTCTTTTATAGTTTTAGCATATGTTAGACCAAATGTATTATAAAATGGCAATTCATGATTTTCAAGGTCTAAATACAAGTTTTGTGCTACTTGTTCAGCATATCTTAAAACTTGTAAATGATTAGTCATATAACCAGCAAAAGCTGTATTATAAGAAATATTTTTAACGTCATATCCAGATAATTCTGATGCTTCTTCTTTAGTTAGTTTAGCGCCAACCCATTTAGTTTTAAAGTCATCGTTTTCTTCAATAAATAAATGTTCATAATATTTTCCATTAGCTTTTCCAATAACTAATGTAACATCTTCTTGATCAATTCCTGCTAGATAATAAAAATTATGATTTACATTAAATTCATATGAAGCATCAGCAGACTTGAATGGAGCAAAACCAGAATGTAAAACTAAAATAGAGTTATCTTCTAGTTCATTAAATATTCTTTTTCTTCTTTTTATCAATTGGTTTTTCATAATTCTTTTCCTTTGGATCAAAGTAATTTTCTAATGTTCTTTTAACTTGAGTCATAACTTTAGTTGCGTCACGGATTGTAACACCATCTAAAATACCATATAAAATATCTTCATGGAAACGATCATGAATTTTTAGTACTTTTTTTGCTTTTAATGTTGTACTAATTTTCATAATACGATGGTCTTCTTGATCACGTTCTCTTAAAAGATATTCTTTCTTTACTAAACGATTAACACAAGTAGTTAATGAACCTACAGTAATTTTTAATTCATTAGCTATTTTAGTCATTGGCATAGTTGATTCTTTATCAACAACTTCTAAAACGTGAATTTCACCTAAAGTTAAATCTGTAATTACCTTTTTATCAAGTAAACGTTCTTCCATAACCATTGTTAAATTTGCAACATAAGTAAATGCATCTTCTAAACGTTTATATAAAACTTTTTCTTCTTTAGTAAATGTTTTTGCTTTACGTTCAGGACGTTTAATTTCTGATGGTTTAGGTTTTTTAGCAGTTGTTTTAGTAGCTTCTTTAGCTTTTTTATCAGTTGTTTTAGTAGTTCCTTTTGCAGGTTTCGTAGGAGCAGGTGTTGGTTCGCTTTGATCAGTGATGCTTAATGCTCCTAAAAGGTCATCAATTTCATTACTTCCTTTTACACTAAATCCTTCAGTAGTAACTTTCTTTTGCGTTACCTTCTTCTTTTCTTCTGGTTCTTTTTTAGTTACTGTTTTTTTAGCAGTCTTAGTTGTTGATTTTGCAGTAGGTTTTGTAGCAGTTTTCTTTGTAGTTGTTGCTTTACTAGCTACTTTTTTTGTTGTAGTAGCTTTAGCTGCAGTAGCTTTTTTTGTAGTTGTTTCTTTTTTAGCAGCTGTTTTTGCTGTAGTTTTCTTAGCTGAAGTTGTTGTTTTTTTCTTAGTATCTTTTTCTTCTTGAGTAGATTTCTTTGTAGTTGCCATAATCTTTCTCCTTTTTTTATTATTATAAATCAAATTTTAAATAAAGTCAAATACTTTGATTCTAAAAGTTTTTTAAGGAATTAAAATAACCTTACAGTATTCTGTAAGGTTATAATTACTTATTTATTAGCTTCAATATATGATACTAAATCGCCAACTTTACGAACGTTTTGTGCAGTTTCGTCATCTAGTTCAATGCCAAATTCATCTTCAATAGCCATGATTAAATCAACTGCATCTAATGAATCTGCACCTAAATCATCAACTAAATGAGTTTCTAATGTAATAATAGAAGCATCTTTATTTAATTGATTAGCGATAATTTCTCTTACTTTTTCGAATACCATAATTATTCTCCTTTTTTAAATGGTCTTTTATTTTGTTGTTTTTGTTTGTTTGGTCTTTTTACTTCAGTCTTGTCGTTTGGATCAATCATAGTAAGTTGTAAACGGCCTTTTTGAACATCTACATCTAATACCCAAACTTTAACAATTTGTCCAACACTTACAGCTTCAAGTGGATGTTTAATATATTTCTTTGACATTTTAGAAACGTGAACTAAACCGTCGTCATGAACACCACAGTCAACGAATGCACCAAAGTCAACTACGTTACGAACTGTTCCTTGTAATTCCATACCAGGTTTTAAGTCAGCTAAATCAATAGCATCACTTCTTAAAACAGGCGCATCAATTTCATCACGAGGGTCACGAGTAGGTGCTTGGAATGCATCTAAAATATCATTTAAAGTATATTCACCAACACCAAGTTCTTCAATAAGTTTAGCACGATCAGCCTTTTGAATTGCTTCAGTAAGTTCTGGTTTACCTAAATCTGCTTTGCTAAAACCTAATTTTTCAAGGATTTTGTTAGCAATTTCGTAACTTTCTGGGTGGATTGAAGTCATATCTAGTGGTTCTTCTCCGTCCATAATTCTTAAGAAACCAATTGCTTGTTCCATTACTTTTGGACCAATACCTTTAACTTTGATTGATTCACGAGATGTAAATTTACCAAATTCATCACGATGAGCAACAATTTTCTTAGCTGTACCAGCATTTAAACCAGCAACATATTTTAATAGTGATGGTGATGCAGTATTGATATTAACACCAACTTGGTTAACAGCAGTTTCGACAACGAAGTCTAAGGCGCTTGTTAATTTAGATTGAGTAACGTCATGTTGATATTGACCAACACCGATTGCTTTTGGTTCGATTTTAACAAGTTCAGATAGTGGGTCTTGTAAACGTCTAGCAATTGAAACAGCTGAACGTTCTTCAACTTCGTAATCTGGGAATTCTTCACGAGCAAGATCAGATGCTGAGTAAACTGAAGCACCAGCTTCACTTACAATAACATATGGAATCTTTGTTGGAAGTTTCTTTAAGCAACTAGCAACAAAAGCTTCTGTTTCACGGCTAGCTGTACCATTACCAATAGCAACAATTTCAACATTATTTTCAATAACAATTGATAAGAAAATATTAATTGCATTTTCAATTCTTCCTTCAGGAACAATTTCAGTTTTGTTCTTTTGGTGAGGATACATTACGCTCTTTTCTAATACTTTACCAGTAGCATCAACTACTGCTAATTTACAACCTGTTCTAAAAGCTGGGTCAACCCCTAAAACAACTCGATCTTTCATTGGAGGAGTTAATAAGTAATTTCTTAAGTTTTCTCCAAAGATATGAATTGCTTGGTCTTCTGCTTTATCTTTTAATTCTGAACGAATTTCTCTTTCGATAGATGGTTTGATTAAACGTTTATAAGCATCGTCAATCGCCATTGTTACATGAGGAGCTGTAAAGCTTTCTGCAACTTTGATTAAATCAGTATAGATATAGCCTAAAACAAATGCTGTATTTTCATCAATTGAAACTTTTAAAACTTTTTCACTTTCACCACGGTTGATTGCTAAAACACGGTGTAATTTGATAGTTTTTAGAGGTTCAGAATATTCATAATACATTTCATAAACGCCTTTTTCATCAAGTGTAGCATCTTTAACTTCACATTTTAAGTTAGCTTCACGCATGAAATAGTCTCTAATCCATGTACGATATCTTGGTTCATCAGATACAATTTCAGCAATAATGTCTCTAGCACCTTGTAGTGCATCTTCAACATTTTTAACAACTGTACCTTCTTTTTTCATTTCTTCAGTAACTTCTACTGTAACATATTTTTGAGCTTCTTCTTCTAAGTTACCTTCAGTTGGGAATTCTAACATGTATAATGCTAATGGTTCTAAACCTTTTTTCTTAGCTTCTGTTGCTCTTGTCTTTTTCTTTTCTTTATATGGACGATAAATGTCTTCCAAAACATTAAGTTTTGTAGCATTAATAATTTGATTTCTAATTTCTTCTGTTAATTTACCTTTTTCTTCAATAAGGCGCATAACATCTTCTTTTCTTTGAGCAAGTTTTTGACCATAATCCCATTCAGTATAAATTGCACGAATTTGTTCTTCATCTAAATTTCCAGTAATTTCTTTACGATAACGTGCAATAAATGGAACTGTAGCCCCTTGTTCAATTAATCCTAGTACTGCATGAATTTGACTAATTCTAACATTTTGATCTTTCGCAATTTGTTTTAACAGTACCTCATTTATATAATTGTTTTCCATGTTGTAACCTCCAATTTGACTTAACTATTATACCATAAATTGTCGATTATTTCAAGTAAATGTATATTGTTATAAACCCTTTATATCTACTTTTTTTCTTGACTAATAACGTATTTTATGGTATATTAAATAGAGATATAAAAGGAGGATAACCAATGAAAAAATATTTCTTATTGTTATTAATTACTATATTTAGCTTTTGTATTCTTGGATGTGAACAAACTCCACCAGACGACAAACCAAATGATGATCCAATTGACGATCCAATTGTTGATGATCCTGTTGTTGATGATCCCGTTGTAGAAAATCCAACTATTGATTTTACATTTGATTATGAAATGTATGAAATATTTGAAAAGACTAATCCATACACAGAAGATATTGAATTCTTTATGTATATTGGTTATTATCCACAAAGAGAAATTAAAGACCCTGCAGTATTAAGAATAATATCTAAAATTACTGAAACTAATGAACGTGGTTATATTGAATATGATGGATATGAAATTGCTAAAATAACAGTTGTGAATACTCATTGTTTTGGTGATGATCCATTAAACGATGATTCATTTTATGCAGGAACTCAATATGCTGTTGGAACTACACACTATTTCTTAGTTGAACCAATTTGTTGGCGTATCTTAAATAACCCTACTGAAGAAGAATTATTTTTAATTACAGAAGATATTATTGATTCTCGCCGTTTCCACGATATTGCATCTTCTTATACTAATGAAGACGGTGTTCTTGTTAGACCATCTGATTATGAACATAGTTCAATTAGAGACTGGTTAAATAATTACTTTTTCTATCATGCATTTAACGAAACAGAACAATCATTTATACAAGATTCTTATAATTTAAATGATCCATTCTATATTTTCAATGAACCAAATAAATTACAACCAACTATTGATAAAGTATTCTTATTGAGTAATAAAGAAGCAACTAGCTTTACATATGGTTTCTTTAACCCAGAATCACGTATGGCAAAAGCATCAGACTTCTCAAGATCAAAAGGTTTAGTAAATGTTAAAAATGAATACAGCAGTTCAAGCAATTGGTGGACTAGAACTGGTTTAGAATATACACCATTATTCCCTGCGATGGTAAAATATGATGGTAGTTCAGATAAAAACTATTATCCACAAGGCGAAAATATTGGTGTTAGACCTGCTATTAAAATTATTTTAAATCAAGAATAATAAAAGGACTTTCTATGAAAGTCCTTTTATTTCATTATATAATCTATTTAAAATATGTTTTGTTTGTCTTAAACGACATTGATTTCGATTACCCTTAACTTTAACCTGTTCTAAAATTAACAAATCATTTATTTTTATACCATAATAACACAATCCATCAGTTGGAAGTTTTTTACCTCCACCTGCGAATCCAGTTACGCTTATACACACGTTACTTTTAGTAACTTTAGATAATCCCTCAACCATTTCTTTTGCAACTTCAATTGATTCAACATTATATTTTTCAATTGTTTTATTATCTACACCTAAGATACGACATTTTGCTTCATTGCTATATGTTACATAACTTTCATTTATAACATTTGACGCACCAGGAACTCCGATAAGGGTAGAAATAATCATCCCGCCAGTACAAGATTCACAACATGAAAGATTATAATTTAGTTCTTTCAATTTATTTATAATAAGTTTTTCTATTTTCATAATAACACCAGAAATTCTTTCTATTAATTTTAACATAATATTTGATTAATTTCAAACAAAAGAAATTATTCTGTTGAAATTTTATCAAATTTTTAGTATAATACTGATAGGTGAAATTTATGCGTACTATAAATCAAGATTCTAAAATAACAATTGAAATAACAAAAAGTGTTTTCCATTCAAATATGCGTCATGTCGATAATGTTGATGATGCTAAAGCGTTCTTCCAAGAGGTTAGAGAAGAATATCCAAACGCAACCCATTACTGTACAGCATATGTAATTGGCAAAAATGGTGAATATGGACATTATAATGACGATGGCGAACCAAGTGGAACAGCAGGCATGCCAATGTTTGATGTTTTAAGAAAAAACGATTTAACAAACATTGCTGTTGTGGTAGTTAGATATTTTGGTGGTATTAAATTAGGTGCCGGTGGCTTAGTTAGAGCTTACAGTAAAAGTGTAAGTGAAAACTTACGTGTTGCTGAAATAATTGATATTATAGAGTATAAATTTATAAAACTTTCATTTGACTATTCGTTACTAAAATTAGTCGAAAGAAACCTTGAAAATGCAGAAATCGTTTCTAGACACTTTGATTTAGACGTTACTTTATTTATTAAGACTCCAAGTACAAATGTTGATAGAATTGTTGCTAGAATGGTTAATTTAACCGCAAATCTTGCGAAAATCAGCATTTTAGATAAGATTGAAACAAATGGCTAACCAATTGGTTAGCCATTTTAATTTTAGTAATTTACTTTTCTAACTTCGAAGAAGCTTTTTGGATGAGCACATACTGGGCACATTTCTGGAGCTTTTTTACCCATTACTAAATGTCCACAGTTACGGCATTCCCACATAGTCATTTCAGCTTTTTCAAATACTTGTTGCATTTCAACATTACTTAATAATTTACGATAACGTTCTTCATGAGTTTTTTCAATTTCAGCAACTGCTTTAAATTGATAAGCAAGTTTAGTGAATCCTTCTTCTTCTGCAACTTTAGCAAATTCAGCATACATATCAGTCCATTCATAGTTTTCACCTTCTGCAGCTGCAAGTAAGTTTTGAGCAGTATTACCAAGTTCACCTAAAGCTTTAAACCAAAGTTTAGCATGTTCTTTTTCATTATCAGCTGTTTGTTGGAAAATAGCAGCGATTTGTTCATATCCTTCTTTTTTAGCAACACTTGCGAAATAAGTATACTTATTTCTAGCTTGTGATTCACCAGCAAAAGCTGTCATTAAATTTTGTTCTGTTCTTGATCCTTTTAATTCCATTGTTGTTTTCTCCTTTTAATTTTTACATTTTTTACATACACCATACAATATTACATTTTGTTTATCGACTTCAAAACCATATTTTTCTTGTAAGTAGTCTAAGTCAATAAAATTAGTTGTTGGTGTATCTGTGATTTCATGGCATTTTGTACATACCAAGTGACAATGATCATCTCTGTTGTAATCATAATGTGTTATGTTATCTTTCGTAATAATCGTCGTAAGTTTTCCGTTTTCAACTTGTGAATTTAAATTACGATAAACCGTTGCAATACCAATTTCAGGATTATTAACTACTAAACTTTCAAAAACCATTTGAGCTGTTGGATGATCATATCTATTCATCACATCACTTAATACTAATTCTTTTTGATAAGTGTTTCTGATTGTTCTCATATTTCTCCTTATTGATAATCATTATCAATAAGATTATACTATTTTTTTATTATGTTTGCAAGTAATTTGATTATTTTTTTAAATAACTTAATAAATCACTAGGTTTATCAATAACATCAAATCCATATGAACTTAATAATTCTTTACTTCGTGATCCCCAACTAACCATTAATCCATCTATATTCGCATTAATTGCTGTTTGACAATCTACCTCAGAATCTCCTACATACAATATGGAAGCATTAGGTATTTCTTTTTTTATATACTCAATCATATCTATTTCTGGCTTACTATTAATGTCATTTCGAGTCCCAATAATTACATCTAATAAATGACCAAAAAAATGATTGCATAGCATTTTTACTGCATAATAATCTTTATTTGACGCAACGCCTAATTTAAAACCTTGTTTTTTTAACTCTTTTAAAGTATCAATGATACCATCATAAACCAAGGTATGATCCATAATATGTTCACTATAATATTTTCTAAAAAGTTCAATACCTTGATTATAAATTTCTAAACTTACTTCTTTTGGCATTGATCTTTTAATTAACATTTTAATACCGTTGCCAATAAAACTATTAATTTCTTCTTTTGTTCTTTCAGGAAAGTTGAAATATCTTAAGACATAGTTCATAGTTGCATGAAGATCACCTAAGGTATTTAAAAGTGTAAGATCTAAATCAAAAATAATTGTATTATACATATTTCCTCTTAAAAAAAGGCATCACTGATGCCTTTTAGTTTTTTATTATTTGCTTAAAGCTTGGCTAACAGCAACGGCAACAGCTACAGTAGCACCTACCATTGGGTTATTACCCATACCGATTAATCCCATCATTTCTACGTGAGCAGGAACTGAAGATGAACCAGCAAATTGAGCATCTGAGTGCATTCTTCCCATTGTATCAGTCATACCATAAGAAGCTGGACCAGCTGCCATGTTATCTGGGTGAAGAGTACGTCCAGTTCCACCACCTGATGCAACTGAGAAGTATTTTTTACCTTGTTCGATACATTCTTTTTTATATGTTCCAGCAACTGGATGTTGGAAACGAGTTGGGTTAGTTGAGTTACCAGTGATTGATACGTCAACACCTTCTAAATGCATAATTGCAACACCTTCACGAACATCATCAGCACCATAGCAACGTACTTTAGAACGATCGCCATCAGAGTATGCATGTTCACTAACGATTGTTACTTTACCAGTTGAATAGTCAAATACTGTTTCAACGTGTGTAAATCCGTTAATACGAGAAATAATTTTAGCAGCGTCTTTTCCTAAACCATTTAAGATAACGCGTAATGGTTCTTTACGAACTTTGTTAGCAGTTTTAGCAATACCAATTGCACCTTCTGCAGCTGCGAAACTTTCATGACCAGCTAAGAAAGCAAAACATTTAGTATCTTCAGTTAATAACATAGCACCTAAGTTACCATGTCCTAAACCTACTTTTCTGTCGTCAGCAACACTTCCTGGAATACAGAAAGATTGAAGACCAACACCGATTAATTTAGCAGCATCTGCAGCGTTAGCAGCTTTTTCTTTTAATGCAATAGCTGCACCAGCTGTATAAGCCCAACATGCATTTTCGAAGCAGATTGGTTGAATTGATTTAACTAATTCATAAACGTTAATTCCATAGCTATCGCAAACAGCTTTAGCATCTTCTAAAGATGCAATTCCATGTTCATTTAAAGCTTTATTGATTTGATTAATACGACGTTCATAGTTTTCAAATAATGCCATGGTGAACCTCCTATTCATGACGTGGGTCAATATATTTAACACCGTCATCGAAACGACCATATTGACCTTTTGCCTTTTCTAATGCTTCTTCAGCAGGAATTCCTTTTTTAAGGAAGTCCATAAATCTACCTAAACTTAAATATTGGTAACCAATAATTTCGTTGTTAGCATCTAATGCCATTTTTGTAATATATCCTTCAGTTAATTCAAGATATCTTGGACCTTTTTCAAGTGTTGCATAACTTGTACCAACTTGGCTTCTTAATCCTTTACCTAAGTCTTCAAGACCAGCACCAATTGTTAATCCACCTTCAGAGAATGCAGATTGAGTACGTCCATAAACGATTTGTAAGAATAATTCACGCATAGCTGTATTGATAGCATCACATACTAAGTCAGTATTTAATGCTTCTAGTAATGTTTTACCAACGATAGCTTCACTTGCCATAGCAGCTGAGTGAGTCATACCTGAACATCCTAAAGTTTCAATTAAGGCTTCTTGAATGATTCCTTCTTTAACATTTAATGTTAATTTGCAAGCACCTTGTTGAGGAGCACACCAACCGATACCATGAGTTAATCCATTAATGTCTTTGATTTCTTTTGAATAAACCCATTTTCCTTCAGAAGGAATAGGTGCGCAACCATGGTTTGCACCACAAGTTACTTTACACATGTTTTTTACTTCATTTGTGTATTCCATTTTATTTCTCCTTTTCTATTTAAATCGATTTATTATACCATAAATACACTAAAAAATCTACTAATTAATCAATAAAAAAATCATAGTCTTATTTCTAAGACTATGATCCCTTTTCTATTTAGGATTCAGGCCAAATGTAGTACGATGTAAAAATATAAGTTGGATCTGTGAATACTAAGTCACCTTCTTGTAATAACATTATTTTGTAATTACCGGTTTGTTGAGCTGTGTGTCTAATTAATAAGACGTTGTTGTAAAGGCTATACTGTACCTCCACTTGAGCCCCGGTTGGTCTAAATAGACAAAGTGTGTAATTATTTAACACCCAAGATTGTACCGAATCATTTGATTTTCCGCACCATGCGGCTGCCACACAAATTGTTTCTCCTGCTGTAACGTAAACTTCTCTGTAAATCATCTCTTTTCCTTCAGTATCTGTTGCTTGTGATCTGACAGATGAGCAATTATTTACAGCAACTTTACTATTCTTGAAGTCTAAAGAACCACAACCTACTCTATTATCTAAACCTGATGTTTGGATATCAGGTAATCCAATATCATAAGTTCCTGCACAAAGTACAGCAGTTAGTTTTGAAGGGTATAATATTAAATCTGAACAATATTCCATTAAGAGAGCAGCACATCCTGTTGTTAATGCACAAGAATAACTAGTTCCGCTACCACTTGAGGTTGCATTTTGAGTTTGAATGTTACTGGCATAATTAATTAAAGTTGGCTTATCAACTTCTGTTACTTCATTATAACAAGACCCAGCCCAAGGGAACTTATAACTTAATGCGCCTCCAGCAGTTATTGCATTATATGCAAGACCAGGATTTGACAATAAATAGTCAGTTTCTACACTTGATTCATTTCCGCTTGCAGCTATTACCGACACACCATATGTCCAAATCATATAGTCATATGTTGCTGAATGAGATGAATATACTCCATCCGCAGTTCCATAACCATAGCTACAATTTACAATATGCACTCCTTTATCTAAAAGCCAGTCTAATTCACTCGATGGATTTCCTGCACCTTGAACGCTATAGATAGAAGCATTTTTTGCAACTCCTTCTCTACCTCCTATACAAGATGCCATTGTTGTTGCGTGATCTGATACAGTTTCCACAAAGTACCATGCATCTCTAGTTTCTACATAAATATTATCAAAGTTTGTGTTATCTTCATCTATGATACCAACATCAAGAACACCAACTTTAATACCATTTCCTGTTAAACTTCCTGTATTTAATTCATCTTCAACATTCATCTGTTCAAATGCATAATACAAAAATTCATCACTTGATTGTTTTTGTTGTACATATACAGCATCTACAATATCAAGTTTTGCAATTTCATTTAATAAAGTTGAACTTCTTGAAACAACATCACTTGATGCTACATCTAATACAACTTGTGGAAAGTATTTTGATACATAAACATTTTTATAATTATATTGTGGCATATTATCGAATAATTTTTGATTAAATTCTTTAAAATAAGAAGCACCAGCCTCCCTTCTAGATTTTTGAATTTTCTCAGCTTGTTTTAGTGTTAAATTTTCATGCAATCCAATATCATATTGGAAATTTGCTTTTCCGACAACAGTTACTTGTAAAGTTTCGATTTTTTCTTCATTTACTATTTCTCTTATCTCCTCCGTTGATGACATACTATTATATTTACCGAAACCTTCAAATACTATTTTTTCATTATATTCCTTAATAAAAGTACAATATCCCGTTACAAATGTAATTATTAAAAATAAAGAAATATTTAGAATTTTGTTCATTTTTCTTACCCTCCACCCATATATACGAGTTACATAAACAAAAAGTGCCACTTTTTTACAAAAAAGTGGCACATATTCGAAACTTGTTTTTATTTTAGAAATTTGTACAAAATTCGAATATTTTTTCGTTTATACGATAAAATGTTAGATTTATACTAACGTCTCTATTAGATTCAACATAAAATTCTAAATATTCTCCTTGTTTGCACACATTTCCAGATTTAATATTTCCGTTCAAATTAATTTGATAAGTAGTGTATTGAATTATGTCATCAGAAATTCTATTAAAATAAACTAAAATCGAATTTATCGATGAAGTTTTCAAATGTATTACCGAAATTTCTATGTCTTCTTTGATATCAATTTCGTTAAGTAACTGCACATTAGCTCCAGGATATTTATCTTCAAACATCTTTACAACATCTACTTCTTCATCTACAACAGGTGGTGTTTGATTATTAAATGCAAACCATTTTGTTACACCCCATGTTGTTAATGAAGAAAGTACAATTAATAGTAATGAACAAATTATACTTAAAGGTACGAATACTTTTTTCTTAAATACAACATTATTTGTTGTACATGAGGAAGTTTGAATATTTAATTGGTCTTTTAATAATTCTTTATCAATATTTGGTGTAAATATTTGATTAAATTCTTTATTAAATTGGTTTTCAAATTTATTTTTCATAATCTAACCAATCCCTTCTTGCGATTTCTTTCGCAGCCGCATATTTCTTTTTACAAACATCTTCGGTAATATTGTAAGCATCACTGATTTCTTTATGTGTAAATTTAAATATTGCTTTTAACACTAAGATATCACGATCTAAGTCATCCAAATTACGAATAGAATACTCAACTTTTTCACTAAAGAATACGTTATCTAATACATGATCAATTAACTCATTATCATAAATAACATCTTTCTTATTCTTTAGAAAATCAATTACATGATTACGTGTTATTTTTACTAACCATGTTTTAAAAGATGATATGTATGGATTAAAACTTTCAATATTGTTGTAAATCTTCATAAATATCTCTTGTACTAAATCTTCTGAATCTCTTCTGTTTTTTGTTTCTTTAAACGCAAAGTACATTACGAGTTTACTATAGTCTTCATAAAGTTTCTCAAATGTTTCTTCTTTGCGTTGTAGAATATTTTCTTTTAATTTCAAATCACGTTTATTAACCATTTAATTTTTACTCCACAATCACTTTTTTCTTTTCGGTAATTCCGGTAAATCATCTACACTCCGGAATTCCCATTTTATATCACTCTTACATGTTCCTTCAATGACTAAATAGGTGCCATTTGTTCCATCTCTTGGCTGTGTCGGTGAACCAGGGTTGAAACAATGACAATCTTCTATGTAATCATATCGATGAATATGTGTATGACCATATAATAAAATATCTGCTTTACATGTTCTAATTAGTTTGGGAAATCTTTCAATTCCCATTTCACCATGTGTGATATAAACTAATCCTAAAGGCGTTGCCATTTCAAAATGTTTCGGCAAATCAACAAATAAATCACAATTCCCCTTTACTGAAGAAAAAGGAAAAAGCTGATCTCCTTGTAACATACTATCTCCGCAGTGGAAAAATAAGTGAGTATCAGCTTCTTCCTTCATAAGTATTCTCTTTAAAATTCCCCTGCTTTTATGTGTGTCACTAACTACTAGAATTTTAACAAACATAATTACTCCCTACTTTGAATATTTATTTTAATAATTTTGTATCTTGGAATGTTCCCATTGTTACATCAATTCTTAATTTTTTTAAAACTTCTAAATCATCTTGTTGAAGCATAACACTTGAATGAAGTTGTGTTTTAGCAAGTTTAGATAATTGATCTAATGCACATTGTGCCATAGATGAAGTTGTTGCAGAAATTGATAATGCAATTAATACATCATTAAGATGTAATCTTGATGATTTTCTATTTAAGTGTTTTGTTTTTAAGCTTTGAATTGGTTCTAATACATTATAAGATAATAATAACATTTCTTTTGGTATTTTAGCGTAATATTTAAGAGCATTAATCACTGCAGCAGCTGAAGCAGTTAATAACTCAGATTTTTTACCTGTAATTATCTTACCATTATTAAGTTCAATGGCAACACATGGACAATTACATTTTTCAGTTTTAACTAAAGCAGCTTTTACACATTTTCGGTCATCAACACTAATATTTAATTCACGCATGATACGCAAGATTTTATCTACGCTTTCTTGAGTAAACTTACCATTTTTATTTAAACAGCATGCATCTAAATATCTTCTAATAATTTCTTGTTTACTAGCATTGATAGCATTTTCTTCATTAATAATAGCATGACCAACCATATTAACACCCATATCTGTTGGAGATGAATATGGACTAACACCGTAAATTTTTTCAAATATTTTATTCAAAACTGGAAACACTTCCAAATCACGGTTATAATTTACAGCTGGAATGCCATATTTTTCAATATGATAATAGTCTGGCATATTAACATCATTTAAATCCGAAGTCGCAGCTTCATAAGCTAAATTAACTGGATGTTTTAATGGTAAATTCCAAATTGGGAATGTTTCATATTTCGCATAACCTGCATTTATGCCTTTTAGGTTATCATGATATAATTGTGATAAACATGTAGCCATTTTTCCACTACCAGGTCCTGGTCCAGTAACTACAATAATTGGGTGAGTAGTTTCAATATACTCGTTTTTACCAAAACCTTCTTCACTTAAAACATGATCAATATTATGAGGATAACCAGCAATTGGATAATGTAAATAAGTATTAATACCTAAATTTTTAAGTTTTTGATAAAAAATAGTTGCAAGTGGTTGATTTGCATATTTAGTAATAACAACACTGTTACATTTTATTTGACGATTTTCAAATTCATCGATTAATCTTAAAACATCATCTTCATAAGTTAAGCCAATATCATTTCTAGTTTTACCTGTTTGAATATCATTAGCACTAATATTGATAATTACTTCTACTTTTTTCTTAATTGATGCTAAAGCTTTAACTTTAGAGTCAATTTCAAATCCGGGAAGCACTCTAGATGCATGATAATCATCAAAAATCTTACCACCAAATTCAATATACAGTTTGTCACCAAATTGACTTACTCTTTCTAGAATCTTATCACTTTGAAGTTTTATATATTTTTTATTATCAAATGCTTTTTTCATAAATAAAAAACCTCTCACTTAAAAATTATACAAAATAACAAATAATTTTGCAAGAAATATGATATTTTTGACTAAAAAAAATAAAAAGTGCCTATAGGCACTTTTATTCACTTCTTAAAGCTATTACTGGATCTTTCTTAGCAGCAATGCGGCTAGGAATTAAACCAGCAATAAGTGTTAATAATGTACTAATTATAATCAATGCGATACCACCAACTACTGGTAATCGTCCCATATTAGCTATATCAGTAAAGAATTTGATTAACGAATTAATTGGTAACAACAATAATAATGATATTCCGATACCAAGTACACCAGCTGCAAACCCAATAATTAATGTTTCTGCATTAAACACACGTGAAATATCTTTTTTACTTGCACCAATACTTCTTAAGATACCAATTTCCTTTGTTCTTTCAAGTACTGAAATATAAGTTATAACCCCAATCATTATTGAAGATACAACTAATGATACTGATACAAAGGCAATTAATACATAACTAACTGTATTTACAATTTGATTTACTGATTGAATCATAAATGCAACATCATCAGTATATTTGATTTGTTTTTCAAGTGGAACATTTGTATTATATTCTTTAATAATTTCAATAATTCTTTCTTTTGCCTCAAATGATTTTGGATAAATATTAATTGAATCAGGTCTCTTAACATCAGAATATCCTAATGCTTTTAAACAATTATTACGATCATTATCTGAAGTAAAAGTTTCACCTGTAATCATATTGATAGTTTGATTATTCAATTGAGCTTTTAAAACACTTGATTGATTATTGATTTCCATTACTTTTTCAACTAATCCCTTAGTATAACCAATACCACCAAACATTGATGACATACCACTACTTGATCCTGCTTTTACAATACCAACAATTTCTAATTCAATACCAGAAGTTTCTATAATACCTAAGACTTTATCTGGTGTATTATTATTAATAATGCGGTCTCCATTTAATTGATAATAAGAACTATCTGGAACAGCTTTATATTTTAAACCTAATAATTGTTGATGTAAATATTCTGTTTTTAATGGTGTTCCATTTGGAGAAATTGATGAATATAAATCAGCTTCTGATATAATACCTAATATATAAAGTGAAATATCAGTTAAATTTCCATCTTGGTCTAGAATCAATAATAATTCATTATATTGGTTTGGAAATTCACCCATTAATAATTCATATTGATTTTCTAACAATTCTTGATTATCAATTAATTGTTGCCATCCACCTATCATACCAGTCATTGGATTATTTGTTGGATATAAACGGTTAGTTTTGCTGTTTTCACTATAAATATTAACATTTGCGTTATAGTTATAGCGAATATCAGTTACTAAATCTTTAACTTCAGAGTTAGAATCTAAAAATTCTTTAAATGATTCAATGTCATTTTTCTCCATTGAATCTCCCATGATCTTCATAACATCACTAAAGATTGTATTAACATGAACAACATTTGGATCTTTTTTAACTTCCTCTTCACCACGTGTCATTAATTTTTCCATTAATGCTGTAGTATCTATGGTTTCTTTTTCTATACGAAGTGGATATTGAGATAAAGCATCTTCTTGAATACGATCAATATAAGATTGAAAACCATGTGACATTGACATAATTAAAGCTATACCAATAATACCAATTGACCCTGCAAGAGCAACAAGTAATGTTCTAGTTTTTTTAGTTAATAAATTTCTAAAACTTAGTTTTAATGCTGTCCAAAATGACATTGATGTTTTCTTATTATTATCTTCTTTTTGAACAACTGCTAATTCTTCAACAGGCATAGAATCACTAATTAATTGCCCATCTTTAATTTTAATAATTCTTGTTGAATATTCTTCGGCTAGTTCTGGATTATGGGTAACCATTACAACAAGTTTTTCTTTAGCAATTTCTTTTAGTAATTCCATAATTTGGATGCTTGTTGTACTATCTAATGCTCCTGTAGGTTCATCAGCAAGTAAAATATCTGGATTATTTACTAATGCTCTAGCGATGGCTACTCTTTGCATTTGTCCACCTGATAATTGATTTGGCAGAGAGTAAATTTTATCTTCCAAACCAACTCTTGCTAAAACATTAAGTACTCTTTCTTTTCTTTCTTCTTCGTTTATTCCTGATAATGTTAAAGCTAATTCAACATTCTCATAAACATTTAAGTGCATAATTAAATTATAAGTTTGGAATACAAACCCAATCGTATGATTACGATAAACATCCCAATCACGATCTTTATATTCTTTAGTACTCTTGCCGTTAATTACTAAATCACCACTTGTATAGCGGTCTAAACCACCAATAATGTTTAATAAGGTAGTTTTACCACATCCTGATGGTCCTAAAATTGACACAAATTCATTGTGGCGAAATTTAAGGCTCAAATCATCAAGAGCAACGGTAATATTATCACCTACAACGTATTCCTTTCTTATATTATATAGCTCTAACATTTTATCATCCTTTCATATTATATAATTGTTTTTAACCAAATTTTTGTTTTAATTATAATAACCGCAAGCGGTGTTTTAATTAAATCTGATAAAGTAACCAAAATGTATATTGGTATAATACTTAGATTTGTGAAATTTACAAGTATAAATGCTAACGGTAATCTTACTACCCAAGAAAAAACACTATCAAAAAGGAAGGTTAAAAGGGTCTTACCACCAGATCTAATCATAAAATATGAACTTGTATTAAATGTATTGATTGGCATACCCATAGCTGCAACCAATATGAATTTAAAAGACAATGATTTTATAGCATCTGTTGTTTTATAAACATTAGGAATGAACAAACCACTGCCAATCATTAAAATACTTGTCGTAATACTTACAAAAAGCGAAAATGTCAGCAATTTTACTCCTGTGTCATATGCTTCCTCATACTTTTTAGCACCCAATAGTTGACCAATAATAATAGCAATAGCATTACCTAGTGATAAACCTAATGTCATAAATACATTGTTAACATTATTACAAATGTTCATTGCACCAACAATGTCTAATCCACGTTTAGAATAACATTGAAAAATTAATGTTATACAAAGTGACCACATGATTTCATTTAAACAAAGTAATAATGTACGTGGTAAATAACCTTTAGCATCTTTAAATTTTAAATATACTTTTAAATAAACTTTTTTAATAAATGGATATTGTTCTTTTTTGATATGAATATAAATAACTACAATTGCTAATTCTACAAATCTAGAAATTACTGTTGCAATCGCAGCACCTTCAATACCCAATTGTGGAAATCCAAACTTTCCAAAAATTAAAAAATAATTAAAAATTAAGTTAACAAAAATTGCAGATACGCCAGCAATCATTGGAACAAATGTTTGTTTCGCTTCTCTTAATGCAGTAGAATAAATTTCTTTAATTGCAAATGGTACTAAACCAATTAGCATTATTTTCAAATAAGCCCATGCATAGTTTTGAACAAGTATTGGATTAGTAGAATCATCACTATTTGAATTAATAAATGAAGAAATAATGTCTTCACCATAAAAAATAAAAATATTAATGCCGATTATTAATGTTAAAATAATCATTAACCATTTAAATTGAAATGTCTTTTTTATTCCGTTAATATCTTTTGAACCATGGTATTGAGAAGCAAAAATTGATACACCAGAAATTATTCCAAATACAGCTAAATTAAAAACCATTAAAACCTGGTTACTAATCGCAACACCCGACATTTGTTCTGTTCCAACTGAGCCAATCATAATATTATCAATTAATGAAACAAATTGAGTTAATAATTGTTGTAACGCAATCGGAATAACAATTACTAGGACCATCTTGTAAAATTCTTTTGATCCAATAATTTTATTTAAAAACTTTTTTATCATTATATCACGTCTGCCTTTTATTATTATGAATATTATGTGATTTTTGTATGAATTTAAAAAAAATGATATTTGTTTTACAACGAAATATCATTTTTTAAAGATTAAATTACTTCTTCTTTTAATACTCCAACATATGGTAAATTACGATATTTTTCGTTATAGTCAAGTCCAAATCCAATTACAAATTCATTTGGAATATTAAAACCTATATATTTAGGACTAATTTTAACTTCTCTTCTTGAAGGTTTATCAAGAAGTGTAACAACTTCTACAGAGTTAACCCCTAAAGTTGTTAAATAATTAATTACTTTTTGAATTGTTAAACCAGTGTCAACAATATCTTCTACAATTATAACATCACGACCTGCAAATTTTGAAATATCAAAACTGCCTAATGATACAGTTCCACTTGTAGTAGTTCCGGCATAACTAGTTACTTTAACACATTGATATTCAATATCAGTACGAATTTTTTTAACTAGCGTTGCCATAAATGGTAAAGCACCATTCAATAGACAAAGTAACATCGGTCTTTTGCCTTCATAATCTTTTTCAAGTTGTTGAGCAAGTTCTAAAGAACGCGCTTCAATTTCATCGCTTGATACTAGAATTTTCTTAACGTCTTGTTCAATAAAATTCATTTGACACCTACTTAGTTCCAAATAAACGATCACCACAATCGCCCAATCCTGGTAAAATATATGCTTTATCATTTAATTTTTCATCTTTTGCTGCTAAATAAATATCAACGTCTGGATGTAAAGAGTGCACTTTATCAATACCACAGTCAACACCAACTAAACCAATATAAATAATCTTTTTAACACCAGCTTTTTTTAATAAACCAGATGCATAAACTACTGTATTACCTGTTGCAAGCATTGGATCTACTAATAAAACAACTGAATCTTTAATTGTTGCTGGAAGTTTATTTAAATATTCTTTAGTTTCTAGTGTTACTTCATCACGATATAAACCTAAATGTCCAATTTTAGCATGTGGTAAAATTTCACACACACCATCAGCCATACCTAATCCTGCTCTTAAAATTGGAACAATTACAACATTATCAAGTAATTTTTCACATTCAGCAACTTGTAATGGTGTTTCTACATTAACTTTTTTTGTTTCTAAATCTTTAGTAGCTTCATAAGCCATAAGTTTACCAACTTCATTTACAAGTTGATTAAATAAATAGTGTGGTGTATTTACATCACGAATAATTGATAATTTGTGTTTAATAACTGGATGATTTGTAATAACTACTTTTTTCATTTTGTGCTCCTTATAATACTATTAACATATACGCTATTGCGATAACAGAAATAATTCCAATATTTATTAAAAAACGTTTAAGATTTTTGTTAATTTTATACGAATATTGATCTTTTAATAACCAAACAATACAGATTATTAAAGGATAAATATAAAATATTTGATTAAAGAATTTATCACCAAATATAAATCCCAAGATTGACCAACCAATATAAATCATTGTAACTACAATTAATGATTTATTAAAGAATACAAAATTTGAGGTATCTGAAATGGCATATTTATTTTCTTTATTTTTAAGAATTCTTCTTATAAATTCAATATCACCATTTTGATATATTTCAAAAATTTCATCATCATTTTCTAAACAACTTAAATAACGTTTACCAGTAATACCCAAAACAACCATCTCAGGATTACTGTTGACAACCATCCCCATATAAGCTGTAACATCCTTCATTTTTTTCTTTTTCAATACTTTTTTAATCATATTGAATTCAGTATATTCCCAAAACTGCGTAAGATTTATACCTTCAAATTTTTCAATCTGATTTGTTCCACTTAGGTATTCTGCAAAACTTGTAGTAAATATGGCATGTGCTAAAGTTGAAATAGCATTTTCTTCTTTTTCTGCACCTTTCATGTCTAATAACATTAATAATACAGCATATCTAATATAATTTGCAAAGTCTTCAATATATAAATCATTAGAATCACTTTCATCTAAACCATTAATTACATCTACAACTATTAAAATACCTTGATCACCATTTCCTCTAAACATTCTTCTCATTCCTGGTGGTAAACCAACAACTAACTTCACTGTAATGTAGGATTCTAGTGATTCAATATTTGGAATGTATTTTTTGATCTTAGGATCATTTGAAAAGTTAAGTTTCTTAATTTCTTCAATAAATCCATGTGTTATCAGTTTTGCTTTATCAATTAAGTAAGGATTAGGATCTATATAAACATTAATTTGTTGACCTGATGGGTCTTCGCCTAATGAAAATACTTCATCATTTCGAAATACTGATACATCATTGCAATTGATATATTCATTAACAATCGTATCGTCTATTCTTATATTGTTCATACTCCCCTCCTTCTATCTAAAAAAACTAATCGTTTTAACAATTAGTTTTCATTTTGAAATTAGTCTATTTAATTAAAATCTTATTAGATTTAATTTCTTCTAACGCAAGACCAATACTTTTTTTGTTAGAAGGATGTTCCATATAAGTTACTTTTGCTTCATCAATTTCTAAAGCACGTTTTGCAACTGCCATTACTAAACGATATTTTGAACTAGTTTTATCCGCCAATTGGTCAATTGATGGATAACGCATACCTTTTTGATTATTCATCTTTAGTTTCCTCCAATAATTGTAAATATCCATTTAAGCTTCTTCTACATCTTGCATGTTCTGCACGAATAATAGCTTTAATTCTATCTGCAGCATTTTCAACATCATCATTGATTACAATATAATCGTATCCTGCTGCTAAAGTTAATTCACGGTGCGCTTTACTGATTCGTTCCATGATAATTTCTTCACTTTCAGTACCACGACCTAATAGTCTTGTTTTTAATGAACCATATGTTGGAGGTGCGATAAAAATAAGAACAGCATCTGGCATTTTTGCCTTTACTTGCATTGCTCCTTCTACTTCAATCTCCAATACAACTTCATCACCTTGTTCAATCATTTCTTGTACTTGTTCCATTGGTGTTCCATAATAATTACCAACGAATTTCGCGTATTCTAAGAAACGACCATCTTTAATACGTTGTAAAAATTCTTCTTCACTTACAAAATAATAATCTTGACCATCAATTTCACCTGTTCTTGGTTTTCTAGTAGTCATTGATACAGAATATGTAAATTTATGATCAGGTGAATTAAATAAAGCTTTTCTAACAGTTGCTTTTCCAACCCCTGAAGGACCAGATAATACGATTAATAAGCCTTTTTGATTAAGTTTCATAAATGCCTCCACTATATCATACATTTTATCATATTATATTTAATTTTTCAAGTATTAAAATATCTTTTTACTTATTTTTGTGATATAATATATCAAAAGGAGGAATACACTATGGCATTTGATGGAATTCTTATTCATCATTTAGTTGATGAATTGAAATCAAATTTACAATTTGGTAGAATCAATAAAATTATTCAACCTAATCCTACTGATATTGTATTACAAATTCACAATCATCATACATTTAATTTTTTGATATCTATGTCATATAATAATCCTCGTTTTTATTTGATAAACGAGAAGCCACAAGCTCCTTTAAATCCTTACAACTTCTGTATGGTGCTTCGCAAATACTTAGAACGCGGTATTGTAAAAGATATTATTCAAATTGAAAATGATCGTATAGTGATTTTAAATATTGAAAATAAAAATGAATTAGGCGATACTATAGTTTATAATTTAATTATAGAACTAATGGGACGATCATCTAATTTAATATTAACTCTACCTAATTATCAAATTCTTGATGTTATGAGAAAACACTTTCCAAGTGATGAAACAACAAGAATTATGATACCAAAAGCTACTTATCAATTACCTACTTCAAGAGGATTGATTAATCCTTTCAAGCATAATATTCCAATTGAAGAGTTAAATCTTATTGAAGGTGCATCAAAAATCCACAAAGATGAGATAAAATTCATTAATGATGTGGAAAAATTCATTAAACAAAATTTGTGTCCAACGATCTATTTTTTAGAGAAAAAACAAATTTTTTCTCCTTATAAACTATTATCAATAGATGCTCCTAACAAAAGTTTTAATACTCTATCAGAACTATTAAACGAACAATTCAAAGAAAACACGAAAACAGAAAATCCAGATTTTCATCAAATTCAAAAATTACTAAAAAATAAAATAAGTTTATTAACATCAAAAGTATCTAATCTAGAAAATGACTTAGAAAAAGCATTAACTCATGTTGATGATTTAATTAAAGGACAACTTCTTCAATCATCTTTATATAATATAAGGAAAGGAATGACTTCAATTACTTTACGAAGTTTTGATGATACTACCGATTATACTATTAGTTTAAACCCTTTAAAATCCCCAACAGAGAATATGCAAATATACTTTAAAAACTATAAAAAATCAATCAACGCAAATAAACATATCAACGAACAAATTGAAATTGCAAAAAACGAAATAGCTTATTTATCAACAATATTATCTCAAATAGAGTTTGTTAATACAGTTGAAATGTTAGATATTAAAGCCGAGTTAATTTCAAATGGATATTTAAAAGACAATAAAAAAATTCTCAAATCAAAACAAAACTCTGTTAAGAGTATAACTAAATATTTAATTGATGGATCAGAGTTTTACGTTGGGAAAAATAATATTCAAAATAATTATTTAACACATAGTTTTGCAAAAAAGACTGATTATTGGTTCCATGTTAAAGATATGCCAAGTGCTCATGTCATTTTAAGAACAGATAAACTTGAAGAAAGAAACATTAGAATTGCTGCTCATTTAGCAGCATTAAATTCAAAGTATGATAAATCAAATAGTGTACCTATTGACTATACTGAAGTTAAAAATATTAAAAAGGTTCCAGGTATGAAAGGTTGTTTTGTAACTTATACTAATCAAAAAACTATTTATATCGACCCTTCTTTTGAAGACTTAAATATTCTTCTAAATCAGAACGATAAGTAATCATACAACTATAACAATATATTTGACTTCGTTCATCGTACATTAATCCAAGTCGATATTGAATATCAATAATATATTCATCAGGAATATCTTTTAACCATGAATTTACTTCATATTCTAAGTCTTTTTCATGTTCACAATCAAATACTTTAATTTGCATAATAAAACCCCTTAGCATTATATAATAGCTAAGGGGTATTTTTTTGTATTATTTAGTATTAAAATATAAACAATTTTTAGTAAATGGGCATCTGTAACATTCTGGTTTTTGTGATTTACATAAGTATCTTCCCATAAATATTAATTTATGATGCATATTATGCCATGTTTCAATAGGAAAATAATTCTTTAAAACAACTTCAATTTGATCAGCAGTCGCATTTTCATCTGCAAACCCTAATCGTTTGCTAACTCTAGTTACATGAACATCTACTGCAAGGCCAGGTAAACCATATCCTTCACTAATGATAACATTTGCAGTTTTCCTACCAACTCCTGGTAACTTAGTTAATTCTTCGATTGTATTTGGAACAATACCTTGATATTTAATAAGCACTTCTTCTGAAAAACGAATTAAATACTCAGCTTTTCTAGTTGCTAAACCTAAAGAACTAATAATTGAATAAACATCATCATATTTTGCATGTGCCATATCTTGAATGGTTGGATATTTTTCAAATAATTTAGGCGTAATTTTATTTACACTTGCATCACTTGTTTGTGCACTTAATATCACAGCAATACTTAATTCAAAAACATTACGATAGTTTAATTCACATTTAGCATCAGGAAATAGTTTTTCTAATTCATTAATTACAATACTACTATCGACGTTTAACATTGATTTGTTGTAAAACCTCTTGTAATTCAGGATCAACATTAGTTGCTTTTTCATGTTTTTTACGACTAATTAAAACAGCATCAACATATTTAACATTCGTTTTCTTAAGTCGAACACATTCTAATACGGTATTAGTTATTTCCTCAAAAGAAAAACCTTCTTCTAACCAACGATCAATAATTTTTAAATCATTTAGTGTCATTTGTTTTTGGAAAACTGATTCAATAAAATTAATTGTTTTAGAAAGTTCAATATCGTTACTATGAGTTTTTTTATCATTTTGTTCAAGAACTTCCCCTAGTTTATCAATTGTAGGTGTTAAGAAAAAATGTTCTTCCATATTATCTTCTATGACTAACTCGATATACCCTCTTTCAACTAGATTAACAATCATTGAAGATAAGTCATATTCAGATAGTGTAACTTGTTCTAATAATGACTCAATTGATAAAGTGTTATTAATTTTCTTTTGTTCATAAAGTAAAATTATAACCATCGCTTCTATTTCGTTTAAGTTAATTTTTTTAAAATTCTTAACAAGTGCTTCTTTAAATGAAATCATATGTGAATTTATTAATTTACTATAATTGTTCATATTAACTCCTTAATTGTAATTAATTATACCAAATTTTCGACATTTTTACAACCAATATTATATTATAAAAAATGATGCAATAAATTGCATCATTTAAGCTACATATACTTTAAAATTAGAATCTGTAAAGTTAACATTGTATTTAATACCTAAATAATCAAATACAAATTGTGTTCCCTCAAATCGACCATTACAGTGTTTTGTATACCATTCTTGTATACATTTTGGTTTATCTAGTTCATTTTGAATAGCTGAAGGATAATCAAAAGTATGATAAGATTCTTCTAAATATTCTTCGCGATTCAATAATTTATTTATTTTAGTATTTGCACCTAATTTATAACTAGTATTGTATGGTAACGCAACCATAAATATTTGTTGTTTTCCTTCAACATTTTGCACAATTAATGGTACTTCAATACTCATTGTTATACCTGTACTGTAAGTATACGCAAAATATCTTACTCCACCAGATATAAAACTTCTAAACATATATGAATATCTTGTTCCATCTGTATCCCAAACTACTATAGTATATTCAACTGATTTTGTATTTGAGTCTAGCGGAACACGTTGCTCACCAAATACAGCATTAGGTTCATCATATTCTTGAACTATTTCTGAAACAACACAATAAGAATCTTTAAATTGTTTTAGATGATTTTCAAAATCCTTACTTAATTTAAAATTATCATTTTTTGTAAAAATATAACCTAATAAAGAACTTGTTTCATAAACATTGTATGTTCCTTCATAATTAAACATTAATTGTGGAGCAGTTGTGTTCATTGTAATATTTGCTTTTAGTTCTTCGTTTAGTGTCATTAAAACACCATTTTCCATTTTTATTGTCTTATCTTTACAACTAACTAGTGTAAAAGCAAGAACAAACATACAAATTATAGATATTAATTTTTTCATTAGAAATCCCTGTCACTCTTATCAAGTCCATATTTTTCATAGAATTCTTGTTTAAATTCTAAGAATCGATCTTCTCTAATTGCTTGACGAATATTTTCCATTAATTTTAATAAGAAATGTGTATTATGAATACTAATCAATCTTTGACCTAACATTTCTTCTGCTTTAATTAAATGATGTAAGTAAGCTTTTGTATAGTTTTTACAACAGTAACAATCACATTCTTTATCAAGTGGTGTAAAATCTCTTTCAAATTCTTTATTTTTTAGTAATTTTCTTCCTATAGATGTCATTGCAGTACCATGTCTTGCGATACGAGTTGCAAGTACGCAGTCAAACATATCTATACCACGTTCAACACCATCTAAAATTGCACCAGGTGATCCAACTCCCATTAAGTATCTTGGTTTATCTTCTGGCAAACATGGTGTAGTATAACTTAATACTTCATTTTGAATTTCTTTAGGTTCACCAACACTCAAACCTCCAATAGCATAACCATCGAATGGAATTTTCTTTAATTCTTCAGCACAATGTTTTCTTAGTTCAGGAATATTTCCACCTTGAACTATACCAAATAGACCTTGTGTATCACGATTTCGATTAGAGTCATAACATCTTTTAGCCCATCTAATAGTTCTAGCAACAGAGTTTTCTAAATACTCTTTAGTTGCAGGATATGGTGGACATTCATCTAAGCACATCATAATATCACTACCTAAATCATTTTGGATTTCGATTGCTAGTTCTGGTGATAAAAACATCTTTTTACCACTCTTATGATGTTTAAAAGTAACACCTTCTTCTTTAATATCACGAAGTTTTGCAAGAGAGAACACTTGGAATCCACCTGAATCAGTAAGAATTGCTCTTTCCCAATTCATGAATTTATGTAAACCTCCGCCTTCTGCAACAACATCATTACCTGGTTGACACCATAAATGGTAAGTATTACTTAAGATTATCTTTGCACCACAATCAATTAATTCTTCACGACTTAATGTTTTAACAGTCGCTTGTGTTCCAACTGGCATATAAATTGGCGTTTCAAAAGTCGAATGTGGAGTAGTTACTACACCAAGTCTTGCCATGGATCTTTCATCTTTTTTAATCAGTTGATATTTAATAACCATATTCTTTTCACCTATTTTGATATTTATAATTAATATTTAATATATTTTATCATAAAATGTCATTTTAATCAAGCAAATTAAAACAAAGGTCATAATGACCTTTGTTTTTTATTAATTTAAATTATTTTCTTCTTTTGATTAATAATAATGCAGCTGCACCAATTAATGGAAGTACTGCAACAAATCCCATAGAACAATTCATTCCTACACCATTATTTGGATTTTGAGGTTTATCTTCAGTAGGTTCTTTTTCACCACATTCGCATTCACCATCTACGAATTCATGTTCATGATCAGGATCTAATTCACCACATTCACATTTACCATTAATGAATTCATGTTCATGATCTGGATTTTCATAATTAGGATCTACTTCACCACATTCACATTTACCATTAACAAATTCGTGTTCATGTGGAGCTTTCCAATTAGGATCCACTTCACCACATTCACATTTACCATCAACGAATTTATGTTCATGTGGTTCTTCTTCCATATTATGGCGATAAATTAAAGCATTTTCAAGTAATTCATCAACTGGATTATTAATTTCTGTACGATAACTATATTCTAAAGAGAAATTATATTCTTTAGCTGTATCATTAAAGATTGTAATAGAATAACCACCAGCTACTCTTCTTGCAACTGTGCTTGTTTTACCATCATTGTAAATAACATTCATCTTCGTAATTGCAAATGAAGGGTCAGAAACAGAAATATTCACCTTGAATCCACGTGCTTGTTTTTCAACAGTTAGACCATTAATAGTTGGAGTTTGTAATTTATCAGACTCTTTACCACCAACTTCAATGTTTTCATTATAGAAACATTTACCTACATTACTTGAACCTGATTTATAAATTAACATTACTGATAAATTATAAGTTCTACCAGTTTGTAAACCAGCGATTTCAAATGATTCAGCACTTTGACCAGTTGGCATACCATTAATATAGATTTCACTTGATTCATAACTGAATCCATTTAATGCTTCGATAGATGCAGTACCACTAATAGTTGCAGTACCATCAGCATTTTCTTTAGATGTAGCATTAATATCAATATTAGTTCTTGGAGCAACAACTAATACACAGTTTGCATCACTTCTTTCGCTACCATCAGATGGAGAGTTAACAACTGTTAGTACACCATTTTTTCTAATAATAAATGTTGATGATCCACCACCATCTAAGTTAAATGCATCAACACAACCTAATTGTTGTAACGCTAAAGCATTTTCTCTTTCAGATACACCATCCATACCATCTTGACGACCATCGATTACCATTAAAACACATGAACCATCAGCTTTAAATCCGATAGTAGTTCTTGGGTGACGAAGTTTAACATGATCAAGACCATAGTCACCAATTTCTTCAGCAGTTAAAAGTTCACCATTTCTTAATGTTTGAGCACCAGCACCAAATACACTCTTGTAATTAGCCCAATCACCAGTAATTTTTTTAGAAATACGAACTTGACATCCACTATCTAAATAGTTAGCAATTTCAACATCTGTAGTTAAAACAGCAGGAATTTCTGAATTAGTTTTATCAGTTCTTCCACTAGCTTTACCAGCAATATAGAAATAAGATGTTAATCTTGATTTTGAAGTAGCATCAATGTTAAAGATTTCAGCAACAGATGAAGAAATACTTTCACTTAATCCGTAGCAAACTGTAGTTTGATTTGCTTCAGGAGCAACATTGAATCCATCTAATTCAATAGATTTTACAATTGTTAATCCATTAACATCATAAATATCTAAAACATATTTTTCAGTAGTAGGTAATTTTTCACCTCTAGCTGCAATTTTATATCCTAAATTATCATCAACACCTACACAGTACATATGATTGTACATAGATGTATCACGATAAACTACACCATCAACAACTGATTGGTTTCTCATTTGGAATACTTTAGTAATAGAATCTGATCCAAAATAGTCATCATTAATAGCAGCAATAACCATATATTCTGGATGCTTAGCTTCATAATCTAAAGCCATTTGCATAACTGTACTAGCTTTAATTCCATTAACGTTTGGAATAGCCCATGTAACAACTTTAGCCCCACTCATTGGACTAACTGTTACCATATTTACTTGTTGACTTCCAGATACTCCTTCATCATTAACTGAAGTTGCTGAAAATTTTTCATAATCAACGCCATCAATTAACGCAAAGCTATCTTTAACATCACCTTTTTTGAAACTTAAACTACTAGCAAAAATTGTTTGTGTGCCAAATGCAACTAAACATGCAATTGTTAAAATAAATGTTAATAACTTTTTCATAATTTATACCCTTTCTTTTAATACTTTAGCAAGTTCTTCGAATCCTGGTTTACCTAATAGTGCAAACATATTCTTTTTATAACTTTCAACCCCTGGTTGATTAAATGGATTAATATCAAGCATGTAGCAAGCTAATCCACAGCTAAACATCATAAAATACAATAAATAACCAATGTTGTAACTATCAACTTTTTCCATTTCTAATACAACATTTGGAACGTTACCATCAACGTGTGCTAATAATGTTCCCATCATTGCTTGATTATTTACTTCACTTAATTTTTTTCCTGCTAAATAATTGATACCATCTAAATCTGAACTAGCTTTTTCTAAAACTAAATCAGCTTCAGGTGATCCAACCTTTAAAATAGTTTCAAACATAATTCGTTTACCCTCTTGTACATATTGTCCCATAGAGTGTAGATCTGTAGAATAAACTAAACTAGCTGGGAATAATCCAACGCCATCTTTACCTTCAGATTCTCCGAATAATTGTTTCCACCATTCACTAATATAAGATAATTTAGGTTCATATGATACTAATATTTCAACTAATTTATCTTGATTATACATTATATTACGAACTGCAGCATATAGCATTGCTGAATTTTGTTCAAAAGGTAAACTATAACAATCATTCATGGCATTTGTAGCACCTTTGAATAATTCATCAATATCAATACCAGCACATGCAATTGGAAGTAAACCAACAGCAGTAAACCATGAATATCTTCCACCAATATCATCAGGAACAATAAATGTTTCGTATCCTAATTCATCAGCTTGAACTCTCAATGCACCCTTTACTGCATCTGTAGTTGCATAAATTCTACTAGCTGCACGGCTACCATATTTTTGTTCTAATAATTGTTTTAATAATCTAAACGCAATTGCAGGTTCTGTTGTAGTACCTGATTTTGAAATAACATTTACTGAGAAATCACGATCTTGTAAATATTCTAATAATTGGCTCATATAAGTTGAAGATAATGTATGACCTGCAAAGATTACTTCTAAACCAGGTTTTGTAGAATAATAAGGTTTTAAAGCTTCAATAACAGCTTTTGCTCCTAAGTAAGATCCTCCAATACCAACAACAACTAAAACATCTGATTCATCAGCAATTTTTTTAGATGCTTTTTTGATTCTATCATATTCTTCTAAATCATGAGTTTCAGGATATCTTAACCATCCTAAGAAATCATTCCCAGCACCTGTTTTATTAACAAGGGTTTGATATGCTTTTAAGACTGCTTCTTTTCTTCCATTTAATTCATCGAAAGAAACAGCTTTTTGATAATTTACTTTAATCATTATTTAATGTCCTCCACTAATTTAGACAATTCAACTTGTAATGAATCAATAAATTCTTTAGCAAGAGCTTTAGTTTTTTCAACAATTGCGATATAAATTTTAAGTTTTGGTTCAGTTCCAGATGGTCT
>JBGVIL010000055.1:0-2451 GCA_045123185.1 Bacilli bacterium | reverse complement strand
GGAATTAATGTAACTTCTCCTATTCGTTTTAAATTCTTAGTCCAAGAAGGTATTGAATCAGAATCTATTTCAACAAGTGAAGATATTCCAATCCTACAACAATTAATCGGACAAGTAGAAGAAGTGAAAACAAGTGCTAATGAATGGCAACAAACTTTAGAGGGAGAATATAATACTCAAAAAACTAGATTTGATACATTATATAGAGATGAAGTTGGAGCATTTAGTCAAGCACTTGTTGATAAACAAGGTGAATTTGATAGAGCTATTGGTGCTAATAATAAAACGTTTGATAGTAATTTAGCAAGACAAAACAGTGAATTTGAAGATTTAAAAGACCAATTTGATGATGCATTTAACTCATTTGATATGGGTGGAGCATTCCAAGAAAAATTTGAAGGTCTAGAACAACAATATGCACATGATTATGCAGATATGAAACAAACTGTAAAAGAAATCTATACAACTACATTAACTTATCGCTATGTAGATGACGAAGAAGAAGTTAATGAAGTTGATGCTAATTCACAAGAGTAGGAGGTGATGTGAATGGCTAGAAAAGTACAATTACAAACAAACGGTAAAGAGTGGCAAGTAATTGATGGGGAACAAGTTCTCGTGGATGTTCCTAAACAAGATATTGACCCTATTACAAGTAGTTCATGTGTTCAAATTGAAGGATTTAGAACATTAGAAGAAGCAGTAAGTGACAATAAAATGTTATCACAAGATTTAACATATACAAAAGTCATGGACAAAGTTGGTGGAGATTATCACCAAAATGTTCTAGATGGACAATATAGCAAAGCTATTTTATATGGTAATACACAAGTTAATTTATGTGAAGAAGATTCTAGTGTTGCATTACAAATCCCAACAACATTCACATCATTTAATAATGGTGAATTACAAATTAATAATAAAGAAAATCAAGTTGTTGCTCCTTTAATCAAAGGGGTGACAATGGTTAATTTAGCACAAACCGACTCTAGTTCAATCACAAGTGATAATGGATTACCTATTCATAATGTAAAAGGTAATACATTATATACATTATCGTTTAAATTTACAACCAAAAATACAAATAGTGGAGTTGTTATACAAAGCTATGATGCTAATGGAACGTATCTAGAAAATACAATGCATAAAACTGGATTAGGAGATGTAGTTAAATTTACATTTACCACTCATGCAAATGCTACCAAAATTCATATTTGCAACAATGCAGCTTATGGTGGAGAAACAATTCAATTAGACGAAATTATGTTAATTGAAGGTGACCAAACTGCTTTAGACATTCCATTCTTTAAAGGAATGAAATCAGTTGAATTAGTTAGACCACTAACTAATTTATTTACTGATGATTTAACTATGTATGCACATAATACAACCGTAACAAATAGTGGCGGTACTGTTACTGTCACATCTACTACTGTTTCTCAATGGGCATCAGCTATATATTATCTTGATTTAAAACCTAATACAAAATATGTAATTATGTGGGATGGTTTAACATTTACTCAAACTGCGAATGGAATTGATTATATTATTTCAGTATGTGAAAACGACACAATATTTTCACATATGGGGAATAAATTTACTACTTTACGCTCTATTATTTTTGATACTGGTGATAAAAGTGCTATTAATATTCGCATTCATGCAACAATGTCAAATACTGAAACTGGTATAACAACTGTAACTGGTTTACGAGTATTTGAATATGATGATTATTTACGTTCTATTGATTTACAATCTATCGGATGGTTCAGTGGAACTAAAAATGTAGCAGTAGAACCAGTTAAAACTTGTAGTAAAAACTTATATCCATATGGAGATATTAATTTTACACCTACAGGTGCTAGTTTATGGTGTGATGCTACGGGTAAATCGGGAATGTATGATGATATTGCACAAAAATCTAAGTGCAGATTTTTACTTAAAAAAGGAACTTATTGTATTTCTCATGGAGAAACAGCAAACGTTCAACCAAACACAATAAACTTAGTATCAGATAAAGAAACATTTATTGCGGGATGTGAAGGTGGTAATCCAACACCATTTACACTAACAGAAGATACTTACTGCACATTGCGTGTTAAAACAATAGAGGCAAATGTGGCAACAACTTTAACCAACATTCAAATTGAACGTGGAGAAACTGCAACAGATTATGTAGCACATGATTCTAGATATTATGAACCTAATGGACAAAATGCTATTATATTGAGAAGTTTACCTAGTGGAGTATGTGATACTTTTAATCTACAAACTGGAGAGTATGTGCAAAGAATTGGAGAAGTTATATTGGATGGTAGTCAAAAAGATGAGTATTGGTTATACAATGAAACTAATCAAACATTTAGAATACAAGTCTTAGATGCTGTTCAGGTAGCAGAATCTTTAGGCGACCCAACTAGAAGTAAAATTTTAGTTTTATCTGATAAATTA
>JBGVIL010000054.1:0-3989 GCA_045123185.1 Bacilli bacterium | reverse complement strand
GGAATTAATTGATGTTAATAGTGTTAGAAAATATACGCAAATAAGAGGAATTTCAGAATTTGTATTCCCATTTTACCACGCTATATTCTATGATAACAAAACACTTGAACATTCAGAAAGAAATTTAATTGAAATAGATTTTGAGTTAGAAAAAGAATATATAGATTACGGGCTAGATTATTTTAGTACATTTAATAGTCAAGACATAGAATTCTTTTTAAAAGAAAATAAATTAAATTATTTAACGATTGATGATATTATGTATGCATTAGTTGAATTAATAATGGAATTAAGATTGGTTACAGAGGAGGATTAATTTCCTCCTTTATTTATATAAGGAGTGATATTATGAAAGATATATTAGTAGCATATGTTGATGGAAGTTTTACGCCTAAGAATCCAACAAAATATGGATGCGGAATAATTCTAATTGAACCTAATGGTAATGAAATAGAATTTAGCTATGCTAATGATAATGTTGAAGCTGTTAAATTGAGAAATGTAGCTGGTGAACTATCAGCAAGTATGAAAGCAATGATAGAGGCTATTGAAATGGGATATAAAGAGTTAATTATATATCACGATTATACAGGTGTATCAGCTTGGATAACAGGTGAATGGCAATGTAAAAATGGTATAACTAAAACATATAAAAGTTTTTATGAAAAATTAGTCAAAGACAAATTAGATGTTCATTTTATTAAAGTAAAAGGCCATAGCGGTGATGAGTATAATGAAAGAGTAGATAAACTTGCTAAGAAAAGTATTGAATTATAGAACAAATTAATGATTTAAATAGTAGAATATATTAAGGGGAGGTGTTTTAAAACGGACATTCAAGATTTTAAAAACAAATTGACAATTGACCATAGCATACAATTACTTGAATACTATGGATTTGAATTAAGAAATGAAACAGACGAATATTATGTGTTCTCATCAGTATGTCACCAAAGTAACTCAAGCAAAGTTCATTTATACAAATCTACAAACACAATTTTTTGTTTTGTATGTGGAAATATAGATTTGATATCAATTGTACAGGAACAAGAAGGGCTAGCATTTCAAGATGCAATAGATTTTATAGTAAATCTTTTTCAATTAAATAAAAAGAGTTTTGGTAGACCTGAGCGATTAGAATATAAACGAAAAGAAATACAACAAAAAGAAATAGATATAAAAGAAAAATTGCCAACTTATAATAATTCTATATTAAATACATTTGTAGATTATCAACCGTATGAATGGGTGAAAGAAGATATTTCTATTGATACTATGAAACAATTTGAAATTAAATTCAATATAGAATCTAACGCAATTATAATGCCAATAAGAGATGATGAAAATAATCTCGTTGGCATTAGATGTAGAAATTTAGATGAAGATAAAATAGAAAGATTTGGTAAATATGGTGTATATACAGATGTTTTAAGTGGTATTTCTTATAAGTGTTTAACAGGTAGATTGTTGTATGGATTAAATAAAAACAAGAAAAAGATAATGGAATGTAAAAAAATTATAATAGTAGAAGGAGAAAAAAGTGTATTAAAATCTAAATCTTGGTTTGGATGCAATGACATTACGGTTGCTTCATATGGATGTAATCTTACAAACTATCAAATAGAAATAATTAAGTCATTAGGAGTAAAAGATATTATATTTATGTATGATAGAGAAGAAGATGATAAAATAAATAAAAAAATGGAAAAAGTATATCGTAAATGTGCCTTATTTTTTGATGTATATTATATTAAAGATTATGGAGATTTAATAGATTATAAAGATTCTCCGTTGGATAAGGGAGAAAAAATATATAAAAAAATATTAAATAATATAGAAAAATATAAATTAGAGGTAGATTAAATGAAAAATAAATATTTAAATTTAATTAATAAAAATAATTTTGGGACAAAAATGAAAATAATTGAATATAAAAAATATTCAGATATAACGGTAGAATTCCAAGATAAACATAAAGCAAAGGTTAAAACTAGTTGTGGTAATTTTAAAAAGGGTAATGTAAAAAATCCATATGACAAAATGGTATGTGGGGTAGGTTATTTAGGCGAAGGGAAATATAATTATAAGGATTATCCTTTAATTTATAATTATTGGAGTAGATTAATAAGGAGATGTTATGACCCTTATTATTTAAATAGACAACCGACATATATAGATTGTTATGTTGAAGAAGATTTATTATGTTTTCAAAATTTTGCTAAATGGTATGAAGAAAATTATTATGAAATAAAAGGAGAGAAAATGTGTTTAGATAAAGATATATTGGTTAAAGGTAATAAAATTTATTCAAAAGAAACAATGATATTTGTACCAAGTAGAATAAATGAATTGTTTACTAAAAGACAAAATGAAAGAGGAGTTAGTCCATTAGGGACTAGTCCTCATAAATATGCTGAAAAGATGCAAGTCATGTGTTCTAATGGTTATGGGAAAAATATATACTTAGGATTATTTGAAAACAAAAGAAATGCGTGGTTAATGTATAAAATAAATAAAGAATTAGTTATACAATCAATAGCAGATGAATATAAAGATTTTATACCTAAAAAATTATATGACGCTATGTATAATTATAAAGTAGAAATAGATGATTGATAAAAATAAAGAAACATTTATGAAATAAGAGATAAGTTGCTACAAAAGTTTGAGAAGTCATATAAAAGATGTGATTTATATTTTAAAACATATATATTAGATAATGAATTGGAAAGTAAACTGTTAGAAGAATCAGATAGTCCTACTGATAAAGGTAAGGATATATTTGAAGAACTTCTATTAAATAAAATTGAATATAAATAAAGAGGTGTGATATTATGCAATATTTTGGCGGAAAAGTTAGAATAAGTAAAGAATTATCTTGTTTTTTAAATTCTCAACTAAAAGAAAATCAACCATTTGTAGATTTATTTTGTGGTGCTTGTAATATAATAAGTAAAATAGATGGCAATAGATTGAGAATAGCTAATGATAAACATAAATATTTAATAGCTATGTGGAAAGCATTACAAAACGGTTGGAAAATGCCAGATGTTATAACAGAAGAAAATTATAAATATATTAAAGAACATAAAGATGATGATTTAGCATTGACAGGTTTTGTTGGTTTTGGATGTTCATTTTCTGGTAAGTGGTTTGGAGGATATGCACGTAGTAATAAAGAAAATTATTGTTTAAGTGCTAAAAATTCTAATTTAAAAATATTACCAAAAATACAAGATGTTCTATTTTATAATAAAGATTATAAAGATGTAGATATTCCAATAGATTCATTAGTTTATTGTGATATACCTTATAAAAATACTACTCAATATTGTAAAAATGAAGTTGGTGAATTTAACCATGAAGAATTTTATCAATGGGTTAGAGATAATTCGGATAAATATGATATTTATATAAGTGAATACAAACATAATGTTCCTGAAGATTTTGAAATTGTATGGGAGAAAAAAAGTAAAAAAGATATTAGAAATAAGAATAATGAACGAGAAAAAACTATTGAAATATTAATGAAATATAAAAATTAAAAAAATATGCACATAATCAATAATTAAAACATATATATAAAGTATAAAAGATAAAAGGAGATGGAAAATATGAAATACGAATTAATCAATAAAAATATAGAAAATAAAAGTTTATTAAATGTAATAATGGATAATAGAGATATGACTAAAGAACAAGTTGAAAGATTATTAAATGCAAATGAAGATGAATACAGAAATCCATTTGAAATAGAAAATATGGATAGAGCAGTAGAATGTTTTAAAAAGATATACAAAGAGGATTTAGTTGTTGGATTATTAATTGATGAGGATGTGGATGGTTTCACAAGTTCAGCATTATTATATCAATGGTTAAGAGATGATTTAAAACATCCAATAGATAATATAAAAGTATTCCATCATTTACAAGCAAAAGCACATGGTTTAAATACAGATATATTTGAAGAAATGTTAAATTCAGATGTA
>JBGVIL010000053.1:0-2602 GCA_045123185.1 Bacilli bacterium | reverse complement strand
AATGAAACAATTACAGATGCTTCAAAAGGTAGAGAAAAATGGACTACATTAACATTTAGTATTAAACATGGTGCTACTAAATCAATGTGTTATATTTATGTTAATGGTGTTATTTCTCGTATTGAACCTTGTATTACAAATATCTTTAAATATGATGGTAAAATCTATTTGGGAGCAGAATTATTAGCTAATGGTCAAATGGGTAACTTTGCTAACTGTAAAATCAAATCAGTTCGTGCTTACAAACGACAATTGGATACAGATGCTCAACTACATGATGAAGTGTTAGACAACTATATTTCAGATTTACCTATTGTACAACAAGAAGAAGTATGGCACGTAAACTATGGTACTGAAACATTACCAACTCTCGATATTTTCCATCCTAACTTCTTCAAATTAGCAGTAGATGAAACATTCAACTGTGGTATTAAATTTAATGACCCTACAACTGGTAAAGCATTCGACTTAACAGATAATCAAGGTGGAGCAGTTGGAGATGCAGGGCAATGTCCAGTACAAATTCAAGGTACTTCTTCACGATATTATCCAGTTAAAAACTACAATATCACATTAATGCAAGGGGGTACATACTTCAACTTTGCACCTCGTGATAATTGGAAACCTATGCATAACTTTACTTTGAAAGCGAATTATATGGATTAAATGAATAGTCCCTTTGTATGGTAACATACAATGTAAAACAAATCTAATTGCTGGAAAATCCTTAGAGCCTATATACTACAACATAACTTGAAAAAGTAAGTGTGAAAGTTTAAAAAATTATAGGATTGGACAATCAGCAGGTAAGGTTCTAAATTATTCTAAAATAAGGTATACAAAACATGAAAAATATAATATAATATAAATAAAGAGGAGGTGCTAGTAATGGCTAGTGGAGTAAGACTAAAATACGAAGATGTTAAAAAATATATAAAAGACAATGGTAATGGTATTATTTTATTAAGTAAAACCTATAAAAATAATAGGGAAAAACTTGAAATGCAATGTCCTTGTGGAAATATATTTCATATGAGTTTTGATAATTTCAAAAAAGGTCAGAGATGTCCTAAATGTGGAATTAAAAAACGTGCAAAAACACAAGCACATGATTATAACTATGTTAAACAAATATTTGAAGATAATGGTTATGAATTAGTAAGTGAAGAATACAAAAATGCTTTTGGAAAACTTGAAGCATATTGTCCTAAACATGGAAACTTCACAACAACCTTTTCAGATGTTCGTCAAGGCGGAGGATGTGTTCATTGTGGGATTGAAAGAAGAACAGAAAAATTAAAACACGATATTGAATATGTTAGAAGTTTTATGGCTAAAAATGGAGATATTCTTTTAAGTGAAAAATACATAAATAACTTACAAAAATTAAAAATTCAATGTCCACAAGGTCATATTTATGAAATGAGTTTTGGAAATTATGTTATGAACCATAGATGCCCATATTGTAATGCTTATAAAGGAGAAGAAAGAATAAAAATATTTCTTGATACAACTGATTATGAGTATATACATAACAAAGGATGTTTTAGTGATTTAAAAGGTATTGGAGGAGGTTTATTAAGACCAGACTTTATTATTGAAGAACTAAAATTATGGATAGAATATGATGGTGAACAACATTTTGAACCAATTTCTTTTCATAGTGAAGATGAACAAACCACTTTAAACAATTTTGAAAAAGGAAAAATTCATGACCAATTAAAAAATTCTTATGCACAGGAACATGGTTATACAATGATACGTATTCCCTATTGGGATTATGAAAATATAGAAAAAATTTTAAAACCTTATTTTATTTAGAATAACATGAACAAACTTCAACGACTATCCCGCAAGGGAGTACACTCAAGCGAGTGGAAAAGGTTTGCAACCTTATTTTAAAGGTTGATGATATAGTCTGTTCCCTATGGAAACATAGGGCTGTTTTTATGTAAACAGATGTGCGTGTAGCGAACGCATATAAACAAAAAAGAGTTCACAAGCAAACAACGTTGGTATCGCACGTTTCTATAATGATTTAATTGCAAAATCAGACCATCCACTTCCTACACAATCAGTAGACCCAGATTATCGTGCTTCTATTGATGGATTCCCTGTTCGCTTACGTGTTAATGGTATGTTCGCAGGTATCTACACTATGAATATCGACCGTTATGGACATGAATGTTATGGATATTCTGCAAGTCGTAAAGATATTGCATACGAAATTGCAAATAACTCAGACCAATTTGATTTAAGTGGTAGCCAAGAGGATATCAAAACTCGTATTTCTACTGGGTTCAAATATCGTTATCACTATGCAGATGAAGGGTTAGTAACTGATAAAGTAACAAATGGTGACGCTTTAAATATGGCATCAGGTCTACATGATGATTTAATGACATTAGTGTCATGGACTGGTGGTTCTGATGGTACAGAGTTCCAAGGTAACTTTAAAAATCACTGGGCTACTAAAAACATGATTGACTACCATCTTCTTACTTTAGCATTTGGTATGGTGGATAGTTTCATGAAAAATATGGTTATTGCATCATTTGGTACTTCACAAGATGCGGATGGAAATACAACTCGTATCTGGTAT
>JBGVIL010000052.1:0-2060 GCA_045123185.1 Bacilli bacterium | reverse complement strand
GAAGAAGCGGCAACTTATTTAAAACTATAAGGAAGGTGATGTAAGTGGAAAATATGAATGATACTTTGTTTTCCGTATGGAATAAGGATTCAAATGGTAATCCAACATCAGTTCCATGCAATGAACAACAACAAATTAGCTCTGTACACTATTGTGTTCAATTACAACAAATTCCCGACGATGTTCAACAATTAACTGTTAGAATTGGTAATACAACTTTATCAGAAGTATTTGACAGTCAACCTATTGGTGCTAATAATTATAAAGTTGATTATGGAGACGGTATTGTATGGTTCAATAAATCTAGAGCTAGTCAAACTGCCACTATTGAATATCATGGTAGAGGTTATAAAGTAATTTCTGCTAAACGTGTAATGATTAATGATGGAGCATATATTGAAAGTAATACTTTACAACATTTAATTAATTTAAATAAATTAGCAGTAGATTCAGTTAATAATATGCAAGCTAATTTTGATAGCATTTTAGCAGATGTTAATGCTTATGCAAATACTATTAAATTAAGTTTAGACGATAAATCATATGATACAAAAGTTAAAATGGAACGTGCTTATAATGATTTATATGCAAAAATGGATAAATATGTTGGTGATGTTTTAAAAACTAAAACACAAGCAGTTAATGAAATGCAATCATTATTAAATCAATACAGACAAAATAGTGATAGTTTTACAGAAGACATGAACAAAGCAGTTAATGATTTTGAAACTAAAACAACTAAATATGTTAATGATTTAAATAAACAATATGATAAAGTTATTAAAGAAATTCAAGATATGAGCGACCGTGTACAAAACTCTTTATTAAATACACAATCGCTATTATTGGAATATAGCAGACAACAAAAAGAATTAATGGATAGAAAAACAGAAGATGTTGAAGATTATAAACTTGAAATTAAAAGACAAATGAAAGATGCTTTAGATAGTTTATATAATTATAGTAGAGAACGTAAAGCAGTTTTAGATAAAATCTTAGAAGATACACAAAAAATTGCTAATGATTTGCAACAAATTTTTGAAACTCGTCAATTAGTTTGGGAAGGCGAATTTAATGATGCACAAGTTGATAGATTACAAAAATTCTTAGATGCTCAAACAACTAAACAACATGAATTTGATATGGCTCAAACTGCTAGAGATAGAGAATTTACAGAAACACAAGCAGATAAACAAGAATTATTTGACGAAGCAGAAGCTAATCGTGATGAAGTATTTAATGCAATGAAAGATATGGCATATGATGAAAATGCTATTTTAAAAGGTGTTCAATTATCTAACACTAAAATTGATGATGTTGAACTTGAACGTGTGTATAAAGAAGTAGACAATCCACTAGATAGCGGAGGAGTTCGTAGAGTTTTAGGAGATAAATTAACATTTACTTCTAATGTTGTTAAAGAAGATGGAACAACTGCTAAAGAGAAAGTAAAAGAATTATTCCTAATTGGTCGTGAGTCTACATGGAAAGGAACACAACCACCTATTGACACTGAAACAGTTTGGTATGATGTAAGCGAAGAAGATTGGAAAAACATTCCTTTACCAAAAGATGTAAATTTACAACAATTCCAAGATGCAGTAAATCAAATTCGTTCAGAAGTATCTGATGTTAGAACATCTGTTAAATTAGAAGAAGTTCGACCAGGTACATTCTTTAATGAAGGAAGTACAAGTGCCAGTGTTGATAAAACTATTGACAAAGATGGAAACGAAGTTCCTAATCGTACAATAAATTCAAGTAAAATCAAAGTAGGTTTAAATCCTAAACTTATGCAACTTGAAGAAGGAGAACTCGCATATTGTATGGACACTGAAACATTGTATATTGGTGTTCGTAAAAATGAAGTATCTACTTTAACAATTAACAAAAAAATCAACGTTGCTGCAGGTGGAGATGAAGGTTCTGGAGGAACTAACCTTACTGGTGAATACTTACAACTAGACGGTAAAGATGGAAATAAATATCGTATTTATATTGACGAAGACGGTGAATTAAAACAACGTTTAGTAGAATATTTAGATGTTAAAAAACCAAGT
>JBGVIL010000051.1:0-2423 GCA_045123185.1 Bacilli bacterium | reverse complement strand
TATTTAGGATTTTGTAAATATTTAGGTTGTCTTACAACTTGTAGGAAAGGTTGTAATATCTTAGTTAATGTATCAAATCCATTTTTAATTTGAACATATTCGTCTACTACTAATATATGTGCCCTTTTACCTCTTGTATTCTCTGAAGCATTTATAGCAGTTATAGTAGAACCATTTTTAAATTTTACATATGATTCATTTGTCCCTATTTTAATTTCTCTAGGTTTTATTTCCTTTCTTAACTTAGGTGACATATTCATAAGCTCGTTTACTATTTTCTCTCTTATTAAGTTACGAGATTGTTCTTTGGTTTCACATGAAACAATAATTTTTTGACCTGGATATAAAATACCTCTACAACAACAATAAAGAGCAATTAACCAAGACTTACCTAATCCCCTTGTGGTTATTAAACATGATTTAAGACTTTTCTCAATCATATATAATAAAACAACTTGAAATGGTTTTAATTGAATTCCTAAATAATCAATCGCAAATCTATGAATATTTTGTCTATAAAATGAAGTCCATATTTTAATTCCTTCATCTAATCTTTCTCTTTTGTTAGGTGATAAACCTTCTCTTTTTTTTACTTGTGTTAACATTATTTATCACCTTTTTTCTTACGTTTTAAAGACTTAGCGTCTAATTTCATAGCTCGCGCAAATGGTTCTCTAAAATCTTCTTTCCAAGATTCATATATGCCGTCATAATCTTTATATCTTTCATCTGTTAAAATAGGTTCATAATCTTCTATTTGTTTTATGAACGTACCAAAACATACATTTTCATCTTCACTATTATCTATTTGTGCTATCTTCATTTTACAATCACCCATTAATTTAGAGTTAGATTCTTGTAATGTTTTTATTTTAGTAAAATTAGGATTAGCTTTTTCTCTTTCCTTTTTAATGTCTAAAAAATTAAGTGCTATTTGTTCATAAGTCCATAATGAAGAAGGGTTTCGATTATCGTATGTGTTACACATAGTTTCATATTTTTCTTGTAAAAATAAATAATCTTCATTAGGACGACCTTCTCCCCATTGTGCAATTAATTCTTTAGTTATTAATATAGGTTCTTTTATATCTATATCTTCTAATTCAAATTGTTCAAAATCATCTTCTGGAATATCCCAAATGTTAAATGGTGGAGAATCTTTGGCTGTCTTACCTTTAAATTGTACTAGATTTATATTACTCATATAAGATTTAAGTATATGCTTGTCCGTATTATAAGTATCTATTAAAGCTCTTTTACAAAGTTTTAAATCAAAGTAAATATCTAATGTTAATAAAGTTTTATAAAGAGCTTTTTCTTCATTTTTATAATATTGAAGATTGTCTTCATATATCTTCATAACACAATCTTTGCATATAGGTAACTTGCCATCTGCTTTATACAATTCACTTTGAGATTTATAGAATTCCGCAAATTCTTTTTCTTCGCCACATGAAGTACATTTTTTCATACGCTTTACTTGTTTAGCCAATAGATTCACCTCTCTTCCTTCTCCTACTTCTCTCCAAAAAAGAAAGAGGACAGATATCCGTTCCTGTCCTCAAAGGGAGAGATTGATTAAAATTGTATAAAGTAGGAGTGATATTATTTGGTGAGGGATATCCTCACCTAAGTATGTATAAAGTTTGCCAAGGGTAAATAAAATATGAATAATTGGAAGTGTATAATTTAAATTAAATATATAGGAGTATTAAAATGAATAAACCCTTGGCTATGTAATGAGGAGGAATTTCACCTCCTCGTTTAATGCCCTACACTTATTTAGCTCGACAAGTTAATGCCCTAGGCTTAGTAGGTCTATCTTATATCTTATTATAATTATTTAGGTTAATGAAATAGTTACATTCCATTCCCTCTTCATTAAATATAGTAAATATTTGAACTGATTTATTATATAATCTTGCATTTTTACTATATTCTTCACCACTAAATGCACCATTGCATATTATTGTTGTTCTATTTTTTTCAAATATTCTTGCCCTATGGTCGTGTCCTTTAAATATATAACTAGGTTTATATTCAAACATTTCTATTAATCTATCTAACGAGTTATCTCTATCATTATGTCCATGTACACATAAACATTTATTTCCTTTTATATCTATTTCCAATATCCCTTCATCTTTTTTATCTATAAATATTACTCTATGATTATTCTCTAATCTTAGTCTAATGAATTGTTCTATTAATAAAACAAAGTTTTCATTTTCTAAACTCTTATCTTTTTGTGCAACACATCTATCGTGATTACCAAGTACTATTCCTGTAAATATATAGAAATGTCTTGACAGTTCTGCAATTGCTTCTGACAATAATTCACTTACTTGTGTTATTTGTTCTATTATATTAAGTCTTGATTCATATCTATTAGTATCGTGTATAATACCACTAACTAAATCTCC
>JBGVIL010000050.1:0-4196 GCA_045123185.1 Bacilli bacterium | reverse complement strand
AGAAGAAGTTAGAGCATACGTTGAAGAATTAACTAGCCAACGTTCACCTCTAGCAAATGAGAACTGGATTATTGATAGATTACTAGAAATTATTAACAATCCAGATGCTAAAGATGCAGACAAATTAAAAGCTATGGATACAATTTTAAAATGTTTAGGTTCATATACTACCAATACAAATGTCAATGCTAAAATCGAAAATAGTGGAGAAATGACTATTAAAGTGACTATTGAAGACGATGAAGCAGAAGATGATGAAGATGCAGATTGATTTAAGAATTGACAAAAAAGTTTTTAGTCCACACTTCTTTCCATACTTATTTGATTATTCCCATAGATGGGAAATTTATATGGGAAGTGCGGGTAGTGGAAAGTCACATTTTATTATCCAAAAGTTAGTTATTAAAGCGTGTCAATCCAAACGTAAAATAGTGATGTGTAGACGTTATGGTTCTACGATTAGTAATTCAGTATGGGATTTAACTAAACAAGTTTTAAGAGATTTTAAATTAATGAAACTATGTAAAGTTAATAAATCAGATAGAACCATTACATTACCTAATGGAAGTATGATTATTATGCTTGGATTAGATGACGAAGAAAAGTTACTATCTATCAATGGGATTACAGATTTCTTTATTGAAGAGATATTCCAATGCAATAATGAGATTATCGACCAAATAGACTTACGTTTGAGAACCAAGGCAGATAATCTACAAATATATGGAGCATTTAACCCCATCAGCCCACATCACTGGCTCTTTGAATTTTGTGAAGGTACTAAAAAACCTAAATCATTATTCTATGATAGAAGTACATATAAAGACAATCCATTCTTACCTAAAGAATATATAAATTCATTAGAAAGTTTATATGTTCGTAATCCTAATAAAGCACGTATATTCTGCGACGGTAATTGGGGTACTGATTTAGATGGACTTGTATTTAAGAATGTCAAATATATTCAAAGTTCAGATATTAATATAAATGCTTTATTAAGAAATAGAGATTGGCAAGTAAGATGTGGAATGGATATTGGTTCATTAGACCCTACTGCTATTGCTGTCAGTTTATTTAACGAAAAGACACAAGAGTTATATCTGATTAAAGAGTTTTATCAGAGAGGAGCAACTCTTGATGAAATGTTCGAAGCCATTATTAATATGGATATTGCTAAACAACGTATCTATGTTGATAGTGCATCTCCACAAGTTATTAGTTATCTTAAATCAAAAGGTATTAATGCACAACCATGTATCAAAGGTGCAGGAAGTGTAGAAGCAAGAATAAACTATCTACAGAATTTAGACATATATGTATTAGAAGATGTATGTCCAAATGCAGTAGCTGAATTTGATAACTTTATTTATTTAAAAGATAAACAAACAGGTAAATACACAAATAAAACAGACCACGAATTTAGTCACTTATGCTGTGACGCTCTTGGTTATTCTATTTGTGACATATATACAGCTAAACCTAAAGCCAAAATCCTTGATATTAGAGGATACGGTATTTAATATTACAACAAGAAAGGAGAGAATAATGTGTTAAAAGTTAAATCAGTTAAACAAACATTGAATTATAATGAAGTAGCAAATCTTGTACATAAACACGAAATGGTACTGCACAAATTTGCTCATTTAAAAGATATGTACGATAACAAGAATGATATTAAACATAGAGTGCAAGAAGATACTTCTAAACCTAATAATCGTATTAGTCATGCTTATGCTAGTTATATTACTGATACAGTTGTAGGATACTTTATGGGTAAACCTATCTCATATACTTTTGGTGATGATACATTAGCAGAACAGTTTGATGATATTTTCAAATATAATGATGAAAGTGCAGAGAACGTACAGTTAGCAACAGATGCGTCTATCTTTGGATGTGCTTGTGAATTATTATATGTAGATGCAGACTTAATGCCTAGATTTAAAACTATCAATCCAATGGAAGTAATAGCAATTTATGATTGTTCTATTGAAGAGAATTTAATTGGAGCAATTAGACACTGGAAAATAGAAGTCGACGAAGAACAAGTAGACTATATCGAATATTACACAAAAGATACAATCACAAAATTCTTACATAATGAAGATGGTGTAATTAATGCACCTGAAGTGACAGAACATTTCTTTGGCGATGTGCCTATTGTTATTTATAAAAACAACAAAGACATGAATGGTGACTTTGAGAAAGTTATTGATTTAATTGATGCTCTAGACAAAGTGGTATCAGATACTGCCAACGACTTCGAAATGTTTACCAACGCCATTATGGTTATTCAAGGTGTAGAACTTGATGAAGAAACATTCAGTAAACTAAAACAAATGCGATTAATGAATTTAGTATCTAATGATGGTGTAGATACTAAAGTTGAGTATCTATATAAAGACATTCCAGACCAAGCACTAGAGAACTATAAAAATCGTTTAGTAGAAGATATTCATAAATTTGCTAGTGTACCTAATATGTCAGATAAAGAATTCGGTAATAATTTAAGTGGAGTATCTATCCAGTTTAAATTATCATCATTAGAGTTCAAATGTGCCACTAAGGAAGCATATTTCCGTAAAGGATTATTAAGACGTATCGAATTGATGTGTAATCTACAAGGTTTATTAGGTAAAGTAGGAGACACTAAAGATATTATCAAAAACGTAGATATTCGTTTCACTCGTAACGTTATTAACAACACTAATGAGATTATCCAACAAGCTATTCAATTATCAAGCCTTGTATCTAAAGAAACTGTTCTTGAAAACTTACAAGGATTAATTCCATCAGTAGATGAAGAATTAGATAGATTAGACGAAGAAAAACAAGAAAACATCTCATTTATGCAAGATAATTTTAATGCACATGACCCACAAATGGCAGAAGAAGATACAGATACAGAAGATGAAGAACCACAAGATGATGAAGAAGAACAACAAGAATAGGTGATTAGTTTATGGCTAAGAAAACTTATTTTGAACAGAAGATGGATATGCTAGATAACAATTATAACAAATACTTCAACTCTACATTAAAAGAGTTACAAAAGGGTTATCAACAAGCGTATAAAGATATAGAATTAGAAATCCTCAAATGGTATAACAATATGGAAGTCATCAAATCTAAGAATCCTAACTTTAAATTCAGCGAGCTAAAGTATCTAGAGGACTTACAGAAACAGATTAACATTATCCTAGAGGAATTATCTAAGGTAGAAGAAACAGCGCTTACACAGTCGCTAAATGAGTTATACGTTACTGATTATATGGACTTTAACACTCTAGACAAAAAGTATGGTGAACTAGGGTTACATACACCCATGCCTGAGATTAACAATATACAATCAGTACAAGTATTAGAATCATATATGTCTATGCCAACTTATACTGCAACTAAAACAGTAGCCAAAGAGATTGCCAAACAGATGGATTTGTCTTGGTGGTATGAACCTATCCAGGGCAAATGGTATAACACTCGTATCTATGAACGTGCAGAGAAGTTAGGATATTCTATTGAGAATACCTTAAGACAAGCCATTATTCGTGGAGATGGCTATGGTAAAGTAGCTGATGCTATGGCTAAAGAATTAGACATTTCATTTAAGAGTGCCAAGACACTAGTGGCTACTGAATTAAGACAAGCAGAAGTTACTGCTACTATTCATAATGCTGAGAAGTTAGGATACAATGCTCTTAAACGTCAATCAATGCACGATAATCATGTATGTGAAATCTGTAAAGAGATGGATGGTAAAATCTATCCATTAGGTACTGTTAAAGCTGGAGATTTCATGATGCACCCTAATGATAGATGTGTGCTTATCGAAGTATTAATAGATGAAGAAACAGGTAAACAATTAGAGAATCCTTTTAAAAAAGAAGCAGAAGATTATGTGCAAAAGAAAGCACAAGAGAACAGAGAACGTACTCGTAAGATACGTGAACAGTATGGTCTTGATGAAAATGGTAGAAAACGTAAGTAGACACTCTATGAGTGTTTTTTATTATATTAAAATTGTCGAACTACAGACATTAAACGGAGGTTATATATTATGAATGAACAACAATTACAAGGTGAACAAGTACAACAACAAAATGAGGTAAAAGTGGATACTCAACCACAAGTACAAGAAGAACCTAAAATGGTTTCTATGACACAAGAACAACTTGACAAAATGATTGCTGATAGAT
>JBGVIL010000049.1:0-4425 GCA_045123185.1 Bacilli bacterium | reverse complement strand
ATCCAAGTTTTTTATAATTGAAATTTTGCATTTCAGTTTCTCGTTCTAAAACTCCATATTCCTTCAAGAATTTTCCTACAAAAACCAAATTTTTAATACTAATCTTCTTTTCTTGTTCCTTTAACTCTTGATTCATTATTTTTAATAGTTCTATTATTTTTTGTTCATCATTTTTTTCTATTGCATTTAAATACTTTTGCATTTCTTTATCTTTAATGTTTTTTGTATCTGCAATTTTTAATGTTTTCTTTACATCTTCTAACATTTTACATCTAATCAAAGCTTCTTTAATAATAAGTGTTTTACATTGTTCTTTATCATCATAATATTCTTCATAATCTATATTCCCTATGTTTTTGATATATTAAAAGTGGACCAAAAAATCAATTGATTACAATTGAAAAATGGACCACTTTTTTTACATAATATCCAAGTACATGATAGAATGTATTTGGAGGTTTAAGGAGATGAAAAATTTAATGGATATATCAGCAATGTTAAAATTAAAAGAAAAAGGAATGTCAAATAGAGCAATAGCAAAAACTTTAGGAGTTGATAAAAAAACAGTTAATAAATATTGGAATCAATATAAGTCAAATTTTGAGAAATTAGGAACAACAAATAATTCAACCGAAATTATAAAAATACAAGAAGACATAGTTTCAAAACCAAAATATAATTCTGAAAATAGAGTTAGAAGAAAAATAACACCAGAGTTTTTAAATGCATTAAAATTAATAATAGAAGATGAAGAGCATAAAGAAAAAGTTTTAGGAACAAATAAACAAGCTTTAACCAAAAAACAAATTTATGAATTATTAAAAAGACAAGGATTTACAGTTAGTTATTCATCTGTTGTATTAGAAATGAAAAGAATAAAAAGCTCTGGAAATGAATGCTTTATAAGACAAGAATACGATTTGGGAAACAGATTAGAATATGATTTTGGAGAAGTAAAATTGATAATAAATGGTATTCTAAAAAAATATTACATAGCAGTAATATCAAGCCCCGCAAGTAATTTTCGATGGTGTTATCTTTATACCAATTCAAAAAAAGATGTATTTTTAGATTCACATGTTAAATTTTTTAAAATGATTGGTGGAGTTTGGAAAGAAGTTGTTTATGATAATATGAGAAATGTAGTTTCTAAATTTATTGGAAAAAATGAAAAAGAATTAAATGAAGATTTAGTAAAAATGAGTATTTATTATGGATTTGAAATAAATGTAACAAATGCTTTTAGCGGTAATGAAAAAGGATATGTTGAAGGAAGTGTTAAATATTTAAGAAATAAAATATTTGCAGAAAATTATAAATTTCCAACAGAAGAATCAGCAATTGAATATATGGAAAGTCAATTAATAAAATTAAATGAAAATAGCAAAATCGAAGAAGAAAAGAAACAGCTAAAGACAGCAAGACCACCATTGGAATTAGCAGAGATTAGGCAAAGCTTTGTAAATAAATATGGCTTTGTTCAAATCGATAATAACTTTTATTCAGTACCAGAATATCTAGTTGGATTAAAAGTTACAAGTAAAATATATTACAATAAAATATTAATATATTCAAATAATGAATTTGTATGTGAACATAAAAAAATAGATGGAGAAAAGAAGATAAGTGCTGATATACGCCATTATTTAAAAACACTTATCTTTAAACCAGGAGCTTTAAAAAACTCATATGTTTTAAAAAGCAATCCAAAGTTAAAAACCATCTTCGATAAATATTATAGCAATAATCCAAAAAAATTCATAGATTTAATAGAAAAAAATAAAGAAAAAAATGATGAGGAATTAGAAAAGATATTAAATATTAATTCAGGGAATTTAGTTGAAAATACAAGATATAACAATAATATAAATAGTTTAACAAGAAATCAAACAAGTATGTATAATTTAATAATGATAGGAGCTGAAAATAAATGAATATAAAAGAAAATAGTAAAATATTAAAATTATCATATGTTTTTAAAAACTATGAAAATGAAATAAAAGAAGCAAAACAAACCAAAAAGGATTATGAAGAATTTTTAGATGAACTACTTGAAAAAGAAATAAATCAAAGAAAGGAAAATGGAATTAAAAAAAGAATAAGATATGCAAAATTCCCAATAAAAAAATATTTAGAAGATTTTGATAGAAAATTATATAATCCAGAATTCATAAAAGAATTTGAAGAATTAGATACATTAGATTTTATAGAAAAAAAGGAAAATATAATATTAGTAGGAACACCAGGAGCAGGTAAAACGCATTATGCAATAGGATTAGGAATTAAAGCATGTATGGATGGAAAAAGTGTATTATTTATATCTGTACCGAATTTAATTATAGAATTAAAAGAAGCGATGAGTAGAAGCCAATTAACAGCATATAAACGAAAATTTGAAAAATTTGATTTAGTAATATTGGATGAATTAGGATATGTTTCATTTGATAAAGAAGGTTGTGAAATATTATTTAATTTATTATCGAATAGAAATGATAAAGGTTCAATAATAATAACAACAAATTTAACATTTGATAGATGGGAAGAAATTTTTAAAGATGCAATGCTAACAGGAGCTATGGTTGATAGATTAGCTTATAAAGCACATATATTAGATCTTTCAAGAAATGTAAGTCATAGATATGAAGAAACAGTTTCTTGGAAAAATAGTAAAAATATGTAAATTTTATAATTGAAAAAGTGGTCCATTTTTCAATTATAAAGTGGTCCATTTTTCACTTGACAAATACATTTTCTTAACATCTTGTGCAAATTGATTAATTTTTTCAATGTCCTCATTAGATATTTGCTTATTGTTTTTATTAAATGGAACTGGTTTTAGTTTTTCTAAAACTTCTTCAACATCAGATGCATTACTATTCATTATTTCGCTTTCTTTATTTGCATTATCAATTTTTTCTTTATTTTTAGTTAATTCATTTTTAAACTTACCATAGTACTTCATATCTTTAACATTAAAATCTTTATTCCTGCCCTTCTCTTTTGTTTTCAGTTTTGCATCTTGTTTAAATACTTGATTATATCTTTCTATACAATCATTTCTCATATCATCTTGCAATTTAGTAAGTACTTCTTTTGTAAATACTTTTGACTTACAAACTTGCTTTTTTAATCCTGTTTTAAATCCTTCTTTTACTGGTACCCCAACTATATGTAAATGTGGTGAAGTTTCATCATAATGTGCAACAGCATTTGCAATTTTAAAATTAGGCAATAATTCTTTTAGCTTTTCAACTTGTCCTACAAAAACTTCTGTCATTTGCTTTTTAAAACTTAATTCTTGTGGTTTCCAAAATTCCATATCTCCCAATTCAATTATAATTTCACAAGCAATATCTTTCTTCTTATCATCTGAAACATATTGTAAATAATTTCCTATTTTTCTATCATTTCTAGTTTGTTTATTATTATATTCATTTCTTGCTTCTTCAAATTCTTCTAAATATAAAATTTTTACATCTTCGATTACATTATTTGTGCCAACTATAATTTCTATATTATCAACTTTATTATCATAAGCTCTATGATTATGATTATTAACATCTGACAAATCTTTTAAATTATGAATCGCATTATCAGCAAAAGATGTTTCTCCAGTTGGTGTTGTTCTTGCAATTTCTTGTGCACTTTTACTTTTATTTTTATCTCTTCCTAAGTGAAAAGAATATGACAATACATCTCCCATTTTTTACACTCTCCTTGTATAAAAACTTATTCTTTTTGCTCTATAAATTGCTCCTTGCTTGTACTAAGAATCAGCAAAATATTAAATAAAATTTGTCACCATTATTCAAATTTTATTTACATATTTGTTGCAATTAAAATGACAATCAAAATGTAAATTTTGATTCGATTTTGTATAATGAAATGTATATTGAATTGTACAAAATGTGTCATTTTTATTTGCAATTATAGGCTGATTCGATGCCTCGCAGAGCCCCCGTATTTTGATGGCACGTCAAAATACATAGGGGGTTAGAAATATTGGCAAGCCAAATTTCTGCTTCGTAGCCTTTTGCAAAGTCCACTTCAGCTTTTAGCTATTCTTCATTAGATTTATCTTCAATATAATCTTTATCTTTATATAAAACTATGTTAGATGTTTCTTTCAAATATTCATCTAATTCATTTTTTTTGCTAGTTCCTTTTTCTCTATAAGAAACAATTCCTAATTTACCTTTTATAGCTCCTTCTTTTTTAGGAAACTTTTTATTATTATCAACTAATACTGCTCTCATTATTTTTTCATTACCTTTTTCTCTTGGTAAATTTAAAATATTATCTTCTCTTAAATAACTATGACTCCAATCAAAATAATCTTCATAGTATTTTACATCATAATATTCTTTTAAGTTTTCAATGTACTCATTTAATTCTTTTTTAGTTAAAGTTGGTGTACTCTTTATA
>JBGVIL010000048.1:0-5585 GCA_045123185.1 Bacilli bacterium | reverse complement strand
ACCAAATGCTACTGCTGATTTATGCATAACAATAACTGTTCCATCAGCAACACGATTTGTAGGTAATACTCGAACACCATTTAAACGATATTCAACACCTTCAGCAACTACATCACGATGGAAGTTTGCTTTTAAATCTTTTTCTAACATAGCAATAACATCATATCCACATAAGATAACTCGGTCTTGTGCAGGAACATCTTTACGGTCTAATGCACGATTTGCATCTACGATTGCTTCATATACATTAGCTTTAGTTAATGCTACTTGAGTAGCATGTGCATCTGAAGCCATAATTTTAGCTACTGCATGGTCATCTACTGCTTTAGCTAATTGATATGCACCTTCACGAACTGCTGGAGCACGTAATTCTCCTGCAACTTGTGCTGCATCTACGTCAGAGATTTTTACTGCGAAGAATCGTTTTTGGTCAAAAGGAACTTCAACTTTATCAGTTGATAAGTCATCATAAGTCACTGAACCTTCATATTGTTTTACTGCTACTGCACCCATTTTATTGATTACTAATTTTCCACCTTCTGTTGGTACTGGATAAGTAATTTGGTCGACAATAGCTTGTCCGTGGAATGCTTCTAATAATTCAGCTTGCCACATAGTCGGAATAAAATTTTGTACTGACATGTATAATCATCCTTTACTTTTAAAATATAGTAGTTATATTTTTGAGTGGAACTTCTCCACTGATTGGTTTAACCTTAACATACTCCCCACCAAACAAGGAATCTATATAAAAACACTATTTTCTAAGTGCTTTTAAACTTTTTTCTACTAACTCTCGGTTAGCCATATATTCATTTGTTGTCATAGCTTTAATTTCGTCTAATGTTAATAATCTATTTTGCTCTTGAGGAACTGTTGGAGTATTAGCACTAGATTTAATTTTGGCTTCTACACTTGCATTTACTTGTGCATTAAAAGATGCTTTCATGACATCAATTTGAGCTTTAACCTGTTCTGCATCCATAGATACTAGCATATCACTAACATCAGGTAATCCCGCTTCATTTAATTGGCGTTGTATTTCTGCTTTGTACTGTGATTTGTTATAAGCACTTTCTTTTTCTTTGAGTGCCTGCTCTCTAGCTTCTAAATCAGATAAACGTTTAGCATAATCATGTTCTTTACGTTCATCATCTGACATTTGTGCAAGTTTTTGCGCTTCTGATAATTCGTTTAACTTTTTATCAAATGCTTCATTTAACTTACGTTCTTGACGTGCTAATCTATCAGCAATCATTTTGTCAAGTTGTTCCTGTGTCATAGAAACCATTTTAGGTTCTTCTTGTACTTGTGGTTGAGTATCCACTTTTACCTCATTTTGTTGTTGTACTTGTTCACCTTGTAATTGTTCATTCATAAATAATAACCTCCATTTAATGTCTGTAGTTCGACAATTTTTATATAATAAAAAAACACTTCTATGAGTGTCTATTTACGTTTTCTACCATTTTCATCTAGACCATACTGTTCACGTATCTTACGAGTACGTTCTCTATTTTCTTGTGCTTTTTGTTGCACATATTCTTCTGCTTCTTTTTTAAATGGATTTTCTAGTTGCTTACCTGTACCCTCATCTATCAAAACCTCAATAAGTACACATCTATCATTAGGATGCATCATAAAGTCTCCTGCTTTAACTGTACCTAATGGATAGATTTTTCCATCCATTTCCTTGCAAATTTTACATACATGACTATCATGCATAGATTGACGTTTAAGAGCATTGTACCCTAACTTCTCAGCATTATGTATTGTAGCAGTCACTTCTGCAGTTCTTAATTCAGTAGCTACTAGAGTCTTAGCCGATTTAAAACTAACATCTAATTCTTTAGCCATAGCATCTGCTACTTTAGCATATCCATCTCCACGAATGATAGCTTGTCTTAACTTATCCTCAATAGAGTATCCCAACTTCTCTGCACGTTCATAGATACGAGTGTTATACCATTTACCTTTGATTGGTTCATACCACCAAGATAAATTCATTTGCTTAGCAATCTCTTTCGCTACTGTTTTAGTAGCAGTATAAGTAGGCATAGACATATAACTTTCTAATACTTGTACTGATTGTATATTATTAATCTCTGACATGGGTGTATGTAACCCTAATTGACCATACTTTTCGTCTAGAGCATTAAAGTCCATATAATCAGTAACGTATAGCTCATTTAAAGACTCTGTAACAACTGTTTCTTCTACCTTAGATAATTCCTTTAGAATAATGTTTATCTGTTTCTGTAAGTCCTCTAAATACTGTAATTCACTAAATTTAAAGTTAGGATTCTTAGACTTTATAACTTCCATATTGTTATACCATCTAAGAATTTCCAGTTCTATATCTTTATATGCTTGTTGGTAACCTTTTTGTAACTCTTTTAATGTAGAGTTAAAGTATTTATTATAATTGTTATCCATTGCTTCCATACGTTGTTCAAAGTAAGTTTTTTTAGCCATAAACTAATCACCTTACTCTTCTGTATCTTCTTCGTCTTGCATATCTTCTGTATCTTCTTCTGCCATTTGTGGGTCATGTGCATCAAAATTATCTTGCATGAATGAGATGTTTTCTTCTTTTTCAGCGTTCAATCTATCAAGTTCTTCATCTACTGATGGAATTAATTCTTGTAAGTTTTCCAATACAGTTTCTTTAGACACTAAGCTAGATAATTGAATAGCTTGTTGAATAATCTCATTAGTGTTATTAATAACGTTACGAGTAAAACGAATATCTACGTTTTTAATAATGTCTTTAGTGTCTTTAACTTTACCTAATAAACCTTGTAAGTTGCACATCAATTCAATACGTCGCAATAATCCTTTGCGGAAATATGCTTCTTTAGTAGCACATTTAAATTCTAATGAACTTAATTTAAATTGGATAGATACTCCACTTAAATTATTCCCAAACTCTTTATCACACATGTCTGGAACACTAGCAAATTTATGAATATCAGACACTAATCTATTTTTATAATTCTCTAATGCTTGGTCTGGAATATCTTTATATAAGTATTCAACTTTAGTGTCTACACCATCATTAGATACTAAATTCATTAATCTCATTTGTTTTAATTTGCTAAATGTTTCTTCATCTAATTCAACACCTTGAATAACCATGATAGCGTTGGTAAACATTTCAAAGTCATTGGCAGTATCTGATACCACTTTATCTAGTGCATCAATTAGGTCAATAACTTTCTCAAAGTCACCATTCATATCTTTATTGTTTTTATAAATAACAATAGGTACATCTCCAAAGAAATGTTCTGTTACTTCAGGTGCAGATAATACACCATCTTCATTATGTAAGAATTTTGTGATTGTATCTTTTGTGTAATATTCAATATAATCTACTTGTTCTTCGTCGACTTCTATTTTCCAGTGTCTAATTGCTCCGATTAGATTTTCTTCAATAGAACAATCGTAAATTGCAACTACTTCCATTGGATTGATAGCTTTAAATCGTGGCATTAAGTCTGAATCAACATATAATAACTCACAAGCACATCCAAAGATAGATGCGTCTGTTGCTAACTGTACATTCTCAGCACTTTCATCATTATATTTAAAAATATCATCAAACTGTTCTGCTAATGCATCGTCTCCAAAAGTATATGAGATAGGTTTACCCATGAAGTAACCTACTACTGTATCTGTAATATAACTAGCATAAGCATGACTAATACGATTATTCGGTTTAGAAGTATCTTCTTGCACTCTATGTTTAATATCATTCTTATTATCATACATATCTTTTAAATGAATATATTTATGTAGTACCATCTCGTGTTTATGCACAAGATTGGCTACTTCATTATAATTTAATGTTTCTTTAACTGATTTAACTTTTAACACACTATTCTCTCCTTTCTTGTTGTAATATTAAATACCGTATCCTCTAATATCAAGGATTTTAGCTTTAGGTTTAGATGTATATATGTCACAAATAGAATAACCTAATGCATCACAACACAAGTGACTAAATTCATGGTCTGTTTTATTTGTGTATTTACCTGTTTGTCGGTCCTTTAGATAAATAAAGTTATCAAATTCAGCTACTGCATTTGGACATACATCTTCTAGTACATATATGTCTAAATTCTGTAGGTAGTTTATTCTTGCCTCTACACTTCCTGCACCTTTGATACATGGTTGTGCATTAATACCTTTTGATTTAAGATAGCTGATAACTTGTGGACTTGCCGAATCGACATAGATACGTTGTTTAGCAATATCCATGCTAATAATAGCATCATACATTTCATCAAGGGTTGCTCCACGTTGATAAAACTCTTTGATTAGATATAACTCTTGTGTCTTCTCATTAAATAAACTAACTGCAATAGCAGTAGGGTCTAATGAACCAATGTCCATTCCACATCTTACTTGCCAATCTCTATTTCTTAATAAAGCATTAATGTTAATGTCTGTACTTTGAATATACTTAACATTCTTAAACACCAAGCCATCTAAATCAGTACCCCACTGTCCATCACAGAATATACGTGCTTTATTAGGATTACGAACATATAAACTTTCTAATGAGTTTATATATTCTTTAGGTAAGAATGGATTGTCTTTATACGTACTTCTATCATAGAATAATGATTTAGGTTTTTTAGTACCTTCACAAAATTCGTAGAGCCACTGATGTGGACTTATTGGGTTAAATGCTCCATATATTTGTAGATTATCTGCTTTAGTTCTTAAACGTAAGTCTATTTGGTCGATAATCTCATTACTACATTGAAATATCTCTTCAATAAAAAAATCAGTAATCCCATTAATAGATAACAACTTTTCTTCGTCATCTAATCCAAGCATAATAATCATACTTCCATTAGGTAATGTAATTGTTCTATCTGATTTATTAATTTTACATAGCTTCATTATTTTAAAATCTCTTAAAACTTGCTTAGTTAAGTCCCATACTGAATTACTAATGGTACTACTATAACGTCTACACATCACTATTTTACGTTTGGATTGACACGCTTTAATAACTAATTTCTGAATAATAAAATGTGACTTTCCACTACCTGCACTTCCCATATAGATTTCCCATCTATGGGAAAAATCAAATAAGTATGGAAAGAAATGTGGACTAAAAACTTTTTTATCAATTCTCAAATCAATCTGCATCTTCATCATCTGCTTCGTCATCTTCAATGGTTACTTTAATAGTCATTTCTCCACTGTTTTCTACTTTAGCATTAATGTTTGTATTTGTTGTATATGAACCTAAACATTTTAAAATAGTATCCATAGCTTTAATTTTATCTGTGTCTTTAGCATCAGGGTCATTAATAATCTCTAATAACTTATCAACTATCCAGTTCTCATTAGCTAGAGGTGAACGTTGGCTAGTTAATTCTTCAACGTAATCTCTGACCTCTTGTTTTTTTAATAAATTACAAGCATGAACTTTATGTCTACAATACAATTTGTCATTAACTTTTTCGTAGGTTAAATTATATGCTTTAATATAACTTTGAGTTGCATTACCAGTAGTAACATATAACTCTGCAAATAATCTTTCTTTCTGAGTTAAACCTTTTTTGTTT
>JBGVIL010000047.1:0-2977 GCA_045123185.1 Bacilli bacterium | reverse complement strand
TCCAACTATCTTTGTATTACTAGGTATGAATATAATATCATTTAATATATATTCCCCTTGTACTAGGTAAATAATAGTAGGTTTTGTTTTTGCCTCTTCTATCGCATTTTTAAATTGTTCTACATTAATACATATTTTAATAGATTTAATATCTTTTAATTCTGCATTTATTTCATCTTTAAACTCTTCGATTAAATTTCCAGTTTGTGTTTCAAAACTGTCCATTAAATTATCAAGTTCAGTTTTACTTTGATTAACCAATGTAACTGTTTCATTTATTCTATTATTCATTGTAACATTCATTTGATTAACTTTATTTTCTGTTTTGGTAGTTAATTGGTTAATACTGTTGCTTAACTCTGATGATAATTGATTTAATTTTTCTATATTAATTAAGTTTTCTAGTGTTCCATCTTCTAACATTGCATCTATTATTGTTTGTACTTCTTCGGGAACTCCTTGCTCCTTTAACCAGTCAACATATTCAAAAGCATTATTACAATTTTCAATTACTTCATCTATCTTTTGTATAAGTTTACTATTGATTTCTAATTGTGTATAATCTTCTAATTCATACACTCTGTTTAAAAATCCATACATAAATTTATCTATCATTAAATTGCCTCCTTTTAATTCTTAATATTAATCAATTACAAATTAAATCAAAAAATTATTTTCATAAATTCCATTGCCTAATTTTGAAGAATTTATTATTAATTTTTTAGGATTACTTGTAATAATTCTATTATATTGCACAATACTATTATTTAAATAATCACTTTCGTCCGTTGCATTTTGTAAAAATTGAATACCATAACTTGTAGATGTGTCAGCTGAAACCAATGTAATATTATTATTATTTACTGTTAAATTTTGTCCATATCCCCAACCACACATAATTAATAAACAATTTGTCTTATTATTAGATTCGATTTCAATTAAATTATTTGTAAATTCACTAAAGGAAGAGTTGCTACGAATACCATATATTTCACTAGTTGTATTATTTGTTGTTTTTAATTTAATTTTGTTAAAATTACATGAATTATATTTAAAAGAAGTTTTGCTATCACTTTCAAAAAAAATTGCATAAACATTTGTATCCATAGCTATTTTTGTACTCTCAAGTATATTTCCATATATAACATTATTAGAGGTGTATCTATATAAATGAATTCCTTTTTCATTAAAATCTTTTATATAATTATTTTTAACTATATTATTAAATGATTTATTTTCACTAGTACCATTAATAATTATTCCTCCTTTAAAGTTATTAATCCTATTATTTTCAATTACACAATCATTACTATCAACACATTCAATAGCATAATAATGACCATTAAAATTATCAGTGTAAATTATATTATTTAAACAAGTTATTTTTTGTGTATTTGCCAATGAAATAGGAATTAAATGCGAAGTGCCTGTATTACCCTGAACATAAAATATATTTGAGTCTATTATACAGTTTATTAAACTACCTCCTTGCCCTTGCATTGTTATCCCACTATAGCAAATATTAGTTATTGTATTTTCTTTAATAATATAATCATTTAAAGTATCATTATTTTTAGCAATAAAATTTAATCCAGTAACACCACTACTTGATATTGATGTAATAGTTTTTATATAATTACTTATTATTTTATTACCTTTGCCACCGTAAAAAACAATAAAACCATTGTCAATTTTATTATTTTTTATATTAGAATTATCAATATTATCAATAATTAAACCACCATTTTTAAATGTAGAATTTATTATATTTATATTGTTTAAATTTTTATCTGTAAATATGAAACCTCTATCTGTTGTATCTAAGTTATCTTTTAAAAAATTTATATTATTTATAGTTATATTATTTGATTTTAAATGTAATAATGAAGATATGCTAAAATTACCAATAAATTTTATATTTCCACCACCATATATTTCAACATCAGTTTCTATAGGTATTACACTACTAATTAATAATGTTTCAGTTGGTGGTATATATATTTTTTTACTATTATTTAAAATATTTTTAAAATAGTTTGTATCATCACTCCCACTACTTGTAACTATAGTTGGAATATTATCTAATTGTGAATTAATTGTTTTAATATCATTTGTTAATTTTACTTGTATATTTTCATCTAAAATTATTTTATTTAATTTTTCATATTCTTTTTTTATTTTTTTAACTATTGTATTATCAATATACTTAATTTGTGTAATTTTATCTCCTAGTTCTTCTAATTTACTATAAAGTTCTTTTATAGAAGTTAAGTCATTAACATTTTGTTTGAATAAATTCTCAATGTCAACTTGCATTTTATTGTTTTCAATGTTCATTTGTATCACTCCTTATAATTAATATATATTACAAAAAGAGGGAATTTTTTACCCTCTTTTAAAAAATTTGCATAAATAAGTCATTGCACTCTTCAAAAATCATTAAATCAATGTTTATTAATACATCTCTCCACTTAGATAATAATTCTGCTGATGATGTAATACCTATATTACCTTGACTAGTTAATGTATATTCTTCTTTACTGTTTCCAGTGCTTTCACCAGTAGAGGTTGCATTGCTTGAACTTTCATCTTTTTGAGCCGTGTCCATAAACTTATCAATCTTTTCTGAGTTCGCTATTAAACTTGGTGTTAATTGTCCTGAAGTTGTAAGACCGTTACTTGTAGCATTACTTTCTTGACTAGAGTTACTGTTTGAAGTTAATTCTCTAACATAACTCTCTTTTAAATCTTTATTTAACATAAAGTCAATATCTTTACAAGCTATTTCAGTTTCATAGAGTTGTTTATAATATGGAAATATATCATTTAATTTAGACATTAACCTTTGTTTAAACATTGCTACACTGTCAAATCCTATTTCATAAAACATAAAGTGTTGGAAAAACTTTTCCTCGAACCATGGTTTTAAATCATTATCATATAAGTTATAAGGAAAATCGAACAATTTGAATTTTTT
>JBGVIL010000046.1:0-2192 GCA_045123185.1 Bacilli bacterium | reverse complement strand
TGGTGAAGCCATACAATATTCTAATATATCAGAGGATTATTTAACTAATATGACAAAGATTGATGAAGATAGTCACAATATCGAATTAGCTAAAGATATGGCTATCTATGGTAGAGCATACGAATATATATTTGTAAATGATAATGATTTAATAGATTTATGTGTTCTTAATCCACAAAATACATTTGTTATTGAATCTGATGATATAGTGCCTAAACCATTAGTAGGTGTTTATATAACACCAAGCTATGATATAGAAGGTAGAATAGATGGATATAATGTATTAGCTTATACTAGCGACAGGAGTTATAAGTTCAAAGGTGAAAATATAGATAGCTTATATGAAATCTATGAAGAGGAGAACTACTTCAATGCAGTTCCTATATTAGAAGTTAAAAATAATGGAGAAGCTAAATCAGACTTCCAAGATGTTAACGGATTAATTAACGCTTATGAAGAGCTAATGTCTGACAGAATACATGATAAAAATGCATTTATTAACAAGCTTCTAGTTATTACTAATAGTAGCTTAGGTGATACAGAAGAAGAGTTCCAACAATCTAAAGAAATATTAAAAGATGGTGGAATATTAGAGCTAGAAAATGATGGAGATGGATGTAATGCGTCAGCACAATTCATATCGCAATCATTTAATGAAGCAGATATAGAAGTATTAAGGAAAGCACTATTAGATGATATATTTAGACAAGCTAAGATACCTAATTTATCAGACGATAGCTTTGGTAATGCTAGTTCTGGTATCTCATTAAAGTTCAAATTATACGGAACTGAGATGTTAGCTAGTGAGAAGGAAAGATACTTCAAACGCCACTTAAGAGATAGATTAGCAATAATTAATAATATCTATAATCTACAAAATAAAGGAATGGAATTAGCCGATATAGATATCACTATGGTTAGAGTTATTCCAATAGGATTAGATGAAAAGCTACAAGAATTACAAGGAACAGAGGGAATATTGTCATTAGAAACTAGAATCGCACGTTATGACAGTGAAATTGATGTTCAAGAGGAAATGAAGAAGTTACAAGCAGAAAAAGAAGCTAACATGAAGCTTATGGAGAATAGTTTTGGTAACTACCATTATGGTAATACAACAGAAATAAATGAAGATACAGATAATGATGAAGAAGATAACTAAAGTTAATTACAGAGATAAGCTATCGAAGTGAGAAATAGATAGAGGTTACTTGTGTCCTTAACACTCGGATAGTAGTCAACTCATGACTTAAAATAGGAGGTTTATAAATGGCAGATATAATTAAAAATGACAAAAACTTAGATGCAGTAAAGGATGATATTAATCCTAACGCAGATAAAACTAAGGATGATTCTACTAAGGAAACTAAACAAGAAGTGAAGACGTTCACTCAAGAAGAAGTTGACGAAATAGTTAAGAAAAGATTAGCTAAAGAGAAACAAAAAGCAGAAGATGAAAAGAAAGAAGCTGAAAGACTTGCTAAGATGACAGAGCAAGAAAGATTAGAAGAGGAATACAAGAAGAAACAAGCAGATTTAGATGCAAGAATTAAGGAGCTAGATAAGAAGGAAATGCAAAACACTAGCCTTGATATACTAGTCGAAAAAGGTTATAGTCCATCTACTTCTAAACAATTATTGGCTTTCTTAGATTATTCTGATGCAGAAGCTTGTAAATCTTCAATTGATACATTAGATAGTATTTTGAAAAAGTGCATTGAAACAGAAGTCAATGCTAAAATAAAAGGTGGTTCTGTAACACCTAAAAAGCCGAATAGTGGAGCAACAGGAAAGATTACTTGGGAACAAGTTGTCGAGAATCCAAAGCTAATGGCTGAATACAGAAAACAACAACAAAAATAATAGATATGAAAGGATGATTTTACAATGGCAATTTTAAAGAAAGATTTATTTGAAGAAGGTTTAATCCAATCTTTTAAAGAAGTTTCAGTTGCAGAAACAATCTGTGCTAGACCAAATAAAATTGATGGTCAATCAGCTACATTTACAAAGATGGGAACTGTAGCATTAAAAGACTATGAAGGAGTAGTTGAAGAAGATAAAATTAATACTACTGGTATTAAGATGTTATTCGACAAAGCTAAATACTTTGCAGTAGCAGTTGATGATATCGACAGAGTACAAGCTACAGCAGAGCTATTAATGCCAATTACTGACGAAGGAGCATACGC
>JBGVIL010000045.1:0-2332 GCA_045123185.1 Bacilli bacterium | reverse complement strand
TTTAGCAGTAGTTAAATCTAAATTAGATACTCTTGAAGAAATAAAAATAGATGCAAAAACTTCTAATGCTAAAATAGAAAAATTAGAAAATATTACTGAAAGACAAGAAAAACAAATATCATCACTTGAAAATAGAAGTAATATATTAGAACAATTTGTAAGAGATAGTATGATAGAATCAAAGAAAGAAAAAAATAGTGTAATGTTAAGTATAGGTATAGCGATACTTAGTGCAACTTTATCTTTATTATTTAGATTTATATAGGAACAAATGAATGATTTAAATAGTATAATCTAATATAGAGAGGATTAAGTTCCTCTCTAATATAATCCAAAATAAGAGAAAGGTGATTTAAATGAAACTAAAAAAAGTAATAGGTGGAAAATTTACAACTAATAAACCTAATCAAGATTTAATGACTACAGTAGATGATGGAATAGAAAATAATGTTCTATTACTTACTAATGTTAGTATATGCAATATGGGCGATAATGAAATAAATGTAATAATTAATGGTGGAACTCGAATTCCAATTGATGTAAATGAAATATTAAGTTTAGAAGATTTAGTAGTTAAATCAATAATAGTGGTTGAAGAAGGAAGCACTGTTAAATTTTTAGGTTTAAATTAAGGGGGTGATATAGATGAAAATATCTAAAAATAGTAAAGGTATAGGTTGGGAAAAAGAAAACGATGTTAACATAGATGGAGGAAATATAGATTTATCATCATATGCAAAGAAAACAGATTTACCTACTAAAACATCAGAATTAACTAATGATAGCGGATTTATAACTGAACATCAAGATATAAGTGGAAAAGCTGATAAATCAGATATACCTACTAAAACTAGTCAATTAACAAATGATAGTGATTTCGCTACAAATGCTAGTATTGATGAAGTGATGGCTAGTATAAGTACGGTAAAAGAGAAAATTTTACAACCCGAGCTTTGGGAATTAGGTGGGATAACATCTGGAACAAACGTAGGTATGAATAACAGAGCAAGATTTAAAGAAAAATACCAAGCAAAAAAAGGCGATGTAATTTGTTTTAAATTGGATTCTTCAGTATTCAAATTCGGAATAAATTTATATGATGAAGCAGGAATATATAACGGCGTTGATTACGGTTGGCGATATGACGACTTTGAAATACCTATTGATGGATATTTTAGACTTGTGTTAGCTTATAAAGATAATAGAGATTTTACTGATTTAACAAACGATGTTACTAACGGATTTTCAGTAAAAACACAAGTAAATACACAGACAGCAGTTTTACAAGATGTTATAGAAACTAATATGGCTATAAACTCCATATTAGTTGAGTATGGTCGTATTAAAGGAGCTTCATATGTGTTTGTAAGAATACCTAAGTATATAAACAATGGTATTCAAATCAAACCTAAAGTAGCACTTACTTCATCTGATGGTACTATAGAAGGAGCTAAGCGTTCAACTTTAGATTATGCGAAGGATAATAATTGTATTTTTACATTAAATGCAGGATTATTTAATATGAGCAACCTTCAACCAGTTGGACAATTTATAGTAGACGGTGTTAGTTTAGTAAATACTCCAATGGCTGATGATAATGGAACACCTATACACGATAATGAATGTTATCCGTTAGCTATTGATGCAAATGGTAATTTAACTACTTATCCTAGAAATGCAGATACAACTCAAATGATACAAGATGGAATTAAATATGCTGTGACAGGTTGGGGAAAACTTGTGGATAATTTCCAAATATGTACAGAGGATATTAATAATGAAATAGTTCATCCTGGTAAATATATAAGACAATCTATAGGACAATATCAAAATGGTGACTATTGCATTTGTACAGTTGATATGAGTAGAGGTAATGTTCAAAATGAAGCAGGTTTATCTTATGAAGAGTTGGCTCAAATATTTATAGATAAAGGAGTTAAATTCGCATACTCACTTGATGGTGGAGGAAGTGCAGAAACAGTATTAGGAAAAAGACAATTAAATCCAATATATGAGGGCAGTACAGGAAGAAAAGTTCCGAGTGTTATACAATTTATTGTAGAATAACGAACAATAATTTAATAAAGTAAAGACCTACACATAATTTAAAATGTATAACGCTAAACAATAATAGAAATATAGGAACAAATTAATAATTAAAATAGTATAATCTAATATGGAGAGGATTAATTTCCTCTCTAATAATTCAAAGGGATGGTGATAAAATGAAAAAAAAGAAATTTCATATGAGTAAACTAATAGTTCCATTTGTAATATTATCGCTATTTAGTTTTACAGGGTTAGCTATTTATCTTCAATTTGTAACTCAAGT
>JBGVIL010000044.1:0-5657 GCA_045123185.1 Bacilli bacterium | reverse complement strand
CTTTATAATATAGATGACTATAATTTCCACTATTATTAAATATCCATTCATTCGCTACTTCTTCATTTTTGCAAATAATGACTGGGTTCATATGCACAGAACCATAACGACCAGTTTTAAACGTATATATCATTATCATATCCTCATCTCCTTTCTACATTATACATTATATCATATAATCGAGGGGTTGTCAACCCCCCCTACTTCATAAATATTTTAAACATTTTATAATCTTTATTTAAAGCCTCCACTATTTCATCAGTATATATTTCATGAGCATCTTCGCATTCTCTATTTATAGTCAAGTATAAATGTTCATCACGCATGAAAGAACTTTGTGCTTCATTATAATAGTCGCTCTCTCCCTCCCAAGGCACACCTATTTCTTGCTCTGTGCCATCTTTATACTTTAGATAAATGCCAGTTATATCATCACCAATCATTATCCTATTAAATACTTTATATTTATCTCCGTAGCTTTCAACAGTTATATTGGCATCTTTGTATATACTTATTTCAAATCTTTCGCAAGTAGTATATTCACTTATAGAGTTTATTGCCACTCTTCTTATTTTGGTTTCAATACCCTCTATTAAAAAGTCGCCTATGTGCTTACTATCTATAGTTACACACTCACAGTTTTCAAACACAAATTCTATTGCTTTAACATCTTTCATTATATCATCTCCTCTGTTAATACTATTTCTCCATTATCTGCCTTATAAGCCCTTAGTATATCTGTATAAGAATAGCCATAATAACTATTCTCATATTCTAATATTACATTAGCATTTTCATCATAAGCTGATAATATTTCTTTTAATTCTTTTATTGTCATTGTATACTCCTTTAAAATCTTACTATTCTATCCTTTAATATTATAAATAACATTTTAATCTTTTGCTTAATGCTTAATTTAATGCCTGTGCCGTTTCCCACGTTCTTAATTATTATTCTCATTTACGCCACCTCCTCATTACATATATTATTATATCATAGATTGCTAATAATGTCAATTTTTTTAATTTATTTTACCAATATCTCTTCTATTTGGGCTATTACTTCCTTCATTTCTTCTTTAGTAAGACAGTCTTTACAAATCCATTCGTCATCTATACTCCACACATGATTAGTGTATCCACATCTATGACATTGTGGCTTATAATCAGCTTCTTTGAATAAATAATCTATAAATTCTATCTTCATACATCTCTCCTTTTAATTTATTTTATAATTTTACGCCACCAGTATTATTTATTATTTTTTTAGCTAATTCTCTTGCTACGTGTTTAGGTAATACAAGTAATATATGCCTATAGTCTTTAGCAGTTATACTTAGATTAACGTCACCATTATCAAAGTCCAATTCAATTTTTGTTCCATATTTATCTCTTTTTGTCATTTATATCATCTCCTTACATATACATTATATCATACATTATATTATTTGTCAATAGTTTTTGATTTATTTTACCACAATATTGTTCTAAATGCTAGTTTGATTGAAGCTATCATATCTTTTGGAATACATACTATACAACCATCATCGCATCTTAAATTTATCACTCTATCGAGCGAAATAGTAAGTGAACCTTCATATATGCCATCATCCTTCGTAAATACTCTAATATAACTTCCTATAAAATTTTTGTAATCCATGCGTTTACCTCCTCTCTACATATATTATTATATCATACATTCCATTATTTGTCAACACTTTCTTTAAAATATTTTTGACAAATGCTTTGTCCTGTGCTATCATGTTCTTAAAGCAAAAGACAACACGAATGGTTTGGTCGCCCTGTGCTGTCTCTCTCAATATTGTTGAAATGTGGTAATAGGTTTTGTTGTTACACTCATTATATCATTTATTTTGGGTGCTGTCAACAGTTTATTTAGCATATTTGTAAGTAGTTGAGCATTATGCTACTATAAATAAGATAATTGGTTACATGAAGCCGATGCTATAAAATTCATGGGGAATAGCTTTAGCTAGTACCTTAGACGGAACGCCCAAACCGTCTAATAAATTAGGGTGGTGGAAATATACTGTGTCAGATTTATTGTGTTATATGGGTATATATATAATAGTAGCAACAATAAATCCTATTGAAGATTGACGGCGAACGTTAAACCTTATAAATAGAAAAGACCTCGAAAACGAGGTCTTACTACATCTAATTTCTGGCTCTGTTACCCTTATAAATGCTTTTAATTTATTTTATATTTGGTATTTTACTTTTAAGTAATTCATAAATATCTTCTTTATATATTGCTGGTGCTGAACAATATTCAAAATGCTCTAACCAATTATAATTTAAAAGCACCTCTATTACATCATATTTTAAATCATCATTATGAATTACTATTTTATAAGTTTGTGTATTTATGTTTGTTTTTTTAACTTTGCCCACAGAACTCCCTCTTCTAAATATACATAGGTCGTAATCCATATCTTCATAAGATTTCCCATTTACAAGCCCTTTATAGTCCTCTCTATAAATTGAAATATCTTTTAGCTTATTTGTTTTACGTTTATTCAATCCATCTTTTGGTCTTTTATAAATATTAAAACAGCATTTTATTTTATTATTTAAGCTAAAAATTATCTCTCCTAGGTTTTCACTATAAATTAGGTCAAATTCGAATAAAGATTTCGCATTATTTAGTTGACTTACTGGCTGTATAAATGCTATATAGTCACCCAGACTTATTGATTTCTTATAAAATTTCCTACTTAAATTATTTCTATCGCCAAATGGGGGATTTCCTATAATACATCTTCCTTTTTTATAAGGAAGCTCCAAGGTTAAATAATCTTGCTTTATTATCCCTTCACCTTCTGGATATAAGTCATAAGCTAATGTGTTTTCTGGTAGGTAATTCAAAAACACACCCTTACCAGCACTAGGCTCTAAGTATTCAGTTATATTTTCTTCTCCTATTATTTCTTTTGCTTTATTAACACAATATTCTGCTAAACAATCTGGCGTATAATATTTATCATTTTCTATTTTTGCCATATAATCAAACTCCTTTTAATTTATTTTATTCTTCTTCTATCCAAAACTTAAAGTTCGGCTTATCTTTAGATTTCATACATTTAGCACAACGCTCTTTGTCTTCTTCTGAATTGTTGAAGTATTTGCAGAACCAACATTGTTTCATTAATATAAATCCTCCTTGAATTTTGTTGAGTTATTTGATAGTTTAATTTCGTCTCTTTCTTTACTTTTATCAGTATTATTGTAACATAATAACCATATAATAAATGCTATTATCATTATTAATATAATAGTAGCTATTTTGTTAACAAGAAACAAAACTCCTAACCCTATCATTAGTAATAACATATTGGCAAATATGCCATTTCTACCTGCCCATAATCCGCATAGTAATAACGTGAATAAATAAACAAATATCATGTAAATCACCTCCCATCTTTTGGTTACAACACCATATTAACATATAATGTAAATATTGTCAAGCATTTTTATAAAATTAATTAAAATTTAATGTTTTTGAGCATTTTTAAGCGTTTTTTATTAAAAATAGAGCATTTTTATGCTATTTTTAGCTATTTTTTGACATTTTTTACGCATTTTGTTTTGTTTTTTAGCATAAAATTTGATAAAATTAGCGTAAATAAGGCGTTTTATAGTGTACTTCGTGCTTAGACTACGCTTAAAGCACTCGTAAATAATTAATAATTGTCTCGTAAACTCGCCAAATTATTAATTATTATATTGGTTGTTATAGTACATTTTACCAAATTACGTCTAAAGTGAGTGTTTTCAACGGTTTCAAGGGATTTTGTGGAGTTTAATTAATTGGTAAAAAGTGGTTAGAAATGGCTATTTTAGAGGGTTTGCTCGATGTAGCATTCGATTGATTTAACGCAGTTTGGTTTATCTACTCCCCCCCCTCCCCTATTGAACATAATAATTAATAAGTAAAAGAGAGGTTGAGAGAGAAATGAATTTTGTGATGTATAATAGGAAGTTAATGTTTAATGTGGACAAACATGAGTTAGTGATAGTAGAGAGGTTGATGACGAATAAATGGTGCTTAATTAGGGTGAATAGGAGGAGGATTATTAGAGGTGTGATTGGCTAGAAATGGCTTGGTTGAGCCATTTTGGAGGGTTGGGTTTGGTTGGGTGGAATTGCGTATACATTGGGTGGAATTGGTATAGCCCGTGGCGTTTTTCGAACTGTTGTTCGTGTTTCACGTGAAACATACCCCCCTATTACCCCACATTATTGGATAATAATAGATGGTTGGATAATGATTAACATCATGTAAACCTAACGTTACATAATAAACATTATGTAATAAACATTACATAATAAATGTTATGTGATAAACGTTACATAATATAATAAATGTTTACGTAACATAATGTTTAATATGTGAAAATAGTTATCAATAGTACATTATCCACTTCTATTTATCACATAACATCGTAATAAGTTAATACTATATAAAGCGGTTGAAATTCTGCATTTCACGTCCTGCACATCATATAAAGTGGTTGCAATTCTGCATTTCGCATATTTCATATTATATAAAGCAGTTGCAAGAACGTTTTTCACATCTTTCATATTACATAAAGCGTTAAATGATACCTCTTAAGACCTCAAGAGTTAACTTATAAGACTTCAAGAGTTAACTAGTTATTAAGACTATATAATGAGTTATATAATGTCACATAAAAAGATAAGAAAGATATATTATAAGTTACTACTTAATACGTTACTATATATCATATAAACAAGTCATGTATATAATATAAACTAGTCATGTATAATTATTCAAAGATAATTTTCTACAATAAAATATATCTTATAATTCTACTTTATTATACATATTCGACAGCATTTTTATCGACGGCTTTTTTCTACAATATTTTTCGACAACATTTTTTTTCTACAGCATTCGACAGCATTTTACATTTCGACAGCATTTTTCGACAAATTTCGACAGATTTTTTTGTCGTTTTTTAAAAATAATGTCGAACGCCGTCGATTGCCGTCGAATGCCGTCGATTGCGAATCTTGTCGAATTACGCTTGTCGAATCTTAGTGTCGATGTCGAATGTCGAATGCCGTCGTGTCGAATTGCAAATATTGTCAGAATATATAAATGCCTTTAAAAGGCGTTCTAATGCATCTTTTTTTAGCACCTTATAAAACTACTGTGAAGCTTTTAAAATAGCTGTTTGAAGGCGTATAAAGGGCATATAGAACGGATGACTTTCTACAATATATAAAATAGAATAGTTAGTTATACATAGGTATTATTTTTTGTAATAATACTATTTAATCATTACTACTACCAAATACTACTACTTAAATTTTTTTTGGTAGTATGTAAATGTTACATAATACTACAAGTATTATACCAGTATTATTTTAGTGGTATAAATCTTGCTTTAGGTAGTAGATGGTAGTATTTTAGATAGCATACAAGTATCATAAAAGTAGTATTTTATGCTACTATTGAATTATTTCAACTTGATATTATCTAAGTTAAAATAAGTGTTTACATCTGTTTTCATAATACCCAAGTATTATCTTAGGTAGTATTTTTATAATACTTTAGTTGTAAAAAACTTAATATCAAATTGATATTATCAAGTTGAAAATACGAATTAT